>NZ_AP026438.1:2905000-3110000 GCF_055381905.1 Agrobacterium sp. 5Ca50
GCTACAGCAAGGAACAGGCCGACACCGCTGCAAGTAGCCTTGAGCCTTTGTTGCGTTCTGCCGAACTGGCCCCTGGTGATGTATTGCGGGTTGGCATTCTGCAAGGTGAAGGCGAAAGTGCCGCCAAAATCGTCCGCGCCAGCGTCTATCGTAAAAACCGGCACGACGTAACCGTGGCGGTCAATGACAAAGGCCAGTTTGTAGAAGCAAGCGAGCCTCCGAAACTGGATGCCGTAGCGAGCGCTTTTGAGAGCAATCCGGCGGCCGCCATGGCAAACCGTGATTTGCCGCGTGTTTATGACGGTATTTATCGCGCCTCACTTGCCTACGGCATGAACAAGGACATGATTGGCCTGATGATCAAGCTGCTAGCCAGCAGCGTCGACTTTCAGGCACAGTTGCGTCCAACTGACACGCTGGAAGCTTTCTTCTCCGTACAGGATAAAGAAGGCAAAGCCACCGACGATTCAGAACTGCTGTATGTGAATGCCAAGTTTGGTGACAACGAAACAAGGTTCTATCGTTTCCAGAACCCGGAAGATAACAGCGTTGACTACTTCAATGAAGACGGCAAGAGCATCCGTCAGTTCCTGATCAGAAACCCGGTGCCAAACGGTCGTATGACCTCCGGTTTCGGCATGCGCCGTCACCCGGTTTTGCGCTTCAGCCGCATGCACACCGGTACGGACTGGGCAGCTCCGCGCGGCACGCCCATTATTGCCACCGGCAACGGCGTTATCGAGAAAGCCGGATGGGCAAATGGTTACGGTAACCAGACCCTCATTCGCCACGCCAATGGTTATGTCTCGTCTTATAATCACCAGAGTGCCATCGCCAAGGGTGTGAAAGAAGGCGCGCGCGTCACCCAAGGTCAGGTGATCGGCTATGTCGGTTCGACCGGCCTTTCGACTGGCGCCCATCTGCACTACGAACTGATCGTCAATGGCACCAAGGTAGATGCCATGAAGGTTCGTCTGCCCGGCGGAAAATCACTGAGCGGCGATGCACTTGCCAGATTTACCGATGAACGCCAGCGTATCGATGCCTTGCTTGATTCCGAAGGCAAGCCGGAACAGGTCGCCAGCCGCTGAGTTCAAATTGTAATCGAATGACAAAACCGGCTTTTTAGCCGGTTTTTTGTGCGTGGATTTCAGGACCCAAGCGACCGTCAATCTCTGGAAACCTGGCCTGCAAAGCCCATAGAAAAAGGCGGCCACATCACTGTGGCCGCCTTGGTTTCTGGTCAAACATTAAATGCTCGGGCGGCAACCTGGCATGCCGGGCATGCATGGTTCGCCCCGATCATTGGAGCCGCCACGTTGGCGGTCCGGATCATACTGGCGGCGCGGTTGATTGCCATTGTTGCCACCGGGCCGGCTGTCCTCGCTCCAGCGCGGAGGATCCCGGCGATTATCGTCTCTCCGGTTATCGTCTCTGCGGTTGTCGCTGCGTTGGTCATCGTCGCGCCGGTCATCACGGCGCGGCGGACGCTGACCACTATCCCACTCCTGACCGTAACGCTGTTCCCAACGGCCATCATTGGGACCACGTGGCGGCGGCGGGCGGTTCCAGTTGCCATCACCGGGACGTGGTGGCGGGCGGTTCCAGTTGCTATCACCGGGACGTGGCGGTGGACGATTCCAGTCACCGTCACCCGGACGTGGTGGGGGGCGGTTCCAATCGCCAGGGCGTGGTGGCGGAGGTCTGTTCCAGCCGGGAGGTGGTCCACCCCAATCATTACGAGGTGGGCGCGGACGGCTCCAACGATCGCGATCACGATAAAAATCACGGTCGCGATAATAGCGATCCCAGTAGGTACCGACATCGAAGGTGATGATCGGAACGCCCAGATCGCGGTAATAACGTGGTTCGACATAAACGCGGTTCTGGCGATATTCGGCCTGAACATAACGGCCCGCTACCCAGCCACGTCCACGGCTGAATGAAACGTCGCACCATGGCGTGTCGGAAAGGCAGCCATAAATGACCAAGGGCGCGCCTTCCGGTATCACCACAACCGCGGGATATGCGGTGCTCGGGCCTGAGCGCATGTTGACGTTTGCGGTTGCAAAGCCTCGAGTGGCCGCCTGCGCAAGCGCCGGCATGGCGACAAGCGCCAGAAGCGCAATTGCACCATATAATTTCTTCTTCACGTTCGTTCTCTCCCTGGACAAGGCCCGCCTGCCGATTTCCGGCATCCTTCTTAATCATCGTTGGAACGCAATTTGGATTTTTTGATGATGATAAAATTCTGCTTCCAAACTGCGTGATATCATGCCGCAGATGTCTGGAAAATGCCGACTTTTCAGTCTTTTATTACGGCGTTAACGAACTGGCCGTCAGGTTGTTCCAAAGGTATCTCTTGACTTCGTTCGTCAATCATCGGACTCCAGTCCACAAACAGCTTGGAGCATTGCAGATGAACGAAACAGCAAAAACGACCATCGACCAGACGGAAGTTGACCGCTTTTCGGCCATGGCCGCAGAATGGTGGAGCCCGACCGGCAAATTCCGTCCGTTGCACAAGTTCAATCCCGTGCGCCTCGAATATATTCGCAACCAGGTCTGCGAAGCATTTGGGCGTGACCCTAAATCCCATAAGCCACTCGAAGGACTTCGTATTCTTGATATCGGTTGCGGCGGCGGCCTGCTCTCAGAGCCCGTTGCCCGTATGGGTGCGGACGTTGTTGGCGCGGATCCATCGGAAAAGAATATAGGCATTGCATCGACCCATGCCCGTGAAAGTGGTGTCTCGGTCGACTATCGTGCCGTCACCGCCGAACAGCTTCACGAAGCAGGCGAGACATTCGATGTGGTGTTGAACATGGAAGTGGTGGAGCATGTCGCGGATGTCGACTTCTTCGTGACAACATGTGCAAGCATGGTGCGTCCCGGCGGCCTGATGTTTGCTGCCACCATCAACCGCACGCTCAAGGCGCGCGCCCTTGCCATCTTCGCGGCCGAAAATGTTCTGCGTTGGCTGCCGCGCGGCACGCATCAATATGAGAAACTGGTTCGTCCGGAAGAGTTGGAAAAGCCGCTGACCGAAAGCGGCCTGCAGATCATTGACCGCACCGGTGTGTTTTACAATGTGCTGCAGGATCGCTGGAACCTGTCCAGCGATATGGACGTAAACTACATGCTGCTGGCAAAACGCCCCGCATAAGATTTACGCAGTTCAGTTCACATCATCCGGGATGAAGTTTAGTTCACATCATCCGGGATGACAGGCAACGGCGCAATATCGATGCCTTCTTCGACCAATGCCTTGGCTTCCTGCAAGGTCGCCTGCCCGATAATGCCGCGTTGGTCTGCCTCACCGTAATGGATTTTGCGGGCTTCCTCGGGGAACCGCTCGCCGACATCTTCCGTATTGGCACGAATTTCCGCCAACGTTTCTTTCACCTTGGCCAGCACCGCTTTTTGCGCTGTATCCATCGCCAGGGTGCGCATTTCATCCTGTTTGCGTGCAGTAGATACAGAAGGCGCCATCAGCGCCTTCGTAACCTGAAGAGAATTGCAAACCGGACATGATACGAGACCACGTTCGACCTGCTGGTCGAAATCGGCACTGCCTGCAAACCAACCTTCAAACTCATGCGCCTTTTCGCAACTAAGCGAGTAACGGATCAAGCCGCCTCACCTCCAGCTGAAGACGCTGCTTTAACTGTGTCCAGTTTGAAATCACGTGCGTTCTTGAGGTTCGGGATTTTTCCACGTGCAGCGGCGACTGCCGAAGGATCGATCTCCGCATAGATGATTTCCGCACCTGCTCCACCGGCAACGGCCAGAACCTTGCCCCATGGGTCAACGATGATCGAATGACCGAAGGTTTCGCGCTCGTCTTCGTGAACACCGGCTTGTGCCGCGGCAATCACAAAAGCACCATTTTCAATGGCACGGGCGCGCAAAAGCACTTCCCAATGTGCTTCACCGGTCTGGCGGGTAAAAGCGGCCGGAACCGTCAGCACCTCAGCGCCTGCAACGGCTTCCGTTCTGAACAGTGACGGGAAACGCACGTCGTAACAAATGGCAAAACCGAAGGATGCCAAAGGCAGCGTCGCAACGCGCGCATTAGTACCCGGCTCATAGGCTGCACTCTCACGCCAGCTCTCACCATTGTCGAGATCGACATCAAACATGTGGATCTTGTCATAGCTGCAGATCCTCTGACCATCAGGCGCAAACAGGAAACCACGATTGGCAATCTTGCCATCATCTCTGGCAATGGCCGTTGAGCCGACATGCACGTAAATACCAAGCTCCTTGGCAAGTCTTGCAGCAGTCGTTGCAATGATATCGGTGTCTTCATCTTTCAGGACAGCACGCAACGCAGCGCGATCCTTCTGTATTGCACCGGTCATTTCCGGCGTCTGAACGTAAACAGCGCCATTGGCCGCCGCTTCACGGATCAGCTTTTCCATCTCAACGGCATTTTTCTCCGGATCAACACCGGAGCACATCTGAATTGCGGCAGCCTTGAAAGTCATCTCGCTATCCCGTTCTCAGTTCGCAAGCATCGCGTCGAGTTTGCCATCCCGTTCAAGGGCATGCAAATCATCACAACCACCGACATGCTGGCCAGCGATGAAGACCTGCGGGAACGTATTACGTCCGGATTTCTCGATCATTTCCTGCCGATATTCTGGCGTTACAGTCGCGTTATACTCCGCATAATCAACGCCCTTCTCATCAAGAAGAGCCTTTGCGCGGGCGCAATAACTGCAAAAATCGCGTGTGTAGATCGTGACAGATGCCATAGGTTTTCCCCAGGGTTATGCAACATCATCAATGGAAGGCGTTTCCGCCTGTTCACCCCGTCATATAGGGCCGGAAATAGCCATTGCAAAGGTCAAAACGGTGACATCTGCGGCGCCCGCTTTCTTTAATAGTCGCGATACCGCTGAAACGGTCGCACCGGTGGTATAAACATCATCCACCAGCACCACTCTTTTCCCTGCAACATCCAGTTCGCGTCCCGGCGCAAAGGCAAATGCACCTCGCATATTCTCCTGTCGCCCCTTTGCAGTGAGGCCAACCTGTCGTTTGGTTGGTTTGGTCCTGATAACGGATGAAGACAGAAAAGGCTTTCCTGAAAGGTCCGCCAGATGGCGTGCCAGTTCTGCAGATTGATTGAAGCGCCGTGATATAAATCGTCTCCGGTGCAGTGGCACGGGTATGATGTAGTCACATTGTTCGATCATGCCGTCACTGGCGCGCAGCATCCAGACAGCCATCGTGCTGACAAGATCCAACCGATCGAGATATTTCAGTTGATGAACGAGCTTGCGCGCAGCGCCCTCGTGAATGACAGCTGATCGCAAACGGTCAAAAGGTGGTGGGTTGGCAATCGCTTCGGACGAGAGCATGCCTGGGCCCGGATCACTGGAAAACGGCAGTCCCAGAATTTCGCAATAGGGACGTTCGATAAATCCAATGCCACTCCAGCACTCACTGCAAAATGCACCGCCTCGCGAGATAATAATGCCGCAACCGGCACATTGTGGAGGATAGACGATATCAACTACCGCCCTGCCCCATTGGCGTAGCAGCCCAAATGGTCCCGATGATAAAAATTGCAACCTGCCCGACCCCATGATGTTGACATTACCTTCGAACGGGTGCCTTTGCGAAGCAAATATTCTGAAGGCCATCCCATGGACATACTTTTCGACCAGCGGCTGATTGAAGCCAATCGCAAACGCGCTCTGCGCACACTGGATGAAAAGGCGCTTTTTCTGCTCGATATCGCCGCCGATGAAATTGCCGAACGGCTTGTTGTCGTTGAGCGGCAGTTTGAGACAGCGGTCGAACTTCATGGTGCAACCGGCATCACCGCACGACGGATCATGCAGACCGGCAAGGTCGAAACGTTACACCGTGTTGAAATAGACGCCGCATTTGCCCAATCAGGCGAAACAGTACAGGTCGCTTCGCTGGAGCAATTTCCACTCGAAGAGGCCTCGGCCAACCTTATCGTGTCGCCACTTGGCCTACACCTTACCAATGACACACCCGGTGCCTTTATCCAGATCAGACGCGCATTGAAGCCAGACGGCCTGTTCATGGGGGCAATCCCCGGCGCCGGTACCCTTGCCGAATTGCGCGACGTGCTGCTCAGCACAGAGGCCGAGCTGACCGGCGGTGCCAGCCCGCGTGTCATTCCTTTTGCGGATGTGCGTGATGTTGGCGCCCTCTTGCAACGCGCAGGTTTTGCCCTGCCGGTAACCGACACCGAAACCTATACGGTACGTTACGATTCCATTTTCCCGCTGATGCGTGATTTGCGTGCGATGGGCATGGCCAATCCGTTGATGGGCCGCAGCCGTGCGCCGCTTAATCGTCACTTCTTCATGCGGGCTGCCGAGATTTACGCCGAGCGATATTCCGATCCGGACGGTCGCATCCGCGCCACCTTCTCATTCATCTATGTGTCAGGCTGGGCACCCCATGACAGCCAGCAGAAGCCGCTTAAGCCAGGCTCGGCAAAAATACGGTTGGCGGATGCCCTGAAAACCAAGGAAATAAAGCTTTGACCTCGGTCATGCCGAGCATGGCAGGGTGAACAAGTTGCAATAACGACAGGAAGAACGGCCTGAGCTTTCAGGCCGTCGAACTTGCCAGTGCGTTATAGATGATATCGAATATCTTGCCCAGATTTTCGGTGATCGCACCAAAGCCCAGAATAATGGCGATAGCGATCAAGCCACCGATCAAGCCGTATTCAATAGCGGTCGATCCCTTACAATCACGCAGCATCTCAAAAAGCTGGCGCATTGATTTTCCTTGTCCGGCAAGCCGAGCCTGCTGCTGCTTGAATGATGTCGTCATTTCGGCGCGCGCAATTGCGGCCGGAACATATGAACAGGGTCATTTCATGCCGATAATGTCGGCACGGGCCTCCCGGCCGCACTGCAGGTACAATCAGCAGCCGCTTTCGTTGCCATAGCCTTCAACAATACAAACCGAACCGGGTGTTTGCTGGAGAATACTGCGCCGAATGGAATAGGTTTTTTTGCCGTCTACCGAAGCAGCAGGCTTGATCGATCCGGTGGTAATCATGTCGAAATTATCAGGAACCTGCGCCAGACGCGGCTCTCTATTCTTGCCAGCCACCATCGGTGTGATGATCAAAGACAGCGCAATGGCTGCCGTACCGAACAGCAGGGCAATGTTCAAAATGCCAGTTTGGCGCGCCTTACGAGAATAAGGCCGACGGACCTCTACGGTCTTCCAGAAATCCTCGTTCATCGTTACGCCTCGTTTACCAATTCTACGCAGTGGAATGTGCCAGATGGTGCTAAACGATCTATTAACGGACGATCAATTTTAGAAAGATCTAAAGCAAATCCTGAAGGTAAGGGATAAGCGGTTCGTCGGCGGGTGGCATAGGGTAATCACGCAGTGCATTGACCTTTACCCATTTGACCAGCTGACCTTCGCGACCGTAGGGGATTCCCTCATAACGACGGCATACGAAAAGTGGCATCAGCAGGTGAAATGTCTCGTAGGAATGGCTAGCAAAAGTCAGCGGCGCAAGGCAGGCAACCTTGGTGCGAATGCCCAGTTCCTCTTCCAACTCCCGCACCAGTGTTTCCTCAGGCGTTTCTCCTGCTTCCAGCTTGCCGCCGGGAAATTCCCAAAGGCCTGCAAGAGACTTTCCTTCAGGACGTTGTGCCAGAAGAATACGGTTGTCACTGTCAACGAGCGCGCAAGCCGCAACCAGTACGATCTTCTTTCCCGCTTCGCTCATTGCGCATCGCCTTTTCGCCAGTAAGCATAGGTGTAGGCTTCGGTGAAACCGAACTTCTCGTAGAGTGCCAACGCCGGTTTGTTGGTTGAAACCACCTGCAACCAGGCGAGCTTGGCACCGCTCAACCGCGCCCAACGCAGCGCCGAAGTCAGCACCTGCGTCGCGATACCCAAACGACGGCTGTCCTCTGCCACATCCAAGGAGAGAATGCCGGCAAGATCGATGTCCTGTACGCAGATGACGGTCGCCTGCGGTTCGCCCTCGACGTCTTCCTTGATAAACAGACCAAGCGGCGGCACGATCGAGCTGACGATCTCGGCAATAGCCGGACGCAGCCCGGCATCATCGCCAGAGACCTTGAGGTGAGCCTCAACGAAACGCCCGACATCCTGGCTTGGCAGGTGTGAGATAGTTTCCGGCAATTCCGCGCTTGAAATGTCGGCGGTCATCACCTTGACCTCTTCAAAGGCAGACCAGCCGCTTTTGCTTAGATGTTCGCGCAATTGCGGTGGCATCAGTGGCGTTTCGCGCACCAGAAGCGGCCGTCCATAATCTTCAAACCGCTTGCGCGCTTTTTCCAGCCGCATATCGGTATTGCCGTAATCCGAAGGATCCAGCGGCACGACACAGTTGATGCGCTTGGAAGGATGCGAACCTGTCATGCGCACCTGCCAGCTGCCATCATAAACAACTGATGATGCTGGCCACGCACGGAAGCTGACCGCCTCTAAACGGCGAACCAGCGGAAAATTGACATTATTTTTAGGCTTATCGACAGTCACAAAATCAGCTCCGGTAGTCACCGTTGATCGCCACATATTCCTTGGTCAGATCACAGGTCCAAACCGTAGCGGTGCCATTGCCAAGACCGATATCCACCTTGACAGCAATATCTTCCAGCTTCATGACCGCAGTTGTTTCCGCTTCCGAATAGGCCGGATCACGTTCACCATTAACGGCAACACGAACATTGCCAAACCAGATGGCCAGAAGGTCGCGGTCAGCCATTTCACCGGACTTGCCAACGGCCATGACAACACGGCCCCAATTGGCGTCTTCGCCGGCCACAGCTGTTTTGACCAACGGCGAATTGGCAATCGAAAGTGCAATCTTTTTGGCAGCGGCATCATTTTCCGCGCCGGTGACCGTCACTTCAACCATCTTGCGTGCGCCTTCGCCATCGCGAACCACCTGCAGTGCCAGATCCTTGAGCAGATCGTTTAGCGCTTCACGGAAGGACGCAAGGCGGGCATCGTCGCCCTTTTCAACACGGGCCTGGCCATCAGCGGCAGCGGCACCCGTGGCAAACAGCATCAATGTGTCGGAGGTCGATGTATCGCTATCAACCGTAACCGAGTTGAAAGTCGGGCCAACACCGGCGGACAACAGCGCCTGAAGCGCTTCAGGCGCAATATCGGCATCGGTCACCACAAAGGACAGCATGGTCGCCATGTCAGGCGCAATCATGCCCGCACCCTTGGCGATACCATTGATTGTCACCTTCACGCCGCCAATGTCGGCAGTGCGGGTTGCAACCTTGGGATAAGTGTCCGTGGTCATGATGGCTTCAGCAGCCTGCTTCCAGAAATCACCGGTCGCGTCACTGTGCATCTGGGCAAGAACGCCTGCAAACTTTGTTGCGTCAAGCGGCTCACCAATGACCCCGGTCGAAGCGAGATAAACTTCATTTTCGCCGCATCCAACAGCAGCGGCTGCAGATTGTGCCGTCAGTGTGGTGGCTTGCTTGCCCTTTACGCCAGTGAAGGCGTTGGCGTTACCGGAATTGACGACCACTGCACGGGCAACGCCATGTGCAAGGTTGGCGCGGCAGAAATCAACTGGCGCAGACGGGCACTTTGACTTGGTGAAAACACCGGCAACACTGGCCGGCTTGTCGAAGACCATCATCAAAACGTCTGTGCGGTTCTTGTATTTTATGCCAGCTGCCGCCGTTGCCATGCGCACACCGCGCAAGGAAGGCATTTCGGGATAGGATTTGGGAGCGAGCGGAGAAACGGCAACGGACATGACGGAACCTGACAGAAACGGGGTGGGGCTATGGAAAACGGGGCGGTAATGACCGCCCCGCGAAATATCGATTATGGCTGCGGCTGCGGCTGTGCCGCCTCAGCGTCCTGCGCTTTGTTGACTTCGTCGTAGCCAGTCTTGAGCGCCGGGTCCATGATGTCGATCTTCTGCTCGGTCTTTGCCTTTTCAATCAGCGCAACATATTTTTCGCGCATGACCATCTGGCGAACCTGCTGCTCGACCTGATCAAATGGTGGTGGCGGTGCAATACGCTTGTCTTCCAACTTGATCACGTGGAAGCCGAACTGGCTCTTGACTGGGGTCTTGGTGTAAGCGCCCTTTTCGAGAGCAAAAGCAGCCTGTTCGAATTCCGGCACCATGCGGCCCTTGCCGAACCAGCCGAGATCGCCACCCTCATCCTTGTTGGAATCGGTGGACTTCTCTTTGGCGATTTCAGCAAAATCCTTGCCTTCATCAAGCTGCTTGATGACATCCTTGGCCACGTCTTCAGACTCAACCAGAATATGACGGGCGTGAACTTCTTCTTCCTGTGGCATCGCAGCGACTTCCTTGTCGTAGCGTGCCTTGACCTCTTCAGGCGTCACGGCGTCGGAAACGTGCTTGAGGAAGTAAGCATTGTGAAGTTCGCGCTCAGTGATGAAATTGACGCGGTTCTTGAAAGCGTCGGTGTCTCTGAGACCTTCCGCATCAGCATCCTTTACCAGCAGCTTCACATCGATGATGGACGACAGAGCTGCAACTTTTTTCTGCTCATCGGGAAACTGGGCAAATTGCGGGTCGAGATTGGCAATTGCCAGATCAAGTTCGGACTGGTGAATTTCCAGATCGCCCACTTTTGCAACAACGGCGTCTTCCTGCGCAAAAGCTGGAAGTTGAAGGCCAAGCGTCGCCACGATTACGGCGGCGGCAATTTTGTTATAGCGCAACATAATAAACCTTTCGGAGACTATGCCGGGTTCCACATGGCACTTCCGGCTGGAAAATGTTCCAAACATTGGATTGTGGCCATTCTGTAACCGGCAGAACCGTTGACATCATTTGCCCCCCCTCTTATCTGTCACGCAACCTCGCGTCCAGATACGTTTCCGGGCGAAAGCCGTCATTTGTTTGTGAAAAGCTCTGACGGTCGCAGCACGAAGCGGAAACGGCACTTCAGAAAGGGCCAGCAAGATGGTCAGTCTAGGCGGCATCGCCCGCAAGTTGTTCGGTTCGGCCAATGAACGCCGTGTCCGTTCGTTTAAAAGCAAGATCGCAGCCATCAACGCGCTGGAAGAAGCCACTAAGGCTCTTTCCGATGAGGCGCTCTCCGCAAAGACCGTCGAATTCCGCCAGCAGCTTGCAGATGGCAAGAAACTGGAAGACCTGATTATTCCGGCCTTTGCCGTTTGCCGTGAAGCATCGCGCCGCGTTCTGGGCATGCGCCCGTTCGATGTGCAGCTGACTGGTGGTATGATCCTCAATGAGGGCGCCATCTCGGAAATGAAGACCGGTGAAGGTAAAACGCTTGTGGCAACACTGGCGGTTTATCTGAACGCGCTTGAGGGCAAGGGCGTACACGTGGTGACGGTGAACGATTACCTCGCCTCCCGCGACGCCACCATCATGGGCAGGCTCTATAGCTTCCTTGGACTGACCACCGGCATCGTCGTGCATGGTCTTTCCGACGAAGAGCGTCACGCGGCGTATGCCTGCGATATCACCTACGCGACCAACAACGAGCTTGGTTTCGACTATCTGCGCGACAACATGAAATATGATCGCGCCCAGATGGTTCAGCGCGGCCACCACTACGCCATCGTCGACGAAGTGGACTCGATCCTCGTCGATGAAGCGCGGACGCCACTGATCATTTCCGGCCCGCTTGATGACCGTTCCGATCTTTACAACACGATCGACGCTTTCATCCCTCTGCTTGATGCTGCCGATTACGAAATCGACGAGAAGCAACGTTCGGCCAACTTCTCCGAGGAAGGCACCGAAAAGCTGGAAAACCTGCTGCGCGCTGCTGGCCTATTGAAGGGTGAATCGCTTTACGATGTCGAGAACGTTGCAATCGTTCACCACATCAACAACGCGTTGAAGGCTCACAAGCTGTTCACACGCGACAAGGACTACATTGTCCGCAATGATGAGATCGTCATCATTGACGAATTTACCGGACGTATGATGCCAGGCCGCCGTTATTCGGAAGGCCAGCACCAGGCGCTTGAAGCCAAGGAAAAGGTTCAGATCCAGCCGGAAAACCAGACGCTTTCCTCGATCACCTTCCAGAATTACTTCCGTATGTACAAGAAGCTTGCCGGCATGACCGGTACGGCATCGACCGAAGCGGAAGAATTCAGCAACATCTACGGCCTCGATGTTATCGAAGTTCCCACCAACCTGCCGATCCAGCGTATCGACGAGGATGATGAGATCTACCGGACCGGTGAAGAGAAATACAAGGCGATCATCACCGAAATCCGCGCAGCCCATGACCGCAATCAACCGGTTCTGGTTGGCACCACATCGATTGAAAAATCGGAATTGCTTGCCACGATGCTGCGTCAGACTGGTTTCGAGAATTTCCAGGTTCTGAACGCCCGCTACCACGAGCAGGAAGCCTACATCGTGTCACAGGCCGGCGTTCCCGGCGCTGTCACCATCGCCACCAACATGGCTGGTCGCGGTACCGACATTCAGCTTGGCGGCAACGTCGACATGCGTCTTGAGCGCGAACTCGACGGTATGGAGCCAAGCGCAGAGCGCGACGAAAAAGAAAAGGCGATCCGCGACGAGATCAAGGTCCTCAAGGAAAAGGCATTGGCTGCTGGCGGCCTTTACGTTATTGCGACAGAGCGCCACGAAAGCCGCCGTATCGATAACCAGCTGCGTGGTCGTTCCGGTCGTCAGGGTGACCCGGGCCGTTCGAAGTTCTACCTGTCGCTTCAGGATGACCTGATGCGCATCTTCGGTTCCGAGCGCATGGACAGCATGCTGCAGAAACTCGGCCTGAAGGATGGTGAGGCAATCGTCCACCCCTGGATCAACAAGGCTCTTGAGCGCGCCCAGAAGAAGGTTGAAGCCCGCAACTTCGAAACGCGTAAAAATCTGCTGAAATACGACGACGTTCTCAACGATCAGCGTAAGGTGATCTTCGACCAGCGTCTTGAACTGATGGACGCACAGAACATCAGCGAAACCGTTGCCGACATGCGCAGCGAAGTCATCGACATGCTGGTGCAGAAGCACATTCCAGAACATGCTTATGCCGAACAGTGGGATACCGCTGGCCTGAAGGCCGGTGTTGCCCAGTTCCTCAACCTTGATCTGCCTATCGAAGACTGGGCCAAGGAAGAAGGCATTGCTGAAGATGACATTCTCCAGCGCATCACGGAAGCCACCGAAAAATACGCAGCAGACCGTCGCGAGCGTTTTGGCGAAGAGCTGATGACCTATGTTGAACGCTCTATCCTTCTGCAGACCATCGACCACCTGTGGCGCGAGCACATCGTCAACCTCGATCACCTGCGCTCCGTCGTCGGTTTCCGCGGTTATGCCCAGCGCGACCCGCTGCAGGAATACAAGGCCGAAGCGTTCGAACTGTTCCAGGCACTGCTTGCCAATCTGCGCGAAGCCGTCACCACCCAGCTGATGCGCGTTGAACTGGTTCAGGAACCACCACAGCCTGCCGAACTGCCGGAAATGACCGCTCATCACGCAGACCCGAATACCGGCGAAGACGAGATGAACGAACCGGCTTTTGCAATGGGTCTGGCTTACGTTGCTCCGGAAGATCGTGATCCGAACAACCCCGCAACCTGGGGCAAGATCGGTCGTAACGAGCTTTGCCCTTGCGGCTCTGGCAAGAAGTACAAACATTGCCACGGCGTCTTTGATCAGGCGTGATTGCCTGTTCAGCGACAAAAATCAAAAAGCCTGCAAACCTCGTTTGCAGGCTTTTTTGTTGTCATGGACAGCAAGGACGCTTGCGCAGGATCGGGCGAAAAATCAGTAGGCAGATTTACCAGTTCTTGTTGGTTTTATTTTAATGATTACCCGCTCGCTCATGAGCCGGATGGAAAAATCATGTTCAACTTCAAAACTGCGATCGTAACGGCAGCACTTTGTGTGGCCGCAGCTACGCCTTCGATGGCTGAAGACCTTGTGTTCAAGCTCATCAATGGCACGAACTCTGTCCTGACCCATTTTTATACTTCGCCAGTGGGTGTAGATAACTGGGAAGGCGATGTGTTTGGCAGCCAAGTTCTCAAGCCCGGTGAAAGCGGCACTGTCACCATTACTGACGGTCGTGATGTCTGTGAATACGACATGCGTTTCGAGTTTGAAGGCAGCGCTGACTTGGACACTACGGAAGACACACAGAACCTGTGTGAACTGAGCGAATACACGATCGAAGAATAATTGGTCGGCCAACACGACCCGCGGATGTCAGGATGGCGCAAGAGGGGGGACACTCATGCGCCATCGGCTGTCGGGCGGTCTTCTCGCCGCGTACAATTTGATTGACGCCTGTCAAAGGCTCTCATAACTGTGCCGCCAGAACCGCCTCTTTTTCTGGATAATTTTATGAAACCGGGTGCAATCGCCGCATACATTTTCCTCGCTGTTGCGTGGGGTTTGTCATTCCTGCTGATGTTACGCGTTGTCGAAACATTCGGCTGGGTGGGCGCAGTGACAACCCGCTGTTTCATTGCCAGCCTAATGTTGCTTTTGATCGCAAAGCTGACCGGCCGTAAACTGAACTTCGACGCGGGATGGCGTGCCTTTGCCATTGTGGGCGCGACCACTGTTGCTGGTCAGCTTGTCGGCCTGTCCTACGGCACTCCGTTGATTGGGACTGCGATGGCCGCAATCATCGTTGCCACCATTCCCCTGTTCTCCATGTTGATCAGCCAGTTCTGGGGATTGGAGAAAATGACAGTACAGGGGCTGGTCGGGTTGTTGCTCGGCGCCGGCGGCATCATCCTGCTGGTTGGTTTTCCAACCGTACCGGTTACACTGTCCTTCGTGCTTGGCTGTGGTGCCTGCCTTGTCGGTTGTATCTGCGCTGCCTTTGGCAGCAACTATGCCAGCCGCAGCCTGAAAGGCACCGGTTCGTGGGAAATCACCATCGGCTCATTTCTGGCCGGCGGCTTTATCACATTGCCGCTGCTGCTCGCTGTCCCCTTCCGCGCGATACCGGGACTCGTTGATTTCTTTTATCTTTTCACGCTTGCCATGGTGATGAGTGCTTTGACTTACATCACCTATTTTTGGCTGGTTTCCAAGATCGGAGCCACCAAGGCCATCAGCGTGGAGTTTGCCGTTACCATTATAGCGGTGCTGATTGGCGCGCTAGTATTGCACGAACCACTTTCAGTTTTGCAGTTGGGTGGTGCCGTTGTTATCATTACCGGATGCATTCTGGTGCTGGGACTTTTCCCGCGCCGCAAACAACCCGTTCCTTTCATGCCGGAAACCTGAAACAGGTCGAAAATAAAGCCTGTCCCGTCCGCAAAAACCTTGACGTGCAAGGTACCGAAAACACATCAATTTTGTGCAGCCAATACCCTTCGTTAACTGGCGCAGGCTAGGCTGCGCATAGCCCGGTGGCTTTGGAAGTATTGCGTGACCATCATGACGGTTCTCTATGCGGCGGAAAAAATCCTGCCCGATAGTCTTCGCTGCAAAGTCGCAGCGGTAAGGCTCGGAACCGCACGAATTTTATCCGGCGAAACCGAAGCAGCGCGCGCCCAACGCATGGCGCTGATCGCCTTCCTGATCCGCATTATCAGTGCTGGCATTGCCTTCGTGTCGCAGATCATGCTTGCCCGCCTGATGGGTGAATTTGACTACGGCATTTTCGCCTTTGTTTGGGTCATGGTCATTCTGCTCGGCAACATGTCCTGTCTCGGTTTCCACGCCACCGTCATCCGTTTTCTGCCGGGATACAAGGCAGCGGGCGATAACCATCTGATCCGCGGACTGACCGCCACAGCGCGTATTTTCGCACTCGTCTCTGCAAGTCTGATGGCCGCAGCCGGTGCTGCCTTCCTGTATTTCTTCGGCGACATGGTACCGGACTATTATCTGGTTCCGACCTTTCTGGGCGCCCTGATCCTGCCAATGATCGCACTCGGTGATGTGCTGGATGGCACGGCCAGAGCCAATGGCTGGCCTGTTTCCGCTCTCAGTCCAACCTACATCGTACGCCCGCTCTTGATCCTGATCTATATGCTGATCGCCATATTGGCGGGCGAACCTCACACCGCCACAACGGCAATGGTTGCCGGATTGGCAGCCGCCTACACGACAACTGTTCTGCAACTGCTGCTGATCAGCAAGAGGCTGGATCACACATTCGATCGCGGCAAAAGAACCATCCATTTCAGTCAATGGTTTCGCTTCGCCCTGCCGATTTTCGTCATCGACGGCATCGGCTTCATGATGACCAACGCAGATGTATTGGTGGTCGGCTTTTACCTGCCACCCGATCATGTCGGCATTTATTTCGCCGCCGCCAAAACCATCATTCTAGTGCAATTCGTCTTTTTTGCCGTTAAGGCTGCTGCATCACCGCGTTTTGCAGCCCTGATCGCCGACAATGACCGAGAAGGACTATCCACCTTTGCCGGGCAGTCAGCGCGCTGGACATTCTGGCCGTCGCTCGGTATCGGCGCCTGTGTACTGCTGACAGGACCTCTGTTACTCTCTCTCTTCGGACCCGCCTTCACCCAGGGTTATAGTTTGATGTTCATTCTGTTTGCCGGTTTCCTGGCCAAGGCCAGTATTGGCCCGGCGGAGGCACTGCTGAACATGACCGGACACCAGAAACTGTGTGTTGGTATTTACGTCGCAACTCTGGTGTGCGGCATCATTCTCTATCTGACCCTGACGCCGCTTTACGGACTGATCGGAGCAGCAATTGCAACGGCAGCAATTACGGTCATCGAAACCGTTCTGTTGCATGTCGCGGTACGCCATACGCTTGGCATTGTGCTGTTTGCTTTCAAGTTTCCATTTGCGCGTGCCGACCGGAAAAAGGCAGCATGATCATGACCCCCAACCAGCGCCCCACCGACATGCAAACGGTTGAGACGCCAGCAGGCGCAAAGGCCAGTGGCATGAGCGATACGGTTGCCCCTTCTGCTGACAAGACCCTGCAGATTGGTCGCGAGGGCCGAGAGTTCTGCATATATCCCGCACAACTGGGCTATGACTTGCAAGAAGAACTCGACTTCCTCACCAACCGCGTGATGGAACCGAACGTCTTTTTCACCGGTCGTCTTCTGGCACCGGCCATGACACGTATCGATGAGCGCGCTGTGCGTTTTGCGCTGATCCGCGACCGCAACGAGCAGCGCAGCCGCATGCGCCTGCTAATGCCATTCTCGGTCGAAAAGCCTGGTTTTTCGATAGGTCCATCCGTTATTCGTGTCTGGGCCAATCCGTTTGGACCACTTGGCACGCCGCTGGTGGATACCGAAGCCGCGGCCGAAACCATTGACACCCTGCTTGACGCCTTAAGCGATGACCGCGCGGATCTGCCCGACGTTCTCGTTCTACCGGACCTGCGCCTGGATGGACCGTTTGCGCGTATGCTGAAAGCTATAGCACTCAGCCGCAACCTGCCACTGGCGACCGCAGAACAACATCAACGCCCGATGCTGCAAAGCTATGAGGATGGCGAGGCCTATCTGAAAGAAACATTGGCCTCCAATCACCTGCGCGAAATGCGCCGGCAGTGGCGGCTTTTGGAGAAGGTCGGTACGCTGACCTACAATGTGGCCCGTCAGCCAAAGGACATTCGTTTCCGTCTGGAAGAATTTTTGGCATTGGAAGCCAGCGGCTGGAAGGGGCGCAAACGTTCCGCGTTGGTGGATGACCGTTACCGCGCCGCATTTGCGCGTGAAGGCATCAACAACCTTGCAGAAAACGATGCGGCCCGTATTCACACCATCGACCTCGACGGACAGTCGATCGCCTCCATGGTGGTCCTGATGGCGCAAGGCGAAGCCTACACATGGAAAACGGCCTACAACGAAAACTACTCCAAATATTCGCCTGGCAAGCTGCTGACATTGAAGCTGACGGACTGGCACCTTGATGACGCCAATATTTTACGGACCGACAGTTGCGCGGTTGAAGATCACCCCATCATGAGCCGCTTCTGGAAAGAGCGTGAAGAGATGGGAACATTGATCATCGGCTTGACACAGAAAAGCGACCGCGATGTGCGGCAAGTTTCGTCACAGGTCCATATTTATCGTAACACCCGCAGTATTGCGCGTATGTTGCGTCAGCGGATCATGTCGCTGGGCCGGCGCGGCGCCTGATCAACAACACGGCAACTGTCAAAGGACGAATAAATCACCCGCAAATACATCTGCGGGTGATGGATTTTACGTGACGTAAGATCAAGGGTCGGTTTAGCGCGACGCCATCTGGATCATGCGGCAGAGCTGGGTCAGCGCTGCATCATAACCACCGCTACCAAGGATATCGACACAGCGACGTGCCAGCCGGATCTGCTCCGGACGAGACATGTTGTTGTAGCCGACTATCGCGCGACGCAGGGCCGGATTTTTGGTGCCGGGATTGTTGACGCCAGGGTTTCCTGGTGTGCCAGGTGTCGTCGTGGTGGTGCCACCAAGACCGAGACCCACACCCAGATTGACACCACCGGTTCCAGCATTCAGCCCGACGTTGGCCTTCAATCCACGGTCGCCGCCAACCGAGGCTTTTGCATTGGCACTGGCAAGGTCGCGACCACCAACCGTGGCTCCGACATCGGCATTGACGCCATCGCGACCACCAACGGATGCGCTGACATCAGCACCGAGACCGCCACTGCTGCGGCCACCAACGGAAGCGCCTGCATTAACGCCATCACGACCGCCAACCGAGGCACCCGCATCCAGCCCGTCTTTTGCATCGACGCTGACGCTCACACCTTTTTCACCACCAACATTGATGTCGAGAGCGTAGGCACCCACAGGCATAAGAAGGCAGGCGGAGACGAGAAGGCTGCTTGTTATTGTTTTCATGATCTTCCTCCAAATGTTGTTAGCCACGAGCGGCTACAAACCATTGAAAGCGAAACTACATCAGCAGTTCCTTTAATTCATTTCATTTAATTAGACTTGCCTAATGAATAAAATACAAAGGACACAGGAAGAGGTGTGTGCTGATATCAAACCACGCGAGATGTCCCGTTTTGAAACAATTCTGTCTTTTTGCCGGCCAGGAAACCTTATCGACGGGTGGTTTCAATCCGACCGACGCGGGCAAGCAGGATCACAGGCAATATACCGATGACAACAATGGCCAGCGCTGCAATTGACGCTTCCTCATAGGTACCGCGTGCCGCCTCGCCATAAAGGTGGGTGGCGAAGGTCTCAAAATTCAGCGGACGCAGAAGAAGCGTTGCCGGAAGCTCCTTCACGCAGTCGACAAACACCAGCAAACCTGCAGCGGCCAGCGCCGCCCGTGACAGTGGAAAATGCACATGACGGAATGTGCTACCAGCAGTGCGACCGAGTGTTCGCGACGCATGATCAAAGGAGTGCGGTATGCGGCTAAAACCGGCATCAACACCACCAGCAGCAATGGTCAAAAATCGCGCCGTATAGGCAAAGATCAGCGCTCCGCCGCTACCGATCATCAAAAGACCGGTTGAAACGCCAAACCAGCTTTGCGCAGTCACATCGACCAAGCGATCAAAAGCGCCGAGCGCGATCAACACGCCAATCGCGATCACCGTACCGGGTGCTGCATAACCGATTGTCGACAAACGGTAGCTCCACCGGCTGGTTGCACCGGGCCTTAGCCGCATGGCGTAAACAACGATGATGCCACATAGTAACGTTACGGCTGTCGCAACGCCTGCAAACACAAGCGTATTGCCTGCCTCACCGATGAGACGGGGAGAAAGCCCGCTGAAGCGGAAGCGCTTCCAGGCTTCGATAACCAAATAGATCGCCGGGAACACGAAGCCCACCAGGATCGGCAGGCTTCCAGCGAGAAATGCCAGCCAGCCCTTGAGCCGGGATAGCCGCAGAGGCTGCAGCGGATGATTGCGCTGCGCAGATACGGAATACCGCTGTCTGCGACGCGCCCACCGTTCCAAGGCAACAAGAGCAACGACGATGAACAGCATGAACAGGGCGATTTGCGATGCACCCGGCAGATCGGAACGGGTGACCCATGTCGTGTAGACGGACACTGTCAGCGTTCGTACACCAAGAAACTCGGACGCACCGATATCATTCAGCGCTTCCATCAGTGCGAGGCTGATGCCAACCGCTATGGCCGGACGCGCCAATGGCACTGCCACCCGTACAAAGACACCGCTACGAGACGCGCCAAGGCTACGTGCCGCCTCGATCAAATTGCCGGCCTGAGTCATGAACATCGCTCGCACGGGAATGTAGACATAAGGGTACAGAACAAAGCTGAGCAGGATGATGCAGCCAGTGGTCGAGCGAATATCCGACAGTCGGAACTCGCGCGGGCTGGAGTAACCCAATACCCACCGGATCAATTCCTGCACCGGACCGATCGGGTGCAGGATGTCGAGATAGGCGTAAGCGACGATATAGGTCGGCATGGCCAGCGGCAAAAGCAGCGCCCATTCCAGTATCTTGCGACCGGGAAAATCATGTGCGGCCACCAGCCAGGCGGCAAGTGTTCCAAGAACTCCGGCAATGACCCCGACGCCAACGAGCAGAACCAGCGTGTCGGGCAATGCCGTTGCCAGTACCGATGATGCCAGATGCGCCCACAGACCTTGCGAGCCCTGCAGCGCTTCAAAAAGCAACGCCAGAACCGGCACCAGTGCCAAAAGCGCAATCAACACAGCGCCAACCAGCCAGATTTCCAGTTTACGACGTCTGGCCTTGCTTGCGGATTCGACGGCTGGGTTAAGGCTCACGTATCGACCTGCTCTTCAGGTGGGAATTATCATCTTGGCCGAATAGCATCTTAAACGGCCAAAGGCGCCCGTTCAAAACGAGCGCCTTGGTAGCATGTAACAAACTGATTATCAGTTGTCGAAGCCAACCTTTTCAGCCAGTTCGCTGGCCTGTTTGCGGTGGGTAACGATTTCCGAAAGCGTCTTGTTGTCAATCTTCAGTTCGCCGAACGATGCAATGATCGGGTCGACAGAAGCACCCTGTCTGACCGGATATTCGTAGTTGGCTTCCGCGTAGATCTTCTGGGCTTCTGCAGAGACCAGATACTCAAGCAGCTTTACAGCATTGTCCTTGTTGGGCGCGTTCTTGGCAACAGCAGCGCCCGATATGTTGACCTGCGTACCGCCGTTCTTGAAGGTTGGCAGAACGACCTTGATCGCCTCGCCCCACTTGACCTGGTCTTCACCACCCTTGCCCGAACGCATCAGGCCAACATAGTAGGAGTTTGCAATACCGATATCGCAAATGCCGCCGAGGATATCCTTGGCAACATCACGGTCACCGCCACCAGCCTTGCGAGCGAGGTTGTCCTTGACGCCAGCCAGCCACTTTTCAGTTTCTTCTGCACCGTAATGGGCGACGTAGTCAGCAAACAGGGCCGTGTTGTACGGGTGCTGGCCAGAACGAATGCACACCTTGCCCTTCCACTTGGCATCAGCGAGGTCTTCATAGTTGAAGGACGCCAGATCAAGATCCTTGGCAGCGTAGAGAACGCGGGCGCGCATCGAAAGTGCAAACCAGTTGCCGTCGGCGTCACGCAGTTCAGCTGGAACGGCTTCCTTGAGAACGGCGGAATCAACGGCCTGCGTCACACCCTTTTCAACCAAGTCAACGAGGTTACCAGCATCAACGGTCATCAGGATGTCTGCAGGAGAGCTGGCGCCCTCGCTCAGAACGCGCTCAGCCAGACCGTCTTTCAGGAATACGGTATTGACCTTGATGCCGCTGTTGGTGGTGAAGGAATCGAGAAGCGGCTGAAGAAGAGCCGGTTCGCGTGTCGTGTAGATGTTCAGTTCAGTTGCCTGAGCTGCACCCGCCATGAACACGCTTGCGAGAAGTGCTGTCTTGAAAGAAATGACTTTGCTCATCTTAATCCCCTGTACTCCTAAGAAAAGTTACAGGCGGTCTGCATCATACATGACAAAGAATGTCAAGTTTATGCGCTGGCAAATTCGGAGAAAATACTCACTTTAAGTTGATAACACACCAAAAACACAGTGGATACCGACGCAAATACAACCCTAAATGAATACAAGAACCGTTTCCGGCTTCACCTTAAGCTGCACACGATCAACGCCTTGAGGCAGGCGATCCATGCTGCGCACGCGCAGATTTTCACTCATGCCGGGAACCTGGATATTGAGTTGCTCGATCTCGCCAAGGAAGGTTCTGCCGGAGATAACACCTTCTACCGAGCCATTCAGCGCACCGTTTTCCGACAGGGAAATGGCACTGGGACGAATATAGGCAACGGCCTGCGCACCCTCGGGAAGTTTTTCAGGCGTCGTAAAGGCACCCAACCCGGTTTCAATCCGGCCATTGCGAATGACGCCATTGACCTTGTTGAAGGCACAGAAGAAATCCGCCGCATAACGGCAATTTGGTCTATCGTGCAGATCATATCCACTGCCGGTTTGTACGATTTGGCCCTGCTGCATCAGCACCACACGATCACCGGCAGACAGCGCTTCCTCGGGATCATGTGTGACCATGATAGCCGTAGTGCCGAGACCACGTAGTAGTGAAAGCGTCTCTTCGCGCACGCTGTCCCGCAGGCCACGGTCGAGATTGGAAAAGGGTTCATCCATCAGCAGGATAGCCGGACGTGGAGCAAGCGCTCTTGCCAGCGCCACGCGCTGCTGTTCACCACCGGAAAGCGTGTGTGGATAACGGGTTGCCAATGCCCGCAGTCCGACATGCTCGATCAGGGAATTGGCACGCTCACGCGCCTCGTCCTTTGGCACGCCCTTGAGGCCAAACATCACATTTCGCTCGACGGTCAAATGCGGGAACAGTGCATAATCCTGAAAGACGAAACCGATATTGCGGTTTTCAGGTTCGACAAACGACGACGGCCCGGCAATCTCCCGGCCATTCATCATCAGCGTGCCCTGATCAGGAGTTTCAACACCGGCAATAATTCTCAAAAGCGTCGACTTGCCGCAACCGGAACGCCCGACCAGGCAGATGATTTCACCGCTGTTGACCGTGAGATCGATGTTGTTCAACACATCGGTCGCACCAAACCGTTTACCGATGTTTTTCAACTCAAGTGCAGCGACAGTCATTCACGTTATTCCATGCAAACAGGCCTATATTCTTTGTTGATCGCGCAAATCAGGATTAAAGTCAAAACCAACCGGCAGGCGAATGGGCATGAAAGCGGATTTTCGGCGGTAAATTGTAGTCGACTACCGAAATCGACACGCCGAAAGGCCGATGTTTGGTGCCGCCTCTTGCGCCATCCGTCCGCACCGGACCAAATTGCGTCATCCGGTCGCGTATTTTTGACTGTAACAATCGTTACAGTGAGATTGACGTGTACGTTAGAGTTACATACATTTTGATCAGGCAGCTAATTCGGTTGGAGGACCGGACGGCATGGACAGCGGGTGAGAGCCGTTTGCCTCACACAAAACGCTGTGCGATAAGTTACGCTGGGAGGAGCGGCATGAACGACGCGTTCAAAACTAAACCTGAAGGTTCTGCAAAGGATAAACCGTGGCTGGCTTCCTATCCGGAAGGCGTGCCAGCGGAAATTCCGCCATCGGCTTATAACTCCTTGCGCGATCTGATGGAGAAAAACTGCGCCGCTTATGCCGGCCGCAAAGTCTTCACCAGCATGGGCAAGTCGATCACCTACGCTGAACTTGAACAGGAAACACGCAAGGTCGCAGCCTGGCTGCAGGCGCACGGTTTCCGCAAGGGTGACCGTATTGCGGTGATGATGCCCAATATCCTGCAAAACCCGATTGCTGTTTACGGTATTCTGCGGGCGGGCATGATTGTCGTTAACATCAACCCGCTCTACACCGCCCGTGAACTGACCTATCAGTTGAAGGATTCAGGTGCAAAAGTCCTGTTTGTACTGGAGAACTTTGCTCACACGGCCCAGCAGGCCATCATTGGCACCGATATTCAAAATGTCGTTGTTGCTTCGATTGGTGACGTGTTCGGCGCCAAGGGTATCCTGATCAATTTCGTGCTGCGCCGAGTCAAGAAGATCGTGCCCAAATGGTCGATCTCCTGTGCGATCCGCTACACGGACATGATGAAGGAGGCGAACCGCTTGAAAATGGTGCATACCGATATTGCACCAGAAGACGTGGCGTTTCTGCAATATACCGGCGGTACCACAGGAATCTCCAAGGGTGCTGTGCTGACGCACAACAATCTTTTGGCCAACAAGGCGCAGATTTCGCTGTGGCTTGATTCGGCACTGGCCGGCAAACAACGCCCGGAAAGCATGACTTTCCTCTGCGCCCTGCCGCTTTGCCACATCTTTGCATTGACGGTGAACTCGCTGATGGGCGTGGCACTGGGTGCTAACAACGTGCTGATTGCCAATCCGCGTGATATTCCGGCGCTTATCAAGGAAATGCGCCATCATCGCTTTCACGTATTCCCCGGCATCAACACCCTGTTCAATGCACTTTTGAACAATGACGACTTCAAGACGCTTGATTTCTCCGAGCTTCTTCTTGTGCTCGGCGGCGGCATGGCTGTTCAAAGACCCGTGGCGGAACGTTGGATGTCGGTAACCGGCCGCCCGATCAGCGAAGGGTATGGTCTGTCCGAGACATCACCAGTGGCAACCGTCAACCGGCTAGATGTCAATGATTTCACAGGCACCATTGGCCTGCCTATTCCGTCCACCGAAGTGGATATTCGGGATGAAAACGATAACAGCCTGCCATTTGGCGAGGTTGGAGAAATCTGCATTCGTGGCCCGCAAGTCATGGCCGGCTACTGGCAAAGACCGGATGAAACCGCCAAGGTCATGGCAGCGGATGGTTACTTCCGCTCCGGCGACATGGGCTTCATGGATGAGCGCGGTTACACCAAAATCGTGGACCGCAAGAAGGACATGATCCTGGTTTCCGGCTTCAACGTGTACCCCAATGAAATCGAAGAAGTGGTCGCTTCACATCCCGGCGTGCTGGAATGCGCCGTGGTTGGCATTCCAGATGAACGGTCCGGTGAAGCCGTTAAACTATTCGTAGTCAAAAAAGACCCGGACCTGACGGCAGAAGAACTCAAGGCGTTCTGTGCTGAGAACATGACCAACTACAAACGCCCACGCCAGATCGAGTTCAGAACAGAGCTGCCAAAAACCAATGTCGGCAAGATCCTGCGACGCGAACTGCGCAGCTGAAGACGGTATCATTCAGCGACAGAACGATGGTCGGCAAGAACATCGTTCTTTTGTCAAATACGCGCCTTGATTTGGCCTGCTGAAAGGGAATAGTTTCTGCATCCTTCCACGGAACTGAGGAACATTCCATGCAGGCTATCATCGAAAACCTGAAATCTACGGCTGCGGCCACATCCGCAACAGATATCAGGGCCGCTTTCGCCAATGACGCAAAGCGTTTCGACAATTTCAGCGCCCGTTTTGACGATCTGCTGATGGATTATTCCAAATGCGCAGTGAATGCCGAGATTGTTGACCTGCTTGAAAAGCTGGCAACGGCAGGTGGCGTTGCTGAAAAACGCGAAGACATGTTCTCCGGCAAGGCGATCAACTTCACCGAAGATCGCGCCGTATTGCACACAGCTTTGCGCAACCGTTCCAACACTCCGGTCGTGGTTGACGGCAAGGACGTGATGCCTGATGTCAACGGCGTTCTCGCCGCCATGGGCAAGTTCGCCGATGCAATCCGCTTGGGCACACTGAAAGGCGCAACCGGCAAAAAGATCACCGACGTCATCAATATCGGCATTGGTGGTTCGGACCTCGGCCCGGTCATGGCGACATTGTCACTCGCACCATTCCACGATGGTCCACGTGCGCACTTCGTATCTAACATTGATGGCGCGCATATTGCCGACACGCTGAAATCAATTGATCCTGAGACAGCACTGTTCATCGTTGCATCAAAAACATTCACCACCATCGAAACGATGACCAATGCGGCAACGGCACGCAAGTTCATCGCCGACAAACTGGGTGAAGACGCCGTAAAGAACCACTTCTGCGCAGTATCGACCGCATTGGACAAGGTCGCCGCGTTCGGCATCGAAAGTGATCGTATTTTTGGTTTCTGGGATTGGGTCGGCGGACGCTACTCCATTTGGTCGGCAATTGGTCTGCCATTGATGATTGCCATCGGGCCTGAAAACTTCGGCAAGTTCCTTGATGGCGCGCATGCGATGGACAAGCACTTCCGCGAAGCGCCATTCCGTCAAAACCTGCCAATGCTGCTGGGCCTTATCGGCTTTTACCATCGCAATGTACTGGATTATCCAACCCGCGCCATCCTGCCTTACGACCAGCGGCTTTCGCGCTTCCCTGCCTATCTGCAGCAGCTCGACATGGAATCGAATGGCAAGGGCGTCACGATTGACGGCAAAGCCGTTGAAGGTCAGTCCGGCCCGGTTGTCTGGGGTGAACCCGGCACCAATGGACAGCATGCATTTTATCAGCTGATCCACCAGGGAACGAGCATCATCCCGGCTGAATTCATGATTGCCGCCAACGGCTTCGAGAAAGAATTGCGTCATCAGCACCAGTTGCTGATTTCCAATTGCCTTGCCCAGTCAGAGGCCCTGATGAAGGGTCGCACACTGGCAGAGGCCAAGGCACAGCTGACCTCAAAGGGGATGGACGACAAACAGGCCGATTTCATTGCGCCACATCGCGTCTTTACCGGCAACCGCCCCTCGATCACCTTCGTGTATGACCAACTGACACCATTTGCGCTTGGTCGCCTGATCGCACTCTATGAACACCGCGTTTTCGTGGAAGGCGTGCTGTTCCGTATCAACTCCTTCGACCAGTGGGGCGTGGAGCTTGGCAAGGAACTGGCAACGGGCCTGCTGCCGGTTGTGGAAGGCAAGGAAAAGGCCGATGGCCATGACAGTTCCACACAGGGGCTGGTCAAGGTTTTGGCCGGTCTGGCGAAATAACCAACAACACAAAATAAAAAAGCCGGGATATGCTCCCGGCTTTTTCAAGAAAACCAAGCCTGTGTCTGTACGACTGGCTTGAACGTCAAGACCGCGCCAAATTTGGTGTCGCGAAATTGGTGGTACCGGGTTTTCTCAAAAGCAGCACCGACACAGCCGCGATCATGCACATGACGCCTGCGATCTGCAAAGCGGGCATATAGGTTCCGAAATCATCCCTGAAATATCCGGCACCGAAAGCGGCGGTCGCAGCGCCAAGCTGGTGGCCAGTAAACACCCATCCAAAAACCAGACCGGCTTTTTCGCGTCCGAAATTCTCAGCCGCAAGCTTGACGGTTGGCGGAACGGTGGCAACCCAGTCCAGACCGTAAAATACCGCAAAGATCGACAGCTCCACCAGACTGAAACCCGAGAAGGAAAGGTAGATCAGCGACAGACCACGCAGACCATAAAACCAGAACAGCAGGAAACGATTGTCAAAACGGTCCGACAGCCAGCCAGCAAATACCGTACCGAAGAAATCAAAGATGCCGATAACCGCCAGAGTGCCAGCCGCCGTCACCGCCGCCATCCCAAAATCTCCGCAAATCGAAATCCAGTGCGTTTGAATGAGCCCATTGGTCGACAGACCGCAGATGAAGAATGTTCCAAACAACACCCAGAATACCGGGTTTGTAGACACTTCCTTCAACACCAGCAGTGGCGAAACAAGTGTGGCAAGTAGTTTGTGATCCTGCTTGACCCGCGCACTCACCGTCTCCTCACCATAGGCCGTTAAACCAACATCGGCGGGATAGTCACGCATCAGAAACAGCACCAGTAGCATTGCCAACACGATTACCGTGACGGCCAGCATCAGGGCTGTGCGCCAGCCATAGGCTTCGGTAAGTGCCGCAAGAATGGGCAAAAACACCAGCTGACCGGTTGCGTTGCTGGCAGTCATCAATCCAACAACCAGCCCGCGGCGTTTCGAGAACCAGCGTGTGGCGACCGTTGCGCCAAGGACCAGCGCTGTCATGCCTGTGCCGACACCGATGACCACACCCCAGAGTGCGACGAGTTGCCAGACTTCCGTCATCAGAAACGATGTCAGGATGCCAAACACAATCAGTGTCAGCGCCGTCAACACAACTTGGCGCACACCAAAATGATTCATGAAGGCCGCAGCAAACGGTCCGAGAAGGCCAAAAAGCACCAGACGCACCGCCATGGCAAAAGAGATATCGGCAATGTCCCAGCCAAATTCCTGATGCAGCGGCTGGATCATCACCCCGGCGGAACCCATGGCACCGGCGGTCGCGAGCATGGTCAGAAATGTGGTCGACGCCACCACCCAGCCATAATGAAGATTTTTGCCAGCCATCCAGCCAGCAAGACGTTCGGAAAACATTGCACTTCCCTTTCCTGATCACTGGTGTTGCGTCGAAATACGGGTAGATACCCTTATTTGCGTGCATATACCCGCTTCATGATAAAAATTAGAGAGCTGCCAGCAGCTCCTGTAACTGTCTCGTTCTGTCAGGGCCCAACCGAGCCTCAATATCATCCTGCACGCCGTCCCAGAGCGGCGCACCCTCATTCAGAACGGCCTGCCCTTGCTTGGTGATAGACAACATAGCCTCGCGCTGGTCCTCGCCATGGCCAATTGCCACCAGCCCCATACGCTCCAGTACCTTGGCATTACGGCCGACCGTCGAACGGTCCAATTCCGCGGCGGCAGCAACATCGGTCAGTGACGCCGGCGCCAAACGCCTGATCTTCCTCAGCAGACTGAACTGACCGATATTTACCCCAAGCGGAGCTAGCGCCTCGTCGTAATAGGACGAGACCTTCCGGGAGGCTTGGCGCAACAATATGCAGTGACAGTTACTGGTTGACATAACCATGGGTATATACCCGTAAAACTATAAGCGCAAGCGCCGGATTGACCAACACAATAGACCGACCGAGATGAGGTCACAACAACTGGCAGAAAGCTACGATTATCTGATTGAAACACAAAGAAAAAGCCGGGAGATGATCCCGGCTTTTCCATGATCCAATATTTTGAGGAGATCAGGCGAGACTGACCTGCGCACGCGGCTTGACCCCGAGAATGATGCCAATGCTGGCGACAGCAAGCACCAGACCACTGATACCGAAAACGCCGGTTGCGCCATTCATGTCGAAGATAAAGCCGCCAACTGCCGCACCCATGCCGATGGCAAACTGGATGGAGGCAACCAGCAAACCGCCGGCACTTTCCGCTTCATCCGGAATGGTGCGCGCCAGCCATGTCGACCATGACACCGGCACCGCGCCAAACAGAAAACCCCACAGCGCAACAAGCACGGCAGCCAGAGGCAGTGGCGGTTGTGTGGTCACAATCACGAATGCGATAGCAGCCATCAACAGTGGCAAGACGGCCAGCGACAGCTTGAGGCTACGGCCGATCAATGATCCAGCCGTCAGCGTGCCCACAAAATTGGCCAATCCAAAGCCCAGCAACAGCGCCGAGACCATGCCAATATTGGCACCGATATCCATTTCCAGATACGGACGAAGGTAAGTGAAGAACGCAAAGTGTCCGCCAAATACCAGCGTTGCCGCCACCAGACCAAGCGCGATGCCTGGTCTTGCCAACACGGTACCAAGGGTGCGTAGGCTGCTTGTGCCTGAGGGGGCGAGCTTTGGCAGCGTCAGATACTGCATGATAAAAGCAATAACACCCAAACCGGCCGTCAACACGAAGACGAAACGCCAGCCGGCCATTTCACCGACATAACTTCCAATCGGCGCCGCAACGATGGTTGCAGCAGACACACCGCTGAACACCATGGATAGGGCCCGCGGCACATTACGCGGCGGCACGAGGCGGATGACGATGGCCGTGGACATTGCCCAGAAACCGCCAAGCGCCACGCCCAACAGCAGACGCCCGATCAAAAGCAGCGTAAAGCCGGGGGCAGCCGCCACCATAAGATTGGAAACAACCAGCAGCGCGGAGAAAAACATCATCAGATGTCGACGGTCAATGCGACGTGCAGCCGATGTGATCAGCAGGCTGGCAATCATGCCAACAACCGCCGTGACGGTAACGGCCTGTCCGGCCGCACCTTCGGTAATACCAAGTTCAGCAGCAATGGGGGTGAGAAGGCTTGCGGGCAGAAACTCTGCCGTCACCAGTCCGAATACACCGAGCGCCATGGAGGTCACGGCACCCCATGCAGGGGTTTCCGGGCCAGCCCCAGCCTGTGTAGGTTCAAAAGTCGGGTTCATCATCTTGTCCTTTGGGAGGGAAGGAATGATCTGAAGATAAACTGGACAGGCCGGACTATCTATGTCACAAAATCCGTCATGCTTGATCGAAAGTCCGAAAATCACAGCTTGCCAGATCCCGATCTCGTCAGTGAACTGCTGATGGGCATGCGACTTGTCGGCCTGAATTACAATCGCATCGAGGTTGCTCCGCCCTTTGGTCTGGCGTTTGGCGAGGTCGAGGGACGAGCACAATTTCACTTTGTGGCACGCGGCCCGGTCTATCTGAGAACACTGTCCGGTAGCCTGCACGAGATGAACACTGGCGATGCCGTTCTGTTGCCACGTGGTGGCGCACATTCCCTGCTGTCCAGCCCGGAAATGCCCTGCCAGAACATCCGTTCCTTCAACACTGCGCCGCTCTGCAATTCCGTCACCGCCATCAAGACCTGCAGCCCCGAAACACCGGCCGCTGAGCGCATCCTTGTTTTCAGCGGCTGCATGGAGTTTGACCTGGGTGGCCTGCACCCGCTTGTCGGACTGATGCCGGAAGTGATGTTCGTTGGCACCTTGATTAATCGTTATCCGGAATTGCTGCCGATGCTGGAGGCGATGGAGCGGGAAACGCGACAGGCCCGTGCCGGCTTTGCAGGCATTCTGGCGCGGCTTGCCGATGTGGTGGCCGCATTCATCGTGCGGGCATGGGTCGAATGTGGCTGCGGCGATTCCTCCGGTTGGATTGCAGCGTTGCGCGATCCACGCCTTGGTCGCGTTCTGCTTGCCATTCACAACAATCCCGGCCACGACTGGTCTCTGGCAGAACTTGCCAGCCAGATGGGTGCGTCACGCTCGGTTTTTGCCGAACGTTTTCTCGAAGTGACCGGCATAACACCGCTGCGTTATCTAACCGAGCTTCGCATGCGGCTCGCTTCGCAATGGATTGGCAAGGAACATATGCCGATTGAAACGGCCGCCCTGAAACTCGGTTACGGCTCACAGGCCGCATTCAGCCGTGCCTTCAAACGCATCATTGGCCATCCACCGGGCTCGCTGACCACAAAACAGAGTGACCTGCCTCCGCCGCCCCATCATATCGCATAAAAAAACCGCCGGTTTCCCGGCGGTTTTGTCATTCACAGTACCCTCGCTTATTCAGCAGGAACGGCTGTCGGATCAAGCGCGTCTATGCCTTCAACACGGTCATAGGCGTCCTGATCGAGAATGCCTTGGCGTTTTGCAACGATGGTCGGGATAAGTGCCTGACCAGCCACGTTAACGGCAGTACGGCCCATGTCTAGAATAGGATCAACCGCAAGCAGCAGACCAACGCCCTGCAGAGGCAGGCCAAGGGTGGATAGCGTCAGCGTCAACATCACGGTGGCACCAGTCAGGCCAGCAGTTGCAGCGGAACCAAGTACCGAAACAAAGGCAATCAGCACATATTCCTGCACACCAAGCGGGATGCCGTAAAACTGCGCGACAAAGATCGCCGAAATGGCCGGATAGATTGCCGCGCAACCATCCATCTTTGTGGTCGCGCCGAGCGGCACGGCAAAGGCTGCATATTCGCGTGGGACACCGAGATTACGTTCCGTAACCTGCTCGGTTACCGGAAGAGTGCCAATCGACGAACGGGAAACAAAGGCAAGCTGGATCGCAGGCCATGCACCGGCGAAGAACCGCACGGGGTTCAGTCCGTTTGTCGCCAGCACGATTGGATAGACGACGAAAAGCACGATCGCCAAACCGATGTAGATCGCAGCAGAGTACCAACCAAGCGATGCGAGCGCATCCCAGCCATAAACGGCAACCGCATTGCCCAGAAGGCCGATTGTGCCGATTGGCGTCAGGCGAATGACCCACCACAGAATCTTACGGGTAATGGCAAGCAGCGAACGGTTGAAGGACAGAAACGGTTCAGCCTTTTCACCCACCTGCAAGGCGGCAATACCAACAGCAATCGAAACCACAAGGATCTGCAAGACGTTGAAGTTGAGTGATGTGGTGGCACCACTGTCATTGATCCGTGTCGATGCCTGCAGGCCTAGCACGTTGGAAGGGATAAGGCCTTTCAAGAAATCAAGCCACGAACCGGTACTGGAAGGTGCCGCGGCAGCCGTTGCGGCAACACCACTGTTGATCCCCGGCTGAATGACCAGACCAAGTACGATACCGATGAGAACCGCGATCAGTGCTGTAATCGCAAACCACAGCAGGGTCTGCCAGACGAGGCGCGCTGCATTGTTGAGTTCACGCAGGTTGGCGATACTGGCCACAATGGCCGTGAAAATCAGCAGAGGCACCAGGGCGCGCAGAAGCTGCACAAAGATGGAGCCAATGGTCGAAAGCGTCTGTACGAGCCAATTCGGGCCAGCATCGGTCGGGCCGATCTGGCGCGCGATGTAGCCGAGGACCAGGCCGATAGCCATGGCAACGAACACCTGAAAGCCGAACGAAGCGTAAAACGGCTTCTGCGCCCGCGAAGCGGATGTTGAACTAGACATTTTGCATTCCATTTGATGGAGATAAGAAGAAACGTGGCTGCGGCTGATGAATGCGGCGCTGCTGTCTGCCTATATATTTGGCATATCGCCTTAAATATCAACAGACACAATTGCGCGAAACCGACGCTTCACGAAAATTCATTCCGCCATACAGGCAATTGGCGGGATCCTTTGGCGGTAGCGCCGGCACAACCGCCTTACTGATTGTCACGATTGCCCAGATAGTGAGCTTTGTCGACGCAGAATGAACTTCATCGGTACCGTAATGACAACAAGGCAGCAGATGATCAGGACGACCCCAACCCAACCCAACATAGGCAACCGTTCGCCAATGATTGCAACTGCAAGCATTGCCGCAATCACCGGCTCGATAAGTGTTATCGTCGTCGCCATGCTAGCAGGAATGCGCGCCAGCCCTATACCAAAGCAGATGTAACCCAGGAACATCGGCACCATCGCCATATAGATGCCGACCGCCGCATTGTTCCAAGAGGCGAGAAACGGTCCACCGGTCATAATCAGCACTGGCATTAGCAGTACGCCACCAATACCAAAGGTCGCACCCATGGCTGCGGATGACCGAATGCCCTGCAACATCAACCCGCGCGCCGTCCACGAATAAAGCGCATAGGTCAGGCCACCGACCAGACCCAATCCAATCCCGGCAATTGTCGAATGACCACCGGTGAAGATTTCGGTGGAGGAACTTTCTGCTACGCAAAGCAGCAACATGCCGGCAAGGCCGAGCAGCGCACCGCCCAACCAGCGTTTCGACAAGCGCGCCCCATCGAAGAGATTTTCTATCACGGCAGACAGTAGTGGCGCCGAGCCAAGAGTAACCACCGTGCCAATCGTAACTCCGGCCAAACGCATCGATCCGTAAAAAGCCAGCGGATAAAGAGCCACCGCCAGCCCACCGAGGAACAGCTTGCGCCAGTGCAAAGCCAGATCGGGAATGGAGCGACGGATACTTTTGGTAGCAATCGCGGCCTGTAACAGCCCGCCAATCCCCATGGCGGCAGCACCAATTGCAGCAGCGCTAACCTCTGGGGCGAACGTTGCCGCCGTACCGGTCGTACCCCAGACGACGGAAGCGAATAGAACGGCCGCCACACCAATCCTGAAATCTTTTGGCGCAGTATTCATAATGTCTCCAACAGGTCCGATGCCATGGCACGCGCTTCAATTACCAGCCCGCTGTTGCCTTCCAGCCCGGCACGGGTAATTGCGCCCTCAAGAAGGAACGCCAGTTGTCTTGCAATTTTGATTGAACGTGACCCATCACCACCGATCAGATCACTGACATGATCGGCAAGAATGCGCTCCACTTCTTCCTTGTGAACACGCACCGCCTGCCTTCCGATGTCACCAACTGTCAGTTCAGCCGCCGCATTCAGCAGGCCACATCCACGAAATCCACGTTCATAGGCATATTCGGCATGATCCTGATAGGCATCGAACACCGCCAGGATCCGGTCTTTGGGCGAATGCACCTTGGCCAACCGCTTATCGTACAGGGCAAGCCATTCGGCATGGCGAACCTGCAGATACTGGTTTACCAGATCGGCCTTGGAGGCAAAATTGTTGTAGAGGCTTTTCTTGGCAACGCCGGCCCGCTCCACAATAGCGTCAATGCCGGTTCCAGCAATGCCGTTTTCATAAAACAGCACCGCTGCCGCCCGCAAAAGACGGTCACGCGCACTTTCCGGCACGGTTATCTGCGCATCGCTCATCGGTCACCTCATCAGTAGTTAGATCGGTCTACCTACTGACTGAAGAAACGTCAAGTCTGCTGCGGTTGCGGTCAACTATCGCCTGCACACCGCCGCCCCCTCAAAACAAGGCATTCGTCAGGAACGTTTGGCTATTACATCGATCAACAGAAACAGGGTGACCGCACCAATTCCGACCGCCGTCAGCCACGACCAGGCATAGAGCGGCGAGAAACCTTCAATGATGAAGGTCAAAACGGGCAGCGCTGCCATCGTCACCATCACGGTATAGGCATCACAACGTCCAATACCGACCTGCAAAAGATAAAGCGGTGCCAGCACCCCGATCACTGTCACGGCAAGCAGAGCAGCAAGCAGATAGACGGACCATTCAATTGCTGGCAGGCCTGAGCCCAGTGTCATGACAAACGAAATTGGGATGATGAGATAAAACCGATGCGCCAGCACCGACTCGAATTTCCAGCCGCGATTAAGAAGCGCCTTGGAAGCCATAGTGATGAGCACAGCACCGATACCGGCGGCCACACTTGCAAGCAGACCAAGCCAGGCATTCTCACCAATGGAAGCAAAACCACTGCCCTTCACCGCAGCAAGCGCGAGAACACCACATCCAGCTAGCACACCCGCGCAGACCGCAATGCGCTGAACCGACGGTTTCTGACCGGTACGAGCGAAGGTGATGATCACAGCCAGAACAGGACCGACACCAATTTCCACCGCACCGACAATCGCCGGTTCAATCAACTTCAGAGCATAAAAGAAAGCGAGAAAGGTCAGTGCAGTGCTGGCATTCAACAGAAGGAACGGCCCTCACGCTTTTTGCCCGACGCTACGGCGCGACAAAAGCAGGAAAAACACGACCAGAAAGATCATCAACCGACCAAAACCGGCACCTGCCACTGACACAAATTTCTCCCCCAATCTACCCTGTGTCCGGGCAACCCTAACTGTAGAACACACATATGTGCTGTGTGCCCCAGGCAGTCATCCGGAGGCACACTGCACATTGCAAAACGCATCAAACGCTCGTTTTAAAGGCCTATTTCTTTGGCCCATGGCGGGTTTGCGCCCGCGCGGGAAACGGTGACAGCGGCAGCCTTGGAGCCGAGCGCCAACGCTTTGGTAATCGCCTCCTCGCTGAGCGTTGCAACCTGCGCCTTGGTCAGCAGTCCCTGCAACTTGAGCGAGGCCAAAATACCAGCATCAAATGTATCACCAGCACCGACCGTGTCGACAACCTCAACCTTCTGGCTTGGCACGAACACCTTGCGATCCCGGGTGTAACCGACAGCGCCTTCAGCACCCTTGGTCACCACCACCAGTTTGGTGCCATCCTTCAGCCAATGCGTGGCCATGGCGTCGAGATCGCCATCCAGACCGAACCATTCCAGATCTTCATCAGAAAATTTCAGGATATCCGACATCGCAGCCATGCGGGTAATGCGGGCCAGGTGTTTTTCCTTGTCCTTGATGAATCCCGGACGGATATTCGGGTCGAGCGAGATGACGCGGGCGGCATGTTCACGCTGCATCAGCGCTTCATAGGTGCTGCCGCATGGTTCGGGAATAAGGCTGATCGCACCAAAATGCATGGCCTCGCAGTCATCGCCCAGCGCCGGTAAGTCATCCTGCGACAACATTCTGAGTGCCGTGCCCTCATCATAGAAGGCGTAAGTCGCATGGCCATTGACCAGCTTCACAAAGGCAACGGTGGACGGACGATCCGAAAGTGCACAAAAGCTGTAATCGACATTGGCGGCCTTGAGGCTTTCAATCAGCACGTCACCCAGCATGTCCTTGGCAATGCCACAGAAAAAGCCGGAGGCAACACCAAGCCTTCCAAGCGCGATGGCCGTATTGAACACTGCACCACCTGCATAAGGGGCATAACCTGCCTCCCCTTGCGTCGTTTGACGTGGCAGCATGTCGATCAAAGCTTCGCCGCAGCACAGGATCATTCGGTCCTCCTCACCCATATAAAAAATGAATCTGAAAATTCTTTGCGCTTTAAATCGATTTAACCGATGTTACGCAGAAAAACCAGATCAGGACGTTGGCAATTCGCTGACACCACCGTTGCGGCCAGACCAGGCCAGCGGCGCATCCAGAAACGCTTCTACCTCAGCCAAAGTATTGTCATCGAACAGCTTGTCAGCCTTGGCAACGGCCAGCACATCACGCCATGTGGCGATGTAGTGCAGCTTGACATTACCGGCTGCAAAACGCTGTTCCGCTTCCGGGAAAATGCCGTAATAAAAAAGCGCAATGCCATGATCAACGATGCCACCGGCCGCACGGATTGCATCAATGAAGGTAAACATCGAACCACCGGCTGTCGTCAGGTCTTCAATGACCAGAACACGCGAACCTTCAGGCATGTTGCCCTCGATCTGCGCATTACGGCCATGGCCCTTTGGCTTCTTGCGGCAGTAAATCATTGGCAGCGAAAGACGCTCGGACAGGAAAGCGGCAAAGGGAATGCCAGCCGTTTCACCACCGGCAACACAGTCGAACTTTTCAAAACCTGCGTCGCGCATCACAGTTGCCGCGGCAAAATCCATCGCCGTTGAGCGAATGCGCGGATAGGAAATCAGCTTGCGCATGTCGATGTAAACAGGGCTCGCCATGCCGGACGCGAACTTGTACGGCTGGTCAGCAGAAAAATGCACAGCCTTGATTTCCCAGAGCATTTTGGCGACGATTTCTGCCATGACGGCGCGATCTGTAAAGTTGGCATGGATCATCTGGCTCTCCTTCGGCGTCTTTGGCTTTTCAAAATTGAGTAAATGGGTGTTGCGGCTCAGGCCACATCCCAATGCAATGGGAACATCGGGTCAAACACCGTCACGATGCCGGCACCGGTTTCCCGCTTGGTTGGGAAGGCGACAGGCTCATCACGTTTTACCAACGTGATCGTCTCATCATTCGGGGCAAGGCCATACCATGCCGGACCGTTGAGAGACGTGAAGGCCTCTAGCTTATCGAGTGCATTGTCCTGTTCAAACACATGCGCAAGGCAGCTCATCGTGTTGATCGAGGTGTAGACGCCGGCGCAACCACAGGCGCATTCCTTCAACGGATCGATATGCGGTGCGGAATCCGTGCCGAGGAAGAAACGTGCGTCGCCGGATGTTGCCGCAGCGCGCAGCGCAAGACGGTGTTCTTCACGCTTGGCAACCGGCAGGCAATAATAATGCGGCTTGATACCGCCGACCAGAATGGCGTTGCGGTTGATGATCAGGTGGTGCGTGGTGATCGAACCGGCGAGATTGGCCTTGGAGGATTTGATGTAATCCACGCCATCTTTTGTGGTGACATGTTCCATCGTCACTTTCAGCTCTGGCAAACGCTTGCGCAGCGGTTCGAGAACCGTTTCGATAAACACGGCCTCGCGGTCGAAAATATCGACCTCAGGCGTTGTCACTTCACCATGCACGCAAAGCGGCAGACCGATCTTGGCCATACGCTCCAGAACAGGCATGGCCTTGTCCATGTCACGCACGCCGCCGTGGGAATTTGTGGTGGCACCGGCGGGATAAAGCTTCACGGCGGTGATCAGGCCGCTGTTTTTACCGGCTTCAACATCATCCGCTTCGGTGTGTTCGGTCAGATAAAGCGTCATCAGCGGCTGGAACTTATGGCCAGCCGGTATAGCCTTGACGATGCGGTCCTTATAGGCCTGCGCATCCTCGGTCGTGACAACAGGCGGCACGAGGTTCGGCATGATGATCGCACGAGCGAAATCCTTCGACGTATCCCCGATCACGCCTTCAAGCATGGCGCCATCGCGCAAATGCAGGTGCCAGTCATCAGGGCGGCGAAGGGTGATCGAATTCATCGTGCGGACCTCGGGTGCTGTATGGAATGCGGCAACCGCTTAACATCTTTTGCACCGGGGATACAGCCGCTGAACAGGTTTCAACGGCTGTAAATGCATTTTTTCAGCTGGAAGGACCGATCTGAGACCGGCGCTAGATACCGCCTGCCTCTGGTCCCCAGACATCGGTCATCGCAAAACCGTCCGCCAGCGGATCAAACGGGTCCACACCCACTTGGTGCAGGCCAAATGTAAATCCACGACCGGCAATGGTCGGGATGACAGCCGGGCGACCGGCAACTTCAGTGAGGGCGGAAAGTCCAACCTCGAATTCCGAACCAATGATGGAACGCGATGTGTATTCGTCACCGAGTTTGACCTTGCCGCGCGCATAAAGCGTCGCGAGATTGGCCGAGTTGCCGGTTCCGCATGGCGAACGGTCAGCACGCCCCGGCCACATGGTGGTGCAGGTGCGGATGGAGCCATCCGCATCGACATCGCGGAACATCACATAGGCAACACCTGAGATCGCCGGAATTTCGGGATGAACAACCGGCACCGAACGGTTGACGATGTCTTTCAGCACCATGCCCGCCGCCACTAGCTTGGCTGCATTGGCCTTGTCGATGGTCAAGCCGATCTGCCGCACATCCACCAGCGCGTAAAAAATGCCGCCATAAGCGATATCCATCGTCACCGGGCCCCACTCCGCCGTGTCGATGCTGACATCTAGCTCGTGAACAAAAGACGGCACCATGGTCAGCTTAACCTTTTCACAGCGCCCGTCGCGGCAGGTGGCTGTTGCCTTGACGAGGCCAGCAGCCGTTTCAAGAATGATCACCGTTTCCGGCTCTTTCATTTCCACCATGCCGCTTTCCAGCAGTGCCGTTGTGGCGCAGATGGAGTTCGACCCGGAACTAGCATGAGCCTGATCCGGCTGCAGGATCACGAAGGCCGCATGGGCGTCCGGATGTTTCGGCGGCAGCAACAGATTGACCGAGCCCATTGGCGTGCCACGCGGTTCAAGCGTTAGGAAGCGCCGAAGCTCGGTACCTTTCGGATCGGTATTCATCCAGTGAAGCTGTTCAGCAATGGTGTTGCCAGGGATTTTCGGCGCGCCACCAACGACGACGCGACCGATTTCGCCTTCACAATGCACATCGAGAAGCTGAAGTGTGCGTTTCCAACGCATGATATTCTCTCCGAAAATCAACCACGGCGAACAATGCCGCCATTCCCATGACGCGACCTAGTCTTAAGCAATACTCAACTGCATGCAGTTTGTATATTGAACAATTCTGTTTGCCAGCAACAGTTTCTCGGAGATCAGCGTCGATTACAGACAGCACGATCGCGATTGACGGAAAGATCGCAATTCACACCGGACGAACCCAATGCCGACTCGTTGACCACACTACCGGCCGTATCCCCAACCGAACCAATGGTGTTGCCAAGCGAACGACCGAAGCGTTCAACCTGCTGACCGTAATTGTCGCGTGTGCGTGGATCAAACACAGCAATCGGAGCACTGACCACCACGCTGGCCGCGGTGCCAACGGTTTGCGCTGCGCCAATTCCAACGGCGCCAATTGCCTCACCAAGGCCCACATCAGAATCCGTCACTGTCTGTCCGGCAATCAACCGGTCGCCAATCAACCGCACCACTTCGGGGCTTTCGGCAAATTTACCGTGATTGAGATTGTCTCCTGACTTCAGCTTGGTGAGATCGAGAACCGTAATGCCGGCCTTTTCAAGCTGTGAAGCATAGGGTTCAACGGTTGGATCAATCTGTCCAAGGCGATCGACGTTACCGGAAATGCGGCGAGATAGGGTCAAGGCCCGGTCGTCCTGCGACACGAACAACGTGAACTTCGGCGGCGTCGTGCCGAGTGCTGTGTACTGTCGGCTGAATACGTCCACATCCAAATCAGGTGCGGCAAGAATGACATTTTTTATCTTCGGATTCACACGGCCATTGCGAATGGCCATCTGCCGCAGCGATTCCACCGCAAGCCAGGTGCCCATCGAATGCGCCATCACGGTGATCTCACCAACAGACTTGTCCTTGGCAAGTCGGGTCAGCATTTCCTCCAACGCGTCGCGCGAATAGTTGGTGCTTTCCTTGTCGTAATTATAATCGAAGATGCTGGCGCGGGATGGCCAGGTAAACACCACTGGCACCACGTCCGTACCGGAATCATGCACGATCTGTGCAAAACGATAGACCGATTCCTCGTAGCGGTTGTTGAAACCATGCACGAAGACCAAAACGCGGCGGTCCTTGGAAAGGTGCTTCTTCACCCACGAAAAACCGGCTGCCTCACCGATGATCGGCTCAATAGAAACCGTGGTAAAATCCTTGAGCGGGTTGGGTGGCAATTTCTTTGGCCACTGCACCTGCCCGACCTTGCGATTGGCTTCAGGTGGAATGGAGACAGTCACAGCGTCGATCTTGAGGCCGGTGCCACGCTCTCCGCCAAACAGGATTGCGGTATTATCAGAGGGAGCACGGGTCGTCGCAACGAGAAGATTGACTTCAGACGTGCCCGGTACGGTCGTTCCGGTTGGGGTCATCACGCCGATTGGACGCCCACCACAGCCGGTCAGCACGGCAAATACCATAAACACTGCCGCACATTTTGTGCGCATTCCAAAGGGCATAGATTCATTCTCCCCGAACCATGGAGCCTTCGTCAAAACAGCATCCGGCCGGGTCCCTTCTATAGCAAAGCCCAATGAAGCGGAATTGCTTTTTACAATCCCGCATTTTTGGTGATCAGGCAGAAGGCAACATTGTGCCCTTTTCCCGCAGTGCCGTGTGCCAGGAGAATGCTTCTTCGAGGATATGCGGTGTATGTCCCCCACGTTTTACAGCCCGCTCAAAATAATCTGCCAACTGGTCGCGGTAGAGTGGATGCACGCAGTTGCGAATAATCACCGGCGCACGCTCACGCGGCGCAAGTCCACGCAAGTCAGCGATGCCCACTTCCGTCACCAGAATATCCACATCATGTTCGGTGTGGTCGACATGACTTACCATCGGCACAACGCTGGAAATCGAACCATTCTTGGCAATAGACTTGGTGACAAAGATCGACATGTACGCGTTGCGGGCAAAGTCCCCGGAACCACCAATGCCGTTCATCATATTGGTGCCGCCAACATGGGTGGAGTTCACATTGCCGTAAATATCGAATTCCAGTGCCGTGTTGATGCCAATAATCCCCAGACGGCGAATAACCTCCGGGTGGTTGCTGACCTCCTGCGGACGCAGGATTAACCGGGACTTATAGTCCATCAGGCGCGGCATAACCTTTTCGTTCATCTCTCCCGACAGGGTGATTGAAGAACCGGATGCAAAGGTCAGCTTGCCACTGTCAAACAATTCAAAGGTCGAGTCCTGCAGAACCTCGGAATACATTTTTAGGTCATGGAACGGTGTGTCGATAAAACCGTGCATCACCGCATTGGCAATCGTACCGATACCGGCCTGCAGCGGCTGCAGTTCATAGCCCATGCGACCCTGCTTCACCTCGTTGAGCAGGAAGTCCGAAAGGTGGGAAGCAATCGCCTTGGTATCGTCATCCGGTGGCAGAACGGTCGAGAAGCTGTCTTCTTTTTCCGTCACCACAATAGCGGCAATCTTTTCCGGCGGAACCGGGATATAGGGCAGACCAACGCGGCTATCCGGCGTCACCACCGGAATGGGCATGCGGGTAGGCCGACGTGCGGGAATGAAAATGTCATGCAGCCCTTCCAGAATGACCGACTGCGAGAAGTTGATTTCAACGATAATCTTGTCCGCGAGAATGGCAAAACTTGCCGAGTTACCAACCGATGTAGTTGGCACGATGCCACCTTCGGAAGTGATTGCCACCGCCTCGATAATGGCAACATCAACGCCGTGGATCTGGCCCGAACGCAGTTGCTCAACGGTTTCCGACAGGTGCTGATCGATGAACATCACCTCGCCGGCATTGATGGCCTTGCGCAGCGCCGGATCGGACTGGAAAGGCATGCGCCGCGCCAGCATATGGGCTTCGACCATGGTCTTGTCGAGATCATTGCCAAGCGACGCACCGGTCATCAGCGTAATGGAGAGTGGGCTTTTCTTCGCCCGTTCCGCCAGTGCCAGCGGCACGGCCTTGGCCTCGCCAGCACGGGTAAAGCCACTCATACCAACGGTCATGCCGTCCTTGATGAGCAAAGCAGCCTCGTCCGCACTGACCACCCTGTCGAGAAGGCTGGCGTTGCGAATACGATCCTGAAGCATGAAACTCTCCTAAAAACGCACTTATGTCATCGTCACGACGACAATATATTGCACTGCAACAGACATCGCGCTTAGTTCGCACCAGCGCAACTTGGCAATAAGTATGGGATAGTTTTAGCCACTCAGAACTGATCCATGTCAAAAAACAAGCAAGATCGCAGATAATAACTACGCCATTAAAACCACGCTATAACGTTATGCGAGACTTCGGACAGGGCTAATCTACAAAGACGCGCACGCTGGACGCACGCCCATCCGCGTCGATGACAGTCAGCGTCGAATAACCGGCACCGTCCGGCAGCCATTGGCTGGTGCGCTTGCGCGACAGGTCGCGAATGGGTTTGCCATTGGCCAGCCAGCGAAACGGCGCCCGACCACCCTGCATCTTCAAAACCAGTGGCGACATGTCACCGCCCTGCCCCGACAGTTCCACCTTTGCCCCCTCGGGTGGGTAGACGATATGCGGCGCAGCTTCACGGGTTGAAGCGGTCACAAGCCCGCTTGATGTCACACTGAAACGACGTTGTGCAGCAGGCAGATCCTGTGCGGCCAGCCGCACCGCACCTGTGGGTGCCGATGGCAAGGGTGTGATCGCCACGCCAGATTTTTCAAAGGCTTCAAACAGAATGGGGGCAGCAGAGGCATATCCCGCAATGCCCGGCACAGCGCCGTTATCGGCACGGCCAACCCAGACGCCAATGACGTGGCGGCCGTCATACCCCACCGACCACGCGTCACGATAACCGTAACTGGTTCCGGTTTTGTAAGCGATGCCGCGCTGCTTCATGCCAAGCGGTGGCAGAACACTGGCCAGTATATCGCTGACATTCCACACCGCGACCGTATCCAGCATTGTCGATGTCTGTTGCGCCTGGGGCTGCGATCGAACTCCGTCGCCGAGAGCGACCGGCACTCCACGATTAGCAAGAGCGGCATAAAGCTGAACCAGATCAACCAAAGAAACACCGGCCCCACCAAGCGCAATGGCAAGCCCCGGCGCCTCGCCTGCTGGCAGCGACAACGACACGCCCGCCCTTCGGAAACGCACCATCAGAGCAGCAGGGCTAACCGCATCCAGCAATTTCACCGCAGGCACATTGAGAGAAAGCTGTAATGCTTGGCGGATGCTGACGTCACCCTGATAACTCATGTCAAAATTGCGCGGACGATAGCCGTAAAAATCGGACGGCCGGTCTTCAATCAGCGTTTCCTGCGCTGCCACGCCATCTTCAAAGGCAAGGCCGTAGATAAACGGCTTGAGTGTCGAGCCAGGCGAACGCACCGCCCGCGTCATATCCACCCAGCCGCGTCGCGACGTGTCGGTATAATCGGAAGAACCGATTTCCGCGAGAATGTCTCCAGTGCGGCTGTCAGCCATCACGATCGCCACCGAGACTTTGGGCCCGAGCTTTTCAGCTGCACGTTTTGCCAGCGCTTCCAGCTCTCTTTGAACAGACAGCGACAAAGTGGTTGAGATTTCGCCGGCATCAGGCGCTTTCCGTCTGGCAACCTCCGCCAGATGCGGTGCAAAGGCCGGCAGCTCCATTCGTCGTGAGGGTACCATTGAAAGCGATGCGCGGGCGGCTTCACCATCGCCTAACACATCGGCAACGGCAAGGCGCGACAACACCCGCTCCCGGGCGGCCTTTGCTGCCTCAGGAAAACGGTCTGGTCGTCGCCTTTCAGGCAGTTGCGGCAATGACACTAACAAAGCAGCTTCTGCCGTTGAGAGGCGTTTCGGCTCCTTGCCAAACCATGCGAGGCTTGCAGCACGCACCCCCTCAAGATTGCCGCCATAGGGTGCAAGATTGAGGTAGAGGTCAAGGATTTCAGCCTTGCCCAGACGTCGTTCGATCTGTACCGCGCGCGCTGCCTGCAAGAGTTTCGCAGAAAACGAGCGGTCCGTGCGCGGTTCGATCAATCGGGCCACCTGCATGGACAGTGTGGAAGCACCGGAGACGATCCGCCCATTTGAGACCAGCTGCCAGCCCGCCCGAAGCAACGCCCATGGGTCAATACCGGCATGTTGCCAGAAACGCTGGTCCTCATAAGCAACCAGCATTTTCAAAAACTGCGGGTCAACATCGTTAGCCGTCGTCTTCAACCGCCAGCGCCCGTCAGTCGTGGCAAAGGCGCGCAGCAACTGGCCATTTGCGTCCTTCACTTCGAATGAGCGGCTCAACGCGGCATCAAGCGGCGGCGGATAGGCCTTATCAAGAGCATCCAGCGTATAGGCGGCGCCGATGGTCAGAATACTGACCAGGGCAACCGCTATAACTGTCTTTTTCCACCGCATGCTTTTGAACCGCATCATGGCGAAAGCCTTATTCGGCCTTCACCACCGACATGCGGCCGGTTGCTGTGCGGGCGGAGAACTGCGGACGATACATGTCTTCCACATTTGCCGCCGGATGATCATAGGTACCGGGTGTGACTGCACGCACCACATAGGCCAGTGAAATTTCCGAATTGTCACCGGCCGAGCGATCGAAAGCCGCCACGAAACGATCGCTGCGGAATTCGGTGTGTGCTGCCTCGACCTCGCCAATCCATTCGAAGTTGGAAAGCTGCGCGCTATCCACAAGGCTTGGATTGTCGATTTCAAAACCGGCTGGCAACAGGTCGGTAATCAGAATGCGCGACTGCCAGTCATGCTGCGGTGTGACATTCAGCACCACCACATAACGTTCGTTCTGCACGGCCTCGCTAATGTTTACCTCTTCGCCATCAAGCGAATAATAGGCACGGGAAATCGTGAACCCATCGCCACCTGCCGCAAGCGGCGAGGCAGGCGCGGCAACCGTGGTGACCGTTGCCGTGACTGGATCGGAAGAGGCATTCGAGATGGTCAGCGGCTTGTGCAGCAGCTCGTCGCCCGTCATCTGTTTGCCAAATCCACCGGTCGACATTTCGCCGTTCACATCAAGGCGAATGTCCTTGTCTTCGCCCTTAAGCGCGCGTGCAGCCAGCAGCATCCACGCCTGTTCCTGCGTGCTGGTATAGGTCTTGTTTTCCCATTCTTTGGCAACACTGCTGGCCAGTTGCGGCACAACAGGCGGCACCGGACGGCTTTCTGCCGCCAGTGCCAGAGAGGCCGCACCATCACGCAGTGCCGAACCATAATCGGCACGGGCAAGGCTGACATTGGCAGAGTTGGCCGCCATGCCAAGTGAGGATGCAAAGACCGATTGCGAGCGATTATTATCGCCATAAAGCGAAAGTGCTGCACCGATCTGTGCCTTGGCCAGAGGTGTCGGGAATTCGCCAAGCGCCGTATCTGCAAAGTAGCGCAGGTCGTTGATCGCGGCCTTCTTGTTGCGGGCCAGCACATAAAGTGCATAGGCGATTTCATTGCCACGATCCCGAACATTGTTGTCAATCGCCAGGCCGTTTTGCAGGTTGGTCAAAGCCTGCACCATCGCCTGCTCCGGAACCTCATAGGACTGTTCACGTGCACGGGTCAGGAAGTCGGTGATGTACGCATCCAGCCAAAGGTCACCATAGCCGGGCGACCAGAGGCCGAAACTGCCCGAGCTCGACTGGAAGGACAGCACGCGATAAATCGCATCCTGTACGCGCTTCTTGATCTCAGGGTCTTGCGAAAGAGCAGTGTCGCTTGTCATTTCAGACAGATAGAGCAGCGGCAATGCACGGCTGGTCGTTTGCTCGGCACATCCGTACGGATATTTGTCGAGCATCATCACCAGTGCCGGAACATCGAATGCTGCCGAGCGGCTGACATTGACCGCAACCGATGCACCAAGCAGCATGCTGTCAGCTAGCAGGTCACCGTTCACAGTCAGGCTGCTATTGGGAGCAATACGAATGTTGCGTCGTGTGGTCACCGGCAGGGCAGCTGGCCGCACCGGAATGTTCAACTCCTGTTCAAGAGCTGCACCCGTCGCATCCGCCAACCGTATCGTCACTTCGGCATTGCCGGGCATTTCGCCTGTTAACGGCAAGGTCAGATCCGCTTTGCCACCTGTCGCCAAAGTCAGGGTCTGCTGCACCAGTCCTTCACCCACTGTCGCAGCAGTGTTGCTGGAGACCGTCAGTGTGTAGTCGCCAGCGCGACCATCAGTATTGGCAATGTCCAGCCGCAACTGGGCCTCGTCACCGGGGCTCAGGAATTTTGGCGCACTGGCGGTAATCACCACCGGATCACGAATGACGACGTCAGACACCGCATGTCCAACCCCGGTCTTGGAATAGGCAACAGCCATAACCCGGGCAGTGCCGTTAAACTGCGGAATATCGAAGGTGATAACGGCCTTGCCTTCACCATCCAGTTTTACCGGACCGGCAAAAAACGCCACCAGCTTTTCGGTCGGAGGGCTGCCCTGCAGGGCAACCTGCCCGCCATCACCACCGGTGCGCAACCGGCCTGTCGCGCCGAGCGAACCGTCAATCAATCGTCCATAAATATCGCGGATTTCAAGTCCCAGACTGCGCTGGCCAAAATACCAGTCATCCGGCTTTGGCGGCTGGTAACGTGTCAGGTTCAATATCCCGACATCGACAGCAGCAACCATCACATAGGCGTCTTCATCAGCACCGGCTCCCGTCACCTGTACGGGGATTTCCAGCGGCTGACGGGGTAGCGTCTTTTCCGGCAGGGTCAGCGAGACATTCAGCTTGCGCTCAGCCGGGTGAACGGCCAGCCATTTGATTCCGATGGCACGCATCGGCATGCGGCTTTCCTGCGCATCACCAGGGCGGAACAGTGTGGCGGTCACATAGGCACCCGCACCCCAGTCCTTAGTAACAGGAATGTCCACTTCACCGCCGTTTTCTCCAATCGAGACATTCTGGACGGCAATCAACGCTTCCGAACCAGCAGTGACCATTAGCTCACCGGCAAATTTGGAAGAAATCTGCAGCTTGGCAGTTTCGCCAACCGTGTAGCGTTCCTTGTCCAGTGCTATTTCCAGGCCATCAGGCGTTTCCGTTGAGCTTGCCTCCACGAACCAGCCAGCATCAAACTCAACGCTGGAAGTCGGGCCATCATTCTGGGCAGTTTCCACTTCCAGACGGTAACGACCCCAATTGACAGGCACGGAAATCTGCCCGCCATTGGCGTCAACGGACACCGTTCCGGTTTCCATCTGACGGGTAAACACGACCGGCTCATAACGCCAGGAATTACCCTGACGATACCACTGGTAATTCCGTTCAACCTTGATCAGCTTCCATGTCAGGCCGCTCATAGCCTGTTTTGCACCATCTGCCGAAACGCCAATGATGTGGAAACGACCAACCGAATTCTCAGCAAGATCACCGGAAAATTCTGGCTTGATACCAATCATCGAACCTTCAGACTTGACCGGCAACGTCAGGCTGCGCTCGACAGCACGGCCACCAGCCTCACGCATCCGCACAATGACATTGGCATTGAGAAGCTGCGTGGTCGACGGAATTTCACTCAACGTCACCGGGAAGGTCGCCTTGCCATCATCATCCAGCACGGGAAGTTCTTCCAGCGGCATGCGGCTTTCTTCCTGGCTTTCCTCGTCAGCGAGACCAAAGAAATAACCGGGGAAAGCATCGCTGCTGCGGGTCGGCTTGAGGGCCAATTCGCCTTCAAGCTCAAGACCGGCGGCTGGCGCACCGTAAAGATAACGACCATCGACAGTAACATTAGCTTCCGCACCGGGCACGATTTCCTTCACCGAGCTGGAAAGCTCGAACTCGGTCCGATCAGGCACAAAATCGTCCACCAAGAACGATGTTTCGCTGAGCGATGACGCCTTTGGATCGGTATAGACCCTCATTGTCCAGGTGCCACGCATTGCGGTGGCCTGCGTTTCAAACTGCAGCGCATGTCCGCCAAGCGCCCGGCCATCACTGACCACGCGACGATCCTCAACGCCGTCAGGGCGCGAGAACACGAAGGTTAGCGGCAGATTTTCAATGGCGTTACCTTCAATGTCACGGGCAAGCGCAACAGCATTGACGGTTTCACCGGCGCGGTAAATTCCGCGCTCCGTCCAGCTCATCACATCGATAGCGCCGGGGGCTGCACGTCCGGTCACACCGCGATCGGAAAGATCAAAACCGGCGCGCGTCATATCAAGGAAAACGTAATCGCCGTCGCCATTGCGGGCGGTAATGACTGCTGGTGCCTGTGCTGCCGTTCCACGGATCAGACCCGCGGCAAAGGTCGCGCGACCTTCTGCATCACTCGTTGCGGTCGCCAGAACTTCGTTGTTCTTGGCCAGCAATTGCAGTTCCACGCCTTCCAATGGCTTGGCGGTGCTGAGTGCACGCACGAAGACATTCAGCCCATCCGTTCCGGCGTAGGTCGTGATGCCGGTATCAGACACAAGGAACCACTGCGTTGCGCGTGAATCCCAGTTTTCCGGCGCAGTGCCGGGTGGTACGGCAGTCAGAACATAGATGCCAGGCTTACGCTCAGGCAGCGCTTCATCCACCGGGAAGCTGGTAACCACATCCTTGTTCAACTCCGGCTGAATGACGATATCGCCCTGCCACACCAATTCACCGATTTCGTTTTCGATACGGTCTGAACTATAGCCATCCATCTGTGTGAGAAACTGCGAATTGGCCAGCAATGGCGCAATGTTGCGATCACCGACGCGGTAGAGTTTCAGAGATGCGCTTTCGATGTTGACGGAGACCAGCGGCACACCACGGCGTGCAGTGCCCGGCAATACGAAATTGTCACCGGTAAAACGCACCGAGGCCGAACGGTCACGAACGTAAATGTCGAGATCGACCTGCTTTTCCAGCGGCTCTTCCACGGACGATGGCAAACCGGCACGCAAAGCAAGTTTGTAGCGCTGGCCATGGGTCAGACCTTCCACGCAAATTTCGCTGCCCTTGGCTTCCATAGCCTTTGGCGACGTACCATCCAGCGTCACAAAAGGCGCATAATCGACACCGGCTTTCACCAGCGGTTCGGAGAACTGCACGCAGGCACGCGGCGATGCACTGTCAGTATCAACCGTGTTGCCGATAACCCGGAAGCCTTGGCGGGTGCGCAGGTCGGCATAGGCAGCGCGAATGGCTCCATCATCGACGAGTGCAAGACGTGCCTTGTAGGTGTTGAGGGCAGCACGGTAATTCTGCGTTTTTTCAAATGCTCGCGCTAACGCATCCAGTGCGTCGGTTCTGGCACTTGAGGTACGGCTCAGCTCATAGGCATTGAGCGCAGCAGACGCAGCCTGTCCGGCAATCGAATAATTGTTATCGACGCGGGCAGCGGTCGCAGAAAATTGCGCCCACACCGTGCCGTTGTCAGGTTCCAGTGACAGGGCAGCCTTAAAGAAATCAACCGCTTGCGGAATATTTCCCGCGCCGCTTTGCATATTGGCATTGCCAAGCAGGGCATCAAAACCCATTGCCTCCTGTTCGTCCGTCGCCGTCAGGCTGGACTTGAGGCGGCGTGCCTCCTGAACCAGATCGTCGGAAATGAAGGACAATCGCTTGGGCGCACCGATATCCGGTTCATTGGACACTTCCACGACTTTGCCAGCCACAGCGCCCGGGAAAGCGTTCAACTGGTTGAAGTCCGATTTGAGGAAGCACCATTGCACCTTGGGATTATAGGTGAAGGCCTTGCAGGACGCGTCATCAAGGCACGTCGTCTTGCACTCATCTAGTGAAACATTTTGCTCGGTACGCAGGTCAAAACCGAAATAATCGCCATTTTGCGTGGTGACTATTTTACGGTCTGCCTGTTGAGCATTGGAGGGCAGCGTTGCAAAAACCGTTGCAGCAACCACGAAGGAACCGCGAAGCAAGGCGCGCAAGGACATCTGTTCTCTCCCCGACAGATTTTTATATTCGATTGTGTTCAAATTCCTTTTGGCTTGTCAACGCAGCCAAAACAAGCCTCAGAATTTATGGCTGAAATCCATAACGCCGACATGACGACGTATGCGGCAGCTGGAAGGCTAATCTTCCAGCTTGCGGGCTTCGGAAACTAGCATGATCGGAATTCCGTCGCGAATGGGATAGGCAAGGCGCCCGCTCTCGGAAACCAGCTCGTTTTTCTCGCGGCTATAGGACAGCGTGCCCTTGGTCAGCGGGCAGACCAGAAGCTCAAGCATCTTCGGGTCAACGCGGCTCATTTTTTCATGCATGCAACATCACCTTCATTGCAAAACATTACCGCCATCGCTGCGCCCCTGCGCCAGTACGATTTCGGTAATCGCAATCAGTGTTTCCGCGCGTGAACGAAGATCCGGCGCCTCAAGCAGTGCCTGCTTTTCCGCAGGCCCGAAAGGAGACATCATCGACAGGGAATTGACCAGAATGCGATTTCCGGCCCGCTCGACACTTTCCCAGTCGGCTTCCAACTGGTTGGCATCCAGAAAATCACGAAACACTCGCAACAAACTATCCCGGTCAACGGCGCTCTCGTCATCGTCTCCGGTGAGGTCCGTCAGCAAAGGCGCGTGTTTGAAAACCCGGTAGGGTTTGGAGCAGGCCACTTCGTCGATCAGCCGGAAACGGCACACGCCCGTCAGGGTCACCAGATAACGACCGTCACCGCTTTCGGTAAACGACGTGATACGGCCAAGGCAGCCGATCTGGCTTAAAACGGGCGTATTGACATCGTAATTATTCGCCTCTGTCAGCGATGGTTGCACTATGCCGATCAACCGTTCCGCCGCCATCGCCGCATCAAACATCGTCAGATAACGCGGTTCGAAAATGTTCAGCGGAAGATTGCCACCGGGCAGCAAAAGTGCGCCGGACAACGGAAAAACCGGAACGGTGGCGGGCAGATCACTGCCCTTCACATATCTCGCATTTCCCACTTGCATCAGGATCATCCCTCAGCGTGAAAGCCACAACAGGCCAGATACACTAAAGCACCAAATGTGGTGTTTTTGCGCAAAAACGCAAGCCTTTGTCAGCGATCAGACCCGGTTCAGGAGAATAGAACGGCAGAAAGTTTACGCCGTGCTGCAACCGTTGCCGGGTCCTTGAAGCCCCATGCATCGAAAAACTCGAGCAGCAGACGGCGCGCGCCATCATCATCAAAAGTGCGGTCCTTGCGCATCACCAGCAGCAGGTGATCTGCCGCCTCGTCACGCTTGCCCTGCACATTGAGGATCTTTGCCAGTTTCACCCGTGCTTCGTGGTTGTCGACGTTCAGTGCAAGCTCATGTTCCAGCGCTGTCGGATCGCCCAGCTTGCGGGCTTCTTCATACTGCGCCAGTTTTTTCTGAACAGCCTGAATACCTGCATCTTCGGCAATTTCCGGCGGCAGCGACGACAGCAACTGGCTGGCGCGGTCCTGTTGGCCAACCGCAATCATGCACTCAGCGATACCGGCGATCGCACCGGCATTATCAGGTGCAGCCTGCATCACAGCGCCAAAAAGCTGGGCCGCCTGATCGTACTGACCATCCGCCAACAACTGGCGTGCTTCAGCCAGTGCAGCGTCAATCTCGGCTGCAGGGTCATCGCCTGCCGGTCCTGCAATCTTGTCGATGAACTCGCGGATCTGGCTTTCAGGCACAGCACCCATGAAGCCATCTACCGGGCGACCGTCCGCAAAGGCGACGATTGCCGGTATGGACTGAATGCCGAGCTGGCCAGGAATGGACGGATGATCATCGATGTTCAGCTTGACCAGCTTCACGCGGCCGGCCGATTCGTTGATGACCTTTTCCAGCACCGGTGTTAGCTGTTTGCACGGTCCACACCATGGCGCCCAGAAATCCACCAGAACAGGCTGGCGACGTGATTCTTCAAGCACATCCTTGGTAAAACCTGCCGTGGTGGTGTCCTTGATGAAACCGCCCTCACCAGCACCGTTAGCGGCACCATATTGGGCCGATGCGCTCATTTGCGCACCAAAAGAACCGCCATAGGGGTTGTCCATTCCGCTCATCGTCGTCTCCAGTTCTTGAAGCCAGCACAGGCTGCACTGTCGTGCGCCAAAGCATTATCGTGGCAAAGATCGTATGTCACTCGCTCACTTTCAAGACAAGCGGTGTGTGACCGGTCGCCTCGAGAAAACGCAACACGTCTTTGGACGTCAAAGTTGTGGTTGCATCATTGGAAAGCGGATGGCCGTTAATCAGCTCGTTTTCCATCAGCGCTTCATCCAGCACAAAGGTCACTGCATTACCGGTATCGTTGATCGCACCAAACACCGTGACCGAACCCGGCACCACACCCAGATACTCCAGCATCTTTTCCGGTTTGCCAAAAGAGACCTTGCTCGCCGCACCGATCGCCTTGTGCACAGTCTTAAAATCAACCACCGCATTTTCTTCGACGGTCAGGACAAAATACTGGTCCTTCTTGTCCTTCACGAACAGATTTTTGGTGTGGCCACCAGGAATGAGGTCACGCAAAGACTGCGATTCGGCCACGGTAAACACCGGTTCATGGCTCGTTGTCTTATGGGAAATGCCCAGATTATCGAAGAATTCGAACAGGGCTTCTGGCGTTTTAGGGGCCGGATTTGTCATGTCATCGCTTCTCTGCTGTCACTCGATCTGAAATAGCCGTCAGAGGGTTTTAAGCGGCAAAATCAAGTCACGCAATGGCATCCACAAAACAAACCGCTAAAATTTCCATTTACTTTCAATAACTTGAATGACGAATGCATTTTTTCTCGCTCTTTTTGTCATTTCCCTGTTGCATTTGAAAATCGATTGAGCGATATAGCCCCCGTCGCCGCAACGCAGCGACCCACGGCTCAGCGACTACCCCGGGCCTTGGATTTTTGAGCGGGTGTAGCTCAGGGGTAGAGCACAACCTTGCCAAGGTTGGGGTCGAGGGTTCAAATCCCTTCGCCCGCTCCAAATCTCCTAAAAAGAGATAAATGCTCAAAACCGCCGCAAGGCGGTTTTTGCATTTCAGGCCTATTGTTTTTCAATTTCTTTGCCGCCTTCCCACTGAATATGCGCCTTCAACAGCAGAAAACTAAATGCATCACGAAATGTATTGAGTATTGCATTTGAAATTCGATTGAGCGATATAGCCGTCGTCGCCGCAACGCAGCGACCCACGGCTCAGCGAACTACCCCGGGGCCTTGGATTTTTGAGCGGGTGTAGCTCAGGGGTAGAGCACAACCTTGCCAAGGTTGGGGTCGAGGGTTCAAATCCCTTCGCCCGCTCCAAATCTCCCAAAAGGAGATAAATTCTCAAAACCGCCGAAAGGCGGTTTTTGCATTTCTGGCCTATGGTTTGTCAGTTTCCTTAACACCGTCCCACTGAATATGCGCCTTCAGCGGCAGGTGGTCAGAGGCGACGCGTGCCAGCGCCGAATCATGCACAGTCACCGAACCAATTAATTCTTTGCGGTTGGCGATGATTCGATCCAGTGCCAAGACCGGCAGGTTGGAAGGAAAGCTCGGCACCGCTGGCGGCAGAAAACCAAATGCATCACGAAATGTATTGAGTGACGATCCCTTTCCAAGCCGCCACTCATTAAGATCGCCCATCAGAATGGTTGGCAGGCCCTCACGTTCGCCCAAAAGCTCCAGCAATGCCCTCGCCTGTTGCGCTCTCGAATGGCGCAAAAGCCCGAAATGCGCAGCAATCACCCGTAGCGCGCCACCACGCTTCAATTCAAGTTCAGTGACCAGCGCACCGCGTGGCTCAAGACCGGGCAGTTTTACTGTGTGCACATCCCGGACTTTGCCTTCCTTGAACAGCAGCACGTTACCGTGCCAGCCATGCGCCTTGCCTGCCGGTGCAATGGGCACGGCGACCAAGCCATTTTCGCGCTCCAGCCTCGCCAGATCGAGCAGGCCACGTCGTTCGCCGAAGCGGGTATCGGCTTCTTGCAGGGCAATAATGTCGGCTCCGATTTCCTGAATGACGCGACTGGTTCGCTCAGGATCAAAACGGCCGTCCCGGCCAACGCATTTATGAACATTATAAGAGGCAATCACCGGCTGTGACGTGTCCATCAACACGCCATGCTCCTGACGGCGTCGCCGATTCTTGATGGATGCCATTAGTGCGGCTTGCAGGCTCTCCGTCTTGGTCTTTTCCCTGATACGATTCACGAAATGCCATTCTCCCGCAATTACAGATAAGGTGAGGCCAGCCACAGAACCCGCTCGGTAAAGCGGACCAGAAACGGACGTGCACGTAACGCATCAAGGCTGACCGCGGTTGCGTTCTGGCGAGCCGTCTCCATGCGTTCAGCGATCTGGCGGGCGAAGGCTTCATCCAGCACTTCGATATCGATCTCAAAATTCAACCGCAGCGAGCGCGGGTCAAGGTTCGAAGAACCGACATAGGACCAGCGGTCGTCAATCACCATCAGCTTGGAGTGGTTGAAGGCACCTTCGGCGCGCCAGATACGGCAATAGTTCCTTAAAAGCTGGTCAAACTGCGCCGTCATGGCGTGGTCCACCAGCTTGAGATTATTGCTGGCCGGCACAATAACATCCACCTGCACGCCGCGGCGTGCCGCCGTGATGATCGACGAGATCAATTCACGGTCAGGCAGGAAATAGGGCGACATGATCAGGATAGAGGAACGTGCGACTGAGAACGCCCCCATCAGCATCTTGTGGCTGGTTTCGATACTTTTATCCGGACCCGATGACGCAATACGCGCCATCAACGGAGAGCCCGGTTCGGCATCCGGCAGCACGATATCCCACACAGGGCCGTCGAGAAGCTCGTCAGTGGTAAAACGCCAGTCCTCGGCAGCAATGGTAAACAGGTCGGCGACGATTGGTCCCGTTACCATGAAATGTGTGTCGAGCGCGAAATCCTTGCCGGCAAATTCTCCGGTGAAACCTTCTCGTATGTTCATGCCGCCGGTAAAACAGAACTGCCCATCGACAACCAGGATCTTGCGGTGCGTGCGCAGATTGGCATAGGGCAGCCTCAATCCCATCACCACCTGACCGTTGAACACGTCAGTGATAACACCCTCTCGCTGCAGATGACCGACGATACTTGGCACGGAATAACGGGCACCCACGGCATCCACCAGCACCCGCACCTCAACGCCGCGTTTTTTTGCCTGTGACAGCGCCTCGACAAACCGCAGGCCAATACGGTCATGGTCGAAAATATAGGTTTCCAGAATGACGCTGCGTTGCGCGGCATGGATGGCATCCAGCATCGCCTTGTAGGCCGCGTCACCAGTTTCCAGCGGCGTTATGCTGTTGCCGGACGTCATCGCATGGCGGGTCACGCGGTCGGCCAGCGTCTTCATTGCCGCAAAACGACGTCCAAACAGCCGGGTGACAGTCTCGCCATCGACGTCATATTGCACAACGCGGTCCATTATACCGCCCTGCACCAGGGAGCGGTGCTGAATGATGGAGCTGCGCCTTATGCGGTTGATGCCGACAATAAAATAGATGACCGCACCAACGATAGGTGACAGCACGATCACACCGACCCAGCCGACGGCGGAGCGAACCTCTTCTTTGGTCATCGTGGCGTGGACGGCAGCGATCGTTCCCAGGACCACGGAAAGAACGGCAAGAATATGCGGCCAATAGGTCACGAACAGATCGAGCATTCATTGAATATAATACGGTTGTTGCGGCACGCAATGCGTGCCGCAATCAAAGGCTGTACTATCGCCGGAAATCCGTCGCCCGTCTTTCAGGGTAGTTTAGCGCGATGACATTTCGCGAATCGGCGGCTCAGACCCTTCAGGCAGAGGGCTGATATAGGGCTTGCCTTTACGGCGCCTGACCAGATCAGCCCGCGCAGCCTCACGCAACTGTTCACTTTCCAGAGCCGCCAGTCCTGTAGCCGCCATGACCTTAGCCACGGCCACCATGCCCTTGTGGGCCGCCGGGCTCTTGCCCTGCGCGACAAGTTGCCAGGTGTGAAACTGTGTGCCGATGGCGCAGGTTGGACCATCCGCTTGCACGGTTGGTACTACCCAGCTGACATCGCCTACATCGGTCGAGCCGGTGCTCAATGTCGCGCGATCATGCGAAGGCACGACAAAATCCGTCAGCGGAATATCCCGCTCCGGCAAGCTGAATGCGCGCCAGGTCGCTGCAATATCGTCGGGTGACAGCGCCTTGCGGATTTCCGTGGCAAAGGCGCGGTCCTGCTCATCAAACTCAGGCACGCCCAGCTGCTCCCAGGTATCCTGCATGACATCCATTAGTGGCGTGTTGGGCAAAAGATTGGAAACGGCACTGATCACCCGGCTCTCGACCGAGGTCTCCGTCATCAGCGTTGCGCCTTTGGCAACATTTTTGACACGCTCGATCAGTGACAGCATACCGTCGAGTTCCGGCGCACGCACCACATAGCGCACCTTGGCGCGTGCCTGCACGACATTGGGGGAAATGCCGCCCGTATCCAGCACTGCGTAATGGATGCGGCAGTCAGACGGCATATGTTCGCGCAGGTAATTGACCCCGACATTCATCAATTCCACCGCATCAAGCGCGCTGCGTCCCAGATGTGGGTTCGCGCTAGCATGTGCAGCACGCCCCTTAAAGGTAAAGTCGACGCGGGAATTCGCCAGTGTCGTGCTGCGCTGGACCCCCGCGAAATCACTGGGATGCCAGCAGATGGCAACATCGACATCATCAAACACACCGGCCCGCACCATAAAGGCCTTTGCCGCGCCACCTTCTTCTGCCGGGCAACCATAGTAACGCACGCGGCCGGCAATACCTGTTTCCGCCAGCCAGTCCTTCAACGCAGTCGCCGCCAGCAAGGACGCCGATCCAAGCAAATTGTGGCCGCAACCATGGCCATTGGCACCTTCGGTTTCAGGATCGTGGTTGGTGGCGCCCGCCTTCTGGCTCAAACCGGCCAGCGCATCATATTCACCCAGAAACGCAATGACCGGGCCACCTTTTCCCGCTTCGCCCATCAGGGCGGTTGGAATACCCGCCAGATCGGCCGTGACGTTGAAGCCCTGTTTTTCCAGCATGCTGCGGTGTGCGGCGGCCGATGCCGTCTCCATGTAACAGGTCTCGGGTGTTCCCCATACGGTGTCGCTAAGCTCTATGAAGTCCTGCTTTTTATCCTCCACAATCTGCCAGATGCGTGGACGGTTGGAATCTTGCTTTGTCATGCTGAAATACTTTCGTGACAGTCCCGGAATAGGTGCTGGGCGTGACCATAGCTTTTCATGGTAAAATGAAAAGTGTCGCTTCAGGCCAGCCATGCGTAAACAACGGTGGAATATAATAAATTGCTATGCCATGAGAGGCGGCAATGAATGCTAAAGCCTGACAGAAGTGGCGCACCATCGCCGCTCCCGGGCTTAGATTGGAATGTGAGTGTCATGTCTGAAACCGTAAACGGCAGCGTCATCGCCATATCCAGCCAGGTCATGCGCGGTTCCGTCGGCAACCGCGCCGCGGCATTTGCCCTTGAAACACTGGGGTTTCCCGTTTGGTCCGTTCCCACAATTGTCATGCCATGGCATCCCGGTCAGGGACCGTCCACCCGGCTGCGTTTTCCCGACGCGGATTTTGAAAAGGCGATGGACGATCTGGCCAATGCGCCATGGACCGGTGAAGTCAAAGCTGTACTGACGGGCTATTTCGGCAGCGCTGCGCAGGTGAGAGCCGTTGCGCGCCTGATAAAAACGCTGCGGGAAAAGAACCCGGACCTGATTTACGCCTGCGACCCGGTCATGGGCGACAAGGGCGGGCTTTATGTGCCACTGGAAACCGCGCAGGCCATTCTGGACGAGCTTATTCCACTTGCCTCGATTGCCACACCAAACCGTTATGAACTTGCGTGGATGAGTGGTGCAGACCTTGAAACCAATGCCACCATCATGGATGCGGCTCTGGCGCTTGGTCCTGCACGCATGCTGGTTACTTCGGCAGTGCCGATGATGGCAGGCGGTATCGGCAATCTGTTCCTCAGCGGTAAAGCCGCCTTGCTGGCTGAACACCGTTCGATCGACAATGTGCCAAACGGCCTGGGCGATTTGCTGGGCGCACTGTTTCTGGCGCGGGTGCTGCAAGGCATGAGCGATGAGAAGGCCCTGCAACTGGCAACGGCCAGCGTTTTTGAAATACTGGCACGCACCATGAAACGTGGCATGAATGAGCTGACGCTGGAAACCGACGCCTCAAGTCTTTCTACGCCAATGGCCATGGTACAGATGCGCCACCTGATGCATCCCAGCCGGGTGAAACAAAAATAACAGCTACTCGATCTGCCAAAAAGGTGTAGATCGAGCTCATTCAGAAAATGCGAAAATACAAAACCATGCGCATTTTCCGCAATCGGGCCTGTCCCTTGCTGCTTCGGGACAGACCTCACCAACTGATTGATATTCAGTCAAAGGAAGGATAATTCGAACCCATGCAGAATTTCCCCCCATCTCTTCTGTCTGGCTACAGAAACTTCATGAGCGGTCGCTACAAGGATGAAAGCGAACGTTATCGCGCCCTGGCTGAAACCGGTCAAAAACCTCAAACACTCTTTATCGCCTGTTGCGACTCCCGCGCTGCGCCCGAAACGATTTTCGATTGCGGTCCGGGAGAACTGTTCGTGATGCGCAACGTCGCTAACATGGTTCCGCCATTTGAGCCCGACGGCCAGTACCACGGCACATCCTCGGCCATCGAATATGCCGTTCAGGTCTTGAAGGTGAAGGACATTGTTGTGATGGGCCACGGCCGCTGCGGCGGCATCCAGGCAGCTCTCGACCCCAATCTGGCGCCCTTGTCGCCCGGCGACTTCATCGGCCGCTGGATGGGCCTTGTGAAACCCGCTGCCGAGCAAATCCAGAGCAACGACATCATGACGGCTGGCGAGCGCCAGACCGCACTTGAGCGCGTCTCAATCCGCAACTCCATCAACAACCTCATGACCTTCCCGTTCCTGAAAACCCAGGTCGAAGCTGGCAAAACGAAAATTCACGGCGCATGGTTCGACATCTCGACCGGTGAACTGTGGATCATGGACAGCAAAACGGGCGACTTTCGCCGCCCGGATGTGTGATTGAATTGAAGTGGTGACGGCCAGACTTACTGGCCGTCGATCGCCTGACCGATATGGGCAATTGCCTGCTGGTAAACGCTTGCAGCATTCCAGCCCTGAATGGCAGCATAGCTCGGCTGACCGGGCTGATAACCAGCACCACGAACCCAACCGTGACCCTTGAGGAAGTTTGCCGTCGAGGCAAGTGCATCGGCGCGCGAACCAACCAGATCAACGCGACCGTCACGGTCAGCATCAACGCCGTAACGAACCACGTTCAGCGGCAAGAACTGCGTCTGGCCAATTTCGCCGTGTGCTGCACCCTTAGCGCTGGTCGACAGTGAGCCCTTGCCGACGAGCTGCAGAGCCGCATAAAGCTGCTCTGTGAAATATTCAGAACGACGGCAGTCATAAGACAGGGTCGCAACAGCAGACAGCGTGTGCTGGTTGCCCATGAAGCTGCCAAAACCGGTTTCCATGCCCCAGATTGCAATCAGCGGGCCAGCAGGAACGCCGTAAGTCTTTTCAAGCTGCGCAAACAGCGCGGCATTGTTGCGCTTCATGGTCTTGCCACGGGAAATGATCGTTGCGCCACCACGTTTCTGCATGAACTGGTCGAAGGACAGCTTGAAGCTGTGCTGGCCACGGTCGGCGCGAATGGTAGCGGTATTGTAGGTCACATTGGCAAAAGCGCGGTCAAGAACCGATTTGCTGACACCCTTGGCAGCGGCTTCATTCTTGAAGGCATCAACCCACTGCGAAAAACCAGCAGACGTATTGCCACATTGCGCAGCCATTACAGGCGCAGCCACCAAACCGGCAAACATCGCCACACCAAGGGAAAGTACCTTCATTGCCCGCATCAGAAATTCGTCCTCGATTGTTACTTCAGGGGAGCTTCGCCCCTGACAGCGCACGGCCTTGTTGCCGCGTATAAATTGTAAAATGCCTGCTCATGGAAGAAGCGGCAAATAAACTGGCCGTGATGCGGCTAATTTAAAACCCGCCTCTTCTTAACTGAACAGGCGGGTTATATTCAACGTTTCTTACGAAAAAGTATCAAGCAGCAGCTTTGCGTGGCTTGATAAGGCCACGGTTGACCAGAAGCTCGGCAATCTGGATTGCGTTAAGGGCTGCACCCTTACGCAGGTTGTCGGAAACAACCCAGATGTTCAGGCCGTTTTCAACCGTTGCGTCTTCACGGATACGCGAGATGTAGGTCGCATCTTCACCAGCACTTTCAACAGGCGTGATGTAGCCGCCGTCTTCATGCTTGTCGATGACGAGGCAACCTGGCGCTTCGCGCAGGATGTCACGAGCCTGATCGGCAGTGATCTCGTTTTCGAACTCGATGTTGACGGATTCCGAGTGACCGATGAACACAGGAACGCGAACAGCGGTGCAAGTGACCTTGATCTTTGGATCAAGCATCTTCTTGGTTTCAGCAAGAACCTTCCACTCTTCCTTCGTGTAACCGTCTTCCATGAACACGTCGATGTGCGGGATCACGTTGAAGGCGATACGCTTGGTGAACTTCTTGTTCTCGACCGGGTCAGCCACGAACACTGCGCGGGTCTGCGTGAACAGCTCGTCCATGCCTTCCTTGCCAGCGCCGGAAACGGACTGATAAGTGGACACGACAACACGCTTGATCTTGGCAAAGTCATGCAGCGGCTTCAGCGCGACAACGAGCTGCGCTGTCGAGCAATTTGGGTTGGCGATGATGTTCTTCTTGCCAAAAGTATTGATGGCATCCGGGTTTACTTCCGGCACGATCAACGGAACTTCCTGATCATAGCGCCATGCGGAAGAGTTATCGATGACAACGCAACCCTGTGCGCCGATCTTCGGAGACCACTTCTTGGAAATATCGCCACCCGCCGACATCAGGCAGATATCGGTGTCGGAGAAATCGTAATTTTCGAGATTGGAAACCTTCAGCGTACGGTCACCGTAGGAAACTTCGGTACCCTGGCTGCGTGCCGACGCCAGCGCCACAACTTCATCTGCTGGAAACCCGCGTTCTGCGAGGATATTGAGCATCTCGCGACCGACATTACCGGTGGCGCCTGCGATTGCAACTTTGAAACCCATAATCAAGCTCTCTTTCTTCTCTCCTCTTTTTGGTGAGGGGGAACCGCATTGCTGCGATTTCCTGTTCCCCAGCCAAACCGGGGAGAGAGCGGTGGCCAGAGACGTTAGACGGTTTTAATCGTCGTTTTGGCCATAATTCGGATAGAATAAGAAAAGCGTGGTAAAGCCCCGGCTTCATCAGCCGGTCTGTTGCATGCAGCAATGTCACAGACATTCAAATGCAAGGTCGCTCTCCCTTTCGAGGCAAGCTATTAGATGGTTTAGCGGTTCTGTCAAGGCTGTATCGGCTGAAAACTGGTCGCGAAACGCCTGTCATCAGGCAAAAGCTGCGGCACTTTGCACAAGCAAATTAGACTAAAGTCATAATGCGAAAGCATCGCTCTTCCTCTCGTTAATTTTCTGTCAATCTATTCACTGGTGCATCGTGCCTTTTCAGGCAACCCGGAGGAGAGTTGGGTTCACGCGATGCGACCATTTTACATCTGTGGAGGACAGAAAATGGCAAACGCAGCAGCCGTAAGCGGCTCGTCCCGTCCAATGACGGGAGAGGAGAAGAAGGTGATTTTCGCCTCTTCCCTCGGAACAGTTTTTGAGTGGTACGACTTCTACCTTTACGGTTCGCTGGCCATCTATATCGGCGCGACCTTCTTCAGCCAGTATCCGGAAACGACGCGCAATATCTTCGCGCTTCTTGCCTTTGCCGCTGGCTTCCTCGTTCGCCCGTTCGGCGCGCTGGTGTTTGGCCGCCTCGGCGATCTGGTCGGTCGTAAATACACCTTCCTCGTCACCATCCTCATCATGGGCGTTTCCACGTTCCTCGTTGGTGTTCTGCCGGGTGCGGACACCATCGGTATCGCCGCTCCAATCATCCTGATCATCCTGCGCATGCTGCAAGGCCTGGCACTGGGCGGTGAATACGGCGGTGCTGCCACCTATGTGGCCGAACACGCTCCTAACGGACGTCGCGGTTACTTCACCTCATGGATCCAGACAACAGCGACGCTTGGTCTGTTCCTGTCGTTGGTCGTCATTCTTGGCGTGCAGTTTGCCGTTGGCAAGGAAGCCTTTGCTGCCTGGGGCTGGCGCATTCCGTTCCTTCTGTCCGTCGCACTTCTGGGTGTTTCGGTCTGGATTCGTATGAAAATGAACGAATCCCCCGCCTTTAAAAAAATGAAGGACGAAGGCAAGCAGTCCAAGGCACCGTTGACGGAAGCTTTTGGTCAGTGGAAGAACGCCAAGATTGCCATTCTGGCGCTGATCGGTGCAGTTATCGGTCAGGCTGTGGTCTGGTACACAGGCCAGTTCTACGCGCTATTCTTCCTTCAGAGCATTTTGAAGGTTGATGGGCAATCGGCGAACATCATGGTCGCCTGCGCGCTGATCCTCGGCACCGGCTTCTTCGTACTGTTCGGTTGGCTGTCCGACAAGATCGGCCGCAAGCCGATCATCATGGCTGGCCTTCTGCTGGCGATGCTGACTTATTTCCCGCTGTTTAAAACCCTGACATGGGCCGGCAACCCGGCATTGGCACAGGCGCAGCAGGATGTTCGTGCAACGGTGACTGCCGCACCGGGCGACTGCAAATTCCAGTTCAACCCAACCGGTACTGCCAAATTCACCACCTCATGTGATATCGCAACGGCGTTCCTGACACGCAACTCCGTACCTTATGATGTTGTGATGACAGCTCCGGCCGGTACTCCAGCAACGGTTGCCGTCGGTGGCGCCACCATCAACAGCTATGACGCTGTTGCAGCGGGCGATCAGGCAACGGCACTGAGCAACACCTTCCAGAAGCAGGTCAACATTGCCCTTCACGATGGTGGTTACCCGCTGGTCCGCGGCCCTGCAAAGGTGGCGGATGCCAAGCTGGATGCCTTCATTGCAGCCAACCCGGAACTCAATCTCAATGCAGAAGCGGTTCGCGCTGGCGAAAAGGCCGCGGTCCCGGCCGACAAGCTGGTGGCTGACAAGCTGGCAACGACGGCGGAACTGAACGGCGCATCGGAAATGGCGGTTTACACCATTGCCGGTGGTGGTGGCTTCACCATGGTGTCCGATCCGGCCGCGGTGAACTGGACAGTCATTATCGCTGTACTGACGGTTCTGGTGATCTATGTGACCATGGTCTACGGCCCGATTGCCGCTTTGCTGGTCGAACTGTTCCCGACCCGCATTCGTTACACCGGCATGTCGCTGCCATACCATATTGGTAACGGTTGGTTTGGGGGTCTGCTTCCGGCAACGGCTTTCGCGATGAGCGCGGCCAAGGGCGATATCTATTATGGCCTCTGGTACCCGATCATCTTTGCAGGGATCACGCTGGTCATCGGCCTGCTGTTCCTGCCTGAAACCAAGGACCGCGATATCCACGCGATGGATTGATCACCTTACACGACCAAAAGAAAACCCGGCACAAAACGCCGGGTTTTTTATATCTGCCCTTATGTTCAACACACCATCGGGCACACAGCCTTTGAGCGACAATTCATTGTGTTGGCAGCGATTGGCTTTGCACCTCACCGCCTTGCATCCTGAACATCTGCGCAAAAAACTGTTCATCCGACAGGCGACGAAGCACCGCCGCAATCATCGCCGTTACCACAACCGCAAACACCACGCGCCCGACAAGAATGCCGTAGACGTCAGCGCCAAGCGAAATCATGATCAGCGTATCCTCGATCACGCTATGCGCAAATCCCATGAAGACGCAGGACAAAAAAATCTGACGGGGAGATACCGTTCCCGAACGAGCCTCGCGGATCAGCAGGCCGGCACCATAGGAAATTCCAAGGAATAGTCCGACAGCCGTCAGATGGCCCGCCTCGCCTCGGATACCGGCAAGCCGCAACACCGGCTCAAGGGCTTTCATCATCCATGCCATCACCCCCGTCACTTTCAGCAATTCAAGCGCCCAGAACAGCGCAAAAAGGATAACGAACATCAAGACCATGGTTTCGCCAAGGCTCCAGAAATATTCGCTCCACTGCGGCGTGACGCTGAGCGGGATCCAGGCCGGATTAACCGGCGCCGACAACCAGTCCATGGCCTGCAAAACATGATGCAGAAGAAAGGCGTAGAGCAGACCGCCTGCAACACGCAGCACGGTGGTGACAACCATGCCAGGACCAGCCTTCTGGATAATCTTCTGCTCGATAGGTAGACCGTGCGCAAACAGGATCAGTGCCGAAAAGACAGTGATATCCGCAACAGTCAGCGACGAGGCCGGCACAAGCGCAAAAATAAGCGGCACCGCGCCCCAGATCCCGACCAGCATTGCCGTCAGCCATGCCAGACCAAGTTCATTGGGCAGGCCAACCAGGCTCATCACAGGGGAAAAGGCCGGCGCGACCGCCTCGATCACCCCCATGCGCGACAGAAGCTCCGTCAGAATGGCGATGGGAACGGTAATCCGGACAAGCAGCCAATAAATATCGATGGTGTCGCGCGTTTTTAGCATGAAGGTTGATAGCAGTGGCTGCATCAGAGGCTCCTTTGACTGTGCCCTGATCTGCTACCGCAGGCCCATTCGAATTTTTGGTCAAAGATTGCAGCTTCGTGCAATTTTATTGCAAATCCAATTTCATGAGCCTTATGTTGCCAGCATGGACAAGATCGATCAGAAACTACTCAACCTCATGCAACGCGATGCATCACGCACCAATGTCGAAATGGCCGACGAGGTGGGTCTTTCGCCGTCCAGTTGCCTGCGGCGGGTGCAGCGGCTCCACAAATCGGGGATCATCGATCGCATCGTGGCGATCCTCAATCCCTCGAAAGCCGGGCGTGGCATCAAGGCATGGGTGACGGTTGAGCTGAAACTGCATGGCGAACAGCATATGCGCCGGTTTCTGGATCTTGCATCTGCTGAGGCCGCCGTGACACAGGCCTATGCCGTCACCGGTGAAGCGGATGTCGTGCTGATGTTGCGACTGCGCGACATGGAAGAGTTCGATGCACTCTGTGAGCGGCTGTTTCGGGATCAAACCAATGTCGCAAGGTTCTTCACTATGGTCGTCATCCGCACGGCAAAAGAAGAAACCGCCATCCGTCTTTAAAGGACGCTGGGTTACAGCGTCCGGTAACTGCGGTTGAAATAGAGCAGCGCTTCACCCTGTCCGTTATGGCGAATGCATTGCACATCGCAGATCAATATGTCGTGGGTGCCACCATCATGAATGTCACGCACCACGCAATCCAGCGACACCATGGCACCGTCAAGCGCCGGTGAACCAGTTTCAAGCCGTGACCAGACACCGGCTGCGAAACGTTCCACCATCGGTGTCTTTCCGCCAAACAATGCACTGAGGGTCTGGTGCTCCGACGTCAGCGTGTTGATGCAGACGACGCGGTTTTTGATAACCGATGGATGGGCGGACGAGGCCCGGTTGATGCAGACCAGCATGGTTGGTGGATTGTCTGAGACACTACATACCGCTGTTGCGGCAAAGCCAGCCATGCCACCTTCCCCGTCTGTTGTCACGATATTAACCGCTGCGGCCAGATGCGACATGGCATTACGAAATGCCAAACTGTGCTCAGCCGAAGATGGTGTTGTATCCTGCGTGGTCACGGTCAGAATTTGTGCCTGCATCGGTTCATCCTGCTTTCACAACAACAGGCCCGAAATCGTATTTCAAAGGACCTGATTTCAATTTTGAAAATCGCTGCGCCAGTACCGTCGGAACAAGCGCATGGCGCAATCACGTCACGCCTGCACGCATGCCTCTTCAAAAGACAGGCGCGGCAATCGGCCGAACAATTTCGAAGGATCACCGTGGCCGAGATTGATCAAGAAGTTGGATTTCCAGCTTGTCCCGGCAAAAAATGCCTCATCGACCTTTGCCTTGTCGAAACCGGACATCGGCCCCGTATCCAGTCCCAGACTACGCGCCGCCAGGATGAGATAACCTGCCTGCAAGGTTCCATTGCGGAACGCGGTTTCCTCTGCAACGGCAGGGCTCGAGGTAAACCAGGACCTGGCATCCGCATGTGGGAAGAGTTCTGGCAGTTTCTCAAAGAACTGCGCATCAATGGCGGCGATCACCGTGACCGGTGCTGCCATGGTCTTTTCCAGATTGCCCGAAGACAAGGCCGGACGCAGTTTTTCCTTGGCCTCAGCCGAGCGCACGAACACAAAGCGCGCTGGCGAGCAATTGGCCGATGTTGGCCCCATGCGGGTCAGTTCGTAAATTTTCTGCAGTTCCGCATCGGTCACGGGCTGATCGCTCCAGCCATTATGGGTCCGTGCTTCTGTAAACAGCTGTAGCTTGCCGCGATTTTTCGGAATTTTGACACGAGAAATCGGAATTTTTGCTTTTCCGATTGCGCTGTCAAATCCTCCTAAAACCCGCTTGAACTGACATTCACAAGCTTCGGGTTGTAGACGTGCCTCCATTGCGAGGTGACTGCGTCGTACAGGTCGGTCGTGAGCTTCTTCCGTGCGGGCTCTGAAACCAAGATAGACTTGCCGCCACAAGCTTCTGCGTCGGCATCTGGAACAGCCCTGAACCAAGCCAGAAAGAAAGCCTTTAGCTCGGCTCCCTTAACCTGTTCTTCCCCTCGGTAGAAATCATACGATTGGCAAAGGCGCTTCAAATACACATCCACAAACTCCGGCATCAGACCGTCATCACCCGGCGTCTGGCTTTACCGCCCACCAGTGCCATTTGAAGGTGTCTCGGCAGTGCGAGGAGACCGAGATAGAGCGACGATTGCAAGTCATCGAAATTCATTGGCTGCTGCGCCACTTTGAGGGCTCCTAAAACCGCGTTCAAAGCATCTTTAAACCTCGTTCGAGATATTGCCAAACGTCTCCGATGATGGTTCTAAGGCCGTCCCTATCCAAGTGGGGAAAACAAAGAACCCGCTCAGAGGCCGCGCTGTGAGCGGGTTCTTTCGTATCTGGTGCCCCACCATTTGATGACAGGGTGGCGGTCCTGATAATATGGCTACTATCAGGACCAACGTATGGTTACAGAACCTTTATTCCATGTCTTTATAAAACTGAAATGCTAGCTGCACGGTTCTAAAAACCTCAATACCGCTCCGGCTACCGTCTTGGTTAAAGGTGCCCCATCTGCCGCATTGCAACCGCTTAACAATCGTCAGCGTGTGACCGTCTTCGTCTATTATCTTCCAATCGGCACCGCTCGGCACGATGTTTGTACGAACTGGTTTCATCCTACATCTCCTTTTTTCGAGGCCCGATCATCGGCACCTCACGGCAAGGAGAGCCCATAAGCATAAGTAAAGATGTGACCTCCCGATGATGGGGCGGCATGGTACAGATTGCTACTGACCCTATTGCACACAAAATGATGGGGCGGCGGCGTGCCGCTCGTAGGCTAAGGCCTCCCCACGTACCTGTACGGCACGTATCTAAGCCCCCGATCATTGCAAATCCTCGTTGCCAATCGGTCGAAGTAATCGTGAGCAAAACTCATTCGAAAGCCGTTTTCATCGAAGAGGACGCGAACACAACCAAGGTCCACTTGCTCAATTGTTCGGACCAAATCAGTAGTCCCATTTGGAACGCGAAAAATGAAGACCAATACTATGTATGTCGGTTTCCATTGATGCCACTCATTCATTATTGCTACCGGATCCAACTCTCCTTTTGCCGTAATGTCCTTCAATAACCATCCAAATACAGACGGGCCTTTCTCTGTAATTCTGGCGGATAGTAACGAGCCGTGGGTGGTGCCAGGATTATAAAGCAGGCTAAGGGCCCCGGGAGGTATCGTCACCACGTTTCGCTCAATCTCAATAGCTGGAGATAAATGGTAAGAGCACGAACGTCCTCGCACCCAACACCCCCCAGAAAAGTCATAGGAAAGCGTCTCGAAAAAGCCTCCCCAATCTCGAGTTTGCATTGGGTCTGGTTCCCAAGTTTTCAAGTTTAAATGGACTGAGAACGATGAAATGAGCGTGTTTGCTGGCTTTTCGTTCGGCGGGAAATTGCCAAGCCAGCTGTCGTAATCTTGAGCGTGCTGCATCACATCCCAAGCACCACTTCCAATCGCGTTAACAGCTCCAAGGGATGGCAAGTTGTACACCTTAGGCTTCAGATTATTCCGCAAATCTATCGGTGACATAAACGAATAGTCGAGGGGACTTGCGCCGAATATTTCAATTTCCCTGAAATCGTTTGCAATGGCCGCCACATAGCTCATGGGGTCTTCAGCAAGGGTGATTGCTCCGATCTGATAGGCGACCTCATTTACGAACTCTTCGATTTGAGCGCCATTTCCTGCGGCAGCCATCGCAATTCGCCCCCCGATCGAGAAGGTCTTCCGCGTGAGCGTCACAGGCTCTAACGGTAGATCGGCAGACCATTCGATATCGGAGGGCAAGAAGACTGGGATTGTGCTGCCTGGAATAGTAGCCAATGTATCCGAAATGAATGCCGGTACTGGGCGACCAGTTCCAAAGTACATGTCAGGCGAGATGTATAAGCAAGCTGTCACCATTAACCTCCAGAAAAGGTGATTAGTTTCGCACCTTTTCTGGAGTCATCGCCCCCGTCAAGACATCATCGATTCAACCGATGATGGCGCGTCGGGGTGTAGATACATACCAAAAGCGTGTTATGAGGAAGCCTTGAAGCCATCGAAAGCTATCCCGCCCATGCTTTATGATACTGCGTCGTCGTTCGCTATAATCGGCTTTTGCATCGCGCTGGTCGCAGCGGGTTGCTATCTGTTTAATTGGCTCGCCCCTAAGCGATTGAAGAAGCCAATTGGCTGCGAACACAATCCGGACAAAGAGTGCTCCGAATGCTGGCAGGACAGGCAGATATAGTCTGGCTGCGCCCTCACGCAGCCAGTGTTTCCGCGACAAAATTATCCAAGTGGATACCAGTATTCGCCGCTTGGGTTGACTGGAAACGGACGCCAGCGCGACCAGGACCAGCAATATCTGTATCCGTGACAGATATCCGCTCGACGCCATCGACCAAGACTTTAATAGCGCTTCCTCTGACTTCCAACACGACTGCTCTTGATGATCCTGCGGCTATCGTAGCTGCATATGTGGACCCGAGTTGCGTGCTCACACCCGCGACAATCTTGTAGAGGCGGAAGCCCGTCCCGGCGAGATATGATACGTAATAAAACGTGGAAGCTCCATCATGTCGGGCAACGATGGCAGACTGTCCTGCGTCAGTAATGCTGTTGAAATCGGCCCGCACCTGATAGTTGGCACTTCTTGGCGTTCCGCTTGCGCGGTACGTCGTGCTGGCGTTAGCAGACCGGACCCTTCCAGCATTGATTACCGGCGATGTGGTAGAGCCTAGCCATGCACTACCACTGTCCGAGAAGTGAGCCGACAGGTTAGTGCCGTCAGTATCGGTAAAGCTATCCTGAGCGAAGATCATCGTTGCTGGCAGCCTTACCGGAGTACGACGGGCAGCTAGGACGGCGGTGGCTATGACTGCATGGCCATTGTCAGTCGGGTGAATATTGTCGTTGGATATTAGGGATGCGCCACCGTTGTCTCGCATAGCGGAATACGGGTCAGCAAGGTAGACACCAAATTCCGTCGCTATGTCCATCACGGCCTGAACATACTCTTCGAACCCGGCACGGCTCTGCCCAGTAAATTCTGCGTTGCCACCGGAGCTGACCAGTCCTGTGTCGGTGATATAGTAGGGCGTCACTACACAAATGCGATCTTGAGTGTATCCGCCAGCCAGCAAGCCGTTCATAACATCGCGATAGTCATTCTTGTAGCGGGCGACATTGAAGGTGGTGGGAGCGCCAATATAACGCGCGTCATTGAACCCATAGGATACAAAGATCATCTCACGCTTATTTGCACCCAAGAGGGCGGTCTCAAATCTATCCCTACCGTTTTGGGCACGCGGTGAGCCTGTGCTGTCGGCAGATCGCTGTAACACAGTTCCTGAAATGCCTTGGTTCAGCGGATCACCGGCTGAAAGAGCTGTCGATACGATGTTAAGCCAGCGATGAGCAGCATCAGATGCATTCAATCCAACAGTGATGCTGTCACCAAACCCGATGACGCTTGAGACGCTTTGAGGCATCGGGAGGGGCTGCGGCACCACCCCACCGCCCTCTGGAAGGGCAACTGGTGAGCCAAATACGCGTGACAGGCGTGGATGTGTAAGTGCTCCCATATCACACACTCCATGCTCTAAGCGTGTCGCCAACCTTGTTGCTGTGCCAGACGAGCTTCACAAATGGCAGTCTGGCGACAGATATAAAGGCGTCACTGGCAACACGGGCCGAGGTCACATAAGCGAATGGCATTGCCTCATTCAAACGGGCGTGAACTTCCACGATGCCGTTGCGATCGCCTGTGCCGTCAATCTGGATGATCTCGTCTGCAGCTGGCGACCAGACTGCGCTTTCACCGTCTTTATTGGTGGTGTTGATACGTTCTGGCATGACCAGCTCCTTACAGGTTTGGCCAATCGAATGGCGCGGCGGTTGCAAGTTCAGTGAGGAAATCAGGGACCGTTGGCTGCGGCCGTTCAGCAGCCAGCACGCGGTCCAGTTCGGTGTTTGAGTAGGTCCAGACGACTGAGCGCCAAGCCTTCAACGCGGCTGCTTCAGCGGCATATTTGTCGTTCTCGTCATCGAGATATGAGATGGCCGTGAAAATGTTGTCGTAGCCGCGTTCTTTGGCTTTCACGTCAAGCATGGCCTGGATGGCATCGGCATACGGCTGACGCGGATTGGTAACTGGAGGGGCAACGCCCCAAACTCTGGGAGCCATGCTTAATCCTTCCATTGGGCGACGACGCCCGAAACCTGAATGTTCTTGTTGTTGGCGGTTCGCACGCGCCACTTCGCTGTTGATCCGGCAGGCTGAGACGACAAATCAATATCATTGGCCTCAAACATTCTGACACCAGAAAAGCTGGTTGTTAGAGAGAGGACCGCAGCCGTCCATGTCGTGCCGTTGTCACGGGAGAACTCGCCTATCAGGTCAGTGTTAGCGTTAATCGTTTCGGCGCCTGAAACCTGAATGGAAATCCTTGCGGTTTCCGGCTGTGGCGCTGCCGTGTAGGGCTGTGAAACCAGCGTCATGGCGCTTGCCGCGCCCCCGGAGTAAAGCTCGAACTCACCAATGCCAATAGCGATACCGCCAGTCTGTACCGCGCTGATAGTGATGCGATAGTAACGGAAGTTTGCAGGTGTGCTTATGGTGAAGTTACGAACAACACCTTCCGTCCACGCAGTTTCTCCGGATACTGTGTCCAGCGTTGTGAAGTTCGTTCCATCATTAGAACCGGACAAGACCCAAGAAAGAGGAGATTGGTTGATAGCTCCGTTTCTTGGCTGGATGCTGTAGCTATGACAAGTCTTGCCGTTTGACGCCCCGAAATCGACCTGCCACCAGCCAGAGGTAATACTGTTATTCGTTACCCAAGCGGTGTTTGCCGCCTTGTCCGCAGCATACCAGACCTGCAAACCTGCACCGGTATTGGTGTTGGACGCGCTAACCGTCACCCCAGCCGTTGTTGCTGCTGTCATCGTAGGTATTTGAGCAACAGCGCCGGCAACGGTCGGCACATACCAATCGTTAGCGGCATCATAAACAGCGTTTGTCTTTGTCAGTACACCCGCTTCATCATCAAAAGCATCCGCGACACCTCCGACCATACCAAGTCGCAGGCCTTTTAAGTCGGCAATCTCAAGTGCAAAGATCGCGTCATTCGCACCGCCTGCAGGAGACGTTGCAAGGGCATTGATCGCCGCTTGAACAGTGGTTGGATTGTCCTTCAAACCCGCAACCGAGTTATCAAAAGCGGTCAGCAAAGCGGTGACAATCGCCTGCTTCAGCTTTTTGCCGGAAGGTCCGTCGAAGGCAGCAAAGGCCCCATCCGTTGCACTGTTCGGACCTTCGACATCACCGGGAACACCAACTGGAATACCCAACTGAATGGAAATAGCACCTGGGCCCGTAGGCGTGATCTGCAAAGAGACCTCGGAGCCAGGCAAAAGCGTTTCCACAGGCTCAAAGGTGATGTTTGTAAAGCCACCAGGATTACCCTGAATACCCTGTTCAGGGGTGATAAAGGCCGGATCAAACCAGTCTGCAACAGTAGCCGATTTCTTTATCAGGATTGCTGAACGGTCATCGCCGGCGTCGATCACCAGAACGGAAAAGCCTTCATCCTCCCCATCATAAAGAGCAAGACCAGCCAGATCGGCAACTGTCTCGTCATAATCAACGCCCTGTATGAAATCGTTACGATTGACAAGGGTTGCCGTTGAGGGACCGGTAAACAGCAGCAGTTTGTCGGCTTCAGGCGTCACGCCGGCAATGGCAGCGATCGCGGCATTGGCCAGTCGCTGGACGTGCTGTGACAAGGCCGTCGCGGTGGCGACCTGCTGGGTGCCGTAGGTGGTTTCGCGCACCAGGGCGTATTCGTAGGTGCCCGATACGCCGGTCCATTCCAGTTCGGCCGTAATCTCTGTGTCACTGACAACGGTGTTGAACGGAAGCGCATTTCCGCCTTCTGCCTGCACATAGATGACGCCGGCCGCGATGATTGCTGTGGCCCAGCCGGTATCGGTTCCAACAATGGACTTTGACCCTTGGGCAAGCGTGATGGTTCCTGTGGTGTAGGCGGTCATGGTCAGTCCTTCTTGGGGAGGCCGAAAATGTAGTAACGAATGCCGTACAGCGGTGCGACGTCGTACTCGTATGTGACGTTCTTGTTTGTGTAGTCCTGCGAGGTGGCCCAAAAGGCCCATATCGGCGCACCTCTGGCGGTGTAGAATGTGGCCTGAGTATCGGTCAGACGGCAGTAAGTGCTGTCGCCGCATTGATAGAGCGGCACATGAACTGATCCGCCATGGGTAACCCGCCCGATGGCCACACGCGGTTGGCGCACCGACTTGTCAATTGCGACACCCAGTCCCGAAGTTGCCTGCCCTGGGTGGACCGTTGTGTATTTCACAAACGGAAAGACCTCAGCGCCACCTTCAAACGTGATGTTGTGTTCCTGAAGGCCACTGCCCACAGGGATGAAACCCTCTTTCAGGATTTGCAGGCATGGCCAACGGCTGTCCAGGACGATATCGGCAAATGATGGATTGGCCGAAGCGCCGGGACGCAGAACCTGAATAACGCGCTGGCCATCAACCATAAGCCGCCGCCATACGTCATTGTTACCCACGGTTTGAGGGGTGTTGTCGAAGGCATAGACGATAAAACGAGCTCTGCAGGCGGCAACATTATTAAAGTATAGCTTGCCGCCACTGATCCAGTGCTCTCCGCCGAAGTTTAGATCGGATGGTGAAGCGGGATAATAGATGGTGTTGCCGATATAATAATGTACGTCGACCAGCGTCGAGGCTGGCACCGCAAAGCCCAGATTGTATTCGGTGACGCCTGCGGGCAGCGCGATATCGTCCGCCGCAATGATCTTTGCAGGACGTTTGGAACTGTCGAGTGCAAGCTGTGTCGTGGTTGCCGTCCGCGTATCGAACCCCGGCTTTGCGACTTTGATCCCGTCTTTATTGATGACGATCACACGCTGGCCAAAGATTGGAGCTTGCGGGATGCCATCGCGGATAGGTGTTTCGTCACCCGGCAAATTCCAGACAGCCAACGCCGAACGGAATCGCTCTGATCCACTTGAAGGTGTTGTGGGAAAGGCTGGCAACTGCGGAATGCCGTCGACCGATCCAACGACCGTTCTCAAGCCGTCTCGATAGTTCTTGCACCAACCATAATAGGCAGCATTAGGCGTGCTTCTGCGGGTGCCTCGGTCCTCATATCCCCGATAGGAAATGATCATGCCGTTCTGGACAAACCGCCCATTGGTTATCCTGATCGGCTTAACCTCATGCAGTGGGAGGTCATAGACCAGATCGGGGAAGCTGCTGTTTCTGTAGTAATTTAGCTGCTGTACCGAATTACCAGCGTTCGAGTAGTTGTCTGCACACCAGGTGTAACTGGATGTGCCCGAACCGGGCGGATAGAAGTAAGTCGAAAACGCTCCCAAGCTCATAGTCGGCATGATTTCTGAGGAGATGACACGAACGTCTGCCGCCCACTTGCTGTTGAAGTAGAAAGCGCCGCGTTCGCTGTCTGGTATCTGCCGTGGATCACGATCACCTTTAGTGATCTTGAAACATGCTACACCCTCGTAGTCTTTGCCGCCTGCGAACCTGACCGTCATGATGCCGACACCACGAAGCCGTTTTCGTCGATGATCACACTACCGTCGCCAAGCTCGATCAATGCCGATTTGACATGGCCGATGTTGCTGACAGCAAGCTTTGCGCCGTTCTCGTCAAATTCGAACACGCCTTGCGCGCCTTCACCATTTGGCGCGACGATCCTGAAACGATCGGCATAGAAGCTCACAGCAGTCTGCAGGACGCCACCAATGTCCAGAACCTCAAGGATCATGGCCGCCAGTGCCGTTGCTTCACCTTTCCGGGCACGCGCTGCGAGCTCAATCTTCGACAATGTGTCGCCATCGGTCTGGGCGGTGATCGCCAGATAGCCTTCAGCCAGGACATCGCCCAGTGATGCCTGTACGCCACTAATCCGCCGCGCCAGTGCAGCAGTTGCCGAGGCGCGCACTTCGCTTTCCTCGATAATGGCCGCGCTTGCGTTGCCAATTTCAGACCGCATCACCTGTCGATCGAGCTGACCCACCACGCCGTCCGTTGAGTAGGAAAGCGACAAGGTCTCCATCTTCTCCTGAAGAAGGTTTATGTCGGCCTGCAACTCGGCCATGCGGTTACGCACATCATCGCGGGTATTCGCAAGGCCAACCATCACGTCGCCGGCATCGATGTCAGGCGTCGTGACCGGCAACCATGCAGACCATTCGGTTGCACGATCGGACGTCGGGATAAACCGGCCACGCGCCATATAGTCGGCCTTGCCAGCAAAGATCGCATTCAGCGTCCAGGCATAGGGCGCTTCGTAACGAATGGTGTCGCTGTCGAACACCGTCTGATCTGATGACACCAGCTTGACCTGGACGCGAATGGCCTGAACATCGTCCTGGTCTGGCGCGCACCGAACCTCGATCGACGGACGCCATGGTTGACCATTGGCGTTCGGCAGATAGGCCGGAAGCACCTGCCAGCCATACATTGGCTGTGGTGGCACCGGTACCGGGCCAATCCAGCCAACAACAGGTGGAATGATGATGGATGGCGGATCATAGTCGCCGGGTTCGACTTCCTTCAGAACAACGCGGAACAGGCAGCCGGAAATCCGGTTGATGCGATAGACAAAGAATTTCTTGTTGCTGTAGCTGTTACGATTGCTTGACCAGGACACCACATCGTTAGGCTCAAGCGCCGATGCTGAAGGCGGCAAAACGAACTCATGCGTGCGCCAGCGTTGTTCTTCCTCGATCATGGTTGCCATCAGGCACTGCACCTGGGCGCTGAACGGAACGGCATCAAATTGCATCGGTACCGACAGAACCTGACCGCCGTCGCGTGCTACCAGTGCGGCAGATGATTGTTCGGGCGCGTCCTTCTCTGCCCACTTCTGAGCAGGTTCGGGATAGGTGGCTGTGATGGTGTTGTGGGTAGCCGAGATCGATGGGAACGGTTCAAAGTCCTGTTCCTGTGTCACGACGATGCCAGCATCCGTGAAAGAATAAACAGCGCCGGCCGGTGAACCGATCAGCAGCTTGATACGGCCGCCAACTTCCGCAAGGCGACCGGAACAGCCAAGGCGAAGTTCCTCAATCGTGTCCAGGCCTTCACTGTTGACGAAGACTTCCAGACCGCCACGGAACTGCCTGCGGGCACCTTCCATGGCGCGATCGGCTTCGTTGATGGCTGCAATGAAGGACGAGGCAGGCAGGCGATATGCGGAGAAGTTGCGGCCGCCATGAAGCCAGCGGTCACCGTAGTAGATGCCGCGTGCCACGTTGTAGATCATGATGCCCATATTGTCGCTGGACGCCCATGTGGATTTATCCGTCCAACGTTGCGGGCCATCACCGCCTGCAGTGCTGTCCTGGCGAACATCGTAAAGGCGCATCGGCTTGGGCTGAAACAGGCAGGCCATCAAACCTCCCTTGAACAGATCGGTATTCACCCGCATCGTGACAATGACGAGCTGGCAACCTCGGCCGATCATCGTGGACTTCCACGGACGCGATGCATGATTGCCAAACTTGGAGCGCAAGAACGGGTCTGCCACAGTCTGTGTGCCGTCCAGATACTTTACCCAGAGGTAGTCGGCACCACCGACACGGAATTGACCGACAGGATATCCGCGACCGTCTGGATGCGGCTCGCCCCAAAGGATCGTGCCTTTCACGTCACCAAACCAAGCCTCGTCAAGTCCTTGTGGGCCGGCATGCGATGGCAGGCATGAAAGTTCGATGACGTCAGTTAGATAGGCATTCGGCGTGCTGCCATCAGAACCCCACGAACCGATGTACTTGCGTCGGCCAGCGGTGGCGCGTGTGCCGAGTAAGAATGACCTGGGCAGGGTGTCGCCCATCTGAACAGATACGGTAACGCCGCTACTCTGGCTCTGTCGTTTCTTGGCTGCCTTGCGTGCCTTGGCCTGCTGGTAGAGCGAGACGCCGATATTGATGGCAAGGCCAACAGCGAGTTTGACGAATGTGCCGGCTGAAAAGATCGAACCAACAACCGCGCCCACTGCAGCGCCAATCGGACCCGCCTTGGTTTCGGCGGTGGCGAGGAGGATAAAACAAAGTGTCCATAAAAGGCGCTTCAAAGCCATGTTAACCCACCTTGAAACACATGGCTGCGGAAAGCAGATTGACCGTGCCGATGCCGTTTTCCTTCAGCACAAAAATCCGCTCACCATTGACGACACCAAGCGCATGACCGATCGGACCGCCGACATCGATGGCAGCAACATCGCCCAGGCGCGCACGGCTCGGATGGATGACAGGGAGCAACGACGCGACAAGAGCGCCAAGGCTGTCGAACCCAAGCTTGTGGATGAGACGGGCGGCGCTGGTAGCATCGTCATAGTGGCCGACAACAAACCGGGATATGTCCTGGCCGGTCATGGCTTCCACGATGCGGCCGGCAAGACCAGGACCGCAATCATGGGTGCCCCACTCAAAGGGACGCGCCTTGATGTCATCAATGACGGTTTCGAAACGGCTGCGCCAATCAGGACGGCGGATAAGCTCGATCATGCCTGACCCCACGAAATATCCCAGGTCTCGACCTGACCGGCATAGAGGTTCAACTCGTCATTATCGCGCAGCTTCTGGGCTTCGTATGATGCTTTCTCAGCACTTGTCCTGGTCAACATTGCCATCACTTCGGAAACCACCTTCAGCGAAGCTTTTCCGCTTCCACCGATCGAGGGAGTTTTGTGTGGGGCCCCATCCACGATGCCGATGAAAATGGCTTCGTCAGGCGCTACCGGTCGGCCGGTAACCGGATCAAGCAGGATCTCGTGAATTTCCACGTAAGCGCGGTGAACGTCATATTCCCGCGTCACCTTGCGGGCGACATCGGCAATCTGCGACAGATCAATGGTCACCGTCTGGACTGTGAAATCAGACACAAGAGGGATATCGCTGACGGTCAGGAGGTTGCCGCTGCCATAATACGGCCGCGTAACGGTTAGGCCTTCGCGTCCTTCGATGACTGTCAACCCGATATCTTCGTCGCCGCTCCAGACGCCGACACCTTCAGGCAAGCCGGTCGAGCGATTGCGTGCCTCGATCCAGATTGCCTTGCGGATGACAAGACTGTCTGAGGTGGCCGCTTCGAGCACTTCAGTGATGGCTGTGGGCTGGTTTCTCATATCACCCTCGTGTCTTTTGCAGCGCGGTGAAGCCAGCGCCCTCGATGATCGAGCGGCTAGCCACACCGGGCTTGTGCGTTGTTGGCTGGATGATCATTGCGCAGGCAGGCTTGACCAGGGTGACGCCATCACCAAGGGCAAGCGACAGGGGCAGACGCGGAAAGACCTGGCAGTCGATGAAACCATTGACCGATGCGCTGGTGGTCTCGCTCACTTCAACAAAGGCAAAGCGCGGATCATCTGCAGGACCATATTGGACCTGCATCTTGTCACCGACCGTCAGAACGTAACCGGCAGGCAGACCGGAAAGCTGGGCCAGCGAGCCGTTCCCGGTGGCGCGAATGATCACGGTCGAGTTGCCCAGGATGACGCCGTTTCGATCAGCGGCCGGAAACGGCGAAAGTGGATCGACAAGGAAAAACGCCTTGCGGGCACCATCCAGCGAACGAAGACGCGCTGCGGCCTGTTTCAACTCGTCACGCAGGCCACGGCCGAGGGTAACAACTGCCTTCCATTTTGGGTCCGCAAGTTCGGCCTGCCAGACATCACCACTGCCAGCGCTGGACAGTTCGTCATTGCGCTGAATATCCCATTCCACCGAAGCGATCGGCATATGGTCATTGATAACGGAAAGCGGGAGTGGAGCAGCCATCAACGCCACCTCGGATTATCTGCGATTTCACTGACACGGTCCGGCAGAACAGCGTCGTATTGCTCCAAGCCGCGCTGCACGCCGGCAGCAACCATGTCTTCGATTTCCTGATTGCCACGTGCACCGGTAACGTCGACCTGGATGATTGCGGTCTTCTGGGGCTGGCTGATCTGCATAGGCTGTGATGCTGCAGATGGCTGCCCATTCGGTACAAGAGGTGTCACGGTAGCTGTCACGCCAAGACGGCCGGATGCATCGCGTGTCAACGGCATGATGGCTTCGGGACCAGCTTCCCCCATCAGGCCAGTGCCCTTGGCGAACGGAAACAGCGTCGGCTTGTTGACGATGGAGTTGGTGAATGCACCACCCTTGGCAAAGGGAGTGACGGCACCATAAACGCCACCGTTTGCATTGAATGCATTGATGCCGGTTGCCCAGGCACTTGTGCTGCTGGTGCCGATCGATGAGCCGCTGCCGAACAAGCCACCGAAAATGCCACTTATCAAACCACCAATGCCACCGCCTGACCCGCTCGATGCGCCGTTGACGCTGATCATCGCATTTAAAACATCGTTGATAAGCGTGTCGGCAACTCGCAACAGAGCCTTTACGCCGGCATCACCCAGAGCATCAAAAAGCTTTTCGCCCTGGCGCAGACCGCCAAACAACGTCGATGTGAAATCGCCAGCGAGATCTCGCGCATACTGAAGCTGGTAGTTGGTGCGGATTAGTCCGGCTTCGGTGCTGCTGAAATCAACAGGAAGGCCAGACGAACGCAATGCACCAGCAATCTGCTGATCCATGGCAGATCGGCCCATCTGCTCACGATCAAACAGAAGATTGGCCTGCAGCGTCGCCTTGGCTGCTTCCTCGGCATACTGCTTGAAAGCCTCGACACGTTTTTCAATGGCGGCGACCTGGGCGGCCGACAACGATCTGCCTTTTTCCTCTGACTGTTGAAGCAGGTCGAGTTTGAAGCGCAGCGCATCGGATGCAATGCCAGTCTGGCCGGCAAGCTGTGCCTCAAGTTTCATCTGGGCAACGCGGTCATCGGCCGACTTGATCAGATCACGATAGGCGTTCGCCGTTGATGATGCTGCACGTTCGGCAGATCGATCGCGATCGCCAAGTGTGACCGGCTTGTTGCTCGGTATCGGCACGGAGGTCTGGTTTCCGTCAGAGTTGATAACAAGCGGGTTCCGGTTCGCTATGCGCGTCAGAGCATCGCGATAAGTGCTTTCGACATCATCGCGTTCTGTTCGACCATTCGCTTTAGAAAGAGCGTCGACATACAGGCGATGTGCGTTCTCGGCTTCCGTCATCGCGGGAATGGCGATGCCGGCAAGCTCCCTGAGGGATTTGTTCAGCGCCTGGATGGACGCGACCTGGTTCTGTGCCTTGCCGCCAATCAAATCCAACTGCTGAAGCATGCCGGGGATGGCACGTGCAGCCTCGACAACGCCTTCGTCTTTAAAATCGCGCATTTCCTTGGCGAGGGTGCGCAGTCCTTCAAGTACGTCTTTGTTTTCCGCGATGCGGGCCATAGCACTGCGGAACCGGAGAATGTCCGGTTCTCCATCGGATATCGATTTACGCAGTTCGACAAAAGCATTGCGCCAATCGCGAAGGACAGCGACATCCGTATCCTTGGCAAAAGGTGCAATCATCGGAGAATAGGTGCTTCTCGCAGATGCTGCCTCGATCAGCAGATCGCGAGCATCCTGCAGGCGATCGCGGATGTCGACGGCCGTGCCGGTCACACCTTCATTCACGTACTCCCGCAATCCCGCTGCAGCTTGGCCGTACAATTCTTTCAATGAGCTGACCGTGTCAGCATGGCCTTTCAGGATTGTGTCGGCAGATTTGGCACCATCTTTGGCCGAGGTGAAATACTGCACAGCAGCCGTCGCCGCTGCGATTGTGCCAATAGTTATGAGTGAGACAGGCGAAATGACGGACATAAATGCTGCTGCGAGACCCCTGATAGGGCTCTGCATCTGCGTCAGGATCGCTGAAAGCTGAGTACCTTGCTGCAGCGCCACCTGCAGGGGAGACATGCCCATGGCCGCAGTGACGCCAATGTCCTGGAACTGTGCAGCAATGTTGGCGGTCTCAAAACCACGAGCACCAGTGCTCATGACGGGTGTGTCTACGATCGCACGACTGCGGCCCTTGATGGCGTCAATGCTGGCAAGTGTTGCCTGACGATTGCGATTGAGCGCCGCCGTCATCTCATCCGCCGACAATGCGCCGGCAGCATGAGCGGTTTTGATTTCAAGTTGGGCGGCTTTGTACTGCTGGATGGCAGCAAAGAGCGGATTGTACTTTGCGCGGAGGCGATCCAGTTCAGCGCCGGTCGATCCGCCCAGCGGCGTGCGAATACCTTCACCTGCAGCACGGTTCAGCTTTTCGATTTGAGCTGCTGAGTTGCTGGCGGCGTTGCCGATCGAGGAAACAGCCTGGCTGGCTTCAGCAGCGCCAGCCTTGGCCGGATTGGCATCGATCTCAACGCGACCGGAAATACGGAACGGGTTAGCCATTGACCACCTCATTCAGGATCGGCATCGCGGCGGCTTCCATAATGCGGAGATCCGCAAACACATGTGCCGGCGCGTTGATGTCGTCGAGGACGAGCTTGCAGGCAGGATAATCAAGGCCGAGCCAGAGCATGCCCGACATACCGACAGCAATCCGCCACTGTGTCTGGCAGACAAGGAAAGCATGAAGGCTGGGCCAAGCATTTGGCATGATCGCTATTGCTTCCTCTATCTGTGCTGCGGGTACTGGTAGGTTCATTAGCTGGAACTGCCGCCTGACTTCGTCATCGATAGCGGCAGGTTTGGTGAGATCGGAGCGGCCTAACCGGGCATAAGCCCATGCCTTGGCCGCATCCTTCAGTTTCCCAATCGTGCCTGATCTTCGGAAATTGCCTCGCGGTAGGCTCTGATGACGGCGGCTTTGATGCGCTCAATCGAGAACGCATATTCAATGTTTGCTTCTGTTGCCGGCCACGGCTTGTCATCCGGGCCCAACAGGTCATCACGCCAACCACGAAATACTTCTTTCACGGCCTTCAGGTCGTGATCGGTCAATTCTTCGGCCAATGACTTGCTGTCTTTGTTTTCGGCGTCCGCCATAAAGCGATCGACAATCAGACGGCGCTCATCGTCGCGGGCCTTTGCCTTTTCCGGTTCAATGATTGCAAACACACCGGTGAAGGTGTGTTCAACCAGCTTGCCGGGATTGTCCTGGTCGGGCTCGCGGACCTTTACAGGCCATGGAAACACGAGTTCGGTCGAGAGCTTGAAAGCCATTTGAAGGCCCTTTCAATGGGAGGTTACTTCACCGTGATGGTGATTTCGTCGTTGCCGGCAGAGGTCGGCTTGCAGAACAGCGGGATCGTGTTGTTACGAATGCGCTGTGTTTCGCCGTAGGTGATGCGGCCGAGCTGGACAGTTGGACCGTCGATCTGCACGATGTTGCCAGCAACGGTGCCCTGTTGCGCCACCAACGCACCAACCTGATGCTCGCGCATTGCCTGCAACCAGTTCTTGTCTGCCAGATGCACCGCCTCGAAGATGGCGCTGCCCGTAACCTGTCTGTCGGTTTGCTCGATCGATTCGGCGTTGATGAGCATTCTTGGCTCGACCTGATTGCCGAAATCGAGAGTGAGCCCTTCACATGCGCCAGCCCAGCCATGCAGCGAAACTGAGGTCCACAGCTTGTTGACGGGAACGGGAGTGATAAATCCTGCGGTCGTGAGTGCCGGTAGAGGAATGTCGGCAATCGTGCCCACTAGGCCAGTCATTGTGAAACGATAGCGAGGGATTTGCCCTGGCGTCAGCGAGAGCGTCACGGTACCGCGAGCGCCGACCAGAATGTGGTTCACACCGTCGTCATTGAAGTAGATCGAGCAGCTTTCAAAATTGCGCGACACGGGTGTGTATTTCACATCTGTGTCGGCCGTGATGACTTCCTGCATGCCACATGAACGGAACATCGGCCCGTAAGCCGGTGCTGTACCTGGTTCACCAGAACCGGCAATCTCGATCGAGCCGGTCAGCCGACCATAGTTGCCTTCAAGAATGACACCCTGATGCCCCATGTATGGAAGCACGAGGTCGCGGCTCAAGTCCTGGCCAAGGAAAGGCTCAAACTCGACATCGGTCATGAGCATCGTGTTGGCAGCACCGGTCGGAAGCGCATCTTGCCCATACACGGTTTCCATCTTGGCCATAATGACGCGGTTTCGCCAGTAACGCTTAGCCATTGCCGTTTTCCTTTTTCTTGCCCTGGGCAACTGGTTTGCGTTGCGTGACAGGGGCTTTGTCTTCGGTGCGGCTGACGAGCTTCAGGGAGCCATCGTCTTGCCGGATGTATGATCCACCCGATCCATTCATTCGCTTTGCTCCTGGTAGTAAGCGCCGGTGAACACGTCTTCGAACCAGACGACGCCGTCGAGTGCCTGCTGCAGCTCGCCCTCGACGTGCTCCAGTGGGTCGGTTGCACCAGTGGGCACGAAGCCAAGCAGCTTGCGCCGCACGTATTTTTTAAGGGCTTCGAGATCGCCAGCTGCAGCTGCGTTGTTGGTCTTGGAAAGGTTCTGTGTGGCAAAAACGATCGAGAAATCGACCGCCGTTCGCTGAAGGATGTCGTTGACGCGCTCACTTGGCGCGGATGCCTCATGTGAAACGTAGACGTAAACCGCTGGCATTGCTGTCGGCACGGTTTTGACGTCTGCGAGGTCGCCAGCACCACCGGCAATGCGGAAGGGCGTTCCTGATTCCTGAAGGCGATTGATAATGCTGTCGATCACTTCGTCGCTCCTTCAAGAAATTCGTGGCCGATCTCGACCAGGCGTGTGCGATCCTGCTCAGAAAAGCCAAGATAAGGACGCGCTGGAATGGTGATGGAATGTTCCCCGATCGTGACTTTCTTCTCGACCGAACCTTTGCGGCCGTGAGGTACAAAGCGGTACCGCTTGCGAACCTTGGCCAAAGAAACCCGCTGACTGCGGGCGTAATGAATGATCTCACCGCCGAGCTGGTGAATGCGAGCATAGACAAGATTGCTGCCCACCTCGGCCGATGTGGCGTCCGACTGGCTGACGATGCTGCGATAAAGCATCGTGCTGACACGCAGGATGTTCTTACTGCCACGAACTTTGCCGCGCACCTTCTTCATTGTGGTGCGTCGGGCAAGCGGCTGCCACTTCGATCCATCTGGGCCGGTTTCTGTTTCGAAACGGCGCTGTGTCGAAAAGAGAAGGTAGGCCGCGAAAGCAGAAGTCAGTTCGGCCGGGTTGGCCAGGGCAATTCCGATGCGGGAAATGATCGGCGCCAGTTCATCGTCAAGGCGGATAGCAACACCGGGCATCAGTAATGCCTCAAACTGTCACGGGTGAACACACGGTCAGGTGCCGTTGCCTGAACGGAACCACCGCCTGCAGCTGCTGGAACTTCACCGCCGTCGGTCAGCTCGACTGTGCCGCGTGCAACGTCGCGCAGGAATGCGACCGCTTCGTTGTAGGCGCGGGTTACAGCGCTGTCCTTGTCGGCCGACTTGCCGTGAAGGTAATAGCGGGCGATGTCGGCAATGTTTTTGGTGAGGACTGGCGGCACCACATTAAGCGGCAACGCCATCACCTTTTTCAGGTAGCCATCCGCGAAGGCTGAAGCATCGGTCAGCGCACGGGTGACAACAACATCATCAATCGTGGATACAGGGATGTTGACGCGGTCGGTGAGCTGGATCAGCTCCTGCTCACCGAAACGTTCAACCAAATCCTGTTGCGTGGCGTAGGTCATCACAGATACTCGACCGTGATGGAAGGGTCATCGACAAAGGCTTCGACCTGTTCAACCGTCAGTTCGCCAGCCTCAAAAGTCTGCCATGATTTTGAGTGTTCAACGCCAGCGCGCCGGAAACCATCGCGATTGGCTTTGACCCGAACAGCGCCTGACACGGGCTGCTTCAGTGCTTCTGCAAAACTTTCGGCACCGCTGGCATCTTCGACCAGGTGAACGCGTGCCGCAATGTCTGCCAGCTGCATGTCATGCATTGCGGCAACGTTTGCCAGACGCTTACCGATGTCTGCGAATACAAGGAGCTCATCAACGCTGCTGGCACCAGTCAGTTCGAGAATTTCATTGACAGTGAATTCAGGCAGGCCGGAACCGGCATTCGCGCCGGCTCCTTCCGCCACGCCCTGGGAGGCATCCAAAATTGTCCCGGAAGTCGATGCTTCCACTACCGGGGTTGGCGTTTGGTTCTTTGCCTCGGTCGGAATGACCTCGGTTGGAGCAAAATTCGCCTGCGGTTGAACAGGATTGGCGGGAGCTTCACCTGCAGCATCGCCGCCGCTCTGGGGAGTATTTTGGGAATTGGTCCCGTCAGGAACGCTCGAACCTGACGGGCTGGATGTTGCCGATGTGGTTGCGGCAACATCCTCCTGCACACCTGTCGTCGTCTCGACGGAGGCTGCGGTGGAACTGGATTTCTGGTTGCGTGTCTTGCGGGTAGACATGAAGACATCCTTCTAAAGGGCTTTGCGAAAGCGGCTGGGGAAGCGGTTTTCAAAAAGCCCTCCCGGTTAAGGGAGGGAGGTGTGCTACCTGACCAGGAGGATCAGGCCAGCCAGGGAACGACCAGAACTTCAGCGGTGTTGTACCATTCGTTGGTGCCGCCATTGGTTTTCAGGCTGTTGCCGACGATGCGACGTGCAGCGCCTTCGAGGTTCGGTGGAACGACCAGCAGTTTGGGCTGAATTGCCAATGGGCGGCCGTAATCACCCTTCATCGTGGACAGGCCAACGCGAGCCGCTTCGTAATGCGCTTCGTCAAGCGTCTGCTTTGAACCCCACGCCATCTGCCAGAAACCGAAACCTACTGCGCAACGACCATCGAGGCCGTAACGGAATTCTTTCTTGGTGAAGACCGCTTCGTCGGTTTCCTGATCCATACGGATAAGGTTGGTGAACTTCTTGCGTTCCTGGAAGATCAGAGGCTTCAATGCACGTGACGTGTCGAGCAGGAACCAGGGCGTACCGTTGCCACCATCGGTATTGGCGACGGAAGTGACATTGCCCTTTTCATCGAGAACCGGGTGATCGGTGTCGAAGAAATACTGCTTGTCGTAGCACTCGGTGGTAAAACCAGCCTTCAGCAACGACCAGATCAGAGTGTCAGGGAAGGTAACGGCGGTCTGGCCGAAATCACGGAACATCGGCGCATAGATGCCGAGATTGTCATCCTCGATATCGTTACGATCAACGGCGATGGTGTTTTCGTAGTCTTTGTTTTTCAGGCTGTAACCGTGATTGGCGAGACCGTTGACGACACGGTCACCGATCCACTCACGGAAGCCTGGGAACTTTCCAAGCCAGCCATATTCCTGAGAGGCAGTCGATGACGGTACTGTCGTCGCGATGCGGCCGTACATGCTGGCGGCTTCGCCAATGCCCGCCTGAAAGGCAGCATTGAAGCCGACGTATGCGGAGTTAAGATTAGCGTTGTTGACTTGCATGGATCACCTTCAGGAGAACTTGACCCACACGCCCTGGTCATCGACATCGAAAATCTTGCCGACTACAGAACGGGTGTTGGTTGCGGATGTCTTGGCGACGGTCTGGTCATCGACGCCGTAAGCGTCGGAACCAATGTCGGCGAGAGTGATGGCATCGGCAGCTGTCGAATTGCCGTAACGGAAAATCCCGGCACGGATTTTGACGCGCTGTGCACCGGCTGCCCCGCCGGTATTAGTGACGCGCTTTTCAACGCGGCCGGCGCCCTTGAGGTTGGTTGCCGCCGTGACAGGGACGGCAAAGCCAGAAGCATTGATGGCGGCCATAGCGCCAGCAAACAGAATTACGTTCGCTGCTACGCCTGGCTCGCGGGTGTCACCGGATCGTTCCGGTGTGTTTCGATCCTGTGAAAGAGCCGTCATGCTTCACCACCTTTCTTGGATGCGACCATCTGTTCCTTGGAAAGGCCCATCTGCCGCATCACTGCTGTTTCAGCCTCGCTGAGCTCTTCCGAGACCGTGCCGGGAGGGTTTGCGCTTGCCGCGCGCTGCGCAGAGGTCAGCACAGGGGATTTGCCGATGAACTCCGCAAACTTTGCCGGATCAGCGCGATGCATGCTCAAGCCCCAGTCCTTCAGGGCCGGTGCCAGCTTGCCGTCCTTGATCGCGGTGGCGACGGCTTCCTCAGCCTTATCAGTGGCGATCGTGGCCTTCATCTCGGTGACTTCGGTCTGAAGCGCCACGACCTGGGCGATCGGCACGAACTTGGTCGGATCAGGCGCGGTTGAGGAATGTGCCGAGGCGAGAACGCTCACGATTTCTTCAACGCTGGCGTTTTCAGCCTTGCCGGCCGCTACTGCGATCTTCTTGCGATCCGCAAATGCAGACTGCACCGCGATGGCGATAGCTTCGGACTTGGCGTCCTTCGTAAGACCTGCTGCGAGGGCAAGCGCCGTCGAGCTGGTGAGCAGCGAATTGATGGCGACAAGCACATCATCCTCGCTGCCGCCCTCGGTCAGACCGAGAGCAGCAAGGATACGTTTCATAGGTACCTCTGTTGGGGTTTGGACTGCAGAAAAAATGGAGTGTGCAGAGACCTCGAACAGATCGAGGTTCGGAACATTGGTCAGGGCAACGGTCTGCAGGGCGAGAACGTCACCCGCCTTAGTGTGGAAATAGACCGGGGAAATGTAGCGATACTCTTTGGCCTTGATCGCTGAAGCTGCTGTGGCGGTCCATTCAACACGGCCATAAAGCCCGTCTGGACGTGCCTCGACATCCTTGATCCAACCAGCTGCAGGAGCTGGCTTGCCATTCTCAAGGGCATTGCGGCTCTGGTGCTCGTAATCAACCAGGATGTCAGTGGTGCCGGCGTAACGACGTGTTGTGTCGGCAATACGCTGAAGCGATGTCAGGTCGCCGGCATTGTATGGACCGCGACCGTCGCGACCGGAAAATGTTCCAGCCGGGATCAGCATAATCCAGATATCGTCTGCAGCAGAAGCGGAGAGCTCAGTGGTATGAGCCGTCAGCAGCGATGAGCCAAGGATGGAAGCGAGAGCGTTTTTCATGCCGCCATCTAAGGGCGACAACAGGGTCTCGTCAGGATCGTGAAATTACCACCCCATAGATCACTCTGGGGCTAATCATGGATAAACCGTCACGATACATGGAGCAATAGAAAGCGGATCAAATTTTGAAGGCGCTTCAAAGGCCACTGGCGCGCTTTCTTTCAAATTACGACCAATGGCGCACCCCGACCTCACAATGCGCGTCTGTGGCCGTTTATTTCAACCGACATTCCGAGCCACTCTATCGACGGTCGAACAAAATCGAGATGCCTGTTTTCTGCAGCAATGTTTCGGTCTGAGCATCTTCGGTGAAACGGTAGTTAGAGAGGAAGGCAAACTTATTGGTTCTCCCTGCAGACACCACTGCCTGGAGCCATCTGCCGTTGGTGAGCCTGGATAAAAGAATGACTGTGTCCCCATCGACCAGGGCAAGTGTTGCCCTTGATGGAAGTGAGCCCAGCAACCTGTAATCTTCCACCGCCATGTCAGGCTGAGCCTGTATCTGCGATTTCATTGTCTCTGCAGATAAAAGCGCCACGCCCGGCTCCATACGCAATGCAGCCGCTATTTCATCTCTGACCGGCATCACTGGCATCGATCCTTGCGGATCTCGAACAAACCGTTCGAATGCCGAGCTCGACAACCTTTCGTCGATTGCAGCGCTGGCAAACTCAGATGGCGCGACCGCGACCTTGTCGGCGATGGCCTGGTTGACGCGGGCCTCATATCCAGCACGACCAGGATTGTATGCCCAACCAGGATCAATGCCATCGGGAACCCGCGTCACTTCACCAGTGCGTCGGTTGACGAAGTTCTTCCAGGTATCTTCTGGTGGCTCGAAAACCAGTTTCACGCCATCGCGGATCATGTTGTCGATGTCACGCTGAGACAGGCTTTGCATCGTGCACCGGCAACCCCAACCACATGGTGTCGCCCAAAGGTTCCAGTAAGGATGGTCGATCGGTAGGACAAGGTTATGCCGAGCGGCGTGTGTCGGCCGGGTGCGATCATCCTCTATGGCGACATAACGAAGATACGGGCGTGTTCGTCTGTTGGCTTCAAAGCCCGCCCAGGCACCTGCAGCATGAGACACCCGCATGTTTGCATCAAAGATAGTTTGAAGCCGACGCGCACTGCCGAGTTGTGCCGGCACCATCTCACCTGAAGCCGGATCAATCATGGTCTTGCGGCCCCACCATCCTTTTTCCTCCAGGACAGGACGCAGGCGTTTGGCAAACTGTTCGGGTGTTTGACCTTCCTTCAAGGCCTTTTCAAAGGCCGTGTAAATGTCGGTCAAAACATCAAAACCGGCCGACTTGGCGACCGTGAACATTGTTGCATGTTCTTCCTGCCACACATCGAGATACGAGAACGTTCCTCGCAGGTCATTATGACGGGCTTCGAAAGCGGCAATCGCCTCGACCGGTGGCAGCGCTTCAATCACAACTGCCATGCCTATTCCTCATCAGCCAAACGGTCGCCACCCATGCCGGCAAGCCTTGCCGAGAATGTTGCCCTGGCGAGCATGTCAGTCATGGCGCTGACATTCATGTTTCGGAACTGATCGGCCAGAATGGTGCGAACATCGCCAAGCGTCTGGGCTGCAGCGATCTTTTCTTCCAGTCCTGCGACGATCGGCGCGACCAGCGGCTCCCAACCTTCGTCATCAAGAATACGATCGATACTGTCGTCGATGGCGTCTTTGTTGGTGCCGGCACCTGTGCGATGGGCGCTGACCCTTGGCGGTTCTGGCTTGGTGAAAGGTTTTGCGTCGTCTTCAGGAGCGGTTACCGATTTGCTTGCGGGGCGCAGCAGTTCTTCGTCCTTATCAGGGTCTTCAATGCCAAGCTTGTCGCGGACCTCGGACATACCGACCTTGCCACCGAGGTTTACGAAGCTGGTGACGTTCTTCATGTACTTTTCGAGATCAACGGATTCCGGCCGACCAATCCTGATTTTTGGATAGGCCTTTTGCGGACCCTTGTTCAGATCGATGTAAGGACGCACAAAGTCACGATTGAGCGTTGCCGCTGCCTGCTTGGCGTCGGACCGCTCGATGTCGGCTTTTACACCATCATGGACTTTGCCGACTGCATAGCCGCCAGCAATGGCATCGGTTGTGCCGGTCTGACCGAGAACGACCTTGGATGTCTGCCTGTCCAAAAACTCGGCGCGTTTTTCATACAGCTCGTGGGAACCGGAAATGTCGGCCTTGATGAACTCGACCGCCATTGAGGCCGGAACGATCGCGGAATAGTCGACACCGATATTGGCAACCGCCTGCAGGAGAACTTCCTTGTCCTTATCGCTGGCACCTTCACCCCATTTTCCAAGTCGAAGCGGCTGACCATAAGCCTCACAAAAGATCGCCCAATCCTTCATGGTGAAGCTCTTGAACAGGAACGTCCAGCAAACCGCACGGGCGATGCCGCCTCGGATCGGCAATCCTGATTTCACCTTAGCCTGGTGATAAATCCACTTGTACGGTGCCAACGTGACATCACCATCACCATCGCGCAGCAGTGGTGTTTCGCCGTCAATGTCAGCGAAACGGAACCAACGCGGATCCCGCCATTTGAGAGCTGATGGCTGCCATTGGCTTTCTGATGTTTCCCATATGATTTCGGTGCAGGAGAAACCTTTGCCGATGGCATCAAGAATATCCACCAATTCGCTTTCGAACGCATCTCGCTCGATGAATGCCCTGATCATGTCAGCGTTTTCGACATCGGCCGCATCATCACTAGCCGACTCGACGGCGATCTCCAGTCCTGCGACCTGAAGCTTACGAGCTGCAAGTACGCCGGCGTAATGCAGGTCGCGCTCCTCCATGTCTTCAGCCAACTCCAGATAGGCCTGCGGGTCGCCCTGGACAGAAGTGCGTAGAAGACGTGCAAGCTTGCCCGGTGTCAGCCCGGTTGCCTGATGGTCGATGTTCGGCCGACGCACGCCGGTCATGGTGGGAGCGGCCTGCTCTTTTTTCAGGAGGGCTGAAGAAACGGGATTGCCCCATTGGTCGATGATCTTGGCCATCAATGTAATCCTCTCGATCGACGCATGGACGAAAGGCGGTAAGGTGCGCCATCATCCCGATCGGTGTTTGGGGTGTCGAATTTCGTGGGAGCTTTCTGCACAGCGACATAACCGTATTCGTGCCACTGCATGCGGCTCGCGAAATATGCCAGGGCAAGAGCGATGGCGTAGTCGCCGTGTCGCTTTTTACCGGTTTCGCCAACACGCACTGGAGGCACCGTTGGAATGCCGCGAATGACCTTCACCAGGCGAAGGTCAGAAAGATGGTTGTCGTTCTTCGAAATGGCGATCGAGTTGTCTTCGAATGCCGTTTTCAAAGGCGGCATATTGATGCGGTACCAGTCCTGGGAAAACTTAATCGCCCATACGAGGCCACTTCCTTGCTCGTTTTCTCTGAGCCCGAATATTCGACCCATGTCTTCTGCGACAGTCCAACCCATGCCTGTGGCGTCAAAGGCAGCTCCAACTAACCGAGGTGCCGCCTGCAGGATCATTTTCACGATCTGCTTTTGCTCATCACCTGGCACACCGCGCATCTCGACCGTCAGCGCGGTCTCGCGTCGCAGGTTTTTGCTCAACGCAAGTAATGTGGCAACAGACAAGTCAGCGACACGGGCAAAGTCGAATCCGAACGCATACAACAATTCTGGATCGAGCAGCTGCAACGCACTCGCCAGTTCAGCGAGGAACGGTGTTACCAGCACTTTTTGCTCAAGCTTAGGACGCTGCAGGAAGTCTGGCGGAAGTTCCAGTGTTAGAACCGGAGCATCCGATGTCATGCGGGCTTCGATCAGTGGAGCTGCAAGCCAAGTGCCGCTGCCCATCGTTGGAATGCAGAACAATTCCTCATCTGCGCCGTCACCGTAAAATTTGATAATGTCTTCGCGCCAATCGGCTTCAGCTTCAGGCGTCCACGCCTTGCCTGTTACAAGGCAAATGCGCTCGTAAAGACCAGCCTCTAGGGCTTGGTCAAAATCGATCCGCATGTGTTTGTATGCTGATCGGCCGGAGAGAATGTCCTGTATTTGGACGTTGAATTCATTTTCAACGCCGTTGTGGGTCGAGCAAACGACGACCTGTCCACCCCACATCAGGAACGCAAGTGCAGCCTTCAGGAGTTCTTTAAGACTGTCGACAAAGGCCGCTTCGTCAATCATGACGACGCCCTGTTTACCGCGGAGTGAGCGTGGTGCAGATGACAGACCGATCACTTCGAAACCAGATGCAAATTTGATCCGGAATGCCTGGATAGAACGTTCGCCTTCCTTGTCGCTGTCATCGAAAAGGAATTCTTCCATTTCGAGGGCAGCCTGATTGTACGCTCTTGACCACATCGCACAGGCGTCAATGAACTCGCGTGTCATTTCCTGCGAATAGGAAATATACATCACGTCCATGCCGCCAGCTTCGCGAGAGCGCGCTGCGCGCAGAACAGCGTAGGAAGCAAAGCCCCATGTCAGGCCGATACGACGTGATTTCTCGATAAAGAGAACACGGCATGCAGTGCTTTCCAGCTGTGCGATGGTGTTTGCCTGATAAGACAAAAGCGCCTTGCGGGCCTCAATCTTGTCCAGGACGGCATCTGTGGAAAGCCTACGTGCTTCGGCCCACTGCTCCTTGGAGATAGGTCCGGTCATTTCGATACGCCCAAAATCTGGTCAAGGATTTGATCAGCACTTTCAGCGGAAATGCCTCGCGCCTTCGCGACGGTTTTGACTGCTTCCTTGGCCTTGGCTGCAAATTCCTCTTCGACCTTCTGGCGTCGGTTCGTTGACACACCTTGCGCACGGGTGGCTGAGTATAGCGCGTCAGCGAGTGACTTCGCTGCACTCGGCTTAAACCCGGCTTCGCCACCAGCTGTAACAAGTTCGAACACAAGTGTCTTGATTGCTTCAGATGCGATCAGGGTCAGATCGTCAGAAGCGGCAGCATCGAACTTCGACGCAAGTGTGCTGGCGATCTCGCGTGTCTGGTTGAGGCGTTGCGTCAGCGTTGCAAGGCGGATCGAATAACGATTGAAAGCCGAGAAGGAAGGGATCGTAAAATCCAGCTCGCCACGATACTCCTGATGCAGAGCATTCATCTTCTCGTAGAATTCATCATAGATTTCGGTCTGAGTGCGCTCACGCTTCTGCAATTCTTCGGCTGCCCACGCAACAATCGGCGCGCATTCTTCAGGCAACAGCTCAATACCGGAAAGACGACCACGACCCATGATCACTCTCCTGGTGAAGGACGGCCGATGCCATCAATAACCGAACGTCGTGCAACATGATCAATGCCACTCCGGGTGATCGACGCAATCATGACACTGCCAGCCTCGGTGATAGTCACCGCGCCGAGCTCCTTCATCTTGAGCAACTGCGTGCGGACATACTCACGACTGCGGTTGTGTCCGAATGATAAAAGAAGCGCCGTTAAAAGCGTCTCATTCATGCGACCGTCCGGCTGTTCCGCCAGTCCACGCAACATGGTCAACCGTGCGTCCTGTGCGGAAAACTCTTCAAAGCTGACCATCAGCCTTTTCCCTCTTGTCTCAAATAATCATCAATGCGGTGGACAGTGCGCGATATGCTGCCCACTGATTCAGCCAAAGTGTTCACGTTCCCGCGCAGGTCAGACATCGCCAGTTTCAGTTCGTTGACGGTGTCTTTGTCAGGCATGTGCTTCATCTCGGCTTCGACTGCCTGGATGCGACGGTCATGGTCGATTAGCTTGGTTTCTTGCTTATCGAGCTTGGATGCGTTGGCCTTTGCGCCCGAACCGACAAACAGAACAACCGACGTGCCAACGCTGATAAGAAGCGCGATAAGACCAAGCCAGTCTTTGAGTGCAGCAAGGTCAAGCATTAGCGTTGTCTCTTTTCGTGTCTGGTTTGGCAGCTGATGCAACGAGTAGCGGAAGGCATTGCCAGCCGTCTTTCTCGGGGTATGTCGGAAGGACAATCTTCACATTGCAACGTGCCCATCTGGCGCAAAGCGCGGGATGCCTGGGCAATCTTGCTTTCACGTTCCTGTTCAGATCGTTTTGCAGCAAGATCAAAGGCTGCGTTAGAACCGAAATTCATGGTTCGTTCTCCGGTGCCGAAGCGAAATCAATAGCCGCGACAGCAGCTGCTCGACGCGCATCACAGGCCTTGATTTCGTTCCGATCCGCACCCCATTTCGGAGTGATCTCGTCAGCCCTAAGAGCCCGATCTGGCAAAACTGAAGGTGTACTCGGCACCCGTGATGATGGTGGCACTTCCGGTCGCAAATAGATGACCTGCGGCGGTGATGGTTTTTCGCTAGTGTGGGAGCAAGCGGACACGATCGCGGTCGAGACCGATAGCAGCGCCATTTGGCAGAGCCGCATTCTTTTTCTCCAAGTCAGACTTTTGTTTTTCGAGATCCGCGATGGTGGTTGCGGCGTTTGTTTCAATGCGCATGGTTTCGCGCACTTGCGCAGCTTGAGCGTTTGCGGCGTTGGCGTTCATCTTCTCGATGCGACCCGTCCAGTAGTTGTCTCTCTCCTGCTTTGCCTCCGACCGAACTTTGTCGATGAAGTCATCAACGGCCCAGATGGCAAACAATGCGATGCTGGCGGCGGCCAACATCGCGATCGCTACGATGATCAACGACGTGGACGCCTTCGTTAGCCACGCCGGGATCATGTCAGCTCTCCAGGTGGAACGGCGCCAGGGTCGGCCCGAGGGTCGTAAGGGGGAAGCGAAGGCGAAGTGTGTTCGGCAGCCGCCTCAAAATCCTTGCTGCCATAGTGACGGTGAACGCCGAGCATGCCTGCTATCAGCGCCAACAAAGATGGGATGGCGATTGTGGCCATTCCAACTGCTTCTTTTGAGCCGAACAAAGCGCCAGCGCAAAGCAGATAAACAATGCCCCAAGAGGCCCAGAACGAACCCCACAGATAACGTTTTGATGTTCCGTATGAGGGCTTCATGGCTCAGGCCTCATTCTTCGAAACGGGAACACCGTTAGCGGTAAGCTGAACACGGCCGCCAATCTGAGCTTCACCTGTTTTGGGCCAGCGGATGCCGTTTGCAACAAGGCGATTTTTCGCGATGCGGGTGATGGAAACGGCATTGTTCTGGTTGCCACCCAAAACATGATAGTGCGTGCGATCCTCACCGACGTAAAACCCAACATGGCCACCTCCATCGCGGAAGAAAACAAGAATTGCCCCAACGGAGGGTGAGCATGCGACGCCAAAGTTCGCCCAATTCTTCGCCCATAGCGGATTGCTCGGCAGTACTTCTTTGGGGAGTGTGGTGGCGATTGGGTGGGCTGCGAACAGGCCGCACCAGGGGATATCGTCATCCGTGAAAAATGATGCGACCCAGCCGCCGAGCTTTTTCGCCCAGGACATGATTACTGGGTTGGAACCGGGACCAACAACTTCCTTGACGCCGAGGTAGCGGCGCGCATCACGCATCCAGACTGGCTCAGTGCGAGCTGGCGGAACCTGAGCAATGACGTGATCGGCTGGAGTGCCGTTCCTGTTTGGGCGGACCAAACGAAGATGAGCGATAGTCTGGGCATCAGCTTGACCAGTGACTGGAATGCCCTCGGCACGTTGAAACAGTTCCAAGGCCTTGAAAACGGCGCGGCCCGGCACGCCATCCATCGCGCCAGCGTACGAGCCTGCATCACGCAGACGGCTGATAAGCCATTCGTCAAATGTTTGGGTAGTCATTAAGTGCCCCTTTGTTCCGGGGCACATTGCGTTGTTCAATGCGGATAATTCAGAATGTAAAATTACCTCCCGAGCCGATGGCCGGGTTAATTGTTCTCTTGTTCTGCGAAGAGATTGCCCTGACCGTCGTCGACCTTGCGCCGATGCAACTGGACGGTCTTATGCGTCACGCCGAGTTGGCGTGCGATAGCATTCGTTGAATAACCTTTATCGATCATTTCGGCAATAAGCTGTGCGCGCCGCCGTTTGTCACCTGCCATGGCTGGCGGGATTTCGATCTTCTCACCGCCATAGCTTTTGCAGAGTGCAAGAGCAGGTTCCAGGCCAATGAGCTTCGGCAACCAATGATCTTCTGTCACGGTTGCCGGTATGTAGATTTTCTCGCATGCTTTCTCCCGGCCGAGGATAAGCGCCGCCCGTTCGCCTGCCACATCGGCAATGCGATTTAAAAGCGGTGTCATCCATGCTCGGTCGGGAAAAGCTGTCATCACTAGGCTTTCTTTCCAAGTTTACGAACACGTTCGCCAAACTTGTTCATGACGCGCTGCCATGCGTTGGTGGAAAGATCGCGACCCTGCACACCCGAAAGGACATTCACGTCCTTCCAGAAGTTTTGGACTGAGTCGGCATGGACAGTGCCGCCAAGTTTGATCCACTGTGCCCAGGCGATCTGGAAGCCAACTGCCTTGGCATAATCTGGCGTCAGCTTGTCGGTGTTCCAGTTCACGCCACCATCGCGGGCTATCCACTTCTTCAGCGCCTCGATCGCGGCCTTGGCGTCACCGGGCTTATGGACAAACCGCAGTGCGTCAACTTTGGTCTGCCCCATGACAAACGCTTCCAGCGCCGCGTCTGTGCGGTCGCGGATTACGCCAAGGTTATGACCTGCGATCCAGAGCGCCTGCAATTTGGCGCGGTACCGGCCGCCAGTGCGAGGGCTTTGATTGTCGCTTGCAGGTGCCTTTGAAGCACCTTCAAAGCCTTCATTGCGAAACACGGTGATAACCTTCTGGCGTTCGGCCTCGGACATATCGCGGGTCGAGGTCTTGCCAGTGATGTTCTGGAGCTTGGCGCGGTATGTCTCGTCATCCAGGCCGAATTGCTTCTGTGCGATTTTGATAACTGCTGTTGAGGATGCCATTATGCGGACTTCCTTTTTTGCTGGTTCGGGCGGCGGCTGTCGGCCCATTTGTGGAAAGCTTTGGTTTGGCAACGGCTGCATGGTCGCTGGTGTCCGTCGATATCTTCGACTTCACCGACATCATCGCAGCACGGGCAGGGCTTAGATTTCTCCATCGTCATGCTCCAGCTCGGCCGTGGTGACTGTGGTGTAGAACACAGGTACGAAGATGCGGACGTAAACCAGGGGAACGGTCCAGCCTTTTGCCTGGGCTTTCGCCCAGGCCTGATCACGGGTTCTTTTCACGCGGTATCGGGCTGCGATCGCTTCAGACCTGGTGTCTCGAAACGTCTTTGACTGAAGCTTCCCGGCAGGAGAGCACAGCGCATAACCCTTGGTGAAAACAGTGGGGTTCTGATGATTGACCGTCACTTATCGCCACCATCATCAAGAATGGCGTCGATCATGTTGTCATCGACTGCGGTTTCGATGAGCAGCCGCGCAAGGTGGCTTACGGACATGTCGCGTTTTGCAGCATGCGGGCCGAGCAACCGATGAACGTCGGCTGTCAGCAAGACAGCACGGCCATGATCTTTTGTTGGAGCGTCTGACCGTTTGTTCATGGACCGGGCGTGTGACGCCTCAAGTGCCGAAACTTGTGATGCCGTGATCAGCAGACGCCGTGCAATGATAGCTGTCGAAAGACCTTGCTTACGCAGAGCGATGACAGCGTCAGTGCGGGACGGATAACCGAGGGCTGGTTTTCTAGCTCCCATCACGCACCTGCGCTTTCTGCTGCAGCAGCAAACTCGGTGCCGAGGCGATGACGCATGGCATCCATATATATTTCGTCAAACTCGATGGCCTGAAGAACTGCCATGGCAATAGCTTCAGACGAGCCACCGCCACTGGCGAACCGCTGGCAAGCTCTCTGAAATGTCCGATCATCGACGGCAGTGTCCAAGATGGCTCGGAAGTTCTTCATGCCGCAACCTCGTAGTGTGAGCTATCCAAAACGCACGATTTGTGTGAAATCGAGCGTCGTGCAACGATCAGGAGATTGGAAGATTGAGACGAGACCATAAAAACAAAATCTTGATCTTGTTTTTGATCATAGCGGCTCTGACGATTTTGCTTTCCACTATGTTTGGCGAGCCCAGGAAGGTTGACGGCGAAACGGGTGGTGGTTTCCTGCGAAACTTCGTTTTCGATTTCCAGACGCTGTTCACCGGTATTCTGGCGGTTGGGGCCGCCACGTGGACCGTACTCACTATGGATCGAACGGATGCCCGAAGCGAGAAACGCCATCGCGAACTCGTAGCTATTTCTATGAGAGGAGAGTTCCGCGCACTTGAACGCGCCATGAATCCACAGCGCGAAGAACTTGAGCTCGTTCTCCAGAGAATATCGAACGGCGATACTAAATTCGACGCCCAAATGACTAGTTGGGACTGGATGAGGCGTGCTTCCGCTGAGTACTTCTACGATATCTTGCAAATGCGAGATATCCTCAAGCGTCCACAAATTGTCGAGGGAGCTATCTATTTCGACGGCACCCTCTCCAGCACGTACATTGATTGCCTGCATCTGCTGGAAAAAATTGAAAATGACATGCGGAGTCACCGGCGCGCAATGGATTGGGTGGACGAAGGAAATCACTCTGATTTCAGTCAGTACTTTTATTGGTGGGAGGAGGACGGAGAGGAAATTGTCGCTCGTGCACGTGGTCTTTTCCAAAAGATTACGCCGCTCATCGCCAACTTGCATCGAGTGGACGAAGAAACGAAGCGGCTGCAGAAAAAGTACCGAATTGATTGATTGCTGGGCCATGATCACGCCTTCGCCAGATCAATGGTGATGGCCTGCCAGCCGTCTTCATGGCTTGCGCGCTGGTAAAACCGCACATATTCCTTGGAGCCCGTGACGCGGATCGCGTCGCGGATGGCTTCCATGGCACTGTTCCAGCGGGGATCATCAATCTCCAGCTTCAAAAGCATGTAGACATCGGCGCGGTTCACCTGACCTTCCTTTTCGGTGTTGAAGGCGCGGGTGACGATCGACTGAATTTCAGGGCGGCTGTCGGCGCTCCATTCAACCAGGCACTGGTCAATCAGGGCTTTGGCAATCTGAAGCTCAGGGCCAAAGGTGATCAGATCAGCAACCTGCACCTGAATTTTCATCAGGCCGTCATAGGTCTGATACGTCCGGTTTCCCTTCTGGCCACCAATGGTGACACCATACTTTTCGCCAAGCAGGCTATCGAGCGCCGAAAGGTCTGCAGCAGTGTGGCCGCGAAAGCGGGAAAGCTGCGCGTTGAGATCCAGCGCATACTCAATGCACTTGCGAACGGTCTGGTCTTCGAGCTTGTACTGGTCTTTCACGTTGGCAGCAGGATCAAGGCCACCTTTGGCGTTGAGCATGAAATCACGGCCGTTGACGACGGTGATACCTGGCTTGGCTTCTTCGAGAATTACGGCTTGCATTTTCAGTCCTCGTGTTTTGGGAAAAGGTGTCAGGCTGCGTCACCGCCAGTTGGAACTGGCGGCGTCGACGTGCGGGATGGGAAGGGGATGACGTTCGTCGCTGTTGCTGCGGCGTCCTTTTTGAACAAGCGCACGACCTTCAGCTTGCCTAAACTGTCTGTCAGCTTTTCGAGGTAGGCGCGTCGGTTCCACTCAGCCTGGGAATATGCATTTTCCAGGAACCTTGCTGCTTCCAACGCCTTCGAAATCCGGTGCAGGAAAACTTTGCTCTGGATCGGGTCCATATGCACATGGCCGTCACTGATGACTTTGTCGCCAATGATGCCCTGAAGCCGCTGCAGCTGATCGGAAACTGAAGTGACATTTTTACTCATTTCGTTTTACCTCCAAAATCAGGGCGGATGACGTTGCTGTGTGCCTTGTCCAGCATCCCGGCTAACTCGCCGGTTGCCATTGCTTCAGCGGTGGATGCCAAGAGCTTTCCCGCTTCACTGTCGCGGAGCAGGGACAACTCGAGTTCAAGGTTCCCGGCCTGTTTGGTGAGTACGCGCAAGGTCTGCAGGACGGTGCGCGCCGAGAGGGCATCCAGTTCCAAGGAATCGTTCTCGTTCAGCTTCTCGGCACGGTGGAAAACGCGGGTGAGGCGTTCCAAGTGAAACTTGAGAGAAGTGTTTGCTGCGCTCATAGGCTGTCACCCATGTCACGGCTTTTCCAGGCCGCTTGAAGGTGCGCGAGCGTGACGCCTTCTTCACCGTCGCCGATGGCCAGCATGGATGCGGCCTTCATGGTGCGATCAATCTGACGCAATGCGCCGGGCTTGCTGGCAATACCGAGTAGAAAACGAGCACAATCTTCTTGCTCTACGCGCCATGCCTTGATCAACAACTCAGCATCAGCCACCGGGTAACGTGAGCTGCGAACCTGTCGGTCAAATCGAGACAGAACCTGCGCACGGCTTGCGACTGATCTTCCAAGGTCTTTGACGAAAGCGGTCGCTGTATCTTCGTTACCAAGCAGGGCAACGCCGCACTGGTCATTGTCAACAAAGTGGCGGAGCTGATTGATAGCATCGGGAACAGCGTTCTGTGCTTCGTCAATGATGAGCAGCGATCCTTCGCCAACCCGCTTGAGTTTCGCGCCAATCGAGCGAACAAATTTTGCGGGGTTGTGTTCGTGAATTTCGAGCGCCGCGCATAGTTCCACAAGCATGCCGTGAACCGTCTTAGTGCTTGGGCTAAGAGTGGCCATAAACACATGAGGTCGTACGGACTGGAAGTGCCGAGCGGCAGTTGTCTTTCCTGAACCTGCAGGCAATGTTACGCGGACGAAACCGGCTGTCACCTGGGCGAACAGGAGAGCATTGTAAACGTCCGTTCCAACCGATGTCTTTTGGAATGGTGGCGATACAGGCATAATCGCGGCCATGTTCTGACTGGCATCGAGCGCTTCGAGCCAGTTAGCGATCTGCAGGTTGATGTTTGCCAATACGCCTAGATATTTGCCGCTGAACCACGGGGAAAATGTCCCCTCTGCGACGCCTGTCCGACGCGACACCTCGGCTTTGGTCCAGCCATGTTCGGTGGCTGCATCTGCGGTTCGGGTTGCAAGATTACGCCAAGCGTCGATTTCAGAAGCAGGATGCTTTGCTGTAAACTCGATTGTGGGTCTTGACTGGTCCCACGCGCTTGTTGTGTTGGTTGGTTTCTTCATTTATTGGTTCCTTTGTTCAATTGTGCGGCGGGCCTTTTTGGCTCGCTCTTTTTTTCGCCCTGCTGGACCGGAACCGTACTCACGACTTATCGGCTCTTCTCTTGCGGGCAGGCTTTGTGCCTGCCTCGGTATTCCCTGTGGGGAATTGGATGATTGCGCTTTCGCCACCTGCCAATCGGGCAAGTCCGCGCGCAAATTTGTCTTCGAAATGATCGTCATCCACCGTTTCAACTGGCGCATGAGCCAAGTTGCCGGTGACAAGCCGGGTGACAACGGAACGAACTGGTGTCTGTGGACGCTTTGCCGCCTCTGCTTTGCGTCCTTTTTCCATGATCTCGCCAAGCTGCATCGGTGAAAGCGCCGCATTGCTCTTGGCCACCGCCTGAAGGTTCTTGACGTGGGTCTTGCGGGCCTTCTCCTGGCGACGTGCTGCACCAGTGTCGGCAAAGCCGGTTTTGGCGAGGCAATCGGCGTCGCAAAGGAACCGGCCTTCGGGATCATAGACTTTGACCGGCCTATGCAGGTCCGCTGGATCGAAACGAACGGTCAGCTTTCTGCCGATCCATTCGTTCAATACGGCGTTCCAGTAACGGTTGCCGTGCAAGTGTATTGCACCGTCTGGCTTGCGTGCTGTGACCGCGACGGCCGAGAGCATCCAGAGCGAACGCTGCGCCATGCTGGCATACCGAATGATGGTCGAAGGCTCTGCAACCGATGCATCAAATGTCTGCGAGAAACTGCGGCCATGTGCGGTTTCGGTTGTCCGCTTCAGGCGGTGGTTATGCTCGTCAACGCACTGGGCAACGTGCTGTTGAAGCTTTTCCAACGGCACGGCACTTGCGCCATAGTTTTCCGGCTTGGCTTCCGGCTTGTTGCCGGTGTAGCAACCTGACATCGAGGGGTGCTTAGAGATTTCCTCTGCCAGATCACGCCAGGCGCGTTCGATTGGCTTTGACTGACCGGAGCGTGGCTTTACGAAGTGTGGTTCGATATCGAGTGTCTTGAGAAGACCTGCAACATCATCTTCATTGACCTTGAAACGGTGCCGGGTCTTGGCACCACCGGAAATCATCTTGCCTGCGAATGCACGGCCGTTGTCCATGTAGATATGGTACGGCAGCATGCCATCGTGGTTCTCGATCATAGAGCCGATGCATGTGCGAACGGCTTCCCATGTCTCTGCTTCCGAGAGTGTCCAGGACAGCACCTTGCGGGAATAGACATCCTGAATACCGATCAGGATCACACGAACCGGTGTTTCCGCCCAGGGCGCTTTCACAAACAGGTCGAGCTGGTGACCGTCGGTATTGACGATTTCCATGGCGTGAAGACCGGCAACGGTACGTTTCTGGGCCGGGAAAAGCTGCTTGGCCTTGTCCTTGCCTTCGCGTGCGATGATCTGCGCCGCCTTCGGAACTTCGGCGTCAAGGCGACGGCGCAGAGAACGCTCAGATGGGATCGGCGCAAGCTTCTGATCCTTGGCAACCAACTCCATGCGGCGATAGCACGCGCTGAAGGATGGCTTTTCAGGACGTAGGAAATCAGACCTGAGGATTTTCCACGCTTCAGGGTGGCATGGGGCCAACTCAGCGACTTCACCATTGGTGCCAGCGAAGGAAGGGGCGAGGGCGGCAAGCCAGTCCTGACGGGAGTGACCTTCAACCATCTTTCGCCATTCGTAAAAAGTGGCAGGTGCAATGTCGGCTCTGCGCGTAACGTGGCCAACGGCTTTCACCATGCTGATGCCAGATGCGCGAAGTTCTTCGACCTCCGTCAGGACGTCAAAACGGGTTTTGCAGATAGCTTTATGGGCATCTGAAAGGGCTTCAAACCGGTCCCAAAGCATCTTTGAAACCTTGGATGTGCGGGTGCTGGCTGGCAATTCCGTGTTGAGGAATGCAAGCTTCGCTTGGGCCGTCGCTGGCAAAAACGAATAATGGTATTCATATCCGCCGCCCTGGCCGGATTTCTGTCGGGCATTTGCGGTCGATCGAACGCCGGACCGAGCAATAAATTGCTCTAGCCCTTGGCGTGAGCCTGGGAGACCAGGCAGGACGGCCGCGACCAACTCAGCGGATGTGAACCATTCTTTTTTCATTTACGTGGCACCCGGCGGATATTGACTGGTGTCGCCTGCAGGAGCTTGAGCTCCTGTGCGAGCTGCTTCTGTTCCTGGCGAATGCGTGCGATCTCGGCCAAGCGGGCCTCGTCACCTTCGAGCAGCAGCAGGCCATCGTCAGAAACGACGACGTCCCAAAGCCAGACCGCGCCAGTTGCGCGGACGAATGCCTTGAACCTTGGTAGGCTGACATCGTGGTTGGTTTTGCTTTCGGCCGTGTAGCTGTCGAGAGCGGACTTTGAGACCTTGTCCAGGCCGAGGTAGTGAGCCATGCGTGCGGCAATCGTGTCGCGGTCATACTGGCTCTCGCGGATGGCACGTGCCATCTGGCGTTTCAGGTTCGAACGGAACCGGTCGATGTCGAGGCGTTCCGATGCAGAGCGCACCGGGAACAACGCCTGCCTGAAGAAGTCCATTTGTGACGGATCGTTTTTCATGCTGCCTCCTCGCGGATAGCGGCCATGACCGGATCGGGCATGCTGGACATGCCGATATGTTCAAGGAAGCCGTCGCGTGTTTCGTCGCTGGCCTCGTCCCAGGCTGCGATCAGTTTGGTAAGGATGATGGATTGCGATGGGGCGGCAGCGCTGACCGGTGCCGGTTTAGTGAAGGCCAGAACCTTCTTCACATCGGGTTCGTGCTTCAGTGCGGCCGCGACTTTGACCTGATCTTCACGCGGCAGCTTCGCCAGTTGCAGCAACTGCGACTGATCGTTTTCGGCCGTCGTACCGCGCACCGCAAACTTTAGAACCGGGTCAAGGTTCTGCCCAATACTTACGGCCCGTTTGTACGTATTGTGGCTGATGCCAAGTCGCTCTTGGACCTTCTCAGACAGCACACGACCTTTGGAGAATAGCAAAGGATCATCGTGCACCTTTGCTGATTGGTCGCCGCCGCGAGTAATCTTGCCGTGTTTTTCCTCCCACAACTCACGGTACTTCATCACGAAGATAGCGCGATCGAGCGGGTTCAGTTCGTTGCGGTAAAGGTTCTCGGAAATTTCGAGCAGCTGTGCTTCAACGGCATCTGCTTTCACCACGATAGCGTCTATCTCGGTCCAGCCGAGCAATCCAGCTGCCGCCGTGCGGTAACCACCAGCCACCAACGTGAATGGCGTACCCTTCTTTGCAGGCGTGCGGCGGATCATTATTGGGCTGATCTGCCCGTGTTCGGACATTGAGGCTGCAATCGCCTCGGCATAATCCATGTCGATCGGGCGCAGGCGCTCACCGACATGAATTTCAGATACTGCAACGCGCATGAAGTCGGCCATTAAGCGACGCCTCGCTCTGCGGCCTGCAGCATTTCATCCATGAAGGTGTCTTTGGCGCGTGTGGAAATTCGTTCGTAGGCGGCGTCAAAAAGGGGTTCGTGACGACGTTGGTCGACGGTTCGAACTGCCTGCATAACGGTCCACCGGGCGACGCCCAGGTGAACAACCAAACGGCGACGGGCGATGTTAAAATTGATGTTCAGTACATAGATCGCGATCTGACGTGCGAGCTTGGCATCGAACATGTCAGCAGGCGGCGCGATGATGTGACGAATTGGTAGGTGATTGAAGTGCGCTCTGCTGGCTCGATAGCTGGCTGCTACCATCGCCTGCAGGCGTTCTTCTTCGGAATAAGGGTTGACCATCGAAACCTCTGTTTGTCGCGTGGCGACGGCTATGCTGCGGATCGATGCCGGGCGTTGGGGTTTGGGGGTGGGCCGCCCGGCATCTGTCGCTGCTCTGGGGGGCAGAGCACCGATCTCGGAAATCAGGTTGTCGGATTTTCGCGGGTACGGCTGAGGATGCGGCAGAGTTCCGGCTGCATATCCATGGTAAGGCAATCGACTAGTTTGCCGTCAACCTCGGTGCTGTCTTCGCCTAGGAGAAGGTCGACTAATTTGTTGCCTGGGGTCATGTGCACATCGGCATCCATGACTGCACTGGTTGCCTCGGCCTCCAGCAGCTCGATCAGCGCCTGCTGGACAATTGTATCGTCCAAAATGATAGAGGCGGGGCTATAACCGGCAGCAATCTTTGCTTCGTTCAGGACGTGTGCTGCCAGGATTATATCACGCGCCATTTCCAGACGGTCGTAAGGGCAAATTTCGTTTTCGACTTCACATGGCACAGCGTTGCTAAACGTTTCCGCACGGTGAGCGGCTGGCGCTGCGAATGGCAATACTTCAGAAGGGTGGGGACGTTCAATCAGGCCGTTGGCGACACGGTTGTACCAGTTGCCAAACTCGGTTGATGTGGGTCCTTCGACGTTGATTTCTCTGAGAGCGTTAGAAAGGTGATGAAGTGCCTCGCGCTGCGAGAATGCGCGTTCAAGAATGTTGTCGAAGGCGACTAAAACCAACGATTTTGCGCGTAGTGGAACGCGGTCAAAGAAAGGCACGGCGACATGATTGCGGACTGCGGTCATGATACTGCTCCAAGTTGTTTGATGAGGGCGATAATGGCGGCTGACAAGCCGAAGAACGCGACACTGAAAATCATCAGCTTGTCAGCCATCCGGCACACATTCGATTGCGCCGGGATGAAAGGATTTCTGTCGAATTTGGCATGCGGTTTCGTCATTGTGCGGCGTCTGCTGATGGGCGATTGTTGGGGTGTGGAACGGTCGTGAGATTGGGACTGACAGCCGGGGCGATAGATCGCCTTGCACTCACTGTGCGGTAGGCTAGAGCAGCAATCCCGACCTGTTCCACGCTTCATGCCGCAGCAGCCTCACGACGGCCGTTGCGATAATTCTCAGTTGGCTGCGGGCTGCGGCGTGTGCCGTCGGCCAAATAACGGGAGAACCAGAGAAGATGCGGACGAGTATCTAGGGCTGCCGCAATTGCACGCTCACCAGCCACATGCGGCTCGTAAAGCGAGTTGCCGGCTGTACCTTTAGGTAGGCCATATTTTACGTCGATCTCGGCAAGCTTGATTTCGGCGATAAAAAGCCGGGACTTAATGCGGGCAATTTCTTCCAGCCGCTTGCGTTCGGCACGGCTAGACTTGCCGCCGTCAGAGACACGGTGCATAAAGGATTCCTTCGAGAAGGGAGGCCCTGTCCGGCCTCCTTTTTTGGGGTGTTGAATTCTGCGAACACAGAAAGGAATAAATCAGAATTCTGACTTTGTAAATCAGAAAAGTGATTTATTTGGTGGTTTATTGGCTCGTCCGGAAATTCCGTCCAAAACACCGCTTGGCGTGCGCCTTCGCGAGCTGCGAAGAAGACTTGGTGATCCTGAGAGGGATGTGTTTGCGGCACAGCTTGGCGTTAGCAAGACCACACTGGGAAACTATGAAAAGGGTGAATCGGAGCCCACCGCGTCGGTGCTCGATGCGTACCGCCATAACTTTGGCGCCAACGTCCTCTGGATAATCACGGGTGAAGGCGAAATGTTCACCGAATCCGCGACAATGACGGAAGGCGTGGATATGGTACAGATTCCGCTTTACGACGTTCAGGCGGCTGCTGGCCAGGGCCTAATCCCAAGAGATGATCGGGCAGAAAACACGGTTGCGTTCAGTCGAGCATTCCTGCGCAGTATCGGCGCGAAGCCTGAGAGCTGTATTATGCTTGAAGCCAAGGGCGAAAGCATGTTGCCGACAATTCCAGACGGCGCTTTCATGATCGTTGATCAGAGCAAAACGAGCATCATCGACGATGAAGTTTTCGTCTTCCGCGTGGGGCCTGGGATTAAGGTAAAAAGGGCTAATTGGCGAATGGACAACATGTTGGAACTGCGGTCCGATAACGACGATGGCGGTTACCCTACTGAACTAATAAGCTCCGAAAATGCCGATGAATTGTCGGTTATCGGGCAAGTCCTATCTTTGCTCAGACGAGCGTGATTCGGGGGGTTGGTGCATGGAGGAGGAGTTCCGCGCGTTTCTCATGAGTGTAAATTGGATGGAGTGGGCGAAGACTATTATCGACCTTCTCAAAGGCACCGCGTGGCCCCTCTCTGTTGTATTCATCGTCTGGATTTTTCGACGGGAAATACGTGAAAGGATAAAGGATATCGTATCCCTAGGAATGGGGGGAGCCGTTCTTCAACCTTCAAGTCAACCCAATCCCGTAAAGCCAGAAACGGGTTTAAAACCGGAAGCGCATCCGCTACCGACGGTTAGGGCACTCGCCGAAAAAATAGAGCAACAATTAGCGGGGATGCCGCCAGACACTCACGTATCAAGACTGATTTACGCTCTTGCAGAGGCCCAAACAGAAAGGAACTTCGAGTTCATTTGGGGGCTTATTTTTGCTAGCCAAATCCATGCTCTTAGATTGCTCGCTAACGAACCTTCGGTAGCGATGAAAGACGCGAGAGAATATTACGAAAATGAGATCAGACCAAAGAATGATGGCCTGAAAGAATTGTCATTCGATGATTGGTCTAGGTTTTTGTACGGCCAGAACTTAATTTCCAATGTTCCGCCCGGTCGCATAGCGATAACCGACAACGGCCGTGACTTCCTTGTCTACGTCGACACCTTGAAGCAAAGCTTCGAAAGGCCAATGTAAAATTAGTCAAACTGATGTGCAAAGAGTTGACTCTGTCCAAGCCTAGAACAAAATAGGAACATTGGTTGCGCCGGGTGGGAGGTAATGGGTTTGGCACAGGCTGATAAGTTCGTTGTAGTTCCTTTCGTTGGTCGGAGACAGAAGATGGTGAATGTTGATTGGGATATCGCGCCGAAGAACGCGCGGTGGTGGGCCGTCGACGCTAACGGAGAAGCGCATTGGTTCTGTGAACCTGACGTTGCCGCATTCACTGATTTCTGGTTCTCGGTACCGGTCGAGGCACCAGCATTCGACTACAAGGGTGATTGGCGAGCGAGCCTCACGCAGCGCCCATCACGTTTTGGCCTGGTTCGATGATAAAAAAGCCGCCTTGCATCTTTCTGCAGGCGGCTAATTTGTCTTACTTGCTGATTTTAATACAAAAAGCGTCGTTTTATTCGAACTTGCAAGCCTGTTGCATGTTTAAATTGGAATGCAATGCATCCCCTGACCGTGTTCCGGGATTGACTACTCCACGTCGCCTTTTTCTAAAAGCCTTATTTTCTGGGCTTTAAAGGGTCTTAAAAGGCCAACAGGTCGTTTTTTGAAGGATTCTTGAAGCTACCACGACTTCTCGACGGATTTGCAGTTGCTGTTCAAATTTGACGGGGATGTCGTGTCAAAAACGATTTATTGGTTTCTGCGCCGACCCCCTTCAAAGCCCATGATTTACAAGGCTTTTTCGCCACTTCCCGTCATTTCCCAGATATTCCCATATATTCCGGTTACCGGTGTCAAACTACAACAGCGCAGCCAGCGCGTTGCTATCAAGTGGCAATGTCATGACGTTCCGTTTCCGTTTTGATTGCTGCTTTTTCCTGCAACAGGAAAGCCAGCATATCCTTATTGAAGCGTGTCGCTTCAGTGATGTTGACCGCATGGGCACCGAAGTCGGTAAGCAAAAGCTTCGCGTTGGGCAAGCCGTCGGCAAGCCTTATAGAGCGCGTGTAGGGCACAAGCAGATCATCTTTTGTCGCGGTCACCCAGGTCTCAGTGTCGATCGCACCGAGACGGTCATCGATATCGAATGCCCGCAGTGCCGCAATGCGTCGCAACACATTGGTCTTGCCCTGAAAATGGGCGATGCCGTGCGCTTCATCTGCAGCCATTCGCTCGGAATATTCACTCATCCACACGGCTGGATAAAGAAACAGCGGCTGCGCTTTCACGAACGCCTCGACGCCGGAATTTTCCAGAAGCGAAATGCGCGTATCGAAACACCGGCCCGAATGCGGATCCGCTTTGCTCCACGCATTGATCAGCAGCAGTTTGCCAAGCATGTCAGGCTGACGCAGTGCCAGCTCAAGTCCAATAAGACCGCCCAGCGCATGCCCCATGAAATGAAACCGCGTCAGCTTCAATGCATCGGCAATCTGCAGCACATCGTCGACCATGGCGGAAATACCGCCCTGTTCAGGCACCTCTCCGCCGGTGCGCCCCGTACCACGATGATCATAGGTCACAACGCGGAAATGTTCGGCAAGATCAGCTATCTGTGGTGCCCAATAGCTTCCCGATCCCCCCAGTCCTGAAGACAGGAGGATCGTTTCGACATCAGCGCTCTGTTGGCCGTGAACCTCGAAATACATCGGGCCTATTTCCCGCCAATATGGGCAACGGTTGCAATTTCCACCAGCGCATCCGGTTTGACCAGGCCGCACTGAATGCAATAGCGGGCCGGTTTGTCACCCGGGAAATATTCGGCATAGACCTTGTTGACTGCCTGATAATTTGCCCAGTCGGTGATGAAGATATGGTTCATCGTCACATCGTCCATGGTGCCACCGGCTGTTTCAATCACCGACTTGATGGTTTCCAGCACATGGCGCGTCTGCGCGCCAGCATCGCCCACATGCACAACATCGTTGTTCTTGTCGAAAGGCAGGGTACCGGACACATAAACAACGCCATCAGCAAGCGTGCCCGGTGAATAGGGAGCAATCGGCTTCTGGGTGCCTTCCGGGACAATAATCGATTTCGGCATTTCAATTCTCCTCTTGGAACAGGTGATGACGACGTTCAGGCGTTTTCCGGTGCAGCCTGCGAAATGACGGCGCAAAAATCATTGACCGTCGCGACCCAGCCGAAAAACTTCTCGATGTTGTAGACGGTGGCCTGCTGAATGAAGTCAGGGCCGAGATGATGGGTGGCGTCTTCCAGCATCACCCCGAAATATTCGAGGTGGAACGCGTCTCTGAGTGACGATTCCACGCAGACATTGGTGGCAATTCCGACAAAGACCAGATTGCGAATGCCCCTCGCCCGCAGCACGCTGTCCATATTGGTGTTGAAGAACCCGCTGTAACGGGTCTTTGGCACAAGGATGTCGCCCGGCTGAGGTTGCAGCTCGTCGACAATGGCGTAGTCCCAGGTGCCTTTGGCCAGTAACTTGCCCTGCAGATCCGGCCGCGCCCGCATGGTTTTTAGGGCATTGGACTTGTGCCAGTTGGGAGAACCCGGGCCACCCGCCTCGACATAGTCCTTGTCCCAGCCATTCTGGAAATAGATCACCTGCACACCGGCAGCCCGCGCCGCATCCAGCGTTTTGCCAATATTGGCAATGGTGGATTTGGCACCGGAAATATCAAACCCGGCCAGATCGACATAACCGCCTTCGGTTGAATAGGCATTTTGCATGTCCACCACCACGACGGCCGTTTCCGATGGTTTGAGTGTGATCGGCTCTGGTCGCGCCGGCAGCGTTACACTTTGTGTGCGGCTTGTCGGGGCAACATATCCTGCAACAACGGGCTCGCTCATTCTGCAGCCTCCAGTGCAGGCTTGATGTGCTGGCGGCATTTCATCAGCGGCTGGATTTTGGTGCCAAAATCCTCAACCCCCTTCACAAAGTCATCGAAGGTCAGCAACACGCCGCCGGTCCCCGGAACCGTTGGAACTTCATCCAGCATCCTGGCCACCGTCTCATAGGACCCGACCAGCGTGCCCATGTTGATATTCACGGCAGAAACCGGGTCGGCCATCTGGCGGATATTGGTGTCGGAGCCGGATTTGGTGTCGGCAGCCCCCTGCAGACCGAGCCAGGAAATAGCCTCCTGGTCGGCACCGGCCTTGTAGTGTTCCCACTTGGCGCGAGCCGCCTCATCCGTTTCATCGGCAATCACCATGAACAGCACGAAGGACGACACATCACGGCCAGTCTTGGCGGTCGCTTCTATCAAACGTTCAGCGGCAGGTGCAAAAGCGGTGGGAGTGTTGACGCCAACACCAAAGCAGAAATTGTAATCAGCATATTTGGCGGAAAATTCCATGCCGGCATTGGATGAACCGGCACAGATAACCTTCATGTCAGCCTGCGGACGCGGGCTGAGACGGCAATCCTCCATCTTGAAGTAGTCGCCCTTGAAGTCGCTCTGGCCGTTTTCCCACAACTCGCGCAGAACAGTCGCGTATTCGCCGAGATAGTCATACCGTTTGGAGAAATATTCATCGCCCGGCCACATGCCCATCTGGGAATATTCCGGACGCTGCCAACCCGTAACCAGATTGAGACCAAAACGGCCATTGGAGATGCTGTCAATGGTCGAGGCCATGCGTGCCACAATCGCCGGTGGCATGACCAGCGTTGCCGCCGTCGCAAACAGTTTGATCTTGGTTGTGACTGCCGCAAGACCGGACATCAACGTGAAGGATTCCAGATTGTGATCCCAGAATTCCGTCTTGCCGCCAAAGCCGCGCAGCTTGATCATCGACAGCACGAAATCGAGGCCGTATTTTTCGGCCTTGAGCGTAATTTCTTTGTTCAGTTCAAAAGTCGGTTTGTACTGCGGCGCATTTTGAGACAGCAGCCAGCCATTGTTACCGATAGGAATGAAAACGCCGATTTCCATGTCAACACTCTCCTGTGCCAATGCCTCAAGGGCGAGAATTCTTGACAAAAGAGAAGCAGGTTCCGTGCCAGATTATAAAATCGTTTTATTTCAAAAACTTGCACAAGTGATATTTCATTGTTTTTATCAGAAGATAAAATTTTTATCATTTGATAAAATATTTCCGCCCAATAAATCGCCCGAGATCATTATTTAGGCATCCATCGGAAACCAGTCCGCCGCTACTCAATAAGCGTAGAAATCCGGCGCTTGAAAGCTGGTGATGCAAGACTCAACAACGCACCTGCAGGACCTGCACTTGTTTGCTTCATTCGCGGTACCCAGATAGCGTCTGACATTTATGTTGCATGCGAGTATCAATGAACGACACACCCCATCCGCCCATCCGTACCGAACGCCTGACATTGCTACAATTTGCCAGAGATGATCTGGCCGCCTACAGCGCCTATCACACACGCGCCGATGTCTATCGCTTTCTTTACACCGCACCACCTGCGGCAGAAGCGCTGAAAGCCCAGTTTGAGGCAGTGCTGTCAGCACCTTTTGCAAATGATGGTGACATACTGCGTCTGGCCGTGACACGGTCCCAGGACGGCGCACTGATCGGTGAAGTTCTTTTGAAAATTGCCAGCAAGGCTGCCCTGCAGGCGGAAGTCGGCTACATCTTCAACCCCGCCTTTGCCGGTAAGGGATATGCAACGGAGGCTGTGCGCGCGATCATTGATCTGGGATTTGACCAGCTCGGCTATCACCGCATTTTTGCCCGACTAGATACACTCAATCATGGATCGATTGGCGTCGTTGAGCGGCTGAAGATGCGCAAGGAAGCGCATCTCATCCAGAATGACCGTTTCAATGACACTTGGGGTGATGAGTTCATCTACGCCATCCTGAAATCCGAATGGTGGGCCTCAAACGCCCAAGACATGAGAAGTAACCCATGAACCTCATCGAAGAACGGGTCGCCATGGCGCGCGCCGGTACAAACCCGTTTGTTATTTCCCGCCTGCCTTCCGGCTGGCTGGTGATTGGCGATGTGCAGCCACTTCCCGGATATTGTCTGTTGCTGGCCGATCCGGTCGTACCAAGCCTGAATGCACTCGACACCAGACAGCGGATGGAATTCCTTCATGACATGGCTATGGTCGGCGACGCATTACTCGCGGTGACTGGCTGCGACCGCGTCAATTACGAAATATGGGGCAATAGTGAACCTGCCCTGCACGCCCATATCATCCCACGCTATGCGACAGAAGCCGATGGCAAACGTCAGCGGCCGGCCTGCATGGGATACTCTTGGAGTGATTCCCCCCAATCATCCGGTGATGAGTACAAAGACCTCAAGGACAAGCTGCGGGCCTATCTGGAACAGAAATATCAGCCGGCCTGAGACCCAGATAGCAAAAGGGCGGGAATCCCGCCCTTTCAACATCAGAATTCTTCAGCCCAAATCAGCCGAGCTTTTCAACAGCATAAGCATGCACGGCGCGGAATGCATCCGACGCTGCAGCAACTGCGCGCTGTTCTTCTTCCTCGGTCAGCGCGATCTCATCCAGCGCTGCGGTGAATGTACGCCAATGCAGACCACGACCCTCTGGCGCACCGGCCAGATGACGTGCACCGAATTCTTCGTTCAGGCCAAGTTTGGCAGCGTCCTTCAGAAGGAAGGCAGCGCCGAGGTTCGAGCCCTCGACCACATAAAGCCAACCCATGGCTTCCGGTAGATCAAATGCACCGCCCTTGGTGAAACGTGGCTCAGCAGATGGCGCAGGAACGTCGAGCCCAAGATCGGCTAGATCCTGCCTGATAAAGTCAAGACGGCGGCGACCCAACAGGTCCGGCAACATGCCATCCAGCTTTTCATTGTAGAAAAATGCATCCAGATCGCGGTGGAAAAGATACTGCGTCTGCACAAACTTGCCGAAATTTTCGCGGCTGGCAAAAGGTGCTGCACCGGTAATGAACTTGTCGAGGACCTCATGCGCTTCACGGGTCGCAGCCTTCATGCGCTTGGTGCGGCTTGCTTCTTTTTCCTGCCCAGCGGCAGCTGCCTGCGTGATGTCCATAAGGTGCCCCTCTCAAATAAGCGTGTTCCGCGACGCAATAAATCATGAGCCTATTACTCCATTTAGAGTAAAAGGCAAACCCGCATCGGGTTGCAGAGACGTTTCTCACCCGTTTTTGGCGTTCATCCTGCATTCACATTGCAAATCGCACATTCCCGCCCGGTCACACCGCCTATGTGGCCTTGCGAGACCCGGTCGGGGGACCAAAGCTAGATTGGGTCTCGCAGAAGACAGCATGCCGTCACACCAATAAAATATAAGGGAGGACGCTTGTGACGTACGAATGGGACACGCGGAAAGCCCGCAAAAATCTTGCACTGCGAATCTGCACAAAAATGCTGGCCGCCATCGTCATCACAGCCATGCCGCTTGGCATCATGCTGTACACGATCGCGCATTGATTCTGTTTAGGTAGGAAATTTTGAAATTTATCTGGGAATGTTTGGTGGAGCTAACCGGGATCGAACCGCTGACCTCTTGCATGCTATGCAAGAGGTCATGCCTACCTCCAGTTTCACTGCCCATCATCCACCACCCAAAAACGCTTTCATTGCAACGGATCCGGTTAAACATCACTCGAGATGTTTACCCTAGTTGTCGGAATTTATCGAACCGACTCGACAGTTATCTCAGCCCATGAGCAAATAAGGCACCCTGACACAATCGCGCTGGTGGTCTCATGAGAACTGCTCTCTCCGCTGTAATGATCGTCTGTATGGCGGCTTTGCCCGCTCGATCCGAAACCATCCTTTGGAAAGACGTCGGGAATTGGACGATCCGCATGGACCCCTCCATGGGTAATGCCTGTTACGTCTCTACCAGTTACGAAGACGGTACAATTCTCCGACTGGGGTTTAACTTTTTAGGCAATACGGGCAGGCTCTATTTTTCACTTGGCAACGCGAAATGGAAATCTCTGGAGGTTGGAAAGGATTACCCGATCCGAATTCAATTCGACAAGGAATCCCCATGGGAAGCGACCGCCTCGGTGATAGAGATCGACACGATTCGCCATTTGCACATCAACACTCAGAACACAAATTTTGCCCAGGAGTTTAGCAGGAAGCTCGGGGTTAGCGCCTATTACGCAGGCAAGGAGATTACCTCATTGAGGTTGCGGGGCTCTTCTAAGGCAATAAATGAGATGCTTGCCTGTCAGGACGTAACCAGTCAACTCATCACCAAAAAGAACCAAAAACAAAAAGAAGAAGACCCCTTCGCTGGTGACCCGCAAGTCAAAGCCTCGGATGACCCTTTCGAACTCTAGTTCGACTAAGCGCTGGCGGTTTCAGCCCCCTCACGGAATTTGTAGATGACTGGCACGTGTCAATGCGCTGCCTGGGCGGTGATGATATACCAGACTGCACCGCACCCCGGTCGTTATGACTAGGGGCATAAACCCGAAATTGCTACGCCGCGCTTCCCGATTCATAGTTCGAGAATCCACAAAAGCAGTTAAGTTTGTAATGCTTGCATTTCACTGGGAAGATTTGGTGGAGCTAAGCGGGATCGAACCGCTGACCTCTTGCATGCCATGCAAGCGCTCTCCCAGCTGAGCTATAGCCCCATCAAGGGTTCCGGTTTTTCATCCGGTTCCGGGAAACCGAAGCGGTTTGTTTCCGTTCGGTGGCGGCTTATTACTTCCGCTGTTGGAAGATGGCAAGCCAAAAAATTCACCCGATGACATTTTTCTGTCATCGGGTGAATTATCAACAGGATCAGACTTCTTCGTCGTCGCCAGTCACGCCGATGATACCGGACATATCGTCATCGTCATCATCTTCGTCGGCTTCGAGGAATGTGTCGTCGTCGTCGTCCAGCTCGACATCATCGTCACCGATATCTGGAATGTCATCGCCGCTGTTGTCGCCATCAGCATCTTCCAGCGACACAAGTTCGACTTCCGTGTTTTCGGTATCGACTTCTGCCACATCCTCTTCTTCTGCCTGCTCCAGCTTGGCTGCTGCTGTGCTTTCCTCGAAGTAGGATAGCGGCCAAGACTTGCCGGTGTAAGGAGAAACGATCGGGTCACGGTTGAGGTCGTAGAACTTCTTGCCGGTATCCGGGTCTACGCGCTTGGTTCCAAGTTCCGCTTTTGCCACTGTCAAAGCCTCAATTTTTTTTGAATGAGTTCGGTCTGTACGCCGTGGTTCCGGCAGTAGACGATAAAATTTCTAGCCGGTCCCCATAATCGTTGCAGTGTTGCCTGTCAAAGATAAACTTCAATTACCGCATCATCGACAAGTTTTCGGCACGAACGGGATGAATGCAAGCCTTCTTTATGATATCGCCCCCTCAACAGACAAAATGCCATCAGGATAACTGCAGCATGACCTTTACCATTGCCATCGACGGACCGGCCGCAGCCGGCAAGGGCACTCTTTCGCGCCGCATTGCCGAAACATACGGGTTCCATCATCTCGATACTGGTCTTACTTACCGTGCCACTGCTAAGGCCCTGCTCGATGCCAACCTGCCGCTGGATGATGAAGCAGTCGCGGAAAAGGTCGCTCTCGAGCTGGACCTTATGGGTCTTGATCGCTCGGTGTTGTCGCGCCACGAAATTGGCGAGGCCGCATCCAAAGTTGCCGTTATGCCAGCTGTGCGCCGTGCACTGGTTGAGGCACAGCGCAAGTTTGCGACAAAGCAGCCGGGAACCGTGCTGGATGGTCGCGACATCGGCACCGTTGTCTGCCCCGCCGCACCGGTGAAGATTTATGTGACAGCATCGGCAGAGGTTAGGGCAAAACGTCGTTACGACGAAATTTTGGCCAATGGCACAGCAGCAGATTACGACGCCATTTTTGACGATGTGAAAAAGCGCGACGAACGCGACATGGGCCGTGCCGACAGCCCTTTGAAACCAGCTGAAGACGCGCACTTGCTTGATACGACAGAAATGAGTATAGAAGCCGCGTTTAAGGCCGCGAAAACCATCATAGACGCAGCCTTGCAAAAGAATTGACGTGACGGCGGAACCGGATCATCCGGTTTCTCATTTCACGGTAATGACCCGAAACGCGTCCCCGCGCCGAATAGCCTTCTTTGAAGGCGGATGTGATTTTCGGGTGTGATCAACACCAACACCGGCGCTCTTGTGTCCTTAACGGGGCACATTCAGGAGATTTCATGTCAGTAGCAAACCCCACGCGGGAGGATTTCGCAGCCCTCCTCGAAGAATCCTTCGCTTCCAACGATCTCGCCGAAGGCTATGTTGCCAAGGGTATCGTAACGGCCATCGAAAAGGACGTTGCAATCGTTGACGTCGGCCTCAAGGTTGAAGGCCGCGTACCGCTGAAGGAATTCGGCGCCAAGTCCAAGGACGGCTCGCTCAAGGTCGGCGACGAAGTCGAAGTTTACGTTGAGCGCATCGAAAACGCTCTGGGCGAAGCAGTTCTGTCGCGCGAGAAGGCTCGCCGCGAAGAGAGCTGGGTCAAGCTCGAAGCCAAGTTCGAAGCTGGCGAACGCGTCGAAGGCGTTATCTTCAACCAGGTCAAGGGTGGTTTCACCGTCGATCTGGACGGCGCTGTTGCCTTCCTTCCACGTTCGCAGGTCGACATTCGTCCGATCCGCGACGTTACTCCACTGATGCACAACCCACAGCCGTTCGAAATCCTCAAGATGGACAAGCGCCGTGGCAACATCGTTGTATCGCGTCGTACGGTTCTCGAAGAGTCCCGCGCTGAGCAGCGTTCTGAAATCGTTCAGAACCTCGAAGAAGGCCAGGTTGTTGACGGCGTCGTCAAGAACATCACCGATTACGGTGCGTTCGTTGACCTCGGCGGCATCGACGGCCTGCTGCACGTCACCGACATGGCATGGCGCCGCGTCAACCATCCTTCGGAAATCCTCAACATTGGCCAGCAGGTCAAGGTTCAGATCATCCGTATCAACCAGGAAACCCACCGTATCTCGCTCGGCATGAAGCAGCTCGAGTCGGATCCATGGGATGGCATATCCGCCAAGTACCCAGTTGGGAAGAAGATCTCCGGTACCGTCACCAACATCACCGACTACGGTGCATTTGTTGAGCTGGAGCCAGGCATCGAAGGCCTGATCCACATTTCCGAAATGTCCTGGACCAAGAAGAACGTACACCCCGGCAAGATCCTGTCCACAAGCCAGGAAGTTGACGTTGTCGTTCTCGAAGTTGATCCGTCCAAGCGCCGTATCTCGCTCGGTCTCAAGCAGACCCTCGAGAACCCATGGCAGGCATTTGCCTACAACCACCCAGCCGGCACTGAAGTCGAAGGCGAAGTCAAGAACAAGACCGAATTCGGCCTGTTCATCGGCCTCGAAGGCGACGTTGATGGCATGGTGCACCTGTCTGACCTCGACTGGAACCGTCCAGGCGAACAGGTTATCGAAGAATACAACAAGGGCGATGTCGTAAAGGCTGTCGTTCTGGATGTAGACGTCGAGAAGGAGCGTATTTCGCTCGGCATCAAGCAGCTCGGCAAGGACGCTGTTGGCGAAGCTGCTTCGTCCGGCGACCTGCGCAAGAACGCTGTCGTTTCGGCTGAAATCACTGCCGTTAACGAAGGTGGCATCGAAGTGAAGCTGGTCAACCACGAAGACCTGACTTCCTTCATCCGCCGTGCTGACCTTGCTCGCGACCGTGACGATCAGCGCCCTGAGCGTTTCTCGGTTGGCCAGACTGTCGACGCTCGCGTCGTCAACTTCTCGAAGAAAGACCGCAAGGTCATGCTTTCGATCAAGGCTCTGGAAATCGCAGAAGAGAAGGAAGCTGTTGCACAGTTCGGTTCGTCCGACAGCGGCGCTTCGCTCGGCGACATCCTCGGCGCAGCTCTGAAGAACCGCAGCGAGTAATCGTTACGGCTTTCGTCAGAAAGCGTTAGAAACAAAGAACCCGCCGAACCATTCGGCGGGTTTTTTATTGGCTATCGCATAACGGTATTATGTCGAAGGTGACCGATGCTTTAGGCCAATCCGCCCATACGCAGATAATAGGCTTCAGCACTCTCGCTATCGCTGGCTACAGTGCCATCATCAACTGTCTCATCGGTATTCTGCTCAGCCTCGGCTTGTTCATCAGGGGATTGCCCCTCATCGCCTTGCGCGTGAGCATCTTGCTGCCCTTCCTCACCGTCATCACTGGAAGACGGCCACCGACCGCGATGCGGAGACGAAGAATCCGGCTCATCCTTGGCCTGCGGATTAGCCACAAAGGGCATACCCAGACCTTCCTTGCTCAGGCTAGCAAGAGCTGATTGCAGAAGCGGTTGCTCAAGTGCGGCTTTGGCATCTGTCAAGCCCAGACCCTGCGGCACGCCATCAGCGCCATGACGTGCGGCAGGCAGTGGCGTTTCAGGATCCGATGATGGGGAAGCGGCAAATCCCGCCGCATTGGCCGTAACACCCGGTTTGCCTGCGCCCTGCTGTGTGCTTTCCAGCATCTGCGAAATAGCGGCGAGATAGGTAGAAGACCCTTCCGCCCGCTGCGGCAACTTCTGCCCCGCAAGCGATGTCAGCAGCAGGTTTTCCAAATCCGTTTTGGTCAGTGTGCCCTTCGGATCCATGCGCCCGCCCGCTTCAGCGTTTTTGGCGGTTTCAGCCGCGCGGCCATCAACATGCGCTCGCGGCAGAGCGCGTTCGTCACGGGAAACAAATGGCTCTGACGACGATTTCTCTGTCTTTGTTGTCGCAGCTTCATTGATGTTGCGGTTTGCCACCTTTGCAGGATTGTCGCCCGCGATATCTTCTTGCTGCAAAGCCGGTCCAGCTGCATTGATCACGTCCGGTTTGGCACCAGTTGATGACGCTGCAGTATCCTTTTTCGTCGGTGCAGCAGAAGTACTCGCAGACGCCGCTGCGGCAACACCGTGGCGTCCTCCCGTCTTTGCGTCATCAACGGTATCATCAGGTGAAACAACTACGGCCGACAACGACGCTTTTTGCGCCTGCTCTGACGCCTTTGCGCCGGCAGCGTCAGCCTGTGTCGGCGGCCCCTGCATGGTGGCAGGACGAGGCTGTTGTGATTGACCTGCAGCCTGATCTTTGACCGGCAATGCTGCAATAAGATCATTGCCGGTATTCTGGCGATAAGACGATACGACGGCCTTGGCCGCCATATCACCCTTATATCGGGTCATTTCCAAGAGAACAGCAAGCCGCGCAGCATCCGGACCTGCCGGATTTTTCAAAACCTCGGCAATGATCTTCAAGGTCAGTCCCTGCAACACCTTGGCAAGTTGCTGGTTCAGCACTTCACGCTCGCTGGAAGACAGACCGCGAATGGCCTGCACAAGTCGATTGGCGTAATCATCAACACTCTCGGCGTCCTTGCGCGGAATATTGAGTATACGTCCCAGCGCCTCAGCCAGCACTGTCACACTTTGCGATAACTGCAACTGACCGGACAGCGCCAAAACGCTGGCGCGGCCAAGATTGGTGTTTTCCTGTGGGGCAACATTGCTGGAAGCCCCGCTATTGGGCGTCATTGTGCTGGCCGCACCGCCCTGCTGCTGGCTGGTGTAGCTGTTAAACGAGATATCCGTATTCGCAACTGCACGGACAGGCGTAAGCATGACGCGCTCCATTCAGGTTGAAAGACTACCCGCAACAAATGACCTTGCGTCTGTGCTTGCTGAATGAGCGTATTGATGGTGTAAGCCCATCAATAACAAGCCGCACGGACGGTAAAATTCATGACCGCTCATGCGGGTGTCCCGGCCAGTGTCGCCTTTTTCAGCTGAAAAAACCGAACCGTTCCCAACCATGGGACACGCCTGCGAATTCACAGCAGGCGCTTTGTGAATATAAAGAATCACTGATGTAAGGATGCGTTGAAAAACTTAATAATTCGCTAACCATAAACCGCTGGCTGTAGCTTGAGAGCTGCCACTCTTAAGGCGAGATACCGACAAACATCCGGTAAAGGCCGTTATCGTCGGAATTGACAGAGGAAATGCTGGCCTTTGGCGGCTCAACGCTGTCAGCCATAGTCTGTTGCTGCGGCAACAGCGCATCGAGCCAACTGGCCTTGGGGTAAAGTCGAACCCGGGCCTTGGGGCGCATGTCTTCCATTTCATCGAGCGGGGTGATCGAATATTCGTCAACCGAAAACGGGTCAGCGGCCATTGATGGTGCCACGACATCCATCATGTTGCCGTTGGTCTTGCTATTATCAGCGTGAAGCATATCCAGAATGTCAGGCATTACAGAACTCACATCATGTTTCGTTCATGGCATCTGCGAATGGCCCAATCACGCTGCATTGCGCTTGAGCAATTCGTATAATCCGTTGTCATCCACGCTGACCCAGAAAGGCGCGTCGCTTTTTCCATCCTGCACGGCATCGAGAGCGTCAGCATAATCAGCCGCCTGCTCATCCAGACCCGTCTTTTCAGCATCATTATTGTCAGACGAGCCTGATGGCTCCTCTTCCGCAGCGTCTGCCTCGTTGTCATTATCAGCAGTGGTTGTTTTCTCGACCGACAGTCCGGCCGACAAAAGCTGGATCATCTGGGCGGCAGCGGCAGCCTCGGCATTGCCTGTGTCGTCACCGTCCTTGCCGTTCTTCGCCTGTTCCAGGCCCTCACGAACGGCTTCGTGCATGTCGATAACATCATCCAGCTTTTGCGCGTGCTGGCGCTGCTCGATATCGGCTTCACGCTCAAGCTGCACCTCGGTGTCATTCACCTCGGTCGGGTCGCGTTTGGTCTTTTCCTGTTGCAACTCTTCAAGCGATTTGGGATCAGCCACGTCTTCCAGACGCTGGATCACCTTGCGCATTTCAAGCGTCATTCCCTGGTCGAGCTTGCTCTGCTCGTCCAGTATGCCCTTTATCTTCTGCGCGGCCTCGCCATAGGGACTGGCAACAGCGGAAATCAATTCGTTGATGGAAACACCCATGGCTTTCAGGCCGGTTGTTTCCTCAAGCTGTCTGGTGTTTTCGGGCAGGCCTGCCCGCATTGCCGTCAGATAACCTGTCAGCTGCTCATTAAATGCGTCGGGATCATCAGTGGAAAGATTGCCCTGTGTTGCCAGTCGCGCAATCAACTGCGTCGCCGCATCCGGCTTCAGCCCTTTTTCCTGAGCAGTGCCATCCATCACGGAAATGATCGTCGAGACATCAAGGTTCAGCGAAGAGGCGCTGACCACGGTTGCCTCACCGGAAGAATTTGACTTTGGTACCATCTCCATAAAGGAGACGGCGTCCTGCAATCGTCGTGCAAAGGAAAAACCGCTTTCATCCACGCCCTGCGTAATGCCAAGCGCAGACGCAACCCGGCCAATCAACGCGGCCATCTGGTTGCCTTCCTGCTTCAGATTACCGAAGAAATAGGCATTGATCTTTTGATTGGCAGCAGCAGTGACCGGATCATGCGTGATCTTCTCTTCAGCCGCATCATCCTTCTTCAGGCCCTTGAGCTCGTTTTCACGCTCCTGACGCCGCTCTTCTGCTTCCTCAAGCATTGAACGCATCAAATCGGATGCAATGATCCCGGAACCTGTCTGTAATGCTGGCAGCATGCGAATATCCCGACTGCATCCCTGTAGAGAATACAGCCGAAGATAGGCACCAATCGTAAAGCAAGATTTAAAAGCCGGGCCCCAAAACTACCCGGTTTAAAGCAACGTAGAGCTTATCGAACGCGTTAGTACGCAGTGACTTTAAGTTCCGGTACTGCCCTTAGCTATGGGCAAAAATATCAGTCTCTTCCCAGCCGAGAAGGTCGAGTTTTGCCCGCGTTGGCAGGAACGCGAAACAGGCGGTTGCATGGTCCTCACGCCCGTCACGCACCAGTCGCTCGTTCAACTTGTCACGCAAGGCATGCAGGTAAAGAACGTCGGAAGCTGCATATTCAAGCTGTGCCTGCGACAGCTTGGCTGCCGCCCAGTCGGAAGACTGCTGCGCCTTGGAAATATCAACCTCCAGCATTTCCTTGAGATTGTCTTTCAGGCCATGCCGATCGGTGTAGGTGCGGGTCAGGCGTGACGCAATCTTGGTGCAGAATACTGGGGCAGAGGTGACCCCGAAGGTGTGGAACAGCACGGCAATATCAAAACGGCCATAATGAAAGATCTTCTGACGCGCCGGATCGGCCAGCATCGCCACAAGGTTCGGCGCTTCGGTCTGCCCTGCCGCAATGCGAATAACATCCGCCGAACCGTCACCGGGTGAAAGTTGTACCACACACAGTCGGTCACGGCGCGGAACCAGACCGAGCGTTTCCGTATCGATGGCGATTGCCCCGGTATAACGCGCCGCATCCTCTGCACTGATATCACCCTCGTGACAGCGGATTGTCGTCGCCATTTTCTGCTCCAGACCTGATCTTTTCATCGTTCCGGCTATAGCGGAAACAGCGGTGCGACGATACCGCTTTTATATATTTTCACCATTGCCGACACTCATCGCCTTGCCTGGGCTTGCCTTCATGCTTCATCGCAAGATAGGTTGGCCGTCTTCCCTCAATTGCGACGAAAAACTCCATGACAAAAAAGCTATATCTTGCCGGACCGGAGGTATTTCTCTCCAACGCGCGCGAAATGCTGGATAGAAAAGCAGCACTGGCCCGTGAAGCCGGTTTCATACCGCTCTCGCCCGGTGATCTCGCCATTCCGCCTGCAGCAACCAAGACTGAGCATGGCTGCAACATCAACGCCATCGACGAGCAGATGATGCTTGAAGCCGACGGTGTGATTGCCAACCTCACTCCGTTTCGCGGTATCGCAGCCGATACCGGCACGACCTATGAACTGGGCTTCATGTGCGCGCTGGGCAAGCATGTTTTCGCTTACACCAATGTCGCGGACAATCATTTCACCCGCATCATGAACCATTATCACGGCATCGCTGCACAGGACGACGAAGGCCGTTATCGCGGCGCGGACGGACTGTCGATCGAGAACTTTGACATGGCTGACAACCTGATGCTGCACGGTGGCATTTTGCGCCGTGGCGGATCACTGATTGTCGGTGATGCAAAACCGGACGAAATCTACACCGATCTCACCGCATTCAAACAATGCCTGAAGGTCGCCGCTGAAAAACTTCTGTAATAACGGAACCGGATAACGGGACTTTTGTTGGGAACGACAAAAGTCCGGCAATGGAGACAACGGCATGAACGGAACAATCCTCATTACCGGCGCAACGGCTGGTTTCGGCCGCGCAACGGCAAAGCTTTTCATCGCCAATGGCTGGAAAGTCATCGGCACCGGCCGTCGTGCAGAACGCCTTGAGGCCCTGAAACAGGAACTGGGCGACAATTTTTACGGCTCAGTTTTCGACATTACCGACGAAGCCGCCATGCGTACCGCACTTGAGGCGCTTCCCGAGGCTTTCCGCGACATTGATATACTGGTCAACAATGCCGGCCTGGCACTTGGCACGGGAACCGCGCCGCAGGTTCCGCTAAAAGACTGGCACACCATGATCGACACCAACGTGACCGGTCTGGTGAACATCACGCATAGCATTCTGCCAACCTTGATTGATCGCCGCGGCATCATCATCAATCTGGCATCGGTTGCGGCAAACTGGCCTTACACAGGCGGCAATGTCTACGGCGCAACGAAAGCCTTCTTGCGGCAGTTTTCGCTCGGCCTGCGCTCCGACATGCATGGCAAAGGTGTGCGCGTTACGTCGATTGAACCGGGCATGTGCGAGACAGAGTTCACGCTGGTCCGTACCGGTGGCAACCAGGATGCGTCTGACAACCTCTATAAGGGCGTCAATCCGCTGACGGCAGATGATATTGCCAACACCATTCACTGGATTGCCACCCAGCCAAAGCACATCAACATCAACAGCATCGAGATCATGCCGGTCAACCAGTCCTTTGCAGGTTTCCAGATCTATCGGGAAACCCAGTAAAACAAGGCTATTACGCCTGCCGTGATCAAAAACAATGCAGTAAGTACCGACCTATGCAAAAATGCATTGCTGCGTTGCGAGACTTGCGCTGTTCATCGGCGGAGATTGGTTTATATATCTAAACATCGAAGCGACGCACTCCTCCTCCCAGCGTCGCTAGATGTGGATCGGCGATACTCCTCCTCCCAATTGCCGATCAAGTTTAAAGCCTGCCGCACCTCCTCCCGCGGCAGGCTTTTTCCGTTTCAGAGCCCTGAAAACAAAAATCCCACGCACCATACCTTACGCCAGCAACGGAACGATAAAGTCTGGTCGACAGGGAAAATATTCATTGAATGAATGTGGCAAATACCCGGGGGGATGACCGCCGCCCAATTTGGTGTGGGCAAATCCCAACAGCTTGAGCCGGGCACACCTTGGCGGCGGCCCGAACAGCAGAGCCTAAAAGGCAACGCGAAGCTATTGAGCGACGTCGAGCGAATAACGATCGATACGACCTTGAAGCGCAGTCACGACAGCAGACAGGAACTCACGGCGGCGCGGTTCGGCGGCTGTCTCCAGCGTCACGTTCAACCGGTCACAGATCTTGCTCATAAACCCCACATGGTCGAAACGGTCAGCTTTGATGTTGACCTCAACCTCGTCCATATAATGGGCCAGATGCGGCTCGAACTCCAGGTTCACATCCATCTGATAGTGGGTGGCCATCTGTTCGGCGAGCGTCCCCATCTGTACGTAGGGTCCAAATTCGTGTCTCATCAAGTCTCCTCTTATCTGTCAGGCGACTTAGATAGGTGTTGCTTGTAACAGGTGCGAGATCAACTGCTCGATGAACATGAGACTGGAGCCATAATCACAGCTTTGTGATTACATAGCCGTGTGGTGGCAAGGAAGCCGGATTTCTCCGCCAACCCGCAAACCAATTTAGTGTTTTTTTAAAATGGCTGTATTTCGTTGGTGTCCACGAGAGGATTCGAACCTCCGACCCCAGGATTCATACCACTTCGGCTTTAACCGCCGTCATCAGACGTTCGTGGTCTGGACTGTCCCTTCACCATGGACCTTAACGGCCTTTAGGTGCTGCCCATCCAGTCTCTACACCTTCACCGGATTTCTCCGGAGCTTGGCTCGGGATTGGCATGCTGGAAGCCCAGCGAAGCGTTCCCCGACTTTGAGCAGATCGATTGTGCGGTTTCCCTGCACAACCCCCAATTTAACTTAGGAATCCTGTGCTCTATCCTGCTGAGCTACGTGGACACTCAACGCCAGCTTCTTAACCCGCCAAAATGATTGGATCAACCGCCTTGTTGGCGTGTGCCACTGAAAATCAGGGAATGCCTGCCAAGGTCTATGGGATCAATCTGCCAGCCTCTGCTCAACCAGCCGTACCCAGTACGAAACGCCGTAAGGAATAACTTCGTCGTTGAAGTCATAGGCCGGGTTATGCAGGCCTGCAGTTTCACCATTACCAATGAAGATAAATGCGCCGGGACGTTCCTTCAACATATAGGAAAAGTCCTCCCCTGCCATCGAAGGATCGACGTCGGCATTCACATTGGTATCGCCAACGATCTGGCGTGCAACCGCTGCGGCATGATCCGTCTCAGCGGCATGGTTGAAAGTGACCGGGCAGGCGCGCTCATACTCTAAATCAGCCGTTGCACCATGCGCAGCGACAAGGCCTTCCACCACCTGATGGATACGTTTTTCCGCCAGATCCCGAACCGTCTCATCCAATGTGCGCACCGTACCAGCCAGCACCGCCTCGTTGGGAATGATATTGAAGCTGGATCCGGACTGAAACTTGGTGACCGACACGACAATGGAGCGCACAGGGTCAGTATTGCGCGACGCGATCAGCTGCAGGCTGCCAACCAGCTGGGCGGCGATGGCGATTGGATCGATGGTGCTGTGCGGCTGCGCGGCATGTCCGCCCCTGCCCTTCACGGTAATGAAAAACTTGTCAGGCGCTGCCATGATGCCACCCTTACGAATGGCAAATTCACCAAGTGCAATGCCCGGCATGTTGTGCATGCCGTAAACTTCATCAATGCCAAACCGGTCGATGAACCCGTCCTCAACCATGGCCAGCGCACCTGCGCCACCTTCTTCGGCCGGCTGGAAAATAACGGCAACGGAACCGTTGAAATTACGTGTTTCGGCCAGATATTTTGCAGCCCCTAGCAACATCGCCATATGCCCGTCATGTCCGCAGGCATGCATTTTGCCGGATGTTTTCGAGGCCCAGGCCTTGCCGGTTTCTTCCACCACAGGCAGGGCATCCATGTCTGCCCGCAGCCCGATAACACGGTCGCTGTCACCCTTGCCACGGATGATGCCAACCACGCCGGTGCGCCCAATACCGGTCACGATCTCGTCAACACCGAAAGATTTTAGTTTTTCTTCAACGAAGGCCGCGGTGTTGAAGACGTCGTAGAGAATTTCAGGGTTCTCATGCAGATGATGCCGCCATCCGGTAATTTCTGCTTGCATTTCAGCGGCTCTGTTCAAAATCGGCATGATGAAAATTCCCGGGCCTTCAATATAAAAGTGTGAATCGTTGACTTCGGTTGCGGATAGTGCGCCGCAGTATTGACGTAATCAATGTACTTTGCCATCCCTTGGTCATATATGGTGAATATTGCCAATCCCGGATTGAATACGGGAATTTGAGGACACGTCTTGCCACACGCACACAGATCACCTGCAGCACGCCGTCTGATGACGGCTCTGGTCGCCGCTTCTACCGGCTTGATGGCAATTGCCACAACAGCACAGGCAAACCCCAAAATGGTGGTGGATGTCAAAAGTGGTAAGGTTATCGCCCATGAAGAAGCGTTCCGCAAATGGTACCCGGCATCACTGACCAAGCTGATGACCGCCTACATCGCGTTCAGTGCCATGAAGTCGGGCAAGATCAGCCCTGAAACGGAAGTGATCGTCAGCAAACGCGCGGCCGATCAGCCCGCCAGCAAGATGTATTTCAAGCCCGGCCAGAAACTGACCATGGACAGCGCGCTCAAGCTGCTGCTGATCAAATCGGCCAACGACGTGGCAGTTGCCATTGCCGAAAGACTGGGTGGCACAAACGAAAACTTCGTGGCGCAGATGAATGCACAGGCCGCACGGCTTGGCATGTCTTCGACTCATTTCATCAATCCGAATGGTCTGCCGGGCAAAGGCCAGTACACCACGGCCCGCGACCTTGCCGTGCTGGCGCTGATCCTCAAGCGTGAATTCCCTGAATATGCCGGTTATTTCTCGCTGGAAGGCGTGACCACCGGCAAGAAAAACTATGCCAACTACAACATGCTGGTCGGCCGCTTCGATGGCGCTGATGGCATGAAGACCGGTTTCATCTGTGCATCCGGCTTCAATCAGGTATCGTCTGCAACCCGTAACGGCCGCTCGGTGATCTCCGTTGTGCTTGGCGCAGACAGTCTTGGTGGACGTACCGACGCATCTGCAGACCTCCTGCAGATGGGCCTGACCTCGTCGTCGGGGGCAGGAACCTCGATTGCGTCGCTCGCTGCCTACGGCCCGGGACAGGATGCCGTCACCGACATCAGCGCGGAAATCTGTAATCCCAAAGCCCAGAAGGTGCGCAGCGAAGGCCGCGACGATGCCGGGCGCATGATTACCCACTCACCCTACATTCAGGAAATGACACGCCCACCGCAATATTCCTTTGCTGGCCTCATTCCGGGCAGTGAAACCGTTGCTGCCAACGACACCAAGGGCAGTGCAGTCAATGTTCCAATCCCGATCCCGCGTCCGTCTTTCTGACTGAGCGCATAAGACAACATCGTATCATGGCACAGACACGCATTCCCGTTTCGATCATCACCGGCTTCCTCGGAGCTGGTAAATCAACGTTGCTCAACCACCTGCTGAAAGATCCTGTGATGCAGGATGCCGCCATCATCATCAATGAATTTGGTGATGTCAGCATCGATCACATGCTGGTTGAATCCTCCAGCGATGCGATTGTCGAACTGGCCGATGGCTGCCTGTGCTGCACCGTGCGCGGTGAACTGGTGGATACGCTTGCTGAACTGATGGACGGTATCCAGACCGGCAAGATCAAACCGATCAAGCGCGTGGTCATTGAAACAACTGGGCTGGCCGATCCGGCCCCGGTAATGCAGTCCGTCATGGGCAATCCGGTCATTGCCCAGAACTTTGTCCTCAACGGCATGATCACTGTTGTCGACGCTGCCAATGGTGCACAGACCCTCGACAATCATATTGAAGCGGTAAAACAGGCGGCTGTGGCCGACCGTCTGATCATCTCAAAAAAAACACTCGCCGACCCTGAAAAGCTCAAGCAGCTGATGGAGCGTCTGAAGACGCTTAATCCGCGTGCCCCGGTTCTGGATGCAGATGACAAGACTAACCTGACATCGGCCATTCTCGAGAATGGCCTTTATGACACGACCAGCAAACATGCAGATGTAAGCCGCTGGCTGGGTGAAGAAGATCACGCCCATCACCACCATGAACACAGCCACGAGCACGAGCACGAGCACGAGCACCATGGCCACCACCATCATCACGATGTAAACCGCCATGATGAGAGCATCCGCTCTTTTTCGATCATTCACGACCGCCCGATCGAGCCTGCGGCTATCGAGATGTTCATTGACCTTTTGCGCTCCGCCCATTCCGAGCGATTGCTGCGCATGAAAGCCATTATCCAGCTGGCGGATAATCCCGAGCGACCTTTGGTCCTTCATGGTGTGCAGAACATATTTCATGCACCGGAGCGGCTTGCCGCATGGCCAGACCAGAACGACCGCCGCACCCGCATGGTGATGATCACCAAGGATCTGCCGGAAGCATTTGTGCAGGATCTTTTTGGCGCCTTCGTTGGCAAACCACGCATCGACAAGCCCGATGCGCAGGCTTTGAGCGAAAACCCGCTTGCCATTCCTGGCATGCGCATGTGACGCGCCGACTGTCTCATTCAGGGTCGCAATTGCAGCTATGCTCACCCAACGGGGTGAGTATTTTTTTACTTTCCGACCCTATGCTCAACATTCGAATACTCATCTATTCGAAGATAATGCGATGAACGCATACGATGCACTCGATCGGTAATCGCGCATATGACGACAACGGGCTTGAAGACCGTCTCATCACAGTCGACAGTCACCGCAGCTGATGCGGCAGCGGGTATCCGCGCCATGCACAAAGGCGATATCGATGCGGCGGAAACATTGTTCAGCGCCGCCTTTCGCAAAAAAACGCCCCCAGCCGGCTCGGAACTGCGCGCTTACATTGCCAGCCTGTTTTTTGACAGTCCACCCTATACGACCGACAATGGCAGCATCGTTCACGACGATGGCAACGGTAACATCGACAGCGCAATCTTTGCCTTGCCCATGACATTTCACACCGTGGACCGCACCGCGGTGGCACGTCTGTTATGCGCCTTTGTCTCCAGCGGTGCCAAAGGCGCACTGGGTGCTGCACGTCTGGCCCGCAACGTGCGCGCCACCCAGCAGGACATGTGTTTTTCCGACACGTCATCGGCCACCAGTGCGGACCACTGCATTGCTGCCGGCGGCATTATCCTGCCAATACAAAGCCTTGACTGGCACCGGGTATTCCAACCGGTCGCAGCGCTGGCGCTGCGGCTGCAAAAGCGGATAAACCTGCCCGGCATCGATCTAATGTTACCGCTCTGCCGTATGTTCGATACGGCACTGGCCAACTGGAAGCCCGGTTTCAGACCGGTCGGTGAATTCGGTTTTCAATGCAAACTTGAGGAGCCATCGGCCTTTTTTGAACATATCGCCCCGATGACCCGCCGTTTTGCCATTCGCCCTGAATGGAGGAAAATCGAATTTGACTGGCTGATTGAAAAGGCAAAATTGAACCGTAAACTCGGCAAGCTGCAATGCGGCATCGTCGAGGACCGCCAAGGCACTGTTATCGGCGCCTTCCTGTTTTTCGGCAATAAAAAGCGGGTCGCCACGGTTTTGAACATTCTGTGCCAACCGGGCAAGGAACTGGACGTGACGCGGGAAATGTTCGCGTTTCTCAATATCGCCGGTTACGCAACCTCACAGGGCATGGCGCAACCCTTCCTGATGAACGCGCTTGGTCGACAGCGTTTGATGAGTTTCCGGCACCGCGGATATTTCTGCATCAGCACGCGTCATGACGACCTGAAACAGGCAGCGCTGTTGGGCGACATCTATATTGGCGGTCTGGCATCCGAACAATGGAGCCGGATGCTGACAGATTTCTAGCATCCACCAACGCGTCCGAACTACCACAGGAAACATGAGGGGGGCCCCTCATGCATGCTGCAAACGTTTTTCCCGACGCTGCGCCTGAATATGCGGATCAGGATCAAGTCCGGCAGCCAGAAGACGACGTGTATAGTCCTCACGCGGGTTCTCAAAGATCTGCCGCACGGTTCCGCTTTCCACCAATTCGCCTGATTTCATCACCATCACATGGTCGGCAAAGTCCCGCACTACGGGCAGATCATGCGCGATGAAAATAAAAGCGATGCCCAATTCACGGCGCAGCTTGTCCAGCAGGGCAATAACCTGCGCCTGTATCGACACGTCAAGCGCCGACACGGCTTCATCGCATACGATGAGTTCCGGTTCCAAGGCGAGTGCGCGGGCAATGGCAATACGCTGGCGTTGGCCGCCCGAAAACTGGTGCGGATAACGATCGGCATGGGATGCAGAAAGACCAACCTGCAGCAGCAATTCTTCAACGCGTGCCCGCCATTTGTTTTTCGGAAGGATTTCCGGATGGATGACCCAGGCCTCGGAGATAAGTTGATAGACGGACATGCGCGGGTTCAGCGACTGCGTCGGATCCTGAAACACCATCTGCAGCTGCCGGCGAAGACCATAAAGCTCCTTCTTCGGCATGGTCAGCAGATCACGCCCTTTCCATAGCGCCTTGCCGGAATCCGCATCTTCCAACCGCAGCAAAGCCCGCGCCAGCGTCGACTTGCCAGAGCCACTTTCGCCAACCACAGCCATGGTTTCACCCGGCATAAGGTTGAAGGAAACACCTTTCAGCGCATGAAAGGCACCATAGGTCTTGTAGAGGTTTTCGACCTTCAACAACGGTTCGCCGGTGGCAACAGGCTCATGCATTTCACCCTGACCGGGAGCCGCCGAAATCAGCTTCTTGGTGTAGGGATGGCGCGGGTTGTGATAGACCTCATCCGGTGTTCCCGTTTCCACGATCTCACCGGAATTCATGACAACCACACGGTCTGCAATTTCCGCCACAACACCGAGGTCGTGGGTGATCAGCAGCAGGCCCATGCCGGTTTCTTTCTGCAACTCGCCCAGCAGTGCCAGAACCTCGGCCTGAACAGTTACGTCAAGCGCCGTTGTCGGTTCATCGGCAATGACAATATCCGGCTTCATCGCCAGAGCCATGGCAATCATAAGTCGTTGCCGTTGGCCGCCGGAAAACTGGTGCGGATATTTACCCATCGCGGTTTCAGGCGATGGCAGGCCAACGCGCTTCAACAGTTCCAGCGCCCGTGCCCGGGCCGCATCCGCGTCCACACCATGGATGCGCATGACTTCGACGATCTGCCAGCCAACCGTATAAACCGGATTGAGATGGCTGAGCGGATCTTGAAAGACCATGGCGATCCGTTTGCCATTGATGCGCTTGCGCGCATCGTCACTCATTTTCAGCAGGTCCTGTCCGGCAAACAGGATTTCACCACTGGTAATTTCCGCCGGTGGCATATCCAGCAGGTTCATGATGGTCGACGCGGAAACCGACTTACCCGATCCGCTTTCGCCGAGAATGGCAAGCGTTTCACCACGGTCAAGATGCCAGCTAATATTGCGTACCGCCTGCACGATGCCAGTCGCGGTGTGAAACTGGACAGACAGATTGCGAACCTCGAGAAGATGTTCAGCCATTTTTCTTGCCTCCGATTTCAAGTCTCCAGCGCTGCACAGGATCAAGCACGATGCGCATCCAGTTGGACAGGAGATTGAGCGACAGGGTGGTGAGGATGATTGCCAGGCCAGGCCAGAAGGCCAGCCACCAGGCATTGGTCAGATATTGTTTGCCCTGCGCGACCATCAGGCCCCAGGTCACTTCAGGTGGCTGGATGCCAATGCCCAGGAACGACAGAGACGATTCTGCCAACATCACAAAGGCAAAATCCAAGGTGGCAATGGTCACCAGTGTCGGAATGACCATCGGCAGGATGTGACGGAACACGATGCGCATCGACGATGCACCCATCACCTGCGCCGCCTGCACGAACATGCGCTGGCGAATTTCCAGCACTTCAGCACGGGTGGTACGCAGATAGATCGGGATGCGGGTGATGGCCAAAACGATGACGATATTGCCGACCGAAGGCGCCAGCATGTAAAGAACGATCACGGCCAGCAGCAGTGACGGGAACGACATGATGACATCCGCCAGACGCATGATGACATTCGACACGCGCGGCGAGGAATAACCGGCAACCAGCCCCAGAAGTGCGCCAATGACGCTCGAGCAGATTACGGCGGCCGCCGCAATCATCAGCGTGTTCTGTGCCGCAACAACAATGCGTGCCAGAAGCGAGCGGCCAAGCGCGTCTGCCCCCAGAAACAGCAGCCAGCCATTTTCCAGCGAAAACGGTGGCAGGTTACGTGCCCGCAGGTTCTGCGCCACTGCCGCATCTCTCAGCAGCATCGGACCGAAAATAGCGCAGAATGTCGCGAGGATCAGGAACAGGGCAGCAAAGAACGCGAACTTGTCACGCCACAACATGCTAAGCAGCACCGAAGCCTGGTTGCGAGGTTTGGCTGAAACAGCCTGTACATTTGGAAGAGTATTGGTCATGGACATGGCCTTCAGGTCCGCAAACGAGGATCGAGCAAGCTGTAGATGATGTCGATCAGCAGGTTCATGATGAAGATGGCGAGTGCCGTGACCATGATCGCGGCAAGGATGACATTGAAGTCGCGCTGCAGGATGGAATCGATCATCAGCTTGCCGACACCGGGGAAACCAAAAATCGTTTCAACAATCACCGCACCGTTCAACATGGCTGCGGCCTGATCGCCGATAACGGTGATGACCGGCAGCATAGCGTTGCGCAGTGTGTGAACGAAGATGATGGAGCGGTTACCGACGCCCTTGGCGCGCGCGGTCTTGACGTAAGCCGAACCGAAGGCCGTCAGCATAGAGCCACGCACCACCTGAAGAATGAGACCGAACGGGCGAATGAACAGCACGGCAATCGGCAGGATCCAGTGCCAGATCGTCCCCGTGCCAGAGGTTGGCACCCAACCCAGCGTCACCGAAAATACCACGATGCCAACGATGGCAATCCAGAAATCAGGAGCGGAAGCGCCGATCAGCGACAACAGGGAGACAAGCCGGTCAAATACACCGCCGGGACGGAAAGCCGCCAGCGAACCAATGACAATTGCCGCAACAGTCACCAGCGTAATGGTGATGAGCGCAAGCTGCAGGGTCCAGGTGAAAGCTTCCAGCACCACATCGATGGCAGGACGTGCCTTGCGGATAGATTCGCCGAAATCAAGCTGCATCACATCGCGCACATAACGCGCAAACTGCTCAATCAGAGGATCGTTCAAACCATGCAACTCGCGGAACTTGTCGAGCATTTCCTGACTGGCGTCGATCGGCAGGAACAAGGCCGCCGGATCACCTGTCAGTCGTGACAGGAAGAACACGATAACGATAAGCGTGACCAGCGAAAAAAAGCTCGCCACGATGCGCGTGAATATCTTTTTTCCCATCGCGTCTACTCCCGAAAGAAACGGAAAGGCGAAGACAATTCTCCGCCTTTCCTTGAGGGTGGAAAGGCTTATTTGAAGCCGATTTCAGACAGTTGAAGCTGCGAGTTTGTCGCGATGGTCGGGGTGAAATCGATACGCGGATTGACGCGAGCGAAACCAACCATGTGGAACATCATCACATCTGCAACGACATCGTTGTAGAGATAAGCGATGAGGTTCTTCCAGTCTTCCGTGCGCTTGTCTCCAGTCGCAGCGGTCGCGTCAGCAATCATCTGGTCGACCTTCGGGTCGGAGATACCGGACTGACGGCCCTTGCTGTCATACTTGAAGTACATGGAGAACACTGGGTCACCGCGCGAATTGTCGTGCTGGGCAGCAACGAGCTGAGGCCCACGGTTTTCCGGATAAGGCTTGGAATACTGCTTTTCGAATTCTGCCACTTCATACATCTGCAATTTGACCTTGAAACCGACGGCTTCAAACATCTGCTGGGCAGCTTCCAGAACTTCAACGACGTTCGGGAAGTTGTTGGTACGGCCAACAATGGTGATTGGCGTATCAACGGCAACACCGTCAGCCTTGGCTTCTTCCAGCAGCTTCTTTGCACCTTCCGGGTCAAACGGCAGTGGCTTTACATCCGGGTTCCAGCCAAGTGTGCTTGGAGGCACCATAGCAACGGCCTTGACGGCACCCTTCGGCAGCAGCGTACCGATAAAGGCGTCGCGGTCCAGTGCCATGTTCAGAGCCTTGCGAACACGAACGTCATCCAGCGGCTTGATGGATGTATCGACGCGCATGTAGAAGGTTTCAGAGTTCAGGTAGCTGAAGTCCATCTTTGGATCGGTGGCATCCAGTTCCGAAATATTCGTTGCCAGATCGGCTTCACCGGCGGCCACCATGGCTGCGCGAACCGCTGGGTCAGCGCGGAAGACATAGGTTGCCTTGGTTACGGCAGGCGCTGTGCCCCAATAATCGTCGCGGCGCTCAAGCGTAATGCTCTGGCCAGCCTTCCATTCGGTCAGCTTGTATGGACCGGTGCCGATTGGCTGACGGGTAAACTCGATTGGCGTTTCCGAAGGAACGATCGTTACCAGCGTCATCAGCAGTGGCAGAATTGGCTGTGCGGGGTTTGCGGTAATGTCGATTGTGTTGTCGTCGACAACCTTGGCTTCGATTTTGGTATCACCGAAATAACGTGGTGTTTCGCACGAGATCTTGTCGCTCATCGCGCGTTCGATGGAGTGTTTGACGTCAGCAGCATCAAATGCCGAACCGTCAGAGAACTTGGCATCCTTTCGTAGATGAAAACGCCATGTGCCAGGCTGGCTTTCTTCCCACGTTTCCGCCAGTCGTGGCATCAGGCCCTTGTTGGTGCGCACATCCAGTTCGGTCAGCGTTTCGGATACGTTCTGCAGAATGATACGGCCAATGTTCGAGCGCGTTGCCATGCACGGCTCAACCAGATCGACCTCTTCATCCAGAACGACAGTCACATCCTTGGAAGCCTGCGCATAACCGGTCGTGACAACCGAAGTGGCCATCAACATCCCGAGTAAAATCCGTTTGCCTTTCATCTGTTCCTCCCTTTTTGATGCAGCACCTTGCGATTTTCCGCCCACGGCTGCGCTGCAAATGCCGTTACGAATTTTCAAGCTAGATATCGCGCTCGGCCGCAGCCTGCGCACGCCGTTTGAGGCGCCCTCCTCCCGCCACGGCCAGCGTGGACAGGAAAATCACTCCGGCGCCGATCCAAGTTGAAAAACCTGCGACCTCGCCAAACAGAACCCAAGCCATCACAGCAACAAATGGCAGACGCAGGAAATCCATAGGCGCAATGTGCGACGCCTCTGCCATGCTGAAGGCCTTGGTCATCAGTGTCATGTTGATCGCGCCCATCACACCTTGCAGGGCAAGCAGCGAAAACTGACGAAGATCGGGCGTCGACCAGAAGAACAGTGCCGGAACGGCCGCCAGCGGCACGGTGACGATGAGGTTCCAGGCAACCAACGTTTCCGTATTGTCCTTGTCCGACATGCGCTTGAGCATCAGTTGCACCAGCGCCTGAAGCGCCGAACCACCCAGCGCAAACAGCAGGGCTGGCGCAACGACACCAGCGGCACCGGGCTGAATAATGACAAGTGCGCCGAGAAACCCGGTCACCACGGCAAACAGCTTTGTCAGCGTGAAGGCCTCACCCAGCCACAGCCATGCACCAATCATCAGAAAGATTGGCGTCATGAACATGATCGCCATCGCATCAGCGAGCGGCGCTGCGGCAAACGCCACGAAATAACAAACGAGTGCCGCCAGCTTCAAAGCGGCGCGGCTGACGTGCTGGAACCTGTAACCCGACTTCAAAATGTGCGGCCGCGTTGCAATCAACGGCAGGATAACCGCCAATCCGAACACGCTTCTGAAAAAGCCGATAATAAAGGGATGCACCTCACCGGCAAGAAGACGGATCACCGCAGCGTCTGCAGCGGCTAGCGCTGCAGCCAGTGCAACGTAGCATGACGCCACCATAATGGTGCGATCATTTCGCTGGACATCCGCCGTAACCATGATTTCTCCCTGTGCATGCTCCCACATTCACTGACAACAAGCTTGCTACAACATAGACAATTTGTCAATTCGTTCGATATTAATGTTTGAATAAGAATTTTTTCATGAAAATAAACATATGATATTAAACAATAAAATTTACTCAAAACGTCAAAATCGACAAAAAACAACAATAGACATAACTTGACAACATATCAAATTAAGCAATGATGAACGTGAAAAAGCATCATAGGGAGGATGCGTAAGTGACACCGGAAGAAATAGCCGCCAGCATGGATGGGCGCATCGCCGCGTCCGAAGGCGGACTGACGCAGGCATTTTTGCCCTCACCGAAAATTCAGAACCACGCAGCCTTTTTGCGGTTCCTGCCCGACGGCACGCTTGCCTGCGCATGGTTTGGCGGCACGCTGGAAGGAAAGTCCGACATTTCCATCCACGTCTCCACGCTGGCACCTCAGAGCACTCAATGGTCTGAAGCCAGTCAGCTGAGCGATGACCCGAACCGCTCCGAACAGAACCCGATGCTGTTTGTCGAGCCGAACGGTGCCATCAGCCTTTTCCATACAGCGCAGCCTTCCGGAAATCAGGATGAAAGCCGCGTTATCGCAAGGCCGATCTCATTCGATGGCACAATGACCGCTGGCAGCCCGCGCGATATTGGTCTTGCAAATGGCACCTTCATCCGCGCGACTATCGTGGTGCGCGATGATGGCGCTTGGATGCTGCCTCTGTTTCTTTGCAATCCGCGCCCCGGCGCACGCTGGACCGGCACTCACGACACCGCAGCCGTCGCCGTCAGCACCGACAACGGCAAGTCCTGGAGCGTGACGGATGTACCTGACAGCTTTGGCTGCGTGCATATGACAATCGTGCCACTGGACAATGGCAAGATGGTTGCCTTCTTCCGTCGCAGGCAGGCCGATTTTGTTTATCGCACGCAAAGCCTTGATGGCGGCAGAAGCTGGTCAGCGCCAACTGCCACCGACGTGCCCAACAACAATTCATCGATTGCCGCTATTCCACTGCGGGACGGACGTGTGGCGCTGTTGTGCAACCCGGTATCATCAGCCGAATTTTCGCAGCGTCGTGCATCGCTTTACGACGAGTTGGAAGAACAGGACGATCGCCCGAATGCCGAAGGTGGCATCGTGCCGATCTGGGGTGTGCCACGTGCACCCGTCACGCTTTGTGTTTCAACGGATGATGGCCACACCTTCCCGACGCGTCGTATCGTCGAAGATGGCCCCGGCAGCTGCCTTTCCAACAATTCTATTGACGGTCACAACAAGGAAATGTCCTACCCGGCCATGGTGGAAGACGGACAGGGCAATCTGCATCTGGCCTACACCTATTATCGCCGGGCCATCAAATATGTCCGGCTGAACAAGGGCTGGATAGACGGAGAAACTGCATGAGCACACTCGTTGGAATAACCATGGGCGATCCCGCAGGCGTTGGCCCGGAAATCACCATCAAGGCACTGGTCGAAATGAGCACTGAGGACCGCGCCAATACGCGGGTCTACGGCAACCTCAAACAGCTGGAAGCCGCCAAGGCAGTGCTCGGCATTGATCTGGACCTGACCGGACTGGTCGTTGATGTGGAAGTGGAAGGGGCACCCGTTGCCTGGGGTAAACTCAGCGCCATCTCCGGCGATGCCTCATTTCGCTTCATCGATACTGCCGTTAAAGATTCTATGGCCGGCAAGATTGGCTGCATCGTGACTGCGCCAATCAACAAGGAAGCACTGAATTCGGCCGGCCACCACTATGATGGCCATACCGGCATGCTGACATCACTGACCGGCTCGAAGTCCGCCTTCATGTTGCTGGCGTCCGACCGTTTAAAGGTGATCCATGTTTCAACCCATGTGTCGTTGAAGGACGCCATCAACCGCGCCAAACCAGAGCGTATTCTGGCAACCATCAAGGCGGGAAATGATCACCTGAAACGTATCGGATATGCCAAGCCTAAGATTGCCGTGGCAGGCATCAACCCGCATTGCGGTGAAAACGGTCTGTTCGGCACCGAAGACGACGAATTCATCGCGCCGGCCGTTGCCCAGGCCCGCGCCGAAGGCATTGATGTTTATGGCCCTATTTCGGCGGATACCGTGTTCCACCGCGCCTATCAGGGCGGGTTTGATCTGGTGATTGCCCAGTATCACGATCAGGGTCACATCCCGATCAAGCTGGTGGCCTTCGATACGGCCGTCAACGTCTCCGTCGGCCTGCCGATTGACCGCACCTCCGTTGACCACGGCACCGCCTTCGACATTGCCGGAACCGGCAAGGCCAATCACGTCAACATGAACGCAGCCATCGCCTATGCGCGCAAGCTGATAGCCGGGAAGAATGCACATGGCAAAGTTTGAATTCAGCGGCGTTTATTGCGCAGCAACCACCCCGGTTGCTGCGGATGGCAACCCGGATTTTCACCTGTTTACCGCCCATTGCAAAGCGCTGCTGGACGAAGGCTGCGATGGCGTGGCTCTGCTTGGCACCACAGGCGAGGCAAATTCCTTCGGCCTGAAACAGCGTATGGATATTCTGGAGAAGGCGATTGCCGGTGGCGTAGCACCTGAAAAACTGCTGCCCGGCACCGCCCAGACGGCCATTGCCGACACCATTGAAATGACACGCCATGCCGTTCAGGCCGGTGTGCACGGCGTGGTCTTGCTGCCGCCATTCTACTACAAGGGTGTCAGCGCCGAAGGCATCTACCGTGCCTATGCCCGTATTATCGAAGGCGTGAAAGACGACCGCCTGAAAGTGGTTCTCTATCACATTCCACAGGTGTCAGGCGTCGCCATTCCGCATGAGGTTATTGCCCGCCTGCGCAAGGATTATCCCGGCGTCGTTGTTGGCATCAAGGACAGTTCAGGCGATCTGGAAAACATGAAGGCGATGATTGCCGCTTTCCCGGATTTTGGGGTGCTGGCAGGTGCCGACCCGCTGCTTCTGCCGCTGATTCAAGCCGGTGGTGCAGGCTGCATTACCGCCAGCTCCAATCTTGTCGCCGCTGAACTTCGTTTCGTGTTCGACAACTGGAATGTGCCGGGCAAGGAAGCCGCCGTCAAAGCAGCACAGGACAAGATTGTCGCCTGGCGCGAACTGACCAACGCCTATGTGCAACTGCCGACCGTGAAAACCATGGTTGCCAAACGTCGCGGCGACAATGGCTGGCTGCGCGTCACACCACCGCTGATCGAACTGTCGGACGCAGAACGTGCAGATGTCTGGTCGCGCATGGACGCGCTTGAAAGAGCTTGAGGGAGAACCGCCATGGATGGAATGGCTAGACCGATCACCCTGCATCAACCCAAGCGCCTTGAAATAGGCGCTGGCGCCTCTGCCAAGCTGGGCGAATGGGCCAATGGCGCAACACGCATTCTGGTGATTGCCACCGAACACACGCTTGGTTTTGTCGACCGGCTGAAGCTGACGGGCACGATCACCGTGTTTTCCGACATTCCGCCGGAACCGGATGACAAGGCGCTTAATGCAGCCATTGAAATGGCACGTAGCGTTCAGCCGGATTTGGTGGTGGGCCTCGGCGGCGGCTCGGTTCTCGACGTCGCGAAACTCGTTGCCGCTCTCTGGGACGGTCAGCAGTCGCTGGATGACGTTGTGGGGCCCAACAAGGTGGCCGGTCGCAAAACAGCACTGGCTCAGGTGGCAACAACAGCTGGCACCGGGTCTGAAGCCGGTATTCGCGCACTGATTACCGACAGTGTCAGCCATTCCAAAAAGGCAGTCGAAAGCCCCTACCTGCTGGCCGACATCGCCGTTCTCGACCCGGAACTGACCTGGTCGGTACCACCGGCAGTAACCGCCGCCACCGGCATTGATGCTATGGCGCACTGTGTGGAAGCCTTCACCAATATTCGCGCCCATGACCTGATTGATGGTTATGCGCGCATGGGCATCCAGCTGGTCGGCAAATATCTGGCGCGCGCGGTGGAAAACGGCAAGGATACCGAAGCCCGCGCCGGCATGATGCTCGCATCCTATTATGGCGGCATCTGCCTAGGACCCGTCAACACTGCGGCAGGCCACGCCCTTGCCTATCCACTCGGCACCCGGCTCGGTCTGCCGCATGGCCTGGCCAATGCCATCATCTTCCCGCATGTGCTGGCCTATAATGTGCCGGTGCGAGCGGAAAAAACTGCCGAAGTTCTTGATGCACTTGGCCTTGCTATCTCCAAGGATCCGGCCGCCGTGCTGACCGCGGCCTATGGTTTCTGCAAGGCGCTTGGTGTGGAAATGAAGCTTTCGGTACATGGTGCGCAGCAGGAGCACTTGCAGAGCTGGGCGGATGAAGCCCATGCCATCCGTAGACTGATGGATAACAATCCAAGGGACATGTCAGCGCAGGATGTGCTGGCAATCTATAACGCCGCGTTCTGAAAGCCGCTTCTCAGACACTGCAAATTCAAAACAGCAAACAAAACCCCGGTCAAAAGCCGGGGTTTTTATATGTGCAAAACAGAAAGCCTTATGCCCCCTAAGCAAGTTCGGGCCTGCGCCCCTCAAACAACCGGTCACGCGAACCACGAAGGTGCTGGCGCATGAGGTTTCTGGCCAGATCGGAATCGCGCGTGCGGATCGCTTCATAAATTGCGGCGTGTTCATCAAAAACATGTCGCAGTCCGCTGGCTGAATTCTTCAGCGACAGGCCATGGAACTGCATGCCAATGGCAATATGATCTTTCAAAGCCTCCATGGCCGTTGAAAAATATGTATTGCCCGAAGCCTGCGCAATCGACAGGTGGAACATGAAATCGGCATCTTCGCGGTGCCTTTGCCGGCTCGTTGCATCCTGCAACGCCTCAAGCGCCAGGCGAATGACCCGGATCTGCGTGTCGCTGTGCCGTTCGGCAGCGCAGGCCGCCGCTTCCGGTTCCACGGTAATGCGGAATTCATAACAGTTCTGCAGATCGGCAATATTTTCCAGTGGCCCGAACCCAAGGGGTTGCTTGACCCCTTGTATGCGCACGAAACTGCCAGCCCCCTGACGCGAATACACAAGCCCAAGATCGCGTAACTTCTTCAGGGCATCACGCACAACGGGGCGGGAAACCTCAAATTCCGCCGCCAATTCATGTTCGGTGGGCAATCGTTCATCGCTCTGATAGGCGCCGGATTTGATGGCATGTTTCAGCCGTTCAAACACCACCTCGCTGAGGCTTTTACGATGTGAAATCTGCTCCACTGTCCGCATTATTTCACGCCTTCATGTCCGAGAATTTTCTCCGCCACCTGCACCAGCGTTTCCGCATCGCCGAAACCGCCCGATTTGGTGATGAAATGACGATCGCCATATTTGGCAACGGGCAAACCTGGCATGATTTCACCCAGCAAGGTCAAAATGCGAATACTCTGCTTGTCGAAATAGGCTTCCGCCGAAGCACCGCCCGACAGGAGCAAAGTGTCATAACCCGCATCAAGCGCCGCAACCGATGTTGCAAGATTGTCCGCGACTTCAACGGACGACAGTTCCGTTGCACCGTCAACCGCCTGAATAAGTGTGAGCGCCGATGAAAGTGGCGCGGCAGCAACGGCTGTTTCCGAAACAGCACCACCTGGCGCAGCAATGTAATTCAGATGAGAAGCCGCGTCGCGCAAGGTACCAACTTGGGAAACGGTAATCGGATCGCGCGACCCGATGGCAATCAGCAGCTTGTTGCCTTTCACGCCGACACTGTCCTGTCGCGGGCGACCCGATTGTGCCGCAAGCGCATTTGCCAGCGACAATGCCCCGACCAAAAGATCATTTTCCTGCAAAAGACCCAATGCCGCCTGCATCGCCTCAACGGTGCTGGTGTCTGGAATGATCGATCTTTCAGCAACGGCCCCCAGCCGACCAGCAATGGCGATAGGTGTTTCAACACCAAAACCGCTGATCATGCCATTGGTCACAACCCGACCAAACTCGGGAATGGCAGGCAAAACAACTGCACGCTCGAACTCAAGCGCTGAAATCTCGGCCTCGACATTGCCTTTCAGCCGTGAGTCGACCTTTTTCAGCAGCGCCATGCGGCTGACCAGCTGTTTTTGCGCCAGCGCCACACGGTTGGCGGCTTCACCCGGTGCAATTTCCCGGCTGCGGGTGGTCACGGCAACCACATCTGCGCCGCCAGCAACGGCCTCACCCAACGCAGCCTGATCGGTAACGACCGCAACGGAATAACCATGAGCGGCAAAAGGAGCAGCGGAATCCAGCGCACCCGTCAAATCATCCGCAACGATCATTAATCTGTCGACTTCAAACTTCATGCTGCTGTACCGATTTTACAAATTTTCCATAAATTGGACTCTCAAAGGGCCGCAATTTCTTTTGTAAATCATCGCATAACGGGAAATGAAAACAACAAAAATTTACAAGTCAAAAACAAATTATCGCAACTTGTGTGGTTGAATGTGACCTAAATGCATATTCCCTAAACCACCAAAATATTGAAGCAGAAAACACCGGACAACAGCGCCGGGTAAGGCACAGACCAAGCGCCAGCAATCCCCAACCAAATGGCCGGAGCGTAGAACTCAAAACGCCTTGAATTCATGGAATCGGACAGCGCCGGAGAAAAAGAGGTATTCTATTTAAACTTAAAGAAAACTTCGCAAGCGCGACTTCAGAGCAAATTTCATCAAGTAAAAGAATTTCACGCGACAGCCGAAAAATAAAAATCAGGCAGAGAAAACCATTCTCAAGCGCTCATATTAGCGCAAAAAACTCATTACCCATATAAAATACAACCCGTAATTTCATATATCAAAAATACCAAACCTTGAATTTCCAATTTACCCGATGACTCACCACAAAATTAAAAATCTTGAAATATCGGCACGTTAATCACGTTTACAAAATTTTAATCACCTAATCATTTCGGGTCATTTCTTTAATGAGGTTTTCATATTAGCATAATTAACAAGTGATTAATAACAATGGACATGCATCATTTCGCGGATTCGAAATAAAAAACACAATAAGAAAGTAAAAAATGCGTATCGCTCAGGGAGGCGTAAATGTTCATGGTATCTTCTAGAATAACTCATGCAGAACGCATAAACAACACATCAGTAACAAACCAGACATTACTTTTAATCGCGGATGCGGATCTGTTTTCCGAATGCCTGGTTGAGGCACTCGGCAAAAAGTTCCCCATGTGTAATGTCATCAGCATTAACCAACCACAAGCAATCGAAGACGGGTATACATCCGATGTGAAACTGGTCCTGCTGTACAGAATTGCTGGCCAGCAGTTGCAAGATGCCCTGAACAACATCCGGGAAAAACATCCTTCAGCATCGATCGGCCTCGTTATTGATGCCGTCGGCATGCTGGAATCCTATCTCAAACAGCTGGTTGAAACACGGATCATTGATGGCGTATTGCCACTCAGCCTGAGGCTTGATGTATTCATGGCCGCAGTCGATCTGTTGATCAAGGGCGGAGAACATTTCCCGTCCGCGCTGCTTGGACGTCTTGTTGAGACCAAGTCACCAACCAATTCCATGCCGCATGCCGGCACGCCCATTGGCTTGGCGTCGGCTGCAAAGCAGCACCACCATGACTTCAACGGCCTCACGACACGGGAAGTCCAAATTCTGGATCTTCTGTGTAAGGGAACCCAGAACAAGATCATCGCGGACAAGCTGCATCTGTCGGAAAATACCGTCAAAGTACATGTGCGAAACATCTATAAGAAGATGCATGTGCGTAACCGCACGGAAGCCGCATCACGCTTCTTCGCATTCGACCATGCAGAAATGACCCATCACGAATGGAAAAACTGAGCGTCGTCGTACAAAAGTTGCAGTTTGCTTTTGTACGAAACTCTCCTGAGCTCATCGCGGCTCAATGAGCTTTTTGTGAAGCAACATTGAGCCGCGACACCACGTTATGCCTGACAGAAGCAGATATTAGCGCAGGTAGCAGCGAGCCTTCTGGCCAAAACCGCTCGGCGAGCAGGTATAAGGCGATGAACCGAGATCATTGACCTTGGTAACGGCAACAGCAGGCTCGCCCTCCGCTTCAACGCTTGAGACCAGCGTGACAGACGCCTTGTCATAGGCATAGGACTTCTTCGGTGCGGAAACGCGATGACTGACTTCGTTCTGGATTTTCGGTGCGCTGTTATCGGACAGAAGCGGGGTCTCGACGGCGGAACAGGACGCAACGGAAAAAGCAACAACGGCAATAGAGCACGCCATTTTGGCAAGGCGCGCAGGGTTCAATGCCCCGGTGCGGTGATGAATAATAGACATATTTGTCCCCAATGCCGCAAAGCGCGGCCAGCTGCGATGCGTTTGCGGCAAACAGCCCGTCAAACACACTCGTGTTGATATTTGACTCATGCACCTCTGACCAAGGCAAGCATGTCACACCACACACAATCGCTTCCGATGGCCAGTACACCGAACGCCGTTTCAGGCTCGGCACGCACGCTACCCTAACCTCATTCGATTGAGTGAGGCTTGCGCTCTTGCTTGATAAGAAAGGCATTATGTTGGCATAGTTAAAAATACGCACACAATGGGATTAATCAATGTATTTCCGCGGTAATCAATTGTAATATTTTAGAAATTTCGCATTGACGAAAGCAAACTATAAAATATGATATTCTTAAAACAATAAAAAAAGGACATGAATCAAGTACAGGCGGCCGACAACAACAAGTAATAAAACCGCCGGAATTTCAAAAAATCAAAACGAGCGACACAACTACACGGAAACGGCACTGCAGTTTCCTGGTAGGAAGGAGTGTGTGTAATGCGTAAGTTCGTTCCCGATGACAATGATTCCAACGTCAATATCTATTCAAACTGGAAGCCGGGTCTTCGTGCGCTTGTCAATGGCGGCGCAGGTTTCCTCGGTTCGCACCTGTGCGAACGGCTTTTGCAATGCGGCCATGAGGTTGTCTGCCTCGACGACTTCTCCACCGGCAGACGCACCAATATTGAACATCTTACATCCAATAATCGTTTGACCGTGGTGGAGCACGACGTGCGCAACCCCTATGATCTCGATGTATCTGTCATCTTCAATTTTGCGTCGCCTGCATCACCACCTGATTACCAGAGGGATCCGGTAGGCACGCTTTTGACCAATGTGATCGGTGCCCTGAACGTGCTGGAACTGGCACGTCGCACCGGTGCAACAGTTGTCCAGTCCTCCACATCGGAGGTCTATGGCGACCCCCTTATCAACCCGCAGCCGGAAACCTACTTCGGCAACGTCAATCCCATCGGCCCGCGTGCCTGCTACGATGAGGGAAAACGCAGCGCTGAAACGCTGTTCTTCGATTATCACCGCAATTTTGGCGTCGATATCAAGGTTGGTCGCATCTTCAACACCTATGGCCCGCGCATGCGCCAGGACGATGGTCGTGTTGTTTCCAACTTCATTGTGCAGGCCCTGCAGAACAAGGACATCACCATCTATGGCGACGGCAAACAAACCCGTTCCTTCTGCTATGTGGATGACCTGATTGAAGGTTTCCTGCGCTTCTCGGTTAAAAGCCCGGAATGCTGTGGCCCGATCAACATTGGTAATCCTGCAGAAATTCCGGTGCGGCAACTGGCAGACATCGTCATTGCCATGACCAACTCCAGTTCACGCATCATACACCTGCCAGCCGCAGTGGATGACCCGCAACAACGCCGGCCGGATATTACCCGCGCCAAAGAAGAGCTGAGATGGCAACCCCGCGTCAATCTTGAACATGGCCTCGCAAAGACCATCCACTATTTCGATGCGCTGCTCAGCGGAAAAAAAATGGCGGAGGCCGTATGAGATGCCCCGCTACATCCTTGTCACAGGCGGAGCCGGCTTCATAGGAAGCCATATCTGCAAGGCGTTATCGCTGTCCGGCATGGTGCCGGTGGCTTATGACAACCTGTCCACCGGCCACAGCGATGCTGTGCGCTGGGGACCGTTGATCACGGCTGACATTGCCGATCACAGCAAGTTGCGGGCAACGCTTTCCGAGTTTGCCCCTTCCCACGTCATCCATTGCGCTGCCAATGCCTATGTCGGGGAATCGGTAACCGACCCGCGCAAATATTACCGCAACAACGTGGCCGGTAGCCTGACACTGCTGGAAGCCTGCATGGACCACCATGTCGAAGGACTGGTCTTTTCCAGCAGTTGCGCCACCTATGGCATTCCGGAAATCCTGCCGATCCGTGAGGAAACGCCACAAATTCCGGTCAATCCTTACGGTCGTACCAAGCTGATTTTTGAAATGGCTTTGGAAGACTATGCCGCAGCCTATGGCCTGCGGTTTGTCGCCCTGCGCTATTTCAATGCCGCAGGGGCCGACCCGGGCGGAGAGCTTTCCGAACGGCATGAGCCAGAAACCCACCTTGTGCCACGTGCGCTTCTGGCCGCCGCCCACAAAGTTCCGCAGCTGGATGTGTTCGGCAATGATTACGACACGCAAGACGGAACCTGCGTGCGTGACTACATTCATGTCAGCGATCTGGCTGACGCTCATCTCGCAGCCATCCGTTATCTTGTCGGTGGTGGCGAGACCCTGCGCGTCAATCTTGGCTCTGGCCGTGGCGCATCGGTTGCCGAAATCGTCGGCGCCATCCACCGAGTAACGGGCCAGCAGGTACCTGTCCAATACGGCCCGCGTCGCGCCGGTGATCCCCCCTCACTATTTGCAGATATTGGTCGCGCCAAAGCCGTGCTTGGCTTCACACCATCACGCTCGGACATTGAAACGATCATCCGCACTGCTGCACCGACATTCGGACTGGAGACCAGCCGATGAGCACGACACAGTTCACCACGACCGTTAACACCCAAAAGGCCAAACATAAGGTCCATGCCAGGGTGTCCGACGCGCTGTTCGACCCGGTCTTCACCGGGTGGAACCGTATTGCCTATCTGCTGGGTATCGCAGGCTGGCTGGTAACCCTGGTTTATTTCTGGGGCTGGTGGCTGGATACTGACCACATGCTGTCGATGCCCTATTTCATCGCCGTCAGCGTCTCGGTGTTCTACGTCACCATCCTGCCTGCCTATTTCGTGCTGATTTTCCTCAACGCCAAAGCCGTCAAACCGGAGGCACCCTTGCCCGAGGGGCGTGTTGCCATGGTGGTGACCAAGGCTCCATCAGAGCCCTTCTCGGTGGTCAAAAAAACCATGCTGGCCATGCTCGAACAGAAAATACCGATAGAATACGACGTCTGGCTGGCCGATGAAGATCCAACACCGGAAACCAGCCGCTGGTGCGGCGAACATGGTGTGTTTATTTCCACCCGCAAGGGTGTGGAAGCCTATCACCGTGCACAATGGCCGCGCCGCACACGCTGCAAGGAAGGCAACCTCGCCTATTTCTACGATCATTATGGGTATGCCCGTTATGACTTCGTGGCGCAGTTCGATGCGGACCATGTACCGGAACCGGACTATCTCCACGAAATCCTGAAGCCTTTTGCGGATCCCGCGGTCGGTTATGTGTCGGCACCCAGCATTTGTGATGCCAATGCCGACGAAAGCTGGGCGGCACGCGGCAGGCTATACGTCGAGGCCGGCCTGCATGGCGCATTCCAGACCGGTTATAATAACGGCTGGGCACCTCTATGTATCGGCTCACATTATGCCGTGCGCACCAAAGCCTTGCGTCAAGTGGGTGGCCTTGGGCCTGAATTGGCAGAAGACCATTCCACCACCTTACTGATGAATGCGGGTGACTGGCGTGGAGTGCATGCCTTGAACGCTATTGCCCATGGTGACGGGCCTTCAACCTTCACAGATCTTGCCGTGCAGGAATTCCAGTGGTCGCGTAGTCTGGTTACTATTCTTCTGCAGTATTCGAAGGACTATGTGCCGGCACTGCCAGCCAAACTGCAATTTCAGTTTCTGTTTTCGCAGATGTGGTATCCGCTGTTTTCCGTTGTCATGGCAGTCATGTTCGTCATGCCGGTTATCGCCCTTCTCGCAGGCCGTCCACTGGTCAATGTCAGCTACCCGGAATTCATGCTGCATTTCCTGCCTTCAATCTTGATGCTGACGGTGTTCACCTTCTTCTGGCGGGCAACCGGAACCTTCAGGCCGCATGATGCACGGCCGTTTTGCTGGGAAACATTTGCCTTCCTGTTCCTGCGTTGGCCCTGGTCGCTGGCAGGCTGCCTAGTCGCCATCCGTGACAGGATGAACGGTTCTTTCGTGGATTTTCGCATCACACCGAAAGGTGGCGAAAAGGCCGGATGCCTGCCGCTGCGCATCGTCGCACCCTACATAGTGCTGGCTGGCTTCACAGCGCTCGCCATGATGCTCGCGCCGGACAGCCGCAGCACACAGGGCTTTTACATTTTCGCAGCCATGAACGTGACGGTTTACGCCTTCCTCGTTCTGCTTTTGATGTTCCGGCACGCTTCGGAAAACAGCCTCTCGGTATTGCCGCGGACATGGGGCAATGCACTCGCAACAGTGTCTTCCTTCATCATCATTGCCAGCGGGGTGGTGCAACTCAACACCCATGGCCTTGGTGGCCTGGAAGCGCTGTCGCACGGCCAACCCTATGTCAGCTTTACCGAAACCCGCTTCAACGCTTCCGGTGCAGGCGTTGGTGGTACCAAGACCATAAAGATGAAATTCCGGGTGAAATGGCACGGCATCCAACCTGAACAGGAAGTGCAGGTAAAGCCGCAGCCCACTCCACCACAATACGGAATCATCATGCTGGCCAAGGCCAGACAGGATGGGTCCCTCGAGAAAGGAAGACTGTCATGAAAACTATAATCAAAAACCTCAGGCTTCCAGTCCTTCTGCTCAGCATGAGCATGCTGACACCAAGTCTGGCGCTTGCCGCAAAAGAGGTCAAAAAATCCCCACAGCTTCTGACAGCATCGGAAGTGGTGAATATGTACAAGGACAAAACCTGGCGCTGGCCAAGTGGCGGCGGACGGTTTGATTCGCAAGGTCGGCGCTTTACCGCAATGACCGAAGAAAACGGCAAGAAGTCCATCGGCGAAGGCACATGGTCTGTCGATAACCTCGGCAAGATGTGCATGAACGCCACCTGGACGACGGACGGCAAGGCCGCCAAGGCAAGGACATGTTTTTCCCATGGCAGGCTTGGCAATGTCATCTACCAGAAGCGTTTGCCAATGGGAGACTGGTACGTGTTTCGCAGTGCCAAACCCAGAGCAAGCGATGAATTTTCGAAACTTGTGAACACCGACAGCGTAACCGTTCAGGCGTTGGCGGCCAAACAGGTCATGTCAGTCAAAAAATAGTTGGAGAGGAGAAAGCCATGAAGAAGCTGAACAAAAAAATCCTGTCCGCAGCGGCTATAGCAATCCTGTTTTCCGCCGCGGCCTACCCGGTGGTCCAGTCACAGGCACAAAATGCTGCAGGCATGACAGCAGCCACCTTGCGTTCCATCACAGACAAACGCCCGACACTGCATGCCGATGGCATAAAGTTCGGTGCCTATGATCCACATGGCGACTTTGGTCAGCAACAGGGTGTAGCAACCGAACACCTCTTCCTGCCCTGGGAAGACGTGGATCTGGATAGTCTGAAAACGGCCGATGCCTATGCGCTGGAACGCAAACGCAATGTGCTGATTACCGTTGAACCCTGGTCGTGGGACGTCAGCTGGCGCCTCACCTCCGATGAGTTGCGGCGGAAAATCCTGCAAGGCGGGTATGACGAAAACATGCACGCCATTGCCCGCATGGTCTCGCAAATGAAAAGCCCTGTCATCATTCGCTGGGGCCAGGAAATGGAAGATAAATCCGGCCGCTTCTCGTGGTCCGGCTGGGCACCCAATGACTACATCACTGCCTACCGCCACATGATGGATATCGTGCGCAAGGAGGCACCCAATGCCAAACTGATGTGGTCGCCAAAGGGTGAAGACGGCCTGCAGGCCTATTATCCCGGTGACAACTATGTCGACTTTGTAGGGCTGTCAGTGTTCGGTCTCGAAGCCTTCGACAAAATCGAACATGGCGGCCCGTGGACCTTCGGACAATCCCTCAAAAAGGGATACAGTCTGGTGGAAAAATACAACAAACCGATATGGGTCGCCGAACTGGGTTATGAAGGCAATGATGCCTACATCGAACCCTGGATGAACGACGTAACGTTGAAAACTAGCGAGTTCCCCAAGCTGGAAGAAGTCGTCTATTTCAACGACAAGGACGTCCATCCATGGCCGCATAACCTTGGAAAACCCGACTGGCGCGTGGTGCGCAACGACCAGACCAACTGAAGCGCTGCCATGCCAAACCACACATAAAAAAGCCCCGCACGACAGGCTGCGGGGCTTTGTTGTTCAAGCGATACGGCGGCGATCAATCCTCTTGGATATGGCTCGTATGCTTGGTGTCGCGCATGCGGATGTAAACGATCAGCGATAGGCCAATCATGATCGTGACGTACCAGAAAAACCACTCTTCATGGCCGATCTGCTTGAACTTCAAGGCTACGAACTCTGCCGTACCGCCAAACACCGTATTGGCCAGCGCGTAAGGAAGCGTAACGCCGAGTGCACGGATGTGCGCCGGGAACAGTTCCGCCTTAACGACGGCATTGATCGAGGTGTAACCGGTGACGATCAACAGACCCGCAAGAACCAGAGCGAATGCTGCAAAGGCATTTGTCGTTACAGCCAAAGTCGAGAAAATCGGATAGGTGCACAACAGACCGAGCACACCGAACCCGACCATCAGCGGCTTGCGACCGATCTTGTCGGAAAGCGCACCCGCGACAGGCTGGAACAGCATGAACACAAACAAAGCAGCTGTGGTAATCTCCGTCGCACTTTCCTTGCTGAAGCCCGACGTATTGACGAGGAACTTCTGCAGGTAGGTCGTGTAGGCATAAAAGGCCAATGTACCACCGGATGTCAGTGCCATAACCATCAACGCTTCACGCGGATAATGGCGGAACAGGGCCCAGCCACTGGACTTCGGCTTTTCAGCCGTATCAGCCTTGGCATTTTCAAAAGACTGCGTCTCAACCAGACCACGACGGATGTAAAACACCGCAATGGCGAGGAAGCCGCCAATCAGGAATGGGATACGCCAGCCCCACGAGCTGAGCTGTTCCGGCGTCAGCACACGCTGAAGAACCAAGAGAACCGCCAGCGCCAGCAACTGACCGGAAATCAGCGTGACATATTGGAAGCTTGAGAAAAAGCCGCGACGGTTCTTGCCCGCCATCTCGCTGAGGTAGGTGGCACTTGCGCCATATTCACCACCAACACTGATGCCCTGCAACAGACGTGCAAATACCAGAATGGCTGGCGCCGCAATGCCAATGGTCTCGTGGCCGGGCGTAATAGCAATCAACAACGAACCGAGACACATCAGCGTCACCGACAGCGTGAGGCCCGCCTTGCGGCCCTTGCGGTCTGCGTAGGTTCCCATGAACCAGGCACCGATCGGGCGCATCAGGAAGCCGACCGCAAAAACGGCCGCCGCGCTTAACAATTCGGCGGTCTGGTTGCCGGAGGGAAAGAAGATCGGCGCAAAATACAGCGTAAAGGCCGAATAAACATACCAGTCATACCACTCGACGAGATTGCCTGCGGAACCGCCAATAATGGATTTCAAACGGGTTTTCTGGTCCAGGACTGGAGCACCAGCCGGACTTGATGACATCTTATTCACAGTAACTCCAATTCGTAATTATCTGGAGATGAGGCGCGCGGAGGTATGAGATGCGATATTTTGCCGCGCCATAAGACGGCTATACACCCGGATTGCTGCGATGCGCAAGTTTATGCTGCGATGCAGCAATATAGCATTAGACCAAAGAACTAGGCGCGAAAAACAGGTATCGTGCCGAACAGGAATTCGTTCCTGCGGCAATCTTTATCAAATCATCGATGTGAAGATTTTGGTGCCCCTTGCCGGAATCGAACCAGCACTCCTCTCGGAACCTGATTTTGAGTCAGGCGCGTCTACCAATTCCGCCAAAGGGGCAACAGGAGCGAAGTCCTGTGGTATGGCGCCGGACTATACGAATGAACCGGTTCCGGTCAACCGGTTTTTACAAAAATCAGCAATTCACGAAACTTTGCTTGATCACCGTGTCGAGCGGAACATTCACCACATTTACATTCCCGCATGTACTGGATTACAGGTTACAGCATGAGGCCGGGCAGGACGGCACCCATATACCCCTCCTTTTCTGTCTTATGCGTGGGCAATTTTCATCACGCAGATACCAAAGCAAGAGTGAAATCCATGGCACAGACACAATCCGCGCAATCCGGTCTTACCATTTCTTCCGTTCTGGTCACCGCAGGCATGATCTTCACCGTCGGCTCGGCGCTTGGCTTTCAGCACATTGGCGGCTACACGCCGTGCGCGCTTTGCCTCTTGCAGCGTGATCCCTATTATTACGCCATTCCGCTCGGCATTCTCGCCATCCTCGCAAGCCTTCTGAAGCTGCCCTCATGGACCGTCAAAACATTTCTCGTGCTGATTGGTATTGCGATGCTGATCGGCGCTGGCATGGGCGTTTATCATTCCGGCGTTGAATGGGGTTTCTGGGAAGGTCCGACGACCTGCGCCAGCGGCGCACCATCGATCACAACCAATGCCGGCAGCCTGTTGAGCGATCTCAACGCCATCAAGGCGCCTTCGTGCAACACCGCAGCATTGCGCGTGCTTGGTCTGTCGTTTGCGGGCTGGAACGTGATTGCAAGCGTAGCGCTGGCCGCAATCGCCTTCTTCGGCGCAACCCGCAAAAAGATCTGACCGGGAACCGGCTTCATCAAGGCTGAAGCTCGGTATCCCAGTAAAGATAGTCCATCCAGCTTTCATGCAGGTAATTGGGCGGGAACAACCGTCCATTATTATGCAGGTCCTGCACGGTTGGCTGGTAGGGTCTCTGGTGCGGAAGCATGCCAGCCTGTTTCGGCAATTTACTGCCTTTGCGCAGGTTACATGGTGAACACGCCGCAACGACGTTCAGCCATGTTGTTTCACCACCATGCGCACGCGGAATAACATGATCGAATGTCAGGTCGTCATGAGAGCCGCAATACTGGCATTGGAACTTGTCGCGCAAGAAGACATTAAAGCGGGTAAAGGCAGGGTTTCTGGCCGGTTGCACATAGGTTTTGAGGCTTATGACACTCGGTAATCGTATCGAGAAACTCGGCGATGAAACCGAGTGATCATACTCTGCTATGATATTCACACGATCTAGAAAAACCGCCTTGATCGCGTCCTGCCATGACCAGAGCGACAAGGGATAATAACTCAGTGGCCTGTAGTCAGCGTTCAGAACGAGCGCTGGCAAAGCCTGTGGGGAGACTGCAATCGTCAAGGGCTTCTCCTGATCGATTCGGCATCTGCATTGTGTATATTAGGTCTGTTGTTACAGTATTGTGAAGCCTATAAATGAAGCGCTCAAAGAAAGGCAGATTTCAGGCGACTGGCAGCGCCTCACGCCGGGTTATTGCAGCGTAATAAGACCAGAAAAGCCGGGCCGCCACCGAGCGCCAGGGCGACCATTTTTCTGACAAAACAGCCAGTTGACGAGCGGTCGGGCGCGCCTCCATGTCCAGCGCATGAGCAACCGCAGCCTGCAAAGCCACATCCCCGGCCGGAAAAATATCCGCATGGCCACCGCAGAACATAAGATAGACCTGCGCCGTCCATGGCCCTACTCCTTTGACGGCGGTCAATTCGGCCATCGCAGTCGCGGCATCAATCTGGCTCAAAGCTTCAAGATCCAGACCACCTTCGGCAACCGCCGTGGCAATACGCTGCAAGGTCTGCGCTTTGGCACGGGAAAGGCCAAAACCGGCGGCAATATCCGGGTGAACAGCCAGATATCGGTCCGCGGTCATCACCTGCGTCCCCGCGACAATCCGACCCCAGATCGCATCAGCACTGGCACGTGATACCATCTGAGACACGACAATACTGGCAAGACCGGCAAAGCCGGGTTCGCTGAGACGTAGCGGCACCGGTCCACACCGGCTGGCAATAAGGCTTAAGGATGGATCAAGCACAAACAGGGCCGTAAGCCCGTTGGTAATATCGTCATCCCCACGAATAACCGTCATCGAATTTCCCAGTCAAACCACAACCTATTAGAGGGCCTAGGGTCAACACGTCCACCGACCCTTGGCAAACAGAAAAAAATAATGCCTGTAGAGATCATGTCTGATCTGCCACGTCAAAATTGCGTTACCCGTTTTGCTCCAAGCCCCAATGGGCCATTGCATCTGGGTCATGCCCTTTCTGCCTTCATGAATGCCGATATGGCGAGAAAAAACCTGGGTCGTTTTCTGCTGCGCATAGAGGATATCGATCAGACCCGCTGCACTCCGCAGTTTGAACAGGACATTTACGACGATCTTTCCTGGCTTGGTCTGACGTGGGAACAACCTGTCCGGCGCCAGTCGCAGCATTTCGACGACTACCGACTTGCACTGGAAAAACTTGTTGCCATGGATCTTGCCTATCCGGCATTTCTGACGCGCGGCGAAGTGAAGGCAATCGTCAAGGCATCAGAGGCAGGTGGCACGCCATGGCCACGCGATCCGGACGGCGGGGCGCTTTACCCTGATAGCGATAAACAGCGATCATCGGCCGAGCGACAAAGTCGCCTCGAAGCAAACGCCCTCTTTGCATGGCGGTTGAACATGAAAAATGCCATTGCCCAGCTTGATGAACCATTATTCTGGGACGAGTTCGGTAGCGGCCAGCATCAAACAATCAAGGCCGATCCGGCCCAGTGGGGCGATGTTGTGCTATCGCGTTCGGATGCGCCATCCAGTTATCACCTCTCCGTTGTGGTCGATGACGCGTTGCAGGGCATCACCGACGTGGTCCGCGGAATGGATCTCTATCATGCCACCGCCATTCATCGGCTCTTGCAGCAACTGCTGAGCCTTCCAGCACCACGCTACCATCACCACAGGCTTATTCTGGGTAACGACGGACGCAAACTTTCCAAAAGCCAGGGCAGCACCGGACTGGCAACGTTGCGCGCAGCCGGCAAAACACCATTAGATGTCCGCAGCCTGGTCGGGCTCTGAACTTTCCTTGATTGTTTTGCCGTTGATTGTCCGCTTGATGATGCGGCGGACCTGATACTTCATCAGCGCGGCATTGACCTCCGCACCCAGCATAAAGATCACCCCAATCATGTAGAGAAACACCAGCACGATCATCACCGACGCCAGACCGGCATAGGTGGCGGTGTAATTTGCAAAGGTGGCAAGATAGGAAGCAAAAAGCAGCGCGCCAGCCACCCAGAACAGCAATGTCAGCACGATGCCCGGCAGCACATCCAGCAAACGCCGCCTGCCCGCTGGAAGCCATAGATGTGCAATCACCAAGCCGGTAAATAGAACGATGATAGTTCCGTAAACACCAAGGCTGGAGATAGTACTGAGAAAATCGGTCATCCACGGAAAGCGCACTTCCGCGAAAGCCAGAGCCACCGGCACCGCCACCAGCACCGTGCTGATTGCAGCAAAGATGATGACCGCCATTAGCACATAAAAAAGGCTCCACAGACGGGTTACATACCACCAGCGCGTTTCGGACACGCGGTAGGCGCGGTTGAGCGATATGCGCAGCGCCTCTACCCCGTTAGACGCAAAGTAGGCGGCAGCCAGCACCGAAACTGTCAGCAGTCCCCCGCGCGGAATGGTCAGGACCTGCTGCACCTGGGCCGCAATGGGTGCGGCAATCGCCTCCGGCCAGGTATCAAAAATCAGATGAACAGCTGTTTCCGAAAAACTGTCCGCGCCAAGGAAACCGGCCAATGCCGTCCCGAAAATCAGGAACGGAAAAAGCGCCAGCAAAATAGACAATGCCACGTGACTTGCCATTGCCCAGCCGTCATCCTCCGCAAAATGGAAGTAGGCGTCAAAGGCAACCTTGTAGGCCAGTCGCAGAGTGGCGAACATGTCACCTCCTGATTCATGCATGCTGATTGTAACTTAGTGGCGAATATGGGAAATCAGCATCGCTTTGTACAGGGAAGAGGCATGACAGACAAACCGGTTATCATCATTACAGGCTGCTCCTCCGGCATTGGCGCCCATTGCGCGACAGCGCTGCAAGACGATGGTTGGCGGGTTTTTGCCACTGTCCGAAGAACTGAGGATATGGCGGCGCTGGAAAACCAGGGCATTGAAACCCTCCTGATGGACTATACCGAACCCACATCGATCGCGGCGCTGGTCGACACGGTTGCCGCCCGCACTAACGGACGCATCGATGCGCTGTTCAACAACGGTGCCTATGGCCAGCCCGGCGCAGTGGAAGACCTCTCGGTTGATACGCTACGCCGCCAGTTTGAAACCAATGTTTTTGGCTGGCATGACCTGACCTGCCGCGTCATTCCCTTCATGCGCAGGCAGGGCAAGGGCCGCATCGTGCATTGCTCATCCATTCTCGGCCTTGTGCCATATCGCTATCGTGGCGCCTACACCGCTTCAAAATTCGCACTCGAGGGACTGGGTGTAACCTTACGCATGGAACTGGAAGGCAGCGGCATCCATGTCAGCATGATCGAACCGGGACCAATCGCATCAAAATTTACCGCTACCGCCCTTTCGCATATCGAGGCCAATATCGACCTGAAGAACTCGGCGCATGCGGCGCAGTACGAAAGACAACTGGCGCGCCTGGACGGAACAGGTCCGGTTAACAAGCATAAGCTTGGTCCTGAAGCAGTCTATAAAGTGCTCAAGCATGCCTTGACCGCAACAAGACCGAGGCCGCATTATCTTGTTACCGTTCCAGCCAAACAGGGTGCGTTTTTGAAGAGGATATTACCCGCCGACATGTTCTATCGGCTGCTGCGCAAGTTCGACTAGCCAGAAACGGAAATTCAAAGCAGAGTTTCGCAATGTGCATTGCGAAAACTTGAAATGATGATGCGTATCAAACGCACGGCACCTCAGGGAAACAACAAGGATAAAATCATGTCGGGGTTCACAACAGTTCTTGCCCTCATCGTCATGGGACTTGTCGTTCTCGTGCTGATCCGTGGCCTGTTCAACATGCTCAAGGGAACGGATGGCAACAAATCCAACAAGCTGATGCAACTGCGTCTGGTTCTTCAGGCATTGGCCATTGCGCTGATCATGCTGACATTGTGGATTACCGGCGGCGGGCGTTAAGACAGGAAAAACATGGTCAAGCTGAACAAAATTTACACCCGCACCGGCGACAAGGGCACCACAGCTCTGGTGTCTGGACCACGCCGCCGCAAGGACGACCTGCGTGTTGAGACCTACGGCACGGTGGACGAAACCAATTCGGCCATCGGCATGGCACGCCTGCACACCAAGGCATTTCCCGAACTGGATGCCATGCTGATGCGCATCCAGAACGATCTTTTCGATCTGGGGGCCGACCTTGCCGCGCCGGATACGGGAGAGCCGCTGGGTTATGAACCGCTGCGGATCATCGCAGCCCAGGTGACCCGCGTTGAAACCGAAATCGACGCATTGAATGCAAGCCTTTCACCGCTCACCTCATTCGTGTTGCCCGGCGGTTCACCGGCATCGGCCTATCTGCATCTGGCGCGGACCATTTCCCGCCGCGCAGAACGGCAAATCGTGGAGCTGTCTTTTACCGATGGCGAAACGGTAAGCCCGGCGGCACTGCAATACATCAATCGTCTCTCCGATTTTCTGTTCGTGGCAGCGCGTTTCACCAATGACGGAGGCGCTGCCGATATTCTTTGGGTACCGGGCAAAAACCGCTGAAAATGATCATGCATCAGAGGAAAATCGATGTTCATACCGTTGCATGATTCGAACTCCCTCAAGCACATCAAAACCCAATACGTCACGATTTCGCTGATCGTCATCAATACAATTGTTTGGCTTGTGACCGGTGCGTTGGTTTCAGACGAAACCTTCGGTCGCGCGGCCATGGGGCTTGGCTTCATTCCAGCAGTGGTGTTCGACTATGCGCATCTGGAGCCTGCATTGCAGATGATACCCGATGACGCCACCTTGATCACCTACGCGTTCCTGCACGCAGATTTCTGGCACCTCGCTGGTAACATGGTGTTTTTATGGGTGTTTGGCGACAATGTTGAAGATGCGCTCGGCCATGTCAGGTTTCTGCTGTTCTATCTGCTTTGCGCTGCGGCAGGCGCCCTGTTCCATGGTCTGGTCGCGCCCATGTCGGAAGGTCCGCTGATCGGCGCATCTGCAGCCGTGTCAGGGATTGTTGCCGCCTATTTTCTACTGCATCCGAAAGTCCGTGTTTGGGTGCTAGTGTTGTTTCGTATCCCGCTTCCGCTACCGGCCTTTATTCCACTCGCGCTGTGGATCGGCCAACAGTTTCTGATGCTGGCTGCAGGCATGGACGATAACGTCTCCTGGGCCGGGCATGTCGGCGGTATTCTGGCTGGCAGCATCCTGGTTTTGGTCATGCGACGCAAAGGCGTGCCGCTGTTTGACCGGACAATTGTCACGCCAAAGGCAGTCAAACACACGACCGATGATGTAAAAACAATACCGGTGTCGCAAAATCAGCGCTCCAATGGCGGCATCCGATGGGGTCGCTGAAAACAAACCGCTTTATCTTATCTGCACGTAAACGTCAGATATCAGTCCAACGCATGGCGTCATGAGCAATGGTCCGTTGAATTTATGGAAAAAATGCGTATCCATGTGCCCACTCGAAAATATGGTGGTCGTATGCTCTGTCCACATGATTGAAGTTGAAGGAAAGCTCCATGAAGATCCTTGTGCCCGTTAAACGAGTTGTCGACTACAACGTGAAAATTCGCGTGAAAGCAGATGGCACGGGCGTTGAACTTGCCAACGTCAAAATGTCGATGAACCCGTTTGACGAAATCTCCGTCGAAGAGGCTCTTCGTCTGAAGGAAGCTGGCAAGGCCGAAGAAGTGGTCGTTGTGTCAATCGGTCCGGCCAAGGCCGAGGAAACGCTGCGCACGGCGCTGGCCATGGGTGCCGACCGTGCAATCCTGATTGAAACCGATGAAACGGTTGAGCCGCTGGCAGTTGCCAAGCTGTTGAAGGGCGTAGTCGATGCGGAAACGCCGGATCTGGTTATCCTCGGCAAGCAGGCCATCGATGACGACAGCAACCAGACCGGCCAGATGCTGGCGGCATTGCTCGGCTGGGGTCAGGGCACCTTCGCATCGAAGGTCGAAATTGCTGACGGTTCCGTTGCAGTCACTCGAGAAGTCGACGGCGGCCTGCAGACCGTTTCGCTGAAATTGCCTGCCATCGTGACCACCGACCTTCGCCTCAACGAACCACGTTACGCGTCGCTGCCGAACATCATGAAGGCCAAGAAGAAGCCGCTGGACAAGAAGACCCCTACCGATCTGGGTGTTGATATTGCGCCGCGCCTCAAGGTTTTGAAGACCGAAGAACCGGCTGGCCGCAAGGCAGGCGTCAAGGTTGGCTCGGTTGCAGAGCTGGTATCGAAACTCAAGGCCGACGGCGTATTGTAAGAGACGGATAAGGGAGATTTTATTATGGCCATTCTTCTTCTGGCAGAACACGACAACGCAACCCTTTCCGACCAGACCGCCAAGACGCTGACGGCAGCCACCAAGATTGGCGGCGACGTGCATGTGCTGGTGGCTGGCTCCGGTGCTAAGGCTGCCGCCGATGAAGCTGCAAAGCTGTCCGGCGTTGACAAGGTGCTTCTTGCTGACGACGCGTCCTACGCAAACCAGCTGGCAGAACCGCTTGCTGCGCTGATCGTTTCACTGAGCGGCTCTTACGACGTCATCATCGCACCTGCGACCGCATCGGCCAAAAACGTTGCGCCGCGCGTTGCAGCTCTGCTCGACGTCGCACAGGTATCCGAAATCACCGAAGTGGTTTCCGCTGACACCTTCAAGCGCCCAATCTATGCCGGTAACGCCATCCAGACCGTACAGGCAACTGACGCCAAAAAGGTCATCACGGTTCGCACGGCATCTTTCGCTGCGGCACCAGCCGGTGGTTCCGCTGCTGTTGAAGCGATCGCTGCTGCGACCAACCCAGGCGTTTCGTCTTTCGTGTCGGACGCACTGGCATCGTCTGATCGTCCTGAACTGACATCTGCCAAGATCATCATCTCCGGTGGCCGTGCACTCGGCTCGTCTGAGAAGTTCAAGGAAGTCATTCTGCCGGTTGCCGACAAGCTGGGTGCGGCCGTTGGCGCATCGCGTGCGGCTGTTGACGCCGGTTATGCACCAAACGACTGGCAGGTTGGCCAGACCGGCAAGGTGGTTGCTCCTCAGCTTTACATTGCTGCTGGTATTTCCGGTGCCATCCAGCACCTGGCTGGCATGAAGGACTCGAAGGTCATCGTGGCCATCAACAAGGACGAAGAAGCACCAATCTTCCAGGTTGCTGACTACGGCCTAGTGGCAGACCTGTTCGACGCTCTGCCTGAACTCGAAAAAGCACTGTAAGAAAACAGGCACTATGCCTTGATTGCCGGGCAGGAAACTGCCCGGCAATATTTATTAATCCCTGCACCCATATATAATGCCCGCATAACTGCACCCGCTTTGCCCGGAGGAAACAGCACCATGACCGTTACATTGAAAAATATCGGCATTATCGGAGCGGGCCAGATGGGTTGTGGCATCGCCCATGTTTCGGCATTGGCCGGATACAAGGTGCATATTTACGACCTGAGCCAAAGCGGCATTGAAGCTGGCCTTGCCACCATCAACGGAAACCTGGCCCGTCAGGTCAGTCACGGCAAGCTGGAAGACGAAAGCCGCAAGAACGCGCTGTCCAAGATCAGCGGTTCGACCGATATCAATGATCTCGCATCGATGGATCTGGTGATCGAGGCGGCAACTGAAAACGAAGACATCAAGCGCAAGATTTACGCGCAGGTTTGCCCGGTTCTGAAACCTGAGGCACTACTGGCGACCAACACCTCGTCGCTGTCGATTACCCGCCTTGCATCCGCCACCGACCGCCCGGAACAGTTCATGGGCATCCACTTCATGAACCCGGTTCCGGTGATGAAGCTGGTGGAACTGGTGCGTGGTATCGCAACCGGCGAAAAAACATTCGACACCGCCAAGGGATATGTCCGCTCGCTCGACAAGGCGATCACTGTCGCCGAAGATTTCCCGGCCTTCATCGTCAACCGCATTCTGCTGCCGATGATCAATGAAGCGATCTACACGCTTTACGAAGGTGTTGGCACGGTTGAAGCCATCGATACCGCCATGAAACTCGGCGCCAACCACCCGATGGGTCCGTTGCAGCTGGCAGACTTCATCGGTCTCGACACCTGCCTCTCCATTATGCAGGTGCTGCATGATGGTCTCGCAGACAGCAAATATCGCCCCTGCCCGCTGCTGGTCAAATATGTCGAGGCTGGATGGCTGGGTCGTAAATCAGGCCGTGGCTTTTATGACTACCGTGGCGAAACACCGGTTCCGACCCGCTAACAGGTCGCCATTACGCGGGGGAGAAAAGGTAAATTCACCCCCGCCATATCATTGGATCACGGCCCCTTGGCCGCCGTGATCAGGGCTTTGGCATCAGGGCTGTCCCATGCAGCCGGCCCATTCATCGATGCCAGCAGACATCCCTTGCCATCAAATAGCAGGGTGGCAGGCAGGCCAAAGGCCAGACCTTCCTTTTTCAGCACATTAAAAACGCCCATCGAACTGTCGCGGTAGTAACCGAGCGCACCGATCTTGTATTCGTCAAGGAAGGTTTTCGGCTTTTCATCGCCGCCCGTATCAATATTGACGGCAACCACTTCAAAGTCCTGCCCACCGATCTCCTGCTCGAGAGCGTTGAGTGCCGGCATTTCTTCCCGACATGGCACACACCATGTGGCCCAGAGGTTCAAAAGCACCGTCTTTCCGGCAAAATCCGCCATCGTCAGGCTCTGACCTTCCGGCCCCTTGAAGGTAAGGTTGAGCGGACGCGGCTCGGACGCCGGTGCCATCGCAGCCACCTGCCCCTTGGAAAAGGGCGTCAACGCCGCAATACGGTCGCCTGCACCTTCACATAAACCGGCGACATTGGCCTGAGCCTCTTGAACCGAGCTGCCAGACCCAATATGCCTCATGTAAACCGCGCCTGCACCGGCGATGATACCGGCAAGGGCAGCAATTCCAACAAGCTTGGCAGAGGGAAGGCGAAATGGTCTTTTTTCTGTCACTACATACTCCGGGACTGGCAAACCATGGCTGACGGCAACGACACGAAATCCTCTAACCAGATGTGGGGCGGGCGATTCGCATCCGGTCCGGCCGCAATCATGGAAGAGATAAATGCCTCCATCGGCTTCGACAAGAAACTTTATGCCCAGGACATCCGCGGCTCTATGGCGCATGCTGCCATGCTGGCTGAAAAAGGCATTATTTCGCACGAAGATAAAGACAAGATCACTGAAGGCCTGAACACAATCCTGTCAGAGATCAAAAACGGCACGTTCGAATTCTCGCGCAAGCTTGAAGATATTCATATGAATATCGAAGCCCGCCTCGCCAACCTGATTGGCCCTGCTGCCGGACGCCTGCATACCGCCCGTTCGCGCAACGATCAGGTCGCGCTCGATTTTCGCCTGTGGGTGAAGGAAGAGCTTCAGAAAACCGAAGCCATGCTGACGGATTTGATTGCTGCGTTCCTCGACCGCGCCGAACAACATGCAGACACCGTCATGCCGGGCTTCACGCATCTGCAAACCGCACAGCCTGTTACTTTCGGTCACCACTGCATGGCCTATATCGAAATGTTCGGCCGTGACCGCGCCCGTGTTCGCCACGCCATCGAACATCTGGACGAAAGCCCGATCGGTGCTGCCGCACTTGCCGGCACCGGTTATCCGATCGACCGTCACATGACGGCAAAGGCACTCGGTTTCCGCGAACCGACCCGCAACTCCATCGACACGGTTTCAGACCGCGACTTCGCGCTGGAATTCCTGTCGATCGCCTCGATCTGCGCCACGCATCTGTCGCGTCTGGCGGAAGAAATCGTCATCTGGTCGACACCACAATTCGGCTTCATCCGTCTGTCGGATGCATTTTCGACCGGCTCTTCGATCATGCCGCAGAAAAAGAACCCGGATGCTGCTGAACTGGTGCGCGCCAAGACCGGTCGTATCAACGGTTCCCTGGTTGCCCTGCTGACCGTGATGAAGGGCCTGCCGCTGGCCTATTCAAAGGACATGCAGGAAGACAAGGAACAGGTCTTCGATGCCGCAGAAAGCCTCGAACTGGCCATTGCCGCGATGACCGGGATGATCCGCGACCTCGAAGTCCGCACCGACAAAATGCGCGCAGCTGCCGGTTCTGGTTACTCCACGGCAACCGATCTGGCCGACTGGCTCGTACGTGAAGCCGGCCTTCCGTTCCGTGATGCGCACCATGCCACCGGCCATGCTGTGGCACTGGCCGAAAAGAAGGGCTGCGACCTCGCCGACCTGTCGCTTGAGGAATTGCAAGCCATCAACCCGGCTATCACCAACGGCATTTTCGATGTTCTTTCTGTCGAAGCCTCGGTTGCCAGCCGCACCAGCTTTGGCGGTACGGCACCGTCTGAAGTCCGCAAACAGATCGCCTGGTGGCGGGCGCGCAACTGATCAATTTAGCGTTACACCAGCATCACAAGAAACAGGGTGCACAAGCGCCCTGTTTTTCTGTATCAGAAGAGCAACTTTTTCCTTTGGACAGACCAATGCTTTCAAAAACGGTTCGTAGCTTCCTTCTTCCCCTTGGCATGACGCTGGTCGTCAGCCTCGTCGTTACCGGTTGCGGCCGTAAAGGCGCGATTGATCCGCCAAGCACGCCGGTAGAGCTGCGCAACAAACGCCCGGCAGATGGCCAGGAAGTCAAACAGGTTACGCCTGAGCGTCCTTTCGTTCTCGACCCGCTGCTTTAACGGAACTTAGACCGTGAACCATTTTCAGTATATTGACGGCGTCCTGCACGCCGAAAACGTGGCCGTGCCAGAAATTGCCAAGGCCGTTGGCACCCCGTTTTATGTCTATTCCACAGCCACACTGGAACGCCACTACAAGGTGTTTTCGGCAGCCTTTGCCGATGTCGATTCCATGGTGTGCTACGCTATGAAGGCAAATTCCAACCAGGCAGTGCTGAAGACATTGGCCCGTCTGGGTGCCGGCATCGACGTCGTGTCCGGCGGTGAGCTACGCCGCGCACTGGCAGCCGGTGTTCCCGCCAGTCGCATCATGTTCTCGGGCGTTGGCAAGACTGTTGTCGAAATGGATCTGGCGCTGGAAGCAGGCATTTACTGCTTTAACGTTGAGTCCGAGCCGGAACTGGAAGTGCTGAACCTGCGCGCCATCAAGGCTGGCAAGAAGGCACATGTTTCCTTCCGCATCAATCCGGATGTCGACGCGCGTACCCATGCCAAGATCTCGACGGGCAAAAAAGAAAACAAGTTCGGCATTTCCTACCAGCGCGCCCGCGCCGTTTACGCCCATGCGGCAACGCTTGAAGGTATTCAGGTTACCGGCATCGACATGCATATCGGCAGCCAGATTACCGAATTGCAGCCGTTCGAGGACGCATTCCGCCTGCTGCGCGAACTGGTTGAAGAGCTGCGGACCGAAGGTCATGTGATTGATCACGTCGATATCGGTGGCGGTCTCGGTATTCCCTACAAGGACGACAACAACCCGCCGCCACTGCCAGATGCCTATGCCGAGATCGTCAAGGCACAGCTTCGCAGCCTGAATTGCAAGATCGTTACCGAACCTGGCCGCCTTATCGTTGGCAATGCCGGTATTCTGGTAACCGAAGTGCTGTTCGTGAAGGACGGCGGTGAAAAGACCTTCGTGATCGTAGACGGCGCCATGAACGACCTCATTCGCCCGACCCTTTATGAGGCCTATCACGAAATCCGTCCGGTCAGAATTTCTGCTGCCAATGCACCGCGCATCAAGGCCGATATCGTTGGCCCAGTCTGCGAAACCGGTGACTATCTGGCGCTTGATCGTGAAATGGCGATGCCGAAGCCCGGTGATCTGATTGCGGTCGGTTCGGCTGGCGCCTATGGCGCGGTTCAGGCGGGCACGTATAATTCACGCCTGCTCGTTCCCGAAGTGCTGGTCAAGGGCGATGAATTCCACGTTATCCGTCCGCGTGGCACCTATGAAGAGCTGATCGGACTTGATTCCGTGCCAAAGTGGCTGGATTGAGATCGGCATTCCCGATCACTTTTGAGAGAAATCATCGGAAAAATGAGGGTGAGCAGCCGCTTGCCCTCGTCTTCGCCATAAACAGTGTTATCTTGTAGAGATTGCACCAGCACGTCAGGCGTCCGTTTGGACAGCTGATCGGGTTGTGGAAATTTCGATGTGCGTGTCGTGCTTTGCGAAAAGCGATTAGGGTTTTCGCACCGATACGCTAAAATATTTTGCGATTCCGGTTCTTGCGGGATCAGGTGGCCAGAACCGGGAGAACGGATTGATGACCACATCCAGACAAGGCAGAAAAGGCGCCTTCGAAGGACAACCTGCGCTGGCCCGGAAGGTCGCAGCGAAGCGGTTTGTGGCCAGATTGGTGCTGCTGGCTGAGCGCGCCGCCCCCCTTTCCATTTTACCGCTGTCGATTATCGCCATTTTCCTCTCGCTGGCTTGGTTCGGTGTTTACCGTCAATTGCCGGACTGGCTTCGTCTCGGCGTCGTTTTCATTCTGGTCTTCGGCCTGCTGTCGTCGCTGTTGCCGTTCCTGCGTCTGCGCTGGCCATCAGCCGATGAAGCTGGGCGCCTGCTTGAAGAACGTAATGATCTGCCGCACCAGCCTGTCGGCGTGCAGGAAGATGAACCAGCATTCGACACGCCGTTTGCCCGCGCGCTGTGGAAAGAACATCAGCTGCGCATGGCGCAACGTATTGCCACCCTCGATGCTGGCCTGCCGAAACCCGATATTGCCCGCCATGACCGTTTTGCGCTTCGCGCTATTCCCGCACTTGTTCTGGCAGCAGCGTTCGGCTTTTCCTATTCCAATGGTGCCGGCACCGTTGTTGAGGCATTCCGCAACAGTCCGGCAGCCGGACCAATCAATCCTGATTTACGCATCGACGCATGGGTCACACCACCGTCGTACACCGGGCGTGCACCGATTTTCCTGACCGGACGTAACGAGGCTGCGACTGAGGCCGTGGCGGTGCCACAGGCATCGAAACTGACAGTTCGTGTCACCGGCGGTGAAGGTGGAGAGCAGGTCAGCTTTGAGCCGGAAGTGGCAGGCCGTTTGCAACCCCTGCAGCCAGAAACAACCTCAAGCGGACAGACACCACCGCAAGCAGCGGCAAACAACGCCCCTGCTCCCGAAGCAGACAACAAACAGCTTCCGCCACGAACCTACTCGCTGGAAATCGCCGAAAGCGGCACCCTTGTTGCCAATGGCGAACAATGGGTCTTTGACGTTATCCCGGATAAGCCACCGGTCATCTCCTTCGACAAGATGCCGCGTCGTGCCGTGAACGGCGCGCTTGAAATCGGCTTAATCGCTTCGGATGATTACGGCCTGCGTGAAGCGCACGCGATCATCGAACCTGCGGAAACAAACGAAGACGCAACACCTCTTTATCCCCTGCCGGAATACAAGCTGGACCTGCCACGTCAAAACAGCCGCGAAATCAAAGGTCTGACCAGTCGCAACCTGACGGAACATCCGTTGGCGGGCAAAAAGGTGCGCATCACTCTGGTCGCCAGCGATGGCGCCGGACAGGAAGGTCGTAGCCCTTCACATGAAATGGTTCTACCCGGTCGCGGCTTCAGTGAACCACTGGCAGCAGCGGTTGCCGAACACCGCCAGATTTTCGCAATTGATACCCGACAGATGCCGAAAGCCATTGCCTTTAACGAGGCGGTGACAATGCGTCCGGAAGAAACCATCCCCAACAAGACGCATTATCTGCTGCTGCGCTCTGCTCATACCCGCATGAAACTTGCCTACGACGAGGCTAGCCTGAAGGACACTGCCGATTACCTCTGGGAAATCGCCCTCGGCATTGAGGACGGTGATCTGTCGCTGGCCGAGCGCCGGTTGCGCGATGCACAAAAGCAGCTTTCCGACGCGCTTGAACGCAACGCACCGGACGAAGAAATCGCCAAGCTTATGGAAGAACTGCGCAACGCCATGCAGGATTTCATGAGCGAGATGGCGCAGCGTATGCAGAATGCGCCGCAATCCAACATGAATCAGCAGGCGCAAAACTTCCTGCGTCAGCGTGACCTGCAAAACATGCTGGACCAGATTGAAAATCTGGCCCGCTCGGGCAATAGAGATGCCGCCCAGCAGATGCTGTCACAGCTGCAACGCATGATGAACAATTTGCAGATGGCACGCCCGCAGCAGGGTCGCCAGAACCAGCAGAGCAGCCAGCTGGGACAGCAGATCGACAAGCTCGGCGAAATCATGCAGCAACAGCAGCAACTGATGGACCAGACCTTCCAGTTCGATCAGGCACTGCGTGACCGCATGCAACGCGGCGATCCACAGCAGGAAAGCGAAAACGGCGAACAGCAACAGGGTCAGCAGGGCCAGCAGGGTGACCAGCAACAGCCAGGTCAGGGTCAGAATCCCACCGACCAAATGACGGCGGAGCAGCTTCGTGAAGCTTTAAAGCAACTGCGCGCGCAGCAGGACGCACTTGGCAAGCAGCTGGGTGAATTGCAGCAGGGTATGAAAGATCTTGGCATGCAGCCCGGCGAAGGCTTCGGCAAAGCCCAGCAGGAAATGCAGGGTGCCGGTGAAGCCTTGGGCCAGGGACAGGGCGACCGCGCTGTTGAGGGTCAGGGCAATGCCCTGAATGCTCTGCGCCAAGGTGCACAGGACATGATGAGCCAGATGATGCAGGCCATGCGCCAACAGGGTCAGGGCCAAGGTCAGGAAGACGGCATGATGGGTCAGGGCGGCCAGAACGGCCGTGATCCGCTCGGTCGTCCACGGGCCACCAACGGTCCGGACTTTGGCGATCAGGTGCGTGTGCCCGATGAAATCGATGTGCAGCGAGCCCGCGAAATTCTCGAAGCAATCCGCGAGAAACTGGGACAGAACCCGCCGGGCGAAGCGGAACGCCGCTACCTCGAGCGTCTTCTGGATATCCGCTAGGACCTTATTCCAAAAGCGGTTGGACCGCTTTTGGAGAGCCCAGATACTGTCGTCAGGTCAGATCGTGCAGTTCTTTGCCAAGTGGCGCGGTGAGTTGAAAATCTGAGAAGCGGACCTTTAACCCTGCCCGTTCAGGCGTGCAGGCCATCGGGCCCACCAGATAATGGTCAGCGACATCAAAAGGCGCGAGCCGCACGAGCGGCCAGAACTGGCCATCGGCAGACACCTGCACGCGGATAACACCCTTTTCAACCGTGACCCGCATCCAGAAATCATCAGCATTGCCTTCGTATGGCGCAGTTGACCAGTCGGAGCGACCGTTGGTCAATACACTCGCCAGCATCGCGCGACCGTCGGAAAGCTCGATCCCGGCCTTCATCCAGCGGCGCTCATCAATCCGCACCATGATGCCAGCCTGATCGTAAAGCGCCTGATAAGCGCCGCGAATACGAAACTGGCATGTAAAAGCCGGTGGTGTCTGGACGCCGAAAAAATGCCCGCTGTCACGCGTGAAGCCGTAATAGGTCTCACGCCAATAATCAGAACCCTCGTCCGTCACCAGATCAAGAATACCATCCTTTAGCGACCAATCCTTCGGCTCATTCAGCCAGACACCGTTTTTCAAGTCACGCTCCTGTCAGCAATGCTGGGAAGGTACAAACTGCACCAGTTTTAAATGAGGATATAGAAAAGGAAAACTGAAATGCCTACGACACAAACGCAAGGCAGCTCAAGCCGCCGTGCGGGCCGCCAAGGCACGTGCAACAGCCATGCGAATATCGGGCAAGGCAAATGGCTTGGAAACCACGTCTACGACCTTCTCCATCAGGTCGTCAGCCCGCTCCCGCTGTTCGGCATAACCGGTCATCAAAAGAATGCGCATGTCAGGAAACTGCGAGGCCGCGCGGTGGGCAAGCTCAATGCCGTCCATAACCGGCATGCGGATATCAGACAAAAGCAAATCAAAGTTATGTTCCTGCAGTTTCTCCAGCCCCTCGGCGCCATCAGCCGCCTCATGGGTCTCGTGGCCATCTAGGCGCAAGGCACGCGCCACAAATGAACGCAGCGAATCCTCGTCTTCGGTAATCAGAATTTTTGCCATAATAACCATTGCTCCTGGCAGTCATCTCCAGCCGTGAGCAAAATCGCCGCTGCACCTTTTCAATCGGTAAAGATTGCGCCCTTTGTTACAAGATAAGACGCGATGCAGCGGACATGGTTAACAAGCGGTCATCAAAACGGAGGCGCTTAAGCCTCCGCATCACCTTTCACGACGCCAACAAATGGCAGTTCGCGGAAGGCATAAGCCACGTCCATGCCGTAACCGACGACGAAATAATCGGGGCATTCGAAGCCGACATAATCAGCCTCGAGGTTTTCCTTGCGCTTGACCTTTTTATCGAGAAGAACTGCGATGGTCACGTTGCGGGCGCCACGCTCATAAAGCAGTTCCTTGGCGAACAGCAACGTGCGGCCTGATTCGAGAATGTCATCGATCAGCAGAACGTCGCGGTCCTTCACATCGCTGTCTATGTCTTTGACGATCCGTACACCTTGCGAAACCGTGCCAGCACCGTAGCTCGACAGGGTAATGAACTCGACTTCAGGCGCAAGACCACTGTCATGCAGCGAGCGAATGAGATCGGCAGCGAAAATGAACGAGCCTTTGAGAACCGCGATGACCAGCAGGTCTTTTGTTGGACCCGAAGCGATGCGCTGCGCCATATCCCGGTTACGCTCGGCGATTTGTTCCGCCGTATAAAGCGGCTCGATGATCTTTCCACGAACGACGGGCAATGCAATCTCCTTGACTGACTGTCGGGCAGACCTTGACCTACCCGTTCAACGAAAGGAAATCCGCTACCACAATCACGAACCGGAAACACCCGTTTCCATGAAGGAAAGCTTCACACGTGGCGTTTTTCCACCGGGATGGCGCAATTTTGTCGTGAATCCGTGGCTCTGACGCCCCAGAATTTCGCTAACCGGGGCTTCGATGACAACACTGGCAACCAATTGGCCATTTTCGGACAGAAGATCAGCACGGATATCTGGAACCGCCACCACATCGCCGCCATGGTTCTCGACAATACCGTTGATGGACAGCACTTCCATGCCATCTGCATCCTGCGGTGTGATGGTGACATGGGAAAGCCCAAGCGGATTCACCTGTTCCTGCGCAGCAGACGGGGTGCCCGAAACGAGTGTGAAACCACCGGAGACGCCGAAGACCACGATGACAGAAAGCGCCACCAATGCCGAATAAGCATCGACAGACAATTTGCCAAGGCGTCTTTCCACGCGCTGCATTACGCCGGAGACCGGACGAGACGGCATCACACGCTGTTGATAACGGCGTTGCCGATTGTCATTGCCATAGCCGCGTGCCGGTGTTTCCTTTACCGTCACAAATTCGGCATCGACCACATCGTTTGCTGGCGTGCCGGAACGGGGCGCTTTTCGCGCGGGATGTTCAGGCAGGAGAAGATCGAAATCGAATGTGTCATGACGACGCGACGAACGGAACATACCCATGGAATTTCCTCTATGGTTTTCCGCCCTTTGAAAACTGGGCATTGAAACAAATACTCACCAAACGTAAATTTAAATGGTTAATGCTTCGCAAACATCGGGTCATCGCAGACACCGCACCACGGGCATGAAACCATGCAGCGACCTGAAACGTTCCATGCAAAATTGCCGTTGTGAAAGAGAAAGACTGGAAGTCCGTTGATCCATTTCGAAAATGTCGGGTTACGCTATGGTATGGGCCCCGAAATCCTCAGGGACATGACCTTCGATATTCCCAAAGGATCATTCCAGTTTCTGACCGGCCCTTCCGGTGCTGGTAAAACTACTCTTCTACGGCTTTTGTTTATGTCACTGCAGCCAACCCGCGGCATGATCCGCATGTTTGATCGTGACATTTCCCGCATTCCCCGCGCAGAACTTCCACTTTTGCGCCGGCGTGTTGGTATCGTGTTTCAGGATTTTCGCCTGCTTGAACATTTGACGACCTATGAAAATGTCGCGCTGCCGCTGCGAGTGCGCGGCAAGGACGAAAGCTCCTATCGTTCCGATGTGATTGAGCTTCTCAAATGGGTGGGACTTGGCGAACGCATCAACGTGTTGCCACCCATTCTATCCGGCGGTGAAAAACAACGCGCAGCAATTGCCCGTGCCCTGATGGATCAGCCGGAAATTCTGCTGGCCGATGAACCGACCGGCAACGTCGACCCTCCCATGGCCAAACGGCTTCTCAACCTTTTTCTCGAATTGAACCGGCTGGGAACCGCCGTTGTTATCGCAACGCATGATTTTGCATTGATGGATCAGATCGACGCACGCCGCATGATCCTTACCGAAGGGCGGCTCGACATCTATGAATGAGATCAACCGCCAACAGCTTTCACCGCAACAGAACCGCAAGCAGCGGCCTGCCATGCGCATCCGTCCGATGGGCCCGATCCTGCCCCCGTCCAATATTCAGGGCAATGCACTGATCGTCGTTATCGCCATCATGGCATTTCTTGCCTGTCTGACGCTGGGTGCTGTCAGCATGATCCGCGCAACGGCATCATCTTGGCAAAGCCAGATTTCCCGTGAGATTACCATCCAGATAAAGCCGGAGGACGGTCTGGACATGGCCGCCGCGCTGAGCAAGGCGCGCAACCTTGCTCTCACCTTTGTCGGCACCCGCGAAGGCACCATTCTCGATGACGCGGCCACAGCCCGCCTGCTCGAACCATGGCTCGGTTCGGGCCTTGATCTCAACGAACTGCCTGTGCCACGCCTCATCGTCGTTACCATCGACGAAAACAATCCACCTGACTTTCAGGCCATGCGTGACTTGCTGAAAACCGAAGTGCCGCAAGCCTTTCTCGATGACCACCGCACATGGGTAGACCGTCTGGTGTCTATGGCGCGAACAACCGTGATGATCGGCATCAGCGTGCTGGGTCTGGTTTTCATTGCTATGGTGCTGACCGTGGTCTTTGCAACACGCGGCGCACTTGCCGGCAACAGACACATCGTGGAAGTTTTGCATTTCGTCGGTGCGGAAAGCAAATTCGTTGCGCATGAATTCCAGAAACACTTTCTCAAGATCAGCTTCAAAGGTTCAGCCGCTGGCGGATTGCTCGCCTCAGCTGTGTTCCTGCTGGCGGGCGTTTGGCAATCACGCTCCATAGCCACTCCGCAAAGCGATCAGGCTACAGCACTGTTCGGCACGTTTTCGGTTGGCTGGACCGGTTACCTCGGCATCTTCGGCACGATGATCTTCATCGCGCTGCTCACCACCCTGACGGCAAGGATGACCGTCATTCGCACGATTGACGATATTGACCAGATGCGTTCTGACGCTTCCCGCACTGATGGAATTCCTCCGGGCTGAAATTGATTGGCTTGGAAATGCCTGTTCCTTGCCTCAATCTGCCATTATTGATTAGACATGCTGATGAGTCGGTCGCAACGCAACGATGAGACAAATATCTCACGGGAAAGCAGATCTGGAAAGGATTTGCTTTCGCGGCGTGGACCATTGCGCCGCACGGCGCGTTATCTGATCCTCATTATCCTCATCATTACAGCCGTTGTTTTTGCCGGTTTCCTGCGCTTTGCCGATGCGGTTGCGACCATGCGACCGCCAGAAGATATCAAGGCAGATGCGATTATCGTATTGACCGGTGGCTATCAGCGGATCGATCAGGCCGTCGAACTTCTACGCTCCGGTGCTGGTACACGGCTGTTGATTTCCGGCGCCAATCCTTCGACCAGCCGCGCCCAGATCCGCAAGATGACGCAAAGCTCGAGCGATCTGTTTTCCTGCTGCGTTGATGTTGGTTATGACGCTATCGACACCATTGGTAACGCCAATGAAGCGGCGCGCTGGATTACCGATCACGACTATTCGAGCGTTCTGGTGGTGACGAACAATTACCACATGCACCGCAGCCTCTATGAACTGCGCCGCGCAAGCCCAAACACCGAATTTGTCGCCTACCCGGTTGTCAGTTCGGACCTAACCCGAAAGAACTGGTTCGCCGACCCGGATGTGTTGCGCACCCTGCTCTATGAATATGCAAAATATGTTGGTGCAGCCGCCCGTGATATGGTTGGCATGGGCAAAAGCAATGGCCTTCGCGGCACAGCCTCTCAGGACGCAAAATAAAACGGCACTTGCCGTAACTGCGCCTTTTCGTGTAGGCGTGCGGTAATTGCACCCGATATTGTGGTTTCGAAATATCTCCCCTCGAAACAGCGGATGTGCCCGGAGAGTTGCCCTTTATGCTCAAGCTGCGTTCCGCACTGTTCAACACCCTGTTTTATGCCAATCTCATCCTCAGGATGGTCGTGCTGACGCCGATCTATTTCATCCTGCCGCGCAAGATTGCCTATGAGATTCCCAAGAACTGGGCCCGTTCCAGCCATTGGCTGATGAAAAACATTGTCGGAACAACCTTCGAGATCGAAGGTCTGGAAAACATCCCGACCACTGGCTGCATTTTTGCGCCCAAGCACCAGTCCTTCTGGGACACCTATGCATTGCTGCCAAACCTCAATGATCCGGTTTACATCCTCAAGCGTGAACTGCTCTGGATACCGCTGTTCGGCTGGTACGCGATGAAACAGCGCATGATCCCGGTCAACCGTGCCGCACGCGGCAAGGTTATGTTGAAGGTGATGGAACGTGCCAAGCAGGAAATGGCGAAAGGCCGTGAGCTCATCATTTACCCTGAAGGTACTCGCCGCCCACCGGGTGCGGAACCGCAGTACCGTTACGGCATCGCCCGCCTTTACCGTGATCTCAATGTTCCGGTCGTTCCCGTTGCCATGCATCCGGGCCTGTTCTGGCCACGCCGTTCGACCATGCGTTATCCCGGCCACTTTAAAGTGCGCATTCTGCCGCCGATTGAACCGGGTCTAGATCCGGATGCGTTTTTCAAAAAGCTGATACAGGTCACCGAACAGGCAAGCGACGAGTTGCTGGTCGAAACGGCAACCAATAATCCGAACCTTCCCTTGCCGCCAACCGCCATCAAGCGTCTGGAAGAAATCAAGGCCATGAAAAATCAAAACGGCTGAAGGTCGCTTCCAAACCTGTCACGGCACGTGAGCGACCCGTCTTGCCTCTAGCACTTTCATGACGGGGACGTTTGTTACAAAATTGTGTACTAGTCACGGTTTTGCCGCTTATGGCCGTTCTCATTGTAGTTGTCGCCCTGCGCTGCTGCATCCATAAGAGTGGATTACCGTTTGGGCGACGAATCGCCCAAACGACCCCGGGAGAGACGACGTCTATATGATTGCAATGAAACAGATGAGGTGGGGCGGAGCGGCCTTGCTGGCCTTAAGCTTCGCATGCGCTGGAATATTACCCGCATGGACTGGCTATGAAAATGGCCCGATTGAGAATGCGCAGGTTTTGATATTGCTGGGTGGCGCAGTCGTGGCAATGGTTTTCGCCGCAGATCAACAATCAACGCTGCGATGGTTCTGGTTGGCCGTCATTCCTCTTTGGATCGTTATGGCGCTGCGCGAATTGAGTTGGGGTGGCGTCTTCATGCCGGCCCTGTCCGTCAGTGAACACGGACCATATTTCTCATCCTCTCAGCTTTGGTATAGATCTTACATCGTACCAATGCTGGTGGCAGTGAGCCTTCTGGTTGCCGTGCTTTTTATCAAGGCCAAAGGCCCGCATATTCTGAAGTACTTGGTCACTACGCGGCAGCTTCCCTACGCTGATATTGTGCTAGTTATTCTCGCAATGATCATTTCAGCCGGCGCCGAGGGGCATATGGGCCTGAATTTCGGTGATTGGGGTCACATGCTGGTTCTGGAGGAGATGTCAGAAACGGCGGCTTATGTTTTCCTGCTCTCCGCGCAGGCGCGGGTGAGGCTGGCGCTTCGGCACTACAGCCCCAACTAATCCCAGTACGGTGACAAATGGGAGGACATAGCGGTTTAACCGCCGCTCCGCTCCAGGCCGGATGCAACATTTTCCAGCCATGGATCACGAATACCGATATCCGCCAGATGCTGGATTGTGTTGACCACGTAATCAGTGTTGGGGCCAGACCGACCAACACTTGATCTCACGATCCGGGCGGCATCTTCGGCGCTCAAGCCACCGGCATATTGTTCGTGCAGCGGGTCGGCCACATAGGTCACGGCACTGACCTTACGCCCGGCCGCCAAGCTAACCGGGACAATACGTTCTTTATAAACATTGGTGACAAGTTCGCGCTCGCGCAGGTAGCCGATAACCTCGCCGTGATTGCTTCCCTTGACACGGAAAGCCACGCCACGGCAGGAGCCACCGCGGTCCAACCCCAGAACAAGACCAGGCTTTTCCAGCGTACCACGGTAAACGCTCGACCATATGCACAGAGAGCGTCGGTAACCATGCAAACGGGCCGTCTGACGTTCCTCAAACGCAAAACCCGGGTTCCACATTAAGGAGCCGTAGCCAAATACCCAAAAATCGTCCATATCGCACGCCAGATCATTATTATGTTTCGTCGCCAGCCTTGGAGAACATCATGGCAGCATCAAGCCAATCGACAAGCAACAAAAAATTTCTCTTGCTCGGTTCGGGCATTGTGCTGGCAATCGCTGTTTATACCGGCGGCTGGTTCTATGCCGCATCGGCCTTGCGTGAAACGGTCTTGAAAACCATCAGCCCGGCCGGTGGCAAGGAAATCACCGGCGAATGCGTGGACATGGATTTCCGCGGTTATCCATTCCGCATCGGTCTGTTCTGCTCCAAGGTGAATGTCGATGACAGCACCAACGGCATTTCTGCTTCGTTCGGCTCGCTGCGGTCGGCAGCGCAGGTCTACGCCCCCAATCACATCGTCATGGAACTAGACTCCCCGGCGGAAATCCGCACGGCCCACGGCCTGTCGATCAATGCCGCATGGGAAAACCTGCAATCCAGCCTGATTGCCAAGTTGAAGGGTGTTGATCGTACCTCAACCGTTATCGACGGGTTGAAGGCCACAGCGGTCTCTTCCGTCAGCGGCCAGACAATCAACTTTAATGCTGGGCACACGGAAATTCACCTGCGACAAAACAATGCCGATCTTGATGCCGCCATTTCCATGACCGATTCGGCAACCGTGATTGAAGGCTGGCCGCAAGTGCTGCCGCGCCTTTCCACCAATCTGGACGTCACGCTTGTCGGCAAGGCCGGTATGATTGATGGCAGCGACGAAGCGGGGCTTTATGGCGCAACCGGCGAACTCCGTCAGGCCGTTGCAGATATCGGCGAAGGCCGCACCATGACGCTGACTGGCCCGTTTTCTTTCGATGAAAGCGGTTATCTCTCGGGCAAGTTCAAGCTGGAAGTGCAGCAGCTCGGTGAATGGGGCAACAGCGCCAAGGAAGTGTTTCCGCAGCTGGCACCGACCATAGACAGCGCCACTAAGCTACTGCGTGCGCTTGCAGGCGGCAGCCAGCGTGTATCGGTCGATCTCGTAGTGGATCGCGGTCGCGCGACCGTAAGTGGCTTTATTCCTCTGGGAAATATACCGCCGATCTGAACCAGCGGCATCATTTTTCCACTTACTTCTTGTCGAGGATATGCCGGCCGAAATCCGGCGTATCCACATCCTGCCCCGCCTGAACGATAGAACGGCGGATGGCACGTGTGCGGGTAAACAGCTCAAACAGCTTGTCGCCCTCACCCCAGCGAATGGCGCGCTGCAAATAGGCCAGATCTTCAGAAAACCTTGACAGCATTTCAAGGATGGCATCCTTGTTGTGCAGGCAGATATCCCGCCACATGGTTGGGTCGGACGCGGCAAGACGCGTAAAGTCACGGAAACCCGATGCGGAATATTTGATGACTTCCGATTCCGTCACTGTCTCCAGATCGTCGGCCGTACCAACAATATTGTAGGCGATGATGTGCGGAAGATGCGAAACGATAGCCAGCACTTTATCATGGTGCTCGGGCGTCATTTCATCGACCATAGAGCCGAGTGTCTTCCAGAAGGTCTTCAACTTTTCCAGCGCCTGCGGATCGGTGCCTTCAAGCGGCGTGAAGATGCACCAGCGGCTGCGGAACAGTCCCGCGAAACCAGCATCTGGGCCGGACTTTTCGGTACCGGCCAGCGGGTGGCCAGGAATGAAATGAACCCCCTGTGGCATATGCGGCTGCATCTGCGCGATAACTGATGCCTTGGTCGAGCCCACGTCGGTAACAATCGCACCGGGTTTCAGATGCGACGCAATCTCGATCGCCACGCGTTCGGAAGCACCAACAGGCACCGACACGATCACCAGATCGGCATTCTTGACGGCCTCGGCCGCCGAAATTGTATAATGCGTGCCGAGTTGCAGTTCTTCCGCACGCTTCAGCGTCTCGGCACTGCGGGTCGACACCACAACATCGTTGGCGATGGACAGTTCCTTGATATCGCGTGCGATGGACGAACCGATAAGACCGATACCGATTAGGGCAATTCTCTCGAAATGAACATCGCTCATGCGCTGCGTCCCATAAATTCTCTCAGGGCGGATATTACGCCAAGATTGGCCTCTTCCGATCCCACGGTCATGCGCAGCGCATTGGGGAAGCCATAGCCGCGCACAGCGCGCAGGATGAAGCCGCGGCTGGTCAGAAATTCATCGGCATCCGTTGCCCGTTTGCCGTCAACGTCAGGGAAATGTACCAGAACGAAGTTGGTGACGGATGGAGTGACAGTCAGGCCAAGGTCGGTAAACTCCTGCGCCAGACGCTCCAGCCAGATCTTGTTGTGGGCGACGGCCTTTTCAACAAAAGCCTGGTCACGAATGGCAGCGGCACCGGCAGCGAGCGCAGGTGCGCTCATATTGAACGGACCGCGCACGCGATTTACGGCATCAACAACGTCAACCGGTGCATACATCCAGCCAACACGAAGTGCAGCAAGACCGTAAACCTTGGAGAAGGTGCGGGTCATCACCACGTTGCGGTTGGACGACACCAGTTCAAGCCCGGCCTCATAATCATTGCGGCGAACATACTCGGCATAGGCCGCATCAAGAACCAGCAACACATGTCTTGGCAGGCTCGCCTGCAGCCGACGAATTTCCGCAACGGGAACATAGGTGCCGGTCGGATTGCCGGGATTGGCGATGAACACCATTTTTGTCTTTGGTGTAACAGCTGCCAATATTGCATCGACATCAACCGTGCAGTCACGCTCTTTCACGGTCACCGGCGTTGCGCCAGCACCCATGATCTGAATGCGATACACGAGGAAACCGTGCTCGGTGATGATCGCTTCATCTCCAGCGCCGAGATACACATGGCACAGCAGACCCAGCAGCTCATCGGAACCATTGCCACACAGAATGTTGGCAAAGTTCAAACCATGAATGTCAGCAATCGACTGCCGCAGAACGGTGGCCTGACCGTCCGGATAGATTTCAAGATGGCTGGCGGCCGTGCCAAAAGCTTCAATCGCTTTGGGGCTTGGGCCAAGCGGCGTTTCGTTTGACGAAAGCTTGTACACCTTGGCGACACCCGGCGCATGTTCCTTACCCGGAACATAAGCGGCAATGTCCAGAATGCCCGGACGTGGAACGGGTTGGCTCAGCTCTTCATGCATGGAAACGACCTTTAGAAAAACGCCTGCTCAAACGGCATGGTGAATACCGGAAATTACAGCACCCAATCTGCGATTGCTCCCATCGCAGTTAGGAACGCCATAACCTGTTGAATGCCGATTGCTCCTAGACCGGAACGCAGGATTTGTCGAGGGTTAGGCCGTGTTGACTGGTCGTGTTTGGGCCGTTGCCTGGAAGGAAATGACGCAAGCCTCAGCAGCACGACCGAACGTCGCGCCGATATCCACTCATTTTCGCGACACAAACCTGGAGATTTTCACCGAGCTCAGCGCCGTTTTGTCTCGCTCGACCGCGTGCGGGTGGTCGGTATTCCCTGCGGCGCCAGCACCGGCACGAATACGCGGCGGGAGGCGCGCTGTGAAACCGGCAGGCCCTGATAAAGGCGCTTCTGCGCTTCCACGATAATCACGCCGGAAAACACCGGCCACAGCTTGCGGCCAATAGTTTCAAAATAGCGCCGCAGCTTGAGAATGAATTTGAGCTTCGACGGCGGAAACAGCAGCGCTTCCGTCGACACACCCGGCGTGAAGTTTGCCTCGCGCAGCAAAGTCGTCAGCTGCCCGCGTGAATAGGGTCTGCCCGAGCCGAACGGTGTGTGCTCCATACGCGCCCAGACGCCACGACGATTGGGAACAACGATCACCAGCCGTCCACCGGGGGCCAGCACACGCCAAAGCTCGGTCAGCGTTTCACGCGGATTTTCGGCAAACTCCAGCGAATGCACCAACAACACACGATCAATCGACGCGTCCGGTAGCGGCAATTCTTCGTCAAACACCAAAGCAGTGGAAGACAGCTCTCCGGCTGGCCAATTCACCGCGCCCTGCCCGGCAGGCATGAAAGCAAAGGTCCGCTCGGTATCGGCACGAAAACGATCGAGATAGGGCACAGCGTAACCCAGCCCCAGCAGGCGTTCCTCCGGCAGCGGCGGCCACATGGTGGAAAGCGCCATCACGATGGATTGCTCAGCCAGCCTTCCCAGTGTGGAATGATAAAATTCGCGCAGATCGACAATATCGGTGTTCATAGTCAGAATGTAGCAGCAGCCGGTTGGACTTCAAGGACAATGCACTTACATGAGAGAACGCACAACCGTAAGCCAAGGAGGAAGCCTGCCATGAAACCTTTGGAAATAGAAACCTTCCTGTGCCGCAGTGATAATTTCGGAGTGTTGTTGCACGACCCGGTATCAGGTGAGACGGCTTCCATCGATGCGCCGGAGGAGCAGCCGATCATCGAGGCGGCAAAGCGCCGTGGCTGGACGCTCACGCATATTTTCACCACACATCACCACCACGACCATGTCGATGCCAATCTGGCGCTGAAAGAAAAGTTTGGCTGCACCATTCTTGGGCCTCACGGCGAAGCAGTTGCGATTCCCGGCCTGGACAAAACAGTGATGGATGGCGACGAGTTCGAATTTGCCGGACGCACCATCAAGGTGATCGAAACACCCGGCCACACCGCGGGCCATGTTTGTTATTACATCCCCGACGACGGCTTGCTCTTTGCCGCCGATACTTTGTTTGCGATGGGGTGTGGCCGCCTTTTTGAGCGCCCAGCAGCCGATATGTGGCACTCCTTCCAGAAACTGATGGCCCTGCCGGATGAAACCAAAGTTTATTTCGGTCACGAATATACCGTTTCCAATGCCCGTTTCGCCGTGACCGTCGACCTTGAAAACCCGGCACTGAAAACGCGTGCCGCCGAAGTATCCGCCCTGCGAGACGCCGGAAAATTTACGATTCCCACAACGATCGGCCTTGAAAAACAGACCAATCCCTACATGCGTGTTGGCGATGCGGCGATACGCCAACACCTGGGCATGATCGATGCCAGTGATGAGGACGTATTTGCAGAAATCCGCACGCGGAAGGATAATTTTTGATGACAGCGCAGGCCATCATCAGGGAGCTTGAATTGCAACGCCATCCGGAAGGTGGCTGGTATCGCCAGACCTTTCGCGACACGCAGGGCAGCCAGCGCGGCCACTCAACGGCCATTTATTATCTGCTGGAAGCCGGTGAACGCTCTCACTGGCACCGGGTGACCGATGCGGTGGAGGTCTGGCACCATTATGCCGGCGCACCGCTGAAATTGCATGTTTCGGAAAATGGCACGGATAGCACCACCATCAATCTCGGCCCAGACGTTCTGGCGGGCGAGCGGCCGCAGGGGCTTGTTCCGGCGGGCTGGTGGCAATCGGCAGAAACAACGGGAGAGTTTACCCTCGTTGGCTGCACGGTGTCGCCGGGCTTCGAGTTTTCAAGCTTTGAAATGGCTGCACCGGACTGGCAGCCTGAAAGCGCCTGAGCGCCGTCAGGTCAAACCATCAGCCGCCATATTTGGTCGCCGTTATGTAAACGGGGCCAACCTTGGTTGGAATGCGTGCGTAGACCGGAGCGTAGAGATCCATGTTCTCGGCCTTGGCAAACCAGACTTCCATGGAAATGGATTTCAGGTACTCGATATCGGCGCGTCCCTCACGAAAGCCTGATTTCGGCACATAACGAAGGGTGCAAACGATAGCATCACCACTAAAACCGGTCGTCGAAAACGGCCGTGTGCCCTTCGAACTCAACACCAGATCCATGCGTGATTCACCGTCATAGATCGGCAGACGGCTGGGGCATACACGGCCACCGGCCGGAATGATCAGACCGGAAATCGGATCGAGAACAGAGCGCAGGTCTCTGTCACGCACCTCAACCCAATTTTTGGGTTTGGTCTTCGGTTCAGGTCGCACAACCGTCGCTGTCACGTTGCCGTTGCGATAACGCACCTCATATGTCCGCGTGCGTTTGCCATCCTTGTAAACCAGCGTGTACTGGTTTGCGAGCATACGGTTGCCACGCTTGATGCCGGATACCGTGGTACGACCGGAAATGTCCTTGATGACGCTGGCTATGCCGGCGGCGTTGAACGACCCGGTGATCGAATAATTGCCATCGGTCATCTTGGTCGAGAACGAAGCCTTGGCAATCGGCAGAATTCCAAGGTTAATGCTGTACTCGCTTTTGTGATATGTATCGGCAGCCTGCGACACGCCAAATGACGCCAGCAAGAAAGCAGTGGCCTGTAGATATTTCCGTCCGATGGCTATCATTCTCGCCTACCTTTGGCCCCGCAACCGTTTCGGACTGCATCATATAGCTGCACTTGTGGCAATAAAATAGCAGTGAATGGCGGGAAAACTCGGAAATTCCGCCTCAAAGCCAATGAGCGGCTTGACTGCGCCGCCCCACCTGACTATAGAACCGCAACTTTCCAATCATGGCCAATTGGATTGCCTTCCGGTTTTTGCCGGGAAGCTGGTTCAAAAGGCAAACACAAGAATAGGTGTACCCATGTCCCGTGTATGCGAATTGACCGGCAAGGGCGTCCAGACAGGCAACAACGTCAGCCACGCCAACAACAAGACCAAGCGCCGCTTTTTGCCAAACCTCTGCAGCGTTACGCTGATTTCTGATGCTCTTGGCCAGCGTTTCAGCCTGCGCGTATCCGCTGCAGCGCTGCGTACGGTTGAACACCGTGGCGGTCTCGACGCTTTCCTTCTCAAGGCAAGCGAAAACGAACTGAGCATGCGCGCTCGTCTGCTGCGTCGCCAGATCGCAAAGAAGACTGCTGAAGCAGCCTGATCTGCCCAAGCAAGAAATGCAAAGGCTTGATGGGCGCCGCTCATCAAGCCTTTTTTATTGAATAAACATTGTTATCCCTCCAACTGGTGGCATCACCCAGGATAAAAAAATGCCCTACCTGCGTTACACATTTATCTATGTCGTCCTTATGACGCTCGTCGTCGTGGCTTCGAACATCCTCGTTCAGTACCCGCTTAGCGGCACGCTGTACGGTATCGCCCTTGGCGATCTCCTGACGTGGGGTGCATTCACTTATCCCATCGCTTTCCTGATTACCGACCTCACCAACCGCCAGTTCGGACCATCTATCGCCCGTCGTGTGGTGTTTGCCGGTTTTGTCGTTGGTGTCAGCCTATCATTCTGGACATCCATCCCACGCATCGCCGTGGCATCTGGCACTGCCTATCTGATTGGCCAGCTTCTGGACATCTCGGTATTCAACCGTCTGCGCCGCCAGAGCTGGTGGCAGGCACCGCTGGCAGGTTCGATTGCTGGCTCCGTGCTCGACACCGCGCTGTTCTTCTCGATATCCTTTGCACCGGCATTCGCCTTCATTGGCCCCAACGATGCCTTTGCAATCGAGAATGCTCCAATCTTCGGTGTCATGGCAGCAGAGGCTCCACGGTGGATCTCCTGGGCACTGGGTGACCTCAGCGTCAAGGTCCTAGTCGGCTTGGTCATGTTGCTGCCCTACGGCGCACTGATGACTACGCTGAAGCCAATGCCACCTGCAAAGACTGCATAACCCCATAAAAACAAAGCCCGCTTCTGCGGGCTTTATTCATTCAGGCGAAACTCCAGCATCATATTGCGCTGAAGAAATGAGTGGTTGTCATCAGACAACAGAATGATGTGCGTGGCACCATCTGGCCCAGCAATCACATCCATACCTTCCATATTGTCGATTTGGCTTTCCATGCCAGCCTCAAAGATCACAGGACCATCGAGAACTGCGCCCGGCTTGATAGTCGCAGCTGGAATGCGGCGAATACGAACACCCACACCTTCGGCAAGGTTGAAGCGGCGTTCCAGTAATAGAAGATCACCATCAGGCAAAAACGCACTGTCTGTCACATCAAATGAAGGATGGCGCGAAACGGTAAAAGCGCCCTTCAGCGGACCTTCCAGAATGGCACCGAGAAGATTGCCATCCTCATCGATACTCTTTTCAGCCACCACGACCAACGCCCCTTGCAGGGGAGAATTTGCGGGTGAAAGGCCAAGTGCTTCCATACCGCCATTGGCACGCAATTCCCCCGATGGAATAAGATGCGGAATACGTTTGACAGGCCGCGACGTGGCAAAGCCTGGATCAGGATACACATCAATCCGGTGACGCTGCTCGTAGCTGACGATCACCTGCCCATCCCTCAGAACCAGCCCTTCGGCATCCATTTCCATCTTGCGATGTGGTTCGCGCCCTGCGGCATCCAGCATCGGTGTTATTTTAACGCCGGTGACACTGACAAGCTTTCCATTAGTATCGCGCTGGATTTGCCCCGTCAGCCAGTGGCCAGTATCGAGAACCGCAACAAAATTTCGACCATCGGGACGGAAACGTATACTGGACATGGCGCCGAACAGTGGCTCGCGCGAACTGAGCACTAGTCCGCCGACAAATTCGAGCTTTCCGAAACGGGTTTCCTTGCCGCTGACCTTGAAGCCCTGCAACACCCGCGCACTGACAGGCGCGTCAATACTGTTTGCAGCAAAAACCGGCAGCGGCATGAACAATGCGACACCGGCGACCAGCGTCGCCAGGACGCCAGTGAGAGATGCCGTATTTTTTGTCTTGCTGTCGGTATATTGCGTGCGCTGCTTATCCCGCACGGCGCGCTCGTCCGGAAGCCTTTGTCGTGCCCTGCTCCTCAAACAGAGAGGCAAGCTGTTCCGTCATCGCACCAGCGAGTTCATCCGCATCCACGATCGTCACCGCGCGGCGGTAATAACGTGTCACATCGTGACCGATACCAATAGCCAGCAACTCGACCGGCGACCGTGTCTCAATCTGCTCGATAACAGCGCGCAGATGCCGCTCGAGATAATTGCCCGGATTGACCGACAGTGTGGAATCGTCGACCGGCGCACCATCGGAAATCATCATCATGATCTTGCGCTGCTCAGGACGGCCGATCAGACGGTTATGCGCCCACATCAGCGCTTCGCCATCGATGTTTTCCTTCAGCAGGCCTTCACGCATCATCAGACCGAGATTGCGGCGTGAACGCCGCCATGGCGCATCAGCGCTCTTGTAGATGATGTGACGCAGATCGTTGAGACGACCCGGCGACGCAGGTTTGCCATTGGCAAGCCATTGCTCGCGCGACTGGCCGCCCTTCCACGCCTTGGTGGTGAAACCGAGGATTTCGACCTTGACGCCTGAACGTTCCAGCGTCCGTGCCAGAATGTCGGCGCAAGTCGCAGCAACCGTAATCGGACGACCCCGCATCGAACCGGAATTATCGATGACAAGCGATACGACCGTGTCCCGGAACTTGGTGTCGCGTTCCTTTTTGAAGGACAATGGTTGCATCGGATCAATGATCAGACGCACCAGCCTTGCAGGGTCGAGATAACCTTCTTCGAGATCAAAATCCCAGGAGCGATTCTGCTGCGCCATCAGACGGCGCTGCAAGCGGTTTGCGAGACGTCCGACAGCACCCTGCAAATGGGCAAGCTGTTTGTCGAGGAATGCGCGCAGCCGATCCAGTTCAGCCTCTTCGCACAGTTCTTCGGCATGAATTTCTTCATCGAATTCCTGCGTGAAGATACGGTAGTCGACCTTCTCGTTAAAATCGTCAAACGGGCTATTGGGGCGACGGGTTTCACCCGGCGTTTCGGAGTCTTCATCGAGATCGTCGGACATTTCGTCCTCCGACATCTCGGCGCCATCCATCTCGCCTTCTTCCATTTCTTCCTGCGAGGCTTCACTGTCCTCGGCAGGGGCTGCATCAGAACCGGCTTCTTCTTCTACCTGCTCTTCTTCTGTCTCGTTGCTGCGTGGCTGATCTTCATCGCTCTGCGCTTCCTGATCATCGGCCTCATTATCAACGTCGCCAAGATCTTCCGCCATCTGCATCGAGGTCAGCATATGACGCACGAGCTTTGCGAAAGCCTTCTGATCGTGAATGGCCGAACCAAGATTATCGAGATCGACAGAGGCCTTTTCTTCGATGAAAGGACGCCACAGATCCAGAACCTTGCCCGCACTTGCCGGCGGTTTTTCACCGGTCAGACGTTCGCGCACCAGCAAGGCCACAGCCTCGGCAATGGGTGCGTCATCCTGTTTCTCAATCGTCGAGAAATTGGCTTTGGAATATTTCTCTGTATTCATGCTGCGAATGTTGGAGGCAACACCCGGCATGCGCAGCGAACCGATGGATTCGACACGCGCCTGTTCCACAGCATCAAAAATGACGCGCGCATCTGCACCCTGCGGTGCGAGATTTGCGTGAATATCATTGTCGTGACAGGCCAGTCGCAACGCCATGGAATCGCCAAGACCACGCGTGATGGCAATTTCCTGTGCCGTCGGCTTTTTGGAGATTTCCGGAAGACGCATACGCTCGCCTGCAAGACCCGGACGCTCATTGGCGAACACGACCTCAACCTGCGCACTGCCAGCAACGGACCGCACACTGCCGGCAATGGCATTGCGCAACGGCTCCGTATCGATCACCGTACCGCTTTTCGCTCTGGAATTATCGCCACGCATTGCCATGCTATTACCCATTCACCTGAGAAGCCCCGCCCCTCGCACGCCGTGACGGCAAAACCGTCACACAGTTTTACGTGGCATGCCATAAGGGGCGTAATGCATTCTCATCCCTTGATAATCCGAATGTTAGATCACCCCTCAAAGAGGGGTGGTCTCACGCGGAGAGAACGATGTTTGCTGCACTTTCTTTCAGCTCAACGCCAAAGGCGCGCTGATAAAGTTCGGCAACCAAAGTGCGCTCAAGTTCGTCGCACTTGTTAAGGAACGTCACGCGGAAAGCAAAGGCGACATCGCCAAAGATTTCAGCATTTTCTCCCCAGGTAATCACAGTACGAGGGCTCATGACGGTCGAAAGGTCGCCATTGACGAAGGACGAACGCGTGAGATCGGCCAGACGCACCATCTTGGAAGCGGTTTCGCGGCCTTCCTTGGTGTTCAGCTTCTTCACCTTGGCAACAACGATATCAACTTCCTTGTCATGCGGCAGGTAGTTCAGCGTCGTGACGATAGACCAGCGGTCCATCTGTGCCTGGTTGATCTGCTGCGTGCCATGGTAAAGACCGGTGGTATCACCAAGGCCAACCGTGTTGGCGGTTGCGAAAATGCGGAATGCAGGATGAGGACGGATAACGCGGCTCTGGTCGAGCAGCGTCAGGCGACCGGAAGATTCCAGGACGCGTTGAATAACGAACATCACGTCGGGACGACCAGCATCGTATTCATCGAACACAAGCGCAACATTGTGCTGGTAAGCCCACGGCAGAATGCCGTCCTTGAATTCGGTGACCTGCTTGCCGTCCTTCAGAACGATGGCGTCCTTGCCGACGAGGTCGATACGGCTGACATGGCTGTCGAGGTTGATACGAACGCATGGCCAGTTCAGGCGCGCAGCAACCTGCTCGATATGGGTGGACTTACCCGTGCCGTGGAAACCGGACACCATGACACGTCGGTTGTGAGCAAAACCCGCAAGAATTGCCAGCGTCGTCTCGCGGTCAAAAAGGTAATCCGGGTCCAGATCCGGTACATAGGCATCGCCCTGGCTATAGGCAGGCACGACCAGATCGGTATCAATACCAAAAACATCCCGAACAGAAACGGTTGTGTCCGGCAGGTTGGAAATATCAAGATCAATTTTGCTCATCACGTCTCCAAGGCGGGTAGCAAGCACCCAACCACATATCATCAGGCAATTATCAAGCGAGTTTAAGGTTCGCAGACCCTAACAGAAACCAGACTGCTTTAACAATTGATACGCTTGAATAACAGTCCGAAAACGCTCTTCCGAACCGCGATCGCCACCATTAGCATCAGGATGATGCTTTTTGACAAGTTCCTTGTAGCGGCGCTTGATTTCGTCCTGGGTTGCACTGGCTGCCAAGCCAAGCGTATCAAAAGCCTGGGCTTCCAGTGTTTTCAACTTGCGGTTCTGCTGGAACCGTTGTCCGCCGCTACGCGCGCCACCGGAGCCGGTAAAACCAAACGGGTCGCGAATACGTGCATTTGCGCCGGCAGCGCCTGATTTCAGCGTGGAATGCAAAGGGCTATCGCGGGCGGTCTTGTTGACCCCAACCGTCCAGGTCGGACGGTGACCGGTGATCGCCTCTTTCTGGTAACGCGCAATATCGCTATCAGACAGGCCAGAGAAGTAGTTATAACCCTTGTTATACTCCTTCACATGCTCGAAACAGAACATGAAGAATTGCCCCTCGGCGTTGCGGCCGACGGGTGCACGATGGGCACCAGGGCGCTCGCAGCCATCCCATTGACAGGTAGGAGCTTGAACCTCCTGCTGACTGTCCTTTTTCCGGCGCGTGCGGATGCGATCAAAGTATTTCGAATCCAGTTTCATGATAGCCTGATTATGGGGTACGCAAAGGTACACAACAAGAATTGACAAACAGGAATGTTGCTGGCTTTTAAAGAGCCCCTTTTAGAATGGAATGAGACGATGTCACTGACCGCCCGCATAGAAAAAAAACTGAACGACGCTTTCGCACCGCAACGCCTTGCCGTCATCAACGAGAGCGGTAAACACGCAGGCCACCAGCCAGGAATGACCGGGGATGGGGAAACCCATATGCGTATCCAGATAGTGTCAGAAAGCTTTTCCGGCAAGTCTCGCATCGACCGCCACCGGGCAATTAATGCCCTGTTGCAGCCTGAACTGGACGAAGGTTTGCATGCTCTCGCCATCGAAGCTGCGGCACCGGGAGAACCCACCCGCTTTTAATATATGTGGCCGTCAATCTGAGCAGCAGCAGGATTGGCATCGTAAGACACGATGCCAATCTCAAAAACATCAAGCCGGATGTTTTTCTTTCAGGAAGGATTCGACTTCGGAGGCGGCAACATTATCCGCAACGAAGGACTGGCCAATACCATGGGTCAGGATGAAGGTAAGCTTGCCGCTTTTGACCTTCTTGTCCTGTGCAATCGCCGCCATCAGCATTTCAACCGGTGGCAGGGTGCCGGGAATTTCATTCATCGAAACAGGCAGACCAACCGCTTTCAGATGCGCCTCGACCCGCTTTGCGTCATCCGGGCTCGCCAGATTGAGCCGCGACGAGAACTGGTGCGCAAGAACCATGCCGATGGCAACACCTTCGCCGTGCACCAGACGTTTGCTGTCATATTCAGTTGCCGCTTCCAGCGCATGTCCGAAAGTATGGCCGAGATTGAGCAATGCGCGACGTCCGTTCTCGAATTCATCTTCGACAACCACATCGGATTTTGCCTGGCAGCTGGTGGCAATGGCTTCAATGCGCGCCGGACCACCGGCAAAAACCTCCTGCCAATTTTTCTCAAGCCACTCGAAGAAATCCGGTTTGTCGATAAGGCCGTATTTGACCACTTCCGCGTAACCGGCGCGGAATTCGCGCTTGCTCAACGTATCGAGCACCGAGGAATCCGCCAGAACCAGATCGGGCTGATGAAACACACCAACAAGGTTCTTGCCGTGACGGGTGTTGATGCCGGTTTTGCCACCGACCGACGAATCCACCTGTGACAGCAGCGTGGTCGGTATCTGTACAAACCGCACTCCACGCCGCACTGTGCCGGCGGCAAAGCCAGTCAGATCACCGATTACACCACCGCCCAAGGCAATGACTGCGTCATTACGTTCAATGCGTGCCTCAAGAATGAGGTCGCAGACTGCCATGTAATGTTCGAAGCTCTTGGTCTTCTCACCAGCTGGCAGGGTCAGGGAAACGGCCTCAATGCCATCGGTCTGCAGGCTGTCCATCACCATATCAAGATAGAGAGGTGCGACATGTTCATCCGTGATGATCGCCGCACGGCGCCCTTTGAGACGCGAAGAAATTTCTCCGCCAGCCTTGGTCATCAGACCTGGCCCGATCAGAATGTCGTAAGCGCGCCCTACCAACGGCACATGCACGCGCCGCTCCTGCGATGATCCTGTCGAGGTCGTCATGATTTGGCATTTCCATTCTTGGAGGTAGCGAGGTCGCGTCCGGCAACTGCGGCCAGAACCTCAGTCACGATGATATCTTTGCCCACATCGCGGGATTCGATCACTAGATCAGCCTCGGCATAGATCGGGTATCTTTTTATCATCAGGTTTTCGAGCGTGGCTTTTGGGTTCTCGGTTTTCAACAACGGCCGATGATCGCGCTTGTTGACGCGCTCCCACAATACATCCAGATCAGCCCTCAGCCACAGAGAAAGACCGGCATTCTTGATATGATTGCGAGTAACGTCGTTGATAAATGCGCCGCCGCCTGTCGAAACCACCTTAGGGCCACCGCGCAAAAGCCTTCTGATGACACGAGCCTCAAGTGCACGGAATTCGTTTTCGCCGTATTTTGCAAACAGGTCAGTGATCGTCATGCGCGATACGCGCTCGATCTCCGCATCCGTATCGACAAAAGTAACGCCAAGTTGCTGCGCGACCAGACGGCCGATCGCAGATTTACCAGCGCCCATAAGACCGACAAAGACGATATTGCGTCTTCCGAGCTTCGCCCGTGCTTCCTCAGCAAGCGTGGGAACGGGAAATGTGAAAGATTCGCTCATTAATGTGCAGGTCCGGTTCGATTCCGGTATCTGCAAATGTTTAGCCAGCGTCAAGAGATATTCCTTATGGCTCAGGCTAAAAGCCTCAGACATTAACGGTCAAAGATTGAACGCGTCTGGTTGCCCTTTGCTTTCATCTTTTGCATATGGGACAAGACAAACCCAATCTGGCACAGCAATGATAGATGGAGGGCCAATGCCAACCCTGTTCCGCTTTTTGTTTATCTGCGCCGCCATTGTCGGAATTGTTTACGGATCCATGGTTTCACTTGTGATGCTGGTTGAACCCCGAGAACGCGATATAACCGTGCGAATTCCTTCCGAGCGCCTTAACCCGCCGGTCCAGTGAGACCAAGAGACCGCCAATGAGCAAGATGGACAGTGCCCGTCTGGAAAGTTTCCTGGAAATGATGAGCGCGGAACGGGGCGCGGCTGACAATACGCTTCAATCCTATGAACGTGATCTTTCCGACCTCTGGCAGTTTCTGATCGATAACGGCACTTCGCTGATGCAGGCGCAGCAGAGCGACCTTTCAGCCTATCTTTCTCATCTGGCCACACTTGGCTTTGCCGCCTCGTCACAAGCACGCCACCTGTCCAGCATGCGCCAGTTCTACAAATTTCTGTATGCCGAGGGTCTGCGCGACGATGACCCGACCAGCATCCTCGACGCACCAAAGAAAACAACGCCGCTGCCCAAAATCATGAGTGTGGCCGATGTGAACCGCCTTTTACAGCAGGCCTCAGCTGAGGCAGAGCAAGAAGGACCGGGGCAGCTTTCGCGGTTGCGCATGCGTGTTCTTCTGGAACTGCTTTATGCCACCGGCATGCGCGTCAGCGAACTTGTATCTCTGCCGCTCACGGCATTGGCACAAAAAGAGCGGTTCTTGTCGATCCGCGGCAAGGGCAACAAAGAGCGGCTGGTCCTGCTTTCGCGCACGGCAATGGACGCGATGTCAGCCTATGGCAGCGCCCTAAAGGCCAATAGCGACCCGAAAAACGAAAATCCCTGGCTTTTTCCTTCTTATGGTAAATCGGGCCACTTGCCGCGTCAGGTATTCGCCCGTGACCTGAAAGATATTGCCATTCGTGCCGGTATAAACCCTTCTGCGATATCGCCACACGTCATGCGACACGCCTTTGCCAGCCACCTTTTGCAAAATGGCGCCGATCTGCGTGCGGTACAGGAATTGTTGGGTCATTCCGACATTGCAACGACACAAATCTATACACATGTACTGGAAGAACGCCTGCAAGAACTGGTACAAACACACCACCCCCTTGCCAAACAGGGCAAAAAACACGATTAGAGCCTGCGGAACCGCCGGTAAGGACCGGATAAACCTTGGGCAAAACGATCGGAAACGGATCTCATGCACAACTACCTCGACTTCGAAAAACCAATCTCCGACCTTGAAGGCAAAATCATAGAGCTGAAAAAGCTCGCCACCGAGGACGAGAGCATAGACACCTCGGAGGAGATCACCCGTCTGGAAACCCGTGTTCAGGATGCGATGCAGGACATCTATTCCAAACTGAACCCCTGGCAGAAGACGCAGGTAGCACGCCACCCGCAGCGTCCGCATTTCGTGGACTATGCAACTGCGCTGTTTACCGACTTCACACCATTGGCGGGCGACCGCAAGTTTTCGGAAGATGCCGCCATTCAGGCAGGCCTCGGTCGCTTTAATGGCCAGCCGGTTGCCATTATCGGTCAGGAAAAAGGCAACGATACCAAGTCGCGCCTCAAGCACAATTTCGGCAGCCCGCGCCCAGAGGGTTACCGCAAGGCTATCCGCGTGCTGGAACTGGCTGATCGCTTCTCGCTTCCGGTCATTACGCTGATCGATACCGCAGGCGCCTATCCCGGCGTTGGCGCCGAAGAGCGCGGACAGGCCGAAGCCATCGCTCGCTCGACCGAAATGTGCCTCAACGTCAAGGTCCCAATCGTCTCCGTTGTTATCGGCGAAGGTGGTTCGGGCGGCGCCATTGCCATTGCAACGGGCAACCGTGTCTACATGCTTGAGCACGCAATCTATTCGGTGATTTCACCTGAAGGTGCAGCATCCATTCTCTGGCGCGATTCCACCCGTGCAAAGGAAGCCGCCACCAACATGAAGATCACCTCGGAAGATCTGAAGTCGCTGGGCGTTATCGACGGTATCATTCCAGAGCCGATTGGCGGTGCACATCGTGATCCTTCCAAGGTCATCACCGCGACCGGTGACGTGATCAACAAGGCACTTTCTGACCTGTCGTCCCATTCTGCCAACCAAATCCGTGCGGAACGCCGCCAGAAATTCCTCGATATCGGCAGAAATCTCTGATTATGTCCGCATTACCAGCGAATATGGCCTAAACTAGGCCATATTCTGATCACAGACATGTGTGCGACGGAGGCAACCGGGGTGGATTGCCGATCAGTTAAGAACATGTAAACGGTTAACGCTGTATTTTAAATGACATGCTGTTGACGGAACAACGCCAACGGCGGCTTGTTTTTTCGGATCGATCTTCATGCGTTTGATACATCTTGCTCTTCTGGCGTGCACAGCCTTCGCATTGACAAGTTGCAACGATACGCTCGACACCGTCGAAGCGGACGTCTCTCACATCAAAAATAAGGTCGGCCACCCGCTTTCCCCGGCAAGACTTGCTGAAATGCAGAAAAAGGACATGGAGCGCAATGCGCCCATCATGATCCGCATTTTCAAGGAAGAAGGCGCGCTTGAAATCTGGAAAGCGAAACGTGACAACCGTTTCGATAAGATTGCCGAATATCAGATCTGTGCATGGTCAGGTAAACTTGGACCAAAGGTCAAGGAAGGCGACCGGCAAGCCCCGGAAGGTTTCTATAACCTGACACCCGGCCACATGAACCCGAATTCCAGCTATTATCTGGCCATCAACACCGGATTTCCGAACCGCTATGACCAGGCCAACGGGCGTTCAGGTACCAACCTGATGATCCATGGTGCCTGCTCCTCATCCGGTTGTTATTCGATGACCGACGCGCAAGTCCTGGAAATCTACGCTTTTGCACGTGATGCATTTACTGGCGGCCAAAAGACCATTCAGCTGCAGGCATTCCCCTTCCGCATGACAGCTGAAAACATGGTACGCCACCGCCACAGCGAAAATCTTGATTTCTGGAAAATGCTGAAGGTCGGATACGACAATTTTGAAGTGACCAAGCGCCCACCGGAAGTAAATGTCTGCGAGAAGAAATATGTCTTCAACCAGCAGACCGAAGGTGGATCGTTTAACGCTTCGGCACAATGCCCTGCCATGAGCACACCGCCAGCATTGGCGAGCGCACTGGCAGGGTACGGCAAGACTTATGATCTTGCCTATGAAAAGGCAGTCAAAAAATACGACGGCATGGCGTGGTATGACCCAAGCGAGGCTGAGCGCAAGGCAGTTGTTGCCGACAAGCGCAAGGGCCGCGAAGCCGCTTACGCCCCAACCGGGTCTTCACTGAAGGCTGGCAAGCTCATGAAGGAGGCGGAATTCGCTGCCCTCATGGACAAAAAGAACCATGTCACACCGGTTTTGACACCACAGACGCCTTCGGCAACAGCCTCGACACCACGTCCAGCAACACCGCAACAGTCTCCAGTCAGCACTGGTCAGACGGCTATCGCTTCGAACACGACGCAGCCAGCTGCTGGCATGACAACAGCTTCGGTCCCTGTTCCGTCGATGAACCCGCTCGCCTTCGCGCCACAGCAGGCACCGGAGCCAGAAAAGAAAAAACCATTCTGGAAGCTTTGGGCAACGGAATGACCTCCAGCGGTCCGGAAATGCTTGACCTGCGTGGGCTGCGTTGCCCACTGCCGGTTCTGCGAGCCAGAAAGCTACTTGCCAAAAAACAATCCGGATTCGAATTTATCATCGAGACCACCGATCCTCTCGCTGTGATCGATATTCCCCATCTTTGCAATGAAGACGGACACGCATTGCTGGAAAGCACTGCGCTGGAAAACAGCCACCGCTTTCACATTCGCAAGGGTTGAGCGCCTCAACCTCGGCAACGCCTTAAAGATAAGAAAGCTAAGATTGCCTTGCATAGCTGAAACCTAAAAAATCAGGTTGTCAGACAATGAAGAATGGTTTCTTATAAAACTGACTTCCCGCCTTTTACATGCATTTGGCACGCGCCCTACACCGGCGTCGGTCAGAACCCAAGATATGAGCTTTCAATGCAAGCCAAGACCACCGGCCTCCTTTATGCGCTGATTGCTTTCAGCATTTTTGCGGTTCAGGACGGTATCTCGAAATATCTTGGCACCCATTATCCGCCGGTCTTCGTGACCATGATCCGCTATTGGGCGTTTGCACTGTTTGCGATCTTCATGGCCATCCGATCCCGCGATGGGTTACGGGCAACAATCGCGGCAAAGCGGCTAGGCCTGCAAATCAGCCGTGGTGTGATCCTTGCGGTACAGATTTCGCTATCGATTACCTCCTTCGCCATTGTAGGCCTGGCGCACTCTCATTCCATTCTCGCCTCCACACCCCTGATGGTGGCAGCGCTGTCAGTTCCCATCCTTGGTGAGCGTGTCGGCTGGCGTCGGTGGTCGGCTATTCTCGTCGGTTTTATCGGGGTACTGATTATCCTCAAACCGGAAGGTGATGGATTTGACCCCATGCTGATCGTCACCTTCATCGCCGCGTTCCTGCTTGGGCTTTATGGCGTTTTGACACGGCTGGCCAGCCGTACTGACAGTGCCATGACCAGCTTCTTTTATACCGGCGTTGCGGGCGCAGTGGCGCTGACCTTTGTCGGTCCCTTTTATTGGGTTTCTTTTGCGCCACATGATATTGTCTGGATGCTTGCATTGTGTGCCACCGGCATGAGTGGCCACTACCTGCTCATCAAAGCCTTTGAACTGGCCGATGCAGCCTCGGTACAGCCGTTCTCTTATTACCAGCTTGTTCTGGTCTCGATCATCGGCGTGACGCTTTTTGGCGAGAGCCTGAGCACCAATATGATCATTGGCGCTGTGATCGTTGTCGCCGCAGGTATCTTCACCATTTGGCGTGAAAACATGGTCGCACGTAAGAACCGCAAGACGGAGGGCTGACAGCCCTCCTATTCCTTATGCGGCTGGGGCATTCGCTGTATTTACCATGTAGGTCTCAAGCACTTCAATCTGCTCTGCGGTGAGGTGGAGACCAATCTTGGTACGGCGCCAGACGACATCGACGGCATGGTTCGCCCATTCCTGCGTCATCAGCCAATCAACCTCTTTGGCGTAGAGATCTGCGCCAAAATGTTGACCGAGCTCGGAAATTTGCACAGCTGACCCAAGCACACGATTGGCATTGGTGCCATAAAGCCTGACGAGGCGTCGTGCATGTGATGTTTCCAGAAATGGATAAGCGGCGGAGAGCTTTTTGACTTCGGTCTCATAACCCGTGACATCGAAATCACCACCCGGCAAACGGCTCTTTGCAGTCCACGGTGCCCCCTTGATGACCAAAGCCTTGCCAATGATTTCCATCGCATGTTCTGCAAGACGGCGATATGTGGTGAGTTTGCCACCAAACACATTGAGAAGCGGTGCTTCGTCAGTGGCTCCATCCAGTTTCAGCACATAATCACGGGTCGCTTCCTGCGCCTTAGAGGCACCGTCATCATAGAGCGGACGAACAGCGGAATAGGTCCAGACGATATCTTCTGCGCGAACCGGCTCAGCAAAGTATTCGCTGGCGGCATTGCACAGATACTGAATTTCCTCGTCACTGATCTTCACGTCCTTCGGATCAGCCTTGTAGTCACGATCTGTCGTGCCGATCAGCGTGAACTCATCCTCATAGGGAATGGCGAAAATTATGCGGTTGTCAGGGTTCTGGAAGAAATAGGCACGCGGATCATCGAACTTCTTTTTCACGATGATATGGCTGCCCTGCACAAGCCGTACATTGTGCACGGCGTTGCGGCCCAAGGACTGCCCCAGCACCTGGTCAACCCACGGGCCCGCCGCATTGATCAGCATGCGGGCTTTAACCGTAGTGACCTGCCAACTAACCGTATCGGTCAATGTCAGCGACCAGAGCTTGCCATCACGCTTCGCCGACGTCACTCTGGTGCGGTTCATGATATGTGCGCCACGATTGGCTGCATCCCTCGCATTCAGGACCACCAGCCGCGCATCATCCACCCAACCGTCAGAATATTCGAATGCCTTGTCGAAAATCGGCTTCAGCGGTTTGCCTGCCACATCGCGGCGCATGTCCAGCGACTTGGTCGGTGGCAACAACTTGCGGCCACCCAAATGGTCATAGAGGAACAGGCCGAGGCGAATGAGCCAGGCAGGGCGCACACCGCCCTTATTGTAAGGCAACACAAACCGCATCGGCTTGATGATATGTGGTGCCATTGCCCACAGCACTTCACGTTCCATCAGCGATTCACGAACCAACCGGAACTCGTAATGTTCGAGATATCGCAAACCACCGTGAATAAGTTTGGTGGCACCAGATGACGTACCTGCAGCAAAATCGCTCATTTCGGCAAGGCCAACCGAGTATCCACGGCCAGCAGCATCACGTGCGATGCCGCAGCCATTGATGCCGCCACCGATAATGAAGAGGTCGTGTATTACTTCCTGCTGCAAGTCCGTCTCCCTAAAGGAAAATCTCATTGTATCCGGAACAGCTTACAGCACCGAAGATAATGAAATTCAAATGAAACTATGACGAAATTCAGCAGAATAACGTCATGAGTCTCAATCTGGCCAATGGGAGGCGTAAACAGATTACCCGGCCTTTATCAGGCCATCGCTGCCTCACAACGCAGCAACATGCCGAATAGATCGCGTGGATCATCCGGGTCAGCAAGGAGGTCCAACTCCTCGAAAAGTCCTGTATCGTGCAGTTTGGCACGCACATAACGCAGAGCCGAAAAATCCTCGGTCGCAAAACCGACGCTGTCAAAAAGAGTGATCTGGTGATCGTTCACCCGGCCGTCCGTCATGCCAGCCATCACCTGCCACAGCTCCTTGACCGGATAATCGGCCGGTAACTGCTGTATCTCGCCTTCGATGCGGGTCTGCGGTGGATACTCGACAAAAATATCCGATCGCAACAGGATATCCTTGTGCAACTCTGTCTTGCCTGGGCAGTCACCACCAACCGCGTTGATGTGCACGCCAGGGCCCACCATGTTGTCACTGAGGATCGTGGCATATTGTTTGTCTGCCGTAACCGTGGTGATGATGTCAGCACCTTCGACAGCATCCTGCGCAGTTGGACAAATCACAATATCAAAGCCCTGTCCGGCAAGATTGCGGCGGCATTTCTCACTCGCGGCGGGATCAATGTCATAGAGACGCAGTTGATCGATCCCGAGGATAGCCTTGAAGGCACGCGCCTGAAATTCGCTCTGGGCACCATTACCGATGATCGCCATGGTGCGCGCGTTCTTGCGTGCAAGATGTTTGGCCGCAACGGCTGACGTCGCAGCGGTTCTAAGCGCCGTCAGGATTGTCATTTCGGTCAGCAGCATCGGATAACCGTTGCCTACGTCAGAAAGTACGCCAAAGGCCGTTACGGTCTGCCGGCCTTCCCGCGTGTTCTTGGGATGGCCGTTGACGTATTTGAAGCCGTATAAAGTGCCATCGCTGGTCGGCATCAGTTCAATAACACCATCGGTCGAGTGCGACGCGATGCGGGGCGTCTTGTCAAAACTCTCCCAGCGCAGGAAATCTTCTTCGACAACATCCGCCAGTTCACGCAGGAATGTATCGATGCCGATCTTCAAAACCAGCTTCATCATGTGATCAACACTGACGAATGGAACGATATTCAAATTAGGTACGATTGTCATAGTCATCTCCTCCGCAATCAGCCTGCCCGGTTCGGGCGATCCATCACGCTCTTGCCCATCAGGCTGGCAGCAAGATCGACCATAAGCGTTGCTGTACGCCCTCTTTCATCGAGAAACGGATTAAGCTCGACCAGATCAAGGCTCGAAACCAGGCCGCTGTCATGCAGCATTTCCATCACCAGATGTGCCTCACGGAAGGTAGCGCCACCTGGGACCGTTGTGCCAACCGCTGGTGCGATGGCGGGCTCAAGAAAATCAACGTCAAGGCTGACATGCAGCAAACCGTTTGCGGCCTCGACCTTCGCAAGAAACTCGCGCAGCAGCACGGCGACGCCATGTTCGTCGATCATGCGCATGTCATGCACGGTGATACCAGAGCCTTTGAGGGCGACGCTCTCAGCCGGATCAACGCTTCGAATACCGATCATGCAGATGCGGTTTGGATCAACGGGGTGTTCAAGCGGTGGGAAATAGCCCGAAAAACTTTCTCTTCCGCTGTAATACGCAACAGGCACCCCATGCAGATTGCCGCTGCGCGTTGTTTCAAGGCTGTGATAATCCGTATGCGCGTCAAGCCAGAGCACAAAAAGCGGACGGCTCATTTCTGCAGCACGCTTTGACAAGCCGGCAACCGTTCCCGCCGATATCGCATGGTCACCGCCCATGAAAATCGGCATGCCAAGCCCGCTTTCACGATAGGCCGCTTCACTCAGAGCTTCCGTCCAGGCAGCCGTCTCACCGAGGTGGTGAACGGCGGCGTTGGGATGCGGGATTTCCGCGAACGCCTTGGGTGCCACATTACCGATATCAGTGACCGTGTGACCAAGAGCTTGAAGCGCGGTTTTAAGACCTGCAATCCTCAGCGCACTTGGGCCCATCTCGCAGCCCAACTGCCCTGCTCCAATCTGCAATGGTGCACCAATCAGTCTGCATTCCATGGCCATCACTCCTCTCAAATTCTATTCAGAGGATCAGACCATGTTTAACTGGCGAGATGAACAATAATTATTGGCAAATAGCGCCAATAGCTTTACCATTTTGGTCACTCATGGAGACAAAGTGGCAACATGGATCCGCTTGACGAAAAACTCATCACGCAATTGCGCCATAATGGACGTCGCAGCATTTCGGATCTGGCCGCAGAAACCGGCGCGTCGCGTGCCACAGTACGTGCGCATATAGAACGACTGGAAAAGTCCGGCGTTATTCTAGGTTACACCGTCATCCTACGGGCTGATGCCGTTGAAGAGGCGGTGCGGGGAATCATGATGATCGAAATCGAGGGGCATGTGACGGATCGCGTGATTCGCGCACTCGAAGGCATTGCTGAAATTTCTGAAGTTCATACCACCAATGGCCGCTGGGATCTGATCGCTGAACTCAGCGCCCCAACACTGGCCACCTTCGACGCGATCCTACGCCGCATACGTCTTATTCCCGGTATCACCGGCAGTGAAACCAGCCTGTTATTATCCTCGCCACATTCAACACGGGCGAGATTGTAAGCAAAGCGAATTTCCTTTGCCAAAAACGCATTTTGAGCTTGCATCAGGGGTTAAATCATTTATATGACGCCCTATCAGAGCGGCGCAGCCACTTCGCAGCGTTGGGGAATAGTTCAACGGTAGAACGACGGACTCTGACTCCGTTAATCTTGGTTCGAATCCAGGTTCCCCAGCCAATTCTCTTTTCCAGACACCGTATAATACCGTAAGAAAGCTCTTTAGTGAGCTGGCATTATATGTGCATGCGTACGCATTGTAACTCACACCTTTCCCGGAACTTGACTCCTGTGACCTGCCAAAACCGGTAAGTTAATCGCATTATGTCGCGTCTGATTGGCCAGCTTTCTCTTGGCAAATCCGTGGACCACACGGGCAAATGACCTGCCGTTTACGCCGCCGTCTTATGTTGTACCGCCACCATTCACATCGACCGCAAGTTTCGGACCGTCATTGTCGCCCTCTGAGGTGCAAGCAAGTCGATCGATCAGCTCTATTCCGCCCTGCCTTTCGCGCCGGGCTGATCATAAGAAGTGGTGCAGCACATTACGCCGACTTTCGGCGCCGGCCGTCGTGTTGTTCGGTCTCCGCTGCGTGCCTTCAATGATTTCGTCAAGGCGATGCGGCGATTGTGCCTTGATGGTTTAGGCTTGGGGCGTGTTGGCGGTTTTCATGTGGAGGAGGATATTGAGGCGGGCAGACTTGTGTCTGTTCTGGACGATTATAATCCACGTGATGCCGAGGTTATCTGGTGGGTCTATGGTGGTTCGGGACCATTGTCTGGCCGGGTACGCGCCTATTTGGATTTTCTGAGCGAGCATGTTGTGCGAGCGTGGCCATGATTTTCTGGTGGGACGTCTACCATTGGTTATTGAGCGTTTTGTCGCCGGCGGTTTTTCGTGGCTTTGACTTTCGCATTGGGCAGCTTTGGTGTGCCTTGGTCGTTGTGCTTTGAGCAGGGTTATTTTCGCGGGCGCGTAGGTGCCGGCAATGGTCTGCGGTTTCTTTTAGCTTTGAGATTTTGATTTTTTGGGGGATGTTTTGGTGATTTGGTTGCGGGGCAGGATTTAGGATTTTTCTGTCCCGTTGCGTCGGCTGTGCCTCCTTGCGGGCCCCTGAGGAGGCGTTAACTCCTCGACGCGTTAGCAACAAAAAAGCCCGCTTGCTGCGGGCTTGTTTTATTGGTTGCGGGGGCAGGATTTGAACCTGCGGCCTTCAGGTTATGAGCCTGACGAGCTACCGGGCTGCTCCACCCCGCGTTACCAGGTTTTTGCCAAAGGCAAAATACCCCTCGGCAAACTGTAAAACAGTTTGTCCGTACTCGGTAAACTGCATGGCAGTTTGTCCGAACCAGCGCAAATCCAGAGGATTTGTCGCGACGACGTCGATCGCTCTAGCGATTGACGGATCTGTGCCGAGCAAATTGCGTTGCAATTTGTCTCGCGTTTCCTGAACTTGCCAGTTTTCCCGATCTATCAGCCCTCAAAGAGTTAGCTTTTCGGAATGCGGGACGGCATGAGTCCAAGAATTGGCCTTAAACGCAAAAGGCCGCTTTGATAGCGGCCTCGTGTTGGGCATCGAGGCCCTTTTTGTGATGAGAAGATGTTTTGTAAGCTTTGAGTTGCGTTTAGCAGACCTGGCAGCGACCTACTCTCCCGCGTCTTAAGACGAAGTACCATTGGCGCTGGGGCGTTTCACGGCCGTGTTCGGAATGGGAACGGGTGCAGCCGCCCCGCAATAACCACCAGGTCGGCAAAACGCAACAACTTACGTTGTTTTCGAGAAGCTGGAGAGCTTGAAGCTCACTTTAATTTAACACGTCTTGATGGACATGAACAATGAGAACGAAGAAGTCGATCGAGCTATTAGTAACGGTAAGCTTCATACATTACTGTACTTCCACACCCGTCCTATCAACGTGGTCGTCTTCCACGGCTCTGATAGGGAATACTCGTTTTCAGGTTGGTTTCCCGCTTAGATGCCTTCAGCGGTTATCCATTCCGTATATAGCTACTCTGCTATGCCCTTGGCAGGACAACAGATCCACCAGAGATACGTCCATCCCGGTCCTCTCGTACTAGGGACAGATCCTGTCAATATTCCTACACCCACGGCAGATAGGGACCGAACTGTCTCACGACGTTCTGAACCCAACTCACGTACCGCTTTAAATGGCGAACAGCCATACCCTTGGGACCTGCTCCAGCCCCAGGATGCGATGAGTCGACATCGAGGTGCCAAACAACCCCGTCGATATGGACTCTTGGGGGTCATCAGCCTGTTATCCCCGGCGTACCTTTTATCCGTTGAGCGATGGCCCTTCCACACGGGACCACCGGATCACTATGACCGACTTTCGTCTCTGCTCGACTTGTCAGTCTCGCAGTCAGGCTAGCTTATGCCATTGCACTCGACGACCGATTTCCGACCGGTCTGAGCTAACCATCGCGCGCCTCCGTTACTCTTTCGGAGGCGACCGCCCCAGTCAAACTACCCACCATACACTGTCCCGGATCCGGATAACGGACCGCGGTTAGACATCCACGAAGATAAGGGTGGTATTTCAAGGATGGCTCCACAAGAACTGGCGTCCCTGCTTCAAAGCCTACCACCTATCCTACACATGCCTTGGCGAATGCCAGTGTAAAGCTATAGTAAAGGTGCACGGGGTCTTTCCGTCTGACCGCAGGAACCCCGCATCTTCACGGGGAATTCAATTTCACTGAGTCTATGTTGGAGACAGCGGGGAAGTCGTTACGCCATTCGTGCAGGTCGGAACTTACCCGACAAGGAATTTCGCTACCTTAGGACCGTTATAGTTACGGCCGCCGTTTACTGGGGCTTCAGTTCAGAGCTTGCACCCCTCCCTTTAACCTTCCAGCACCGGGCAGGCGTCAGACCCTATACGTCGTATTGCTACTTCGCAGAGCCCTGTGTTTTTGATAAACAGTCGCTACCCCCTGGTCTGTGCCACCCCACTATACTTGCGTACAATGGGGTCACGCTTCTTCCGAAGTTACGCGTGCAATTTGCCGAGTTCCTTCAACATAGTTCTCTCAAGCGCCTTGGTATACTCTACCTGACCACCTGTGTCGGTTTCGGGTACGGTCTATACGGTGGAGCTATTTCCTGGAACCTCTTCGCTGCACAACCAATCCAATAAGGGTGTACAACACACGAGATCCGTCACTACCACCAGGCCCACGAATATTAACGTGGTTCCCATCGACTACGCGTGTCCGCCTCGTCTTAGGGGCCGGCTAACCCTGCTCAGATTAACTTTAAGCAGGAACCCTTGGTCTTTCGGCGAGGGAGTCTCTCACTCCCTTTATCGTTACTCATGTCAACATTCGCACTTCCGATATCTCCAGCAGCCCTCACGGGTCCGCCTTCACAGACTTACGGAACGCTCCGCTACCACACGATCATAAGATCGTATCCTCAGCTTCGGTGCATGGCTTTAGCCCCGTTACATTTTCGGCGCAAAGACCCTTATTTAGACCAGTGAGCTGTTACGCTTTCTTTAAATGATGGCTGCTTCTAAGCCAACATCCTGGTTGTTTTGGGATCCTCACATCCTTTCCCACTTAGCCATGACTTGGGGACCTTAGCTGGAGGTCAGGGTTGTTGCCCTCTTCACGACGGACGTTAGCACCCGCCGTGTGTCTGCCGACTAGTACTCCTCGGTATTCGGAGTTTGGTTAGGATCAGTAAGACGGTGAGTCCCCATAGCCCATCCAGTGCTCTACCCCCGAGGGTATTCGGTCGACGCTCTACCTAAATAGATTTCGCGGAGAACCAGCTATTTCCGAGTTTGATTGGCCTTTCACCCCTAGCCACAAGTCATCCCAATCTATTGCAACAGATATGGGTTCGGCCCTCCAGTTGGTGTTACCCAACCTTCAGCCTGCTCATGGCTAGATCACTCGGTTTCGGGTCTAATGCAACTAACTAAATCGCCCTATTCAGACTCGCTTTCGCTGCGCCTACACCTACCGGCTTAAGCTTGCTAGTTACACTAAGTCGTTGACCCATTATACAAAAGGTACGCCGTCACCCTTGCGGGCTCCGACTGTTTGTAGGCATCCGGTTTCAGGTTCTATTTCACTCCCCTCGTCGGGGTGCTTTTCACCTTTCCCTCACGGTACTTGTTCGCTATCGGTCATGCACGAGTACTTAGGCTTGGAGAGTGGTCTCCCCATGTTCAGACAGGATTTCACGTGCCCCGCCTTACTCAAGGACAATGATTGTTCTACGTGTACGGGGCTATCACCCGCTACGGCCGAACTTTCCAGATCGTTCCACTTTATTCATCATTGCCACTGGCCTGGTCCGCGTTCGCTCGCCACTACTTACGGAGTCTCGGTTGATGTCCTTTCCTGCAGGTACTTAGATGTTTCAGTTCCCTGCGTTCGCTTCTTACCCCTATGTATTCGAAGGTAAGATACCTTATATCAATACTTGGAAACCCAAACCGTTCATAAGAACAGCTTGGATTCTCCAAGTATTTAAGGTGGGTTGCCCCATTCGGAGATCCATGGATCAAAGCTTATTCGCAGCTCCCCACGGCTTATCGCAGCGTATCACGTCCTTCTTCGCCTGTGCATGCCAAGGCATCCACCAAATGCCCTTAAAACACTTGTTCGTTCTCATTGTCTATGCCCATCACATAGCCTCCAAAGGAGGCAAGACCCGGTTACCTTTTACAACCAGATCATTCTTTGATGCCATCGACGTGTTCGATACAATCCTCATATGAAGGCACGCCGGTGCACTTCGAGGTCGTATCATTAAGACCAGCTTCTCGAGATATCATCCGGTGATGCGCGGTCAGGCAACACCAATCCAGCATTTCCA
>NZ_AP026438.1:3115000-3487500 GCF_055381905.1 Agrobacterium sp. 5Ca50
TCGAAGACGACACCTATGTCGCCGAAGTTGCGCAGGCCCGCGCCAGCCTTGCAAAGGCTGAAGCCAGTGTTCCAAGTGCTCAGGCAAACCTGGCCCGCTATGAGCGTCTGGTCAACAGCGGTGCAACGCAGATTGAGTATGAAAATGCCAAGGTGACATTACTTCAGGCCGAAGCAGATGTTGCGCAGGCAAAAGCGGCGCTTCAGGCGGCTGATATCAATCTCAACCTGACGAAAATCCGCGCACCGTTCAACGGCATCACCACATCGACCAGTTTCAGCATCGGTAACGTTGTCACTGCTAACCAGTCCGCCGCGCTGACCACACTGCGCCGTATCGATCCGATCTACATTGACCTGATTGAATCCAGTGCCAATCTGCTACGTCTTCGCACGGCAGTTGCCGCAGGCTCAAAGGGACCGAACAATGCCGAGGCCGACCTCCACCTGACCCTGGAAAACGGTACGAAATATCCTCATGCCGGTAAGGTCGACATGTCGGATATGGCGGTGAGCGAAACCACCGGCACTTATTACATCCGCGCCCAGTTCGACAATCCGGATGACCTCATTCTGCCGGGCATGTACGTTCGCGCCACGCTGACGATCGGCAAGGAAAAAGGCTTCCTTATTCCGCAGCGTGCTGCCGACAGAAACCCGAGCGGCGAACTGACTGCAAAATTTGTCAGCGAAAAGGGTACCGTTGAAACGCGCACATTTGCTGAAAGCAGCCAGTCAGGCAATTCCTGGCTTGTAACCACAGGCGTCAAAGACGGTGACAAGCTGATTGTGGATGGTTTCCAGTGGATTGGCGACGGCGCACCGATTGCACCTGTTGAAGTAACAATTGACGACAAGGGACTGGTGGTAACCCAGCCAGCGGCTCCAGCAGTCGCTCCCGCAAACTGATAATCGCGACAATCGCCCGACGACCGTAACAACGAAGGCGCAGAAACACATATGGCCCACTTCTTCATCCGGCGCCCAATCTTTGCTTGGGTGATAGCGATTGTGATTATGCTTGGCGGCTTGCTGGCCATCAACACACTCTCTATCTCGCAATATCCAGATATCGCACCGACAACGGTTCGCATCAGCGCCAGCTACAATGGCGCGAGCGCGGAAACAGTACAGAAATCGGTGACGACCGTTATCGAAGACGGCATGACCGGCCTCGATGACCTCACTTACATGACGTCCTCATCTTCAACTGGTAGCTCGTCCGTTACGCTGACCTTTGGTAACAGCATCATGCCGGATATTGCTCAGGTTCAGGTGCAAAACAAGCTGCAGCTTGTTCAGACCCAGCTGCCGGATGTGGTACAGCAGGCCGGCATTGAAGTCAGCCGCTCTACGTCGAGCATCCTGATGGTCGGTGCGCTGATTTCGACCGATGGCAAACGTACATCGGTGGATTTGGGTGACATTTTCTCAACCCGCATCGAAGACCAGATCAAGCGTCTTGAAGGTGTTGGTAGCATCAACATCTTCGGTTCCGGTTACGCCATGCGCGTCTGGCTCGATCCGTTCAAGCTCAACAAATATCAGTTGACGACCAGCGATGTTACTACGGCTATTCAGAGCCAAAACACTCAGGTTTCCGTTGGTCAGCTTGGTGCACTGCCAGCCGTACAGGGTCAACAGCTGAACCTTACGATTACCGCGCAGAGCCAGCTGACAACCGTCGCGGACTTTGAATCGGTTATCCTCAAAGTCGAAAAGGACGGTGCAACCGTCCGCTTGAGCGATGTTGCCCGCATTGAAATTGGGGAAGAAAGCTACGGCGGCGATTCCCGCTCGAACGGCCGGCCATCCTCCGGTTTCGCGGTAAACCTTGCAACCGGTGCCAATGCTCTCGATACCGCCGCCCGAGTAAAGGCAGCGCTTGAGGTCGCCTCGGAGGGCCTACCTGAAGGTGTTGTCATTGAATACCCGTATGACACCACGCCATTCGTTCAACTTTCCATCGAGAAGGTTGTTCACACACTCATCGAAGCGATCATTCTCGTCTTCGTGGTTCTGTTGATCTTCCTGCAGAATTTGAGAGCAACGATCATTCCGATGATCGCGGTTCCCGTGGTTCTGCTGGGCACATTCGGCATTCTTGCGCTGGCGGGATATTCCATCAATACGCTGACGATGTTCGCGATGGTGCTTGCCATCGGCCTTCTGGTGGATGATGCGATCGTGGTGGTGGAAAACGTCGAACGTATCATGTCCGATGAGGGGCTTCCGCCTCTCGAGGCAACCGAAAAGTCGATGGGTGAAATTACCGGCGCGATCATTGGTATCGCCCTGGTTCTGACGGCCGTGTTCATTCCGATGGCCTTCTTCGGCGGCTCCACCGGCATTATCTATCGCCAGTTCTCGATCACCATTGTGTCGGCCATGCTTTTGTCTGCCGTCGTCGCAATCGTTCTGACACCAGCACTTTGCGCTACGATTCTGAAGCCTGTAGACCACCACAAAAAACAGCGCGGTCCCGGTGCATGGTTCAATCGAGGCTTTGGCAAAACAACTGATGGCTATGTTTCGAGCATCGGTTACCTGCTGAAGCGCCCTCTGCGCGTCATGGTGATGTTCGCCATCGTCATCGGTGGTTGCGCCTGGTTCTTCACCAAGTTGCCAAGTTCGTTCCTTCCTCAGGAAGACCAAGGCGTTCTGCTGACAATCGTTCAGCTGCCAACAGGGTCGACGATCGAGCGGACCAACGCGGTTGTAAAACAGGTTGAAACATATTTCCGCGAAAACGAAGCAGACAATGTCGATTCTGTATTCGGCGTTCTTGGTTTCAGCTTCACCGGTTCCGGCCAGAACAACGCGATAGTTTTCACCAAGCTGAAGGACTTCTCGCTTCGCAGCAAACCTGAACAGCACGCTGGAGCGATTGTTCAACGCGCCATGGGAACCTTCTTCACATACCGTGATGCTCAGGTCTTCCCACTGCTTCCGCCCGCTATTCAGGGCATGGGTACGTCGAGCGGTTTCTCAATGTATCTAGTCGACAGTGGTCGTAACGGTAATGACGCCTTGACAGCTGCATCGAAGGAACTGATCCAGATGACCGGGTCCAACCCGAACATCAGCTCGTTGCGCAGCAACAGCCGCGATAACGAATCGCAGATGAAGATCAACCTTGATCAGGAAAAGATGGGCGCCATGGGTGTCGATCTTGCCTCGGTCAACCTGATGCTCTCGACCATCTTTGCCGGTCGTGACGTCAATGACTTCACGCTGAATGGTGAACTGAAACCGGTATATGTTCAGGGTGACGCACAATACCGTATGCAACCGGACGACTTGAAGTTCTGGTACGCCCGTAACAGCAGCGGTGAAATGGTGCCATTCTCGTCCTTCTCGGAAGTATCCTGGGTAAGCGGCGCTCCAACCCTTGCACGCTTCAACGGCACGGGGGCGATCTCGCTTGAAGGTACAGCCGGACCAGGCATTGCCTCGGGTGTTGCCATGGATGAGATGGAAAAACTGACGGCAAGCCTCAACGGTGGTTACACCGTGGCCTGGCAGGGCATCTCCTATCAGGAGCGTCTGTCCGGTTCGCAGGCTCCTGCCCTCTATGCTCTCTCGGTCCTCATCGTCTTCCTTTGCCTTGCTGCACTTTATGAAAGCTGGTCCATTCCGTTCTCGGTCATCATGGCCGTTCCGGTTGGCGTGCTGGGTGCTCTGGCGGCAGCACACTTCTTTGGCCAGTCCAACGATGTGTACTTCAAGGTTGGCCTGCTAACGACCATCGGTCTGGCGGCAAAGAACGCGATCCTGATCGTGGAATTTGCCAAGGAACGAATGGAGCATGGGTTAAGCTTGCTTGATGCCACATTGGAAGCAGCACGCTTGCGTCTGCGCCCGATTATCATGACGTCACTGGCGTTTATTCTTGGCGTGGTACCGCTTGCAATCGCAACGGGTGCTGGCTCTGCAGCTCAGAACGCCATCGGTATCGGCGTTCTCGGCGGCATGCTTGCAGCGACGGTTCTGGGCGTATTCTTCGTACCGTCGTTCTTCGTAATCATCAGAAAGATATCAAAACGGTCACACTGACAGAAAAAACGTTGTGCCTGCACTTCTCTGATTGTTAAAAAATATACGAATCGTAGCAAACCTTATGCTACGATTCACCATAAATGCTGATCGGGGCCAGTATTCGGGGCAGCCGTGAGATCTCGAAACTTTTAGGGTATTATGATGCTATCCATTCGGACTTCCATTCCACTGGCCCTGCTGCTGCTTTCCGGCTGCGTTGTGGGACCAGACCACAAGGCACCAGAAATTCAATTGCCAACAAAATTTGCTGAGGGCGGCAAGACGAGCAATGGCGATGTTTCAACAGTTGCCTGGTGGAATGCTTTCAACGACAGCCGTCTTAATGGGTACGTCACCACCGGCTTGGCGCAGAACCTGACAGTGCTTCAGGCACTGGAGCGCATCAATCAGGCTGAAGCCAGCGTGGTTGTTGCCGGCGCGGGTGCACTGCCAAGCCTCACGACCCAGGGCCAGCACACAACCAGCGGCCGCAAGGGCAGCCTGCCAACGGCAGACAGCAGTGTCACCAATACATCGGCTGGATCGCTAAACGTGTCCTGGCTGCTGGATCTGTTTGGTCAGTATCGCCGTTCCAAGGAAGCCGCCAATGCAAACCTCGACGCCGCTTACGCAAGCGCCGATGTTGCAAAGCTTTCGCTGCTGTCTTCGCTCGTTTCGGCCTATATCGATGCGCGCTACTATCAGGAGCGTCTGGCAATTGCCCGTCAGAACCTGACATCGCGTCGTGAAACACTCGACCTGACCAAACTACAGCTTGAAGCCGGTGCAGCTTCCCGTCTGGACGTTGTACAGTCCGAAGGTCTGGTAAACTCGACACTCGCAGAAATTCCGAACCTTGAAACCAACTTCCGTCGTGCAGCCCACCGCGTTGCAACGCTGCTTGGCATGCCTGCATCGTCGCTGGTTGTGGAACTGCAGCGCGGCGCACGCCAGCCTGTTGCCCGCTCCATTCCAAAGACCGGCATTCCAGCCGACCTGATCCGCAACCGTCCTGACGTCCGTGCAGCAGAACGCACACTGGCAGCAGCGGTCGCTCAGATCGGCGTTGCCGAAGCGCAGCTGTACCCAAGCATCGAGCTTGGCGGCACCATCACACCAAGCTACTCGCGCATCAGCGGTGGCAGCCGTGGTTCGTCCAACTCCTGGTCTTTCGGTCCGTCGCTCGTTCTGCCAATTCTTGACGGTGGCCGCCTGCGCGCCAACGTTGACATTGCCAACTCTTCCGCACGCGAACAGTACCTTGTCTGGAAACAGACGGTCCTTACCGCCGTTGAAGAAGTTGAAAACGCACTTGCAGCCATCAACCGTGACCAGCGCACGGCCAGTGCTCTGCGTGCAACGGTCAACTCTTACAACGAAGCGCTTTCGCTCTCGACAGCCAGCTACCGTGACGGCGCATCTTCGCTGCTCGACGTGCTGGACGCACAGCGTTCCGTTTCGACAGCCCAGGCAAGCCTTGCTCAGGCTGTACAGCAGACAGCGCAGGACTACGTCGCCCTCAGTGTTGCTATCGGTGGCGGTTACGCCATTGGCGCGACACCTGCCAAGCCAGCCATGTAAGCTGCCTGCCAGCGCATCCCAAAACAAAAGCCCGCAACACATGTTGCGGGCTTTTTTGTTAGCGAGACAATAAAAAACCTCCGGTTTTGGCCGGAGGTTTTTGCTGTCAACTCGGTTCGAGCTGATTAGTTCTTGGCACGCTCAACGTAGGAATTGTCTTCGGTTGCGATAACAACGCGAACACCAGCGTCAACATGCGGCGGTACCATTGTACGGATGCCGTTGGACAGGATAGCAGGCTTGTAGGACGAAGACGCTGTCTGGCCCTTAACGACTGGCTCGGTCTCAACGATCTCAAGCGTCACGTGGCGTGGCAGTTCGAGAGCCAGCGGGTTGCCTTCATAGATCGACAGAACGCAGGTCATGCCTTCCTGAAGATAGGCCTTCTGGTCACCCATGGTCTCGACGTCTACGACAACCTGGTCGTAGTTTTCAGGATTCATGAAGTGGAAGCCTTCGCCGTCTTCGTAAAGATACTGGAAGTTCAGGTCTTCAACAAATGCGCGCTCAACCTGCTCGGTCGTGCGCCAGCGCTCGGAAACCTTCACGCCATCAACGATGCGGCGCATATCCACCTGTGTAACAGGCGTGCCCTTGCCTGGGTGGAAGTTCTGGGCGGTGAGAACGACGTAAAGCTTGCCCTCGACTTCGAGAACATTGCCCTTACGGACAGATGAGGCGATAACCTTGACCATATGACTTCCTTGTAACTCAGTAAAATGCGTCGTAAAGGACAGCGCGGCTGCGCCTGCCGGTAGACGTTTAATCTGTTTTCCGGGCGCAAGTACCTTAAATTCACGCAAATAGCCAGCCTTCAACTGTATCGACCAAAAAGAAAGCCAGCCATGAACCCGTCAGCCAAGACATCTTCCCCATGGTGGACGCCTGATGTGCATGCCGACCGCAGGCCATTTCTTTTGGGGCGCAATGCGATACAGTCAAATCTCAGAGCCTATTTCGCCAAAAACGACTTCCTTGAGGTTGATACACCGTCACTGCAAGTGTCTCCGGGCAATGAGGCCCATTTGCATGCTTTTGCAACGCAGGGCATAACGACGGCCGGTGAACATTTTCCGCTTTACCTGCACACGTCTCCGGAATTTGCTTGCAAGAAGCTGCTGGCAGCCGGCGAACAACGCATTTCCTGTTTCGCACATGTCTATCGCAACAGGGAACGAGGCCCGTTGCACCATCCGGAATTCACCATGCTGGAATGGTACCGCGCCAACACCGGCTATGAAACGCTGATGACCGATTGCGCAGACATTCTTGCCCTTGCTGCCGAAACCACCAAGACCACACATTTCACCTACAATGGTCGTAGTGTCGATCCATTTCTGGAGCCGGAAAGAATAAGTGTCGCTGAAGCGTTCGAGCGTTATGCGGGCGTCGACCTTCTGGCCAGCATTGATAAAAATGGCGAGACAGATCGCGACCATCTGAAAGCCGCACTGACAAATGCCGGCATCCGCACATCATTTGACGACACCTGGGCAGACCTGTTCAGCCGCGTCATCGTCGAACGTATCGAACCGGAACTTGGTTATGGCCGCGTGACAATTCTCGATGAATACCCGTCGAGCGAGGCCGCACTCGCCCGCCGGACAGCGAAGGATGGCCGCGTCTCCGAACGTTTTGAGCTTTATGCCTGCGGTGTGGAACTGGCAAATGCCTTCGGAGAACTGACCGATAGCAAAGAACAGCGCATCCGTTTCGAGCAGGAAATGATTGAGAAACAACGTGTCTATGGCGAGACATATCCGCTGGATGAAGACCTTTTGGCAGCGCTGGAATTGATGCCAGCCGCCAGCGGCATCGCACTTGGATTTGACCGTCTTGTCATGCTGGCAACCGGCGCTCCGCGTATCGATCTCGTCATGTGGGCACCAGTCGCGGAATACGGGAGATGACAACGATTACCCGCAGCCTCAAATCGGTAAAGGCCTTAAACGAGGCCGGGTTGATCGACGCACCGGCGTCTGATCGCCTGACGCCGGTTGGAGAGCGTTATGCGGTGGCCATCACCCCTGATATCGCAGCCCTGATACAACAGGAAAATGGTGATGGACCGATAACCCGTCAGTTCGTACCGGACCTAGCCGAACTGACCATCACCAATACTGAACGCGAAGATCCGATTGGTGATGAGGCGCACAGCCCAGTTCCGGGCATCGTGCATCGATATCCTGACCGTGTGTTGCTGAAGGCCGTTCATATCTGCCCGGTGTACTGTCGCTTCTGTTTTCGCCGTGAAATGGTCGGGCCTGATGGCAACGGCACATTGAACCGCGAAGAGCTGGACACGGCCATCGCCTATATCAGGGACAACCCGACGATCTGGGAAGTCATCCTGACCGGCGGTGATCCCCTGGTGTTATCGCCTCGCCGGCTGAGCGAAATCATGTTGGCGCTGAAAGCGATCGACCATGTTAAAATCGTTCGTTTCCACACGCGCGTCCCTGTCGTCGAGCCGCAACGAATTGATGACGCTCTTGTCGATGCACTGAAAGCCAGTGGCAAGACCACCTATGTGGCACTACATGCCAATCATGTCGACGAACTGACCCCACAAGCACGCGCTGCCTGCAACAGGTTGGTTGATGCGGGTGTTGTGATGATCAGCCAGACCGTTCTCCTGAAGGGCATTAATGATGATGCCACCATCCTGGCAGATTTGATGCGCGCTTTCGTCGAAACTCGAATCAAACCTTACTATCTGCATCACCCCGATCTTGCGCCAGGTACATCACATTTTCGTCTGAGCATCGAGGAAGGTCAGAAAATAGTCGCGCAATTGCGTGGCAATATCTCCGGCCTCTGCCAACCGACATATATTCTGGATATTCCTGGCGGCTACGGCAAAGCGCCAGTGGGCGAATCGGTGATCCGCCAGACGGGCGATGGCTGTTATTCGGTGTCCGACTTTACCGGAAAGAGCCACAAATATCCTCCGGCATAAGTTTTTTTGTGCAATTGATCCCGATCATATTTTCCTGATCCGGCCGCGTGTATTTTTTCACAATCGCCGGAACTAATCGGTATGCCCGACGTTTCAACGCGGATGTTCACCAAAAGCAGATTTGTGCTGCCCGGGTGGAGGCCTGATGGAAACCGCACGAAAACAAAATTTCACAATTCCGCCCGAAATCTGTCATCATAAAGAAAAATATTCTGCGCATAATCATTTACGTTGATTTTGATTTAGAATTCGGCTACGAAGCAACTCGTTGGGGCTTAGACTCCGGTTTTAATGCAACACGCGAACAAAGGAGAGTGACATGTTTAAACTAACATTCAATGCCGCCACCCTTGGTCGTATTGTGCTTAAACACGAGCGCACAATTTCGTGCTCCTGCTTCTGTCGAATGTGACCTGAACACCGTTCAATTCATTTCAAAATTTATTCGACAAAGCCACAGCAATCGAGCTGTAGCGGGAGTAGGCATATGCAAAAGCAAGTTATAGAATTCGCCGGTGAACCAGTCGGCATCGTCATTCCGGATAATGATCGTTTCAAGTTCATTGCGGTGAAGTTCCACGTTCACGATCTCGATGAGCAGCGGTTCGATACGCCAGATGATGTGAAACTGGCCATTCGCAATCTCGTTCACAATCGCAATATCGCCGCTGTCGCGTGAAATCTCACGCAGCACCGGATGTGCCATACCTAAACGCTGAACGATATTTCACGACAGATAAAGCGCGAAGCCTAGTATTCCATACCGCTCCGCGCTTTTTATATGTCAGAAACCACTAAGACAAATCCGGCACGAATTCCTGTGCTTAAAGTCTGATGTCGAAAAAGCGACATCACCACCCTCTCACGACAAGAGAGTGATTTCGACAAAGCTCGGAAGCTCACAAAATTCAGAATGCCGTAAATGTCAGCGTCGTCAGTGAACGCACGATGCCCGGGATGCAGACGATATTATCGTTGATGAATTTCCCGGTATCCTGATCTTCCTTCAGGTAGATCTTCAGCAGCAGATCATATTCACCACTGGTCGAATAAAGCTCGGACACCAGCTCCGTTTTGTAGATTGCATCCGCGACCTCGTAGGTCTTGCCCGGTGTGCATTGCAATTGAACGAAGATTGGCTTCATTGGTCGATACCCTGATATGCGCTTTCGATGAGGTGGCACACCTCTTTTCAACAACACTATTGGCTGAGGCGTGCCTGTGTTGCAAGTCCATTGGCCATTTTGTGCCCTCTAGCAAAGACCATTGTCTTGCTGCCCTCGCACAAACCCGGGCAGATCGGCATTATTCCCTAAGGGAATGATCTGTTGACGATATGTCGATATCCAACAGCCTTCACACTCGCTAAGCTCGAAGCATAATCAGTCCCGGTCAACGGGAGAAACCCACTTCCGGATGGCGAACATGTACAACGATCCACGCTCCCACGGCCTGTGGGAAATGACAGCTCCCCCACCGCCTGAAACATCGCCGCTTCAAGGCAATGCCACGGTAGATGTCGTCATTGTTGGTGGCGGTTATACCGGCCTTTCTGCTGCCTTGCATTTGGCGGAACGCGGCACGCGGGTAACCCTGCTCGAGGCAAAGCAGTTTGGCTTTGGCGGCGCTGGCCGAAATGTCGGCCTGATCAATGGTGGCATGTGGACCATGCCGAAAGAATTGCCCGCAGTGCTTGGTCCTGTTTATGGCGAACGCTTGCTGGATTTGCTGGGCGGTGCGCCGCTGGTTGTGCGCGAGCTCATTCAAAAATACGCCATCGATTGCCAATTGCAGACGAACGGTACGCTGCATTGCGCTGTCGGCAAGTCAGGCCTTGAGGAAATTGAGGAGCGCTGCCGCCAATGGAGCGCACGCGGCGCGCCGGTGAAAATTCTTGATGCGGAAGAGACCGCCAGACGTGTTGGCACCCGCGCATATGCTGGCGCTCTTCACGACAGCAGGGCCGGAACCTTACAGCCACTTGCCTATGCACGCGGCCTTGCCCGCGCCGCACAAAATGCAGGCGCCCAGCTACACACTGAAAGCCCGGTCTTATCGACAGAACGGCAGGCTGGAAACTGGATCGTCAAAACTGCAAAAGGCTCCGTCACGGCACAATGGATTATTGTTGCATCGGAAGCCTATAGCACCGGCCCCTGGGAAGTCGTTCGCCAGGAACAGGTCTATCTTCCCTACTTCAATTTCGCGACGAAACCGCTGAACAAAGCCGTCCTCAACACCATTTTGCCGGGCAAGGAAGGGTGCTGGGACACACGTGAAATCCTGTCATCTTTCCGGCTGGACAAGGAAGGCCGACTGGTTTTCGGCAGCGTCGGCGCATTGCGCAACACGGGTCTTGCCGTTCACCGGGCTTGGGCAATCCGCTCATTACAAAAACTCTTCCCGCAAATCGGCAAAGTAGAATTTGACGCCGAATGGTACGGCAAGATCGGCATGACGGATAACGCCCTGCCACGTTTCCACAAATTCGCACCCAATGTCGTCGGCTTCTCTGGCTACAACGGTCGCGGCATCGCGCCAGGCACAATCTTCGGCAAAACAATAGCAAACCATGTCAGCGGTGATATCACCGAAGACGACATGCCCTTGCCTCTGACCGAAGCGAAAGAGCAGAAACTGCGCAGCATCAAAGAACTTTACTACGAAGCGGGCGCACAGATTGCCCATATTGCCGGGGCACGTTTCTAGCACCCGTAAATTATACCGTTGCCTGAAAAGGCTTCTCTGACCGGATCCGCGTGCTCGACCGCCGCAGGTCCGGTTTTTATTCGTCACAGATACGGACAAGACTTGCTGACATCAGCATACGACGTCGACGCAAGTCGATGTATTCTTGAAAACACATCCATTCTCGGTTAAGCCAAACCGTCATATACAACAAAACATATCGACTGACCAAAAGGAACCGCCATGAAATTTCTCAGACGCCACATGTTCAGAATAATCGCGGCTTCCGTTGCAGCCGTATTCCTGTCCACAGCCATGCTTTCCGGCACAGCCGCTGCTGAAGAAAAAGTAACGGTTTTTGCCGCTGCCAGCATGAAGAATGCGCTGGATGCGATCAACGCAGACTGGGCCAAGGAAACCAGGAAGGGAACCACTGTTTCCTATGCAGCGAGCTCTGCATTGGCCAAGCAGATTGAAGCTGGCGCACCTGCCGACATCTTCATCTCCGCCGACCTGGCATGGATGGACTATGTCGCTGAAAAGAAGCTGATCAAGGAGGACACCCGCTCCAACCTTCTGGGCAACCGCATCGTTCTGGTAGCTCCAGCTGACAAGGCAAAGGACGTTGAAATCAAGGAAGGTTTCGACTTGGCTGGTCTGCTGGGTGATGGCCGCCTGGCGATGGGTGCAGTTGATTCCGTTCCAGCTGGCAAATACGGCAAGGCCGCTTTGGAAAAGCTCGGCGTATGGTCATCGGTTGAAGCCAAGGTTGCCGGCGCAGAAAGCGTTCGCGCAGCGCTGCTGCTGGTATCGCGCGGTGAAGCTCCTTACGGCATCGTCTACCAGACGGATGCCGCTGCTGACACAGGCGTAAAGATTGTCGGCACGTTCCCTGAAGATACCCACCCAGCTATCATCTATCCGGTTGCAGTCCTGTCTTCCTCGAAGACACCGGCAGCTGAAGCCTACCTCGAATACCTGAAGTCGGACAAAGCTGCACCGATCTTCGAAAAGGAAGGCTTTACAATCGTAAAGTAATCCTCATCCACTCGGATGAAAAGACATACACGCCCCGGTCATGGCCGGGGCGTTCGCTGACAAGAATAAAGGAAACCCGCATTGGACTGGCTAACACTTGGCCCTGACGAATGGATCGCAATTCGCCTCAGCTTATGGGTTTCCAGCATCGCGATGCTGGTCAGCCTGCCCTTTGGCATCATCACCGCACTGGCCTTGGCGCGCGGCCGTTTCTGGGGAAAATCCCTGCTCAACGGCATCGTGCATCTGCCTCTGATCCTGCCACCGGTCGTGACAGGTTTCATCCTGCTGGTTCTGTTTGGCAGACGCGGTTTCATCGGCTCCTATCTTGATGAATATTTCGGCATCGTTTTTTCCTTCCGCTGGACGGGCGCAGCGCTTGCCTGCGGTATCATGGGCTTTCCGCTTATGGTCCGCTCGATCCGCCTTTCGATCGAATCCGTTGATCGAAAGCTGGAGGAGGCAGCCGGAACCTTGGGTGCAAGCCCGTTATGGGTGTTCCTCACCGTTACCTTGCCGCTGACATTGCCCGGCATTATCGCCGGCATGATTCTGGCCTTTGCCAAGGCCATGGGTGAGTTCGGCGCCACCATTACATTCGTGTCGAATATTCCTGGCGAAACACAGACATTGTCGGCCGCCATTTATACATTCACGCAGGTTCCGGGCGGAGACCTCGGCGCGCTAAGGTTGACGATCGTCGCCATTGTCATTTCCATGCTGGCACTTCTTGCCTCGGAATTCATGGCGCGCTTCGTCGGAAAACGGGTGAACGCAGAATGACCCTTACCGTCAGCATCAATCACCGTTTTCAGTCTTTTCATCTGGACGCATCCTTTGTGTCCGAGCGTGGGGTGACAGCACTTTTCGGCCGTTCAGGATCGGGCAAAACCTCGATGATCCGTATCATTGCCGGATTGACGAAACCCGATAACGGCAAGGTCGTTCTTGATGACACGACGCTGGCGGATTCCGACAGACGCCTTTTTGTGCCGGGTTACAAACGCCGCTTTGGATATGTGTTTCAGGAAGCACGGCTTTTCCCGCACATGACCGTGCAGCAAAATCTGGACTATGGCCGCTGGTTTACACCAAAGGCCAACCAGCAGACCAATGATGCCCGCATCATTGAAATGCTTGGCATCGGCGCGCTGTTGTCGCGATATCCGGACAAATTGTCAGGCGGCGAAAAACAACGTGTCGCCATTGGCAGAGCACTGTTGTCTTCACCACGAATGTTATTAATGGATGAACCGCTTGCGGCGCTCGATGAAGCCCGAAAGTTGGAAATCCTGCCCTATCTGGAACTTCTGCGCGACGAAATGCGCTTGCCGATCGTTTATGTCAGCCACTCGGTTGCCGAGGTCGCCCGTCTGGCCGACAAGGTCATCGTGATGAAGGACGGCAAGGTGGAAGCGGCAGGTCCCGCCAGCGAAGTTCTTGGTGAATCCGCCTTTTCCAACCAACTCGAACGCCGTGAAATGGGCAGCATTCTCTCCGGCAAGATCGAAGCGGTTGACGATAAATATGGACTGCTGACCGTTCACCTCAAACAGAAAAGCCTCACCATACCTGCCAAGGCAGGCGAAATCGGCAAAACCGTGCGTGTGCACATTCCTGCCCGCGACGTCATGCTGGCAACCGAAAATCCCAATGGTTTGAGTGCATTGAACATTCTGCAGGGCACCATCAAGGACATATCCGACGTCACCGATGGCATGGTCACCGTCAGCGTCAATTGTGGTGGCGATACCATCCTGTCACGGATTACCGTCCTGTCTCAGGAAAGGCTGGGGCTTGAACCGGGCAAGCCGGTTTTTGCAATCGTCAAGTCGGCAGCACTCGACCGCTACTGACCGGCATCAGATGATTGGTTGCGGTTTTTCTCCAGCCAGTCCAACTCTGGTTTGACAGCCTTTTCAAGCTTCTCCTGCATATTACGGTAGGTGTGAAGCAGTTCATTACCAAACTCCGTCAGGGCAGCACCACCGCCCTGCTTGCCGCCACGCTGGGATTCGACAACCGGCCTGCTGAACATGCTGTTCAAGGCATCCACCAGCAGCCAGGCCCTTCGGTAGGACATATCCATCGCGCGTCCTGCGGCAGAGATGGATCCTGTCGAGGCAATCAGCTCCAGCAGACGGATCTTGCCATGACCCAGCCTGCTATCTGGCGGAAAATCGATCCGCAACACCAGTCGCAAGACATCATCACTGTTTTCCATCAACCATCTCGACACATTCAGCAGGACTATGGTCGCTGTTATTTCATGCCTTATTCGGAAAGAACAGAGAGAGCTTCATCCGCAATCGTCTGTTCCTCGTCGGTTGGGATAACATAGACCGCGACCCGGCTGGCCTCACTGCTGATCAGCCTGCGATTTTCATTATTGGCGACATCATCGATCTCAACACCCAGCCACATCATCCTCTCGGCTATGCTTTTGCGCATCAACGGCTGATGTTCACCAATACCAGCCGTAAAAACAAATGCATCCAGACCCCCAAGTGTCGCCGCAAGCCGTGCAGCCTCGCCGGCAATCCGGAAAGAAAACAGATCAAGCGCAAGTCTGGCGTCGGGATTTTCACTCTTTAGCAAATCACGAATGTCAGCACTGACGCCGGAAACGCCAAGCAGGCCGGACCTGTGATAAAGCAACTCCTGCAGATCGACAGGCTTCATGCCCTTTTCAGTAAGGAGATGCAAAAGAACCCCGGCATCAAGCGCTCCGCACCGGGTTGCCATCGGGATGCCATCCAGTGTCGAAAAGCCCATGCTGGTGTCACGGCTAATGCCTTGCTCCAGTGCGCACAGACTTGCCCCGCTTCCCAGATGCGCGGCAACAACCTTGCCGGAGCCAAGCTCAGGTGCGATGCGCTTCAAGGCACTGGCAATGAATTTATAGGACAGCCCATGAAAACCGTAGCGCCTTACGCCTTCATCATGCAGGGCAGAAGGTAGCGCAAAACGTTGCGCCAACGGATGCTGGCTTCTGTGAAACGCGGTGTCGAATGAAACCGTCTGCGGCATATCAGGGAAAAGATGACTGATCGCCCGGATCAACCGCAGACTTTGTGGCTGATGCAAAGGTGCAAGAGGTGTCAGCTCTTCAATACCGACACGTGTTTCGTGGCTTAGAACAACAGGGCCTTCGAACCTGTCGCCACCATGCACCACCCTGTGCCCCACCGCATAAACATCATCCAGGTTGAAATGTTTGGCGAGCCAGCCAAAGGTTTCTTCCAGCACGTCATGCAGGACATCCTGCCCATCCGAGGTCAATGGCACTTCAAAATCTTCCGGACCTTCCATCAAATGGAAAACCAAGGGACGCTCCCGAAAATCAATGATGCCTTTGCCAACACGAGTGGCCTTATCCGCCTCGACCGCAAAAAGACCAATCTTCACGGTCGATGAACCGGCATTGAAGGTAAGAAGCATCTTGCTCGTCATGACTGACCTCCCGTTGCATGTACCCGACAATCTCACCAAGCGCGCACGCTTTTGTCATCAGGATCATAGGGTCGATTTTGACCGTAGAATTGATTTCAATCAATGATTGCGAATATCGTTCCCTTATCCTGTAAATAGACAAGATATGCCGCCCCGTTCGGTCTATCTAAAATCAGGGGTATTCATGACTGTTTCAGCGCCGCCAAAAACCGACGCGAACTCCAACAGCCAGCCAGTTCCCTGGCACGCATTGGAAGTTCCGCACGCCGTTAACAAGCTGGATAGTAATGAAGCCGGATTGCACCCGGATGAAGCAAAGCGGCGACTGGAAATTCACGGACCAAACCAGCTTCCTGAACCTCCCAAAACCAGCCCGTTGTTGCGGTTTCTCGCCCAGTTCAACAATACGCTGATTTATTTCCTGCTGATTGCTGCCGCCTTCGCCGCCTTCCTTGGGCACTTTGTCGATGCTGCCGTGATCGTTGCAGTGGTTACGATCAATGCGATTGTCGGTTTCATTCAGGAGGGCAAGGCAGAAAGCGCGCTTGACGCCATCCGCAACATGATTGCGCCGCATGCCACGGTTTTAAGAAACGGCGAAAAACAGAATATCGATGCCAGAAAGATCGTGCCGGGCGACGTGGTTCTGCTGGAGGCTGGAGACAAGGTTCCCGCCGACATTCGCATCATGCGTGCACGCAATCTGCAGATCAACGAGGCTATTCTAACCGGGGAATCGGTTCCTGCTGAAAAGCATGAGAGCCCATCGCAACCAGATGCCAGCCTTGCAGAACGCCGCTCACTCGGCTTTTCCGGTACCATCGTCACCACAGGCCAAGCCACCGGACTGGTGGTGGCAACCGGCAGCGCGACTGAGATCGGCCGTATTTCTTCGCTGATCAGCCAAGTCCAAGGCCTGACAACGCCTTTGCTTGAGCAAATCAACCGCTTCGGAAAATTGATCACCTGGGCAGCATTGGCTCTGGCCGCCGTGCTGCTGTTGATCGCGCTGCTTGTCCATCAATATGACTGGGCTGACGCCCTGATGCTGGTTGTTGCGCTGGCGGTCAGTGTTGTACCGGAAGGCCTGCCTGCCGTTATCACCATCACCCTTGCCATCGGTGTTCAGCGCATGGCGGCCAGAAACGCTGTCGTCCGCCGTTTGCCCGCCGTGGAAACACTGGGTGCTACCTCGGTCATTTGCTCAGACAAAACCGGCACTCTCACAAAAAATGAAATGACCGTCGCCTGCGTAGTCACGGCGTCATCGACAGTCGATGTCACAGGAGCAGGTTATCAGCCAGAAGGCATGCTGGTTGAAGCCGGTAACGAAACGCCAGCGAGAAACGACCCCGCCCGCGACCAGCTCGTCAACGCCGCACTGTTGTGTAACGACGCTGTCCTGACGCATGAAGATACCCATTGGATAACGCTGGGTGATCCGATGGAAGGTGCGCTGGTGACGCTTGCGCTGAAATCAGGCCTTGGGCAGGAAGAACAGCGAAACAGTTGGCCGCGTCTTTATGAAATCCCCTTTGATGCGCGCCATCGTTACATGGCAACACTCCATGCCACACCGTCAGGCGAACGGGTCATTTTCGTCAAGGGAGCGCCGGAAACACTGCTTTCTCTCTGCCAAAAACAAGCCGATCTCGATACGGACCAGCCAATCGACATCAGTTACTGGCAGGAAAAAATTGCCGCCGCTGCAGCGCAGGGACAGAGAATTCTGGCCTTTGCCACCAAACCGGCGCGGCAGGACAAACAAGACATAAACCCTGACGATATGGCCTCCGGTCTGGTCTTTCTCGGCATAACCGGCCTGATCGATCCACCTCGCCCGGAAGCACTTTCCGCAATAGCGCAATGCCGGTCGGCAGGAATTTCCGTCAAAATGATCACCGGCGACCACGGCACAACGGCGCTGGCAATTGCCCGCCAACTCGGCATTGCCGACAATCCTGAGGTGCTGACGGGCGTTGAGGTTGATGCATTTTCCGACATGGACCTACAAAGAGCCGTCAAGACCGTCAGCGTATTTGCCCGCACCAGCCCGGAACACAAGCTGCGGATCGTGCGCGCTCTACAGGAAAACGGCGATATTGCCGCCATGACCGGTGATGGTGTCAACGACGCGCCATCCTTGAAACAGGCCGACGTTGGCGTCGCCATGGGTCATAAGGGCACCGAGGCCGCCAAGGAAGCCGCCGAAATGGTGCTGCTGGACGACAATTTCGCATCGATTGTGGCGGCGGTGCACGAAGGACGTACGGTCTACGACAATATTCGCAAGGTTATTTCCTGGACCCTGCCGACAAATGGCGGCGAGATTCTGTCGGTGATTATCGCTATTATCTTCGGACTGACCCTGCCAATGGCACCGGTCCACATCCTCTGGATCAATATGGCCACCACGATAAGCTTGGGGCTGGTGCTGGCGTTTGAGCCACCGGAACCTGGTGTCATGCAGCGGAGCCCAAGAAAACGCGATGCAACAATGCTCTCGCCATTCCTGTTATGGAGGATGATTTTTGTTTCAATCCTATTCATGCTTGGTGTGTTTGCCATGTTTCAGTTTGGTCTGTGGCGTGGACTGGGAGAAACCACAGCACGGACGATGGTGGTCAATGCCATCGTGGTGATGGAGATTTTCTACCTGTTCAACGTGCGTTACCTGCACATGACGTCTTTCAGCCTGCGCGGAGCAATGGGCACACCTCCGGTGCTGTTGGCGATTATCGCCGTCACTGCGGCGCAGTTCCTGTTCACCTACACACCATTCATGCAGGCAATGTTCGAAACGGCACCGCTGTCCCTACTTGACGGGCTGGTCGTGGTTTCAGCAGGCGTCGTGCTGATGATCGTTCTGGAGATCGAAAAAATCGTACTGCGGCGTTTGCGACTGTTTGCCTCGGAGGTGTGAGCGGTTTCAGGCAAACCGGTCACGCCAGGCCGGTTGCGCCCCGGCAACTGGCAACGCCGTCGCTTCATAGATGCCCCGGGCAATCGCACGAGCCATGACAATGCCGGCAAGATGACAAATCTCGGCAAAATGAACACCGGTTTCCAGCGGTTTCAAGCCAGTGGCCGCGGCAAACATTGTGTCGCCATCACTGGAAAGATGCGCTGGTAATACGGCCCGTGCCAGGCCGTCATGGGCCAAGATCGACAGACGATGGGCCTGCGCCTTGCTCAGCGTCGCGTCCGTGACAACGGCACCAATGGTGGTTGCCGTCAGGGTAACACCTTTCAAGCGCATAGCAGTATCAGACGCTGAAAAGCCGCCTGGAAACCCCCTGTTGCCAAATTCACCCGCCTGCTCAAACGGTGCTGCCCAAAAGTACGGACCATCGCCGACCGTTGCTGAGCCGAGCGCGTTGACGGCAACCAGTGCCGCAACCACATATCCACCTGACGTCACCGCACTTGCCGAGCCAAGACCACCCTTAAAGGTCGCAGTGGTCGCACCTGTGCCAGCACCAACCGTTCCCAGCGAAAACGCCTTGTCGTCAGCAGCCGTGAAGGCCGCATAACCCATGTCGCGATAGGGCGAATGCCGGCCCCAATCCTTGTTACCACCATTGAGCAGGTCCATCAGGATAGCCTGCGGAACAATCGGCACCCTTGTCGTGCCAACCTGCAGACCGCGCCCCTGTTCACGTAAACCCGCCTGCACGCCACCCGCCGCATCCAATCCGAATGCAGAGCCACCCGACAACACAAAAGCATCAACAGTTTCAACGGTCATTGCCGGATTGAGCAGATCGGTATCACGGCCACCCGGCGCACCGCCGAGAACCGAACCGGACGCAACAGCCGGTTGGTCAAAAACAATCGCCGTGACGCCGGACCCAAGCGCGAGGTCCGTAGCATGCCCGACACGGACACCTGCTACATCCGTCAGCAAATTCTGCAATTGCGCCATGATATGCTCCTTGTCTCAGCGACACTGCACCACCCTGTAACATCAATATACGGGTCGACAGCCGGTCTGAAATTCCCCTGTTTGGCTGCATGGTTATCAGCAATTAACCTAATGGTTTAGGTGAATCTTATGTTTTCAGTATTATCCAAATGACTAGGATATCCAGAAGTTTGAAGGGAGATACAGTCGAGATGAACGCGAAGATCCGTGAAATACTGTCAAAGTTCGGCCAGTTGCCGGTTTCCGTTGATACGATTGCCGATGAAGCTGATCTTTACGCAGCCGGGCTTTCTTCTTTCGCTTCAGTTCAGCTGATGCTTGGAATTGAAGAAGCATTCGATATCGAATTCCCTGATAATCTTTTGAACCGCAAATCCTTTGCGAGCATCAAGGCTATCGAAGACACAGTGACACTTATTCTCAAGGACCAAGAGGCAGCCTGATGAACGTTTCTGTTGCCCTGCCGGAAACCGCGCTTGCAGCCCGGACTGCGCGGGTGGCAGTTATTGCGGCCAAACACGCCGATGATGTCGATCATGCCGGACGTTTTCCCAAGGAAGCCGTTGAAGCGCTGAAAGCCGAACGGCTGCTTGGCGTTCAGATTCCGGTTCATCTGGGTGGCGAAGGCGCCTCCCTTGAACAGATTGCCGAGGTTTGCTCGACACTCGGGCACGCGTGCTCGGCCGTCGCCATGATTTTTGCCATGCACCAGATCAAGGCATCCAGCCTTGTGGAACATGGCGAAGAAAGTGAATGGCATACACAATTCATGCGCCGTATCGCGGCAGAACAACTGCTGCTTGGCTCAGCAACCACCGAAGGCGGTATCGGCGGAAACCTGCGCAATTCCATCTGCGCCATTGAGCGCGAGGGAACGATTTGCCGCTTGCAAAAAGACGCGACAGTTATTTCCTATGGCAGTGACGCCGATGCTATCCTCGTCACATCCCGTGCCCATGCAGATGCCAGTTCTTCCGATCAGGTGATGACGGTCTTTTTGAAAGATCAGTACTCCCTGGAAAAAACCCATGTCTGGGACACGCTCGGCATGCGTGGCACCTGTTCGGATGGCTTCCTGTTCAAGGCAGAAGCGCCTGCCGTACAGATATTTGCCAAGCCTTTTGCCGAAATCGCCGCCCAGTCCATGTTGGCCACCTCCCACTTGTTGTGGAGTGCCGTCTGGCACGGCATCGCAGCCGACGCCGTCATGCGGGCACAAAGCTTTGTCCGCGCCGCAGCACGCCGTTCGCCCGGCATCGTACCGCCCGGCGCCATCCGGCTGGCAGAGGTATCGAGCAAACTGCAAACGGTTCGCTCTAACGTCATTGCCGGCCTTAGAGCCTATGCCGAGACCAAAAAAGACCCTGACGCACTGATGTCCATGGGTTTTGCGGTCACCATGAACAATGTGAAGATCTGCTCGTCGGAGACCATACTCGACATCATCAACCATGCCCTGCTGATCTGCGGCATCATGGGTTACAAAAACGGTACGCCCTATAGTGTCGGACGCCATCTGCGCGATGCGCATTCCGCACAATTGATGATCTCGAACGATCGTATTCTGGGCAATACGGCAAATCTGTTGCTTGTTCACAAGCAAGACACCAGCCTGTTGGGATAAAAAAATGGATATGCAAACCTCATTTCTGGACCGTCTCTTCGAGAAGGGCCTGCTGATTGATACGGGCGTTGATGGTCTCTATGGCCGCAGCGGCCAGTTCGAGGATGTCATCACCGCTTTTGAACGTTTGATTGACCGCACCGGCGGCATTGATGGTGCGGAGGCCATTCGTTTTCCGCCCGGTATCAACCGCGCCCATTTTGAAAAAAGCGGCTACATGAAGAGTTTCCCGCAGCTGGCGGGCACGGTTCATTCGTTCTGCGGCTGTGAACTGGATCACATCAACCTGCTGAAATGCATGGATGAGGGTGATGACTGGACAAAGGAACAGAAGGCGACCGATATCGTCTTGACCCCGGCGGCCTGCTATCCGCTCTACCCCAGCATCGCCAAGCGTGGAAACCTGCCGAAAGACGGCGGTCTCTACGACATTCAGTCCTATTGTTTCCGGCATGAGCCCTCCAAGGACCCAGCCCGTCAGCAACTGTTCCGCATGCGCGAATATGTCCGTATGGGCACTGAAAAAGACGTGACCGATTTCCGTCAGACCTGGATGGATCGCGGCGTGAAAATGATGGAAGCCGTTGGCCTGGACGTTGAAATCGACGTTGCTAACGATCCGTTCTTTGGCCGTGCTGGCAAAATGCTGGCCAACAACCAGCGCGACCAGAACCTGAAATTCGAACTGCTAATCCCGGTTACCTCGGCCACCAGCAAGACTGCCTGCATGAGCTTCAATTACCATCAGGATGCATTCGGCACGAAATGGGGGCTCAACCTCGACAATGGACAAGTTGCGCACACCGCCTGTGTCGGCTTCGGACTGGAGCGTATTGCGCTTGCTTTGTTCGCCAAACATGGTCTCGACGTTCAGGAGTGGCCAGCAACGGTTCGTGAAACGCTCTGGGGCTGATGACATGACAAAGGTTTTTCCGGCTATAAATCCGGATGGTTACATCCAGCATCCGCTGCACGCGTCCGAGCGCATGTGGCCGGAAACCAATTGTTATGTCGATCTGTGGATCGAGGTCTTGTCAGCCGCTGGCCTGCCACCGGAAGCCATGCTCGGTTTTACCCTGTCGCAAGACTTCGAAGGAGACCAGTTCACCTTCTTCAAGGTGCCCCTTGAGGATCTTGAGGCGCTCTTCGGGATCCGCGTGACCGAACTTGCGATATTCGATAACGTGGAAAATCATGTGCTGACCCAGATTGAGCGTGGCCGTCTGTGCCTGCTGGAAATGGACAGCTTCTACATGCCGGATACCCAGGGGGTCGGTTATGGCAAGGAGCATGGCAAGACCACCGTTGCGATAAACCGGCTCGACGTCAAAAACCGCTCTCTCGATTATTTCCACAATGCCGGTTTCTTCCACCTTGAGGGCGATGATTTCTCAGGGCTGTTCCAGCATCATCTTGAAGAGACTGCACCACCCTTTCTGCCCTATACGGAATTTGCAAAATTTCCGGACGCACCTGTTTCGCAGCATCATATTCGCACGGTTGCCGAGCAGCTGCTGCGACACCACTTTGCGCGGCGTCCGTCCAAAAATCCGGTCCGGGCTTTTGCCAAGGTATTCCCTGCGCAGGTTGAAGCGATGGCTGACAGGCCATTCGGCTTTTTCCACAAATACGCGTTCAATACCCTGCGGCAGCTTGGCGCCAACTTCGAACTGACCGCCAGCCACCTACAATGGCTGGGTGGAGAAGTCCGTTTTGGCGAAGCACAACAACATGCGCTGCGCATCGCAGAAATCTCCAAGACTGTGCAATTCCAGCTTGCTCGCGCCATTACCCGCCGTAAATTTGATGCTCTCATCACCGTCCTTGATCCTGCAGTCGATGCCTGGGATTTGCTGATGCAGGATCTGACAAGATCCGTTGGTGCGGCAAGCGAGGCAGCGTGACACCCCCAATCCTGACTGAAAGCATGATTCATACCCTCCTTTCAGATGGATGGATGCTGACGACCACACCTGCCAACGCTTTCGAAAAACCATCGGACATTTCCGCAGAGACACAGCAGATCACGGCATGTGTTCCCGGCACCGTTGCCGAAGCGCTGGAAAATGCCGGCCTGTTCGACCGAAACAACCCGCATCCACTTGATAAGCAGGATGCGTGGTACAGGCTTGCCCTGAAAACTGATGAGCCGGCTGATGTCATGCTGCACTTTGCTGGCCTTGCCACCGTGGCAGAGGTGTTTCTGAACGACACGCTGATCCTGTCATCCGAAAGCATGTTTGAAAGTCACGATGTTTCCGTCCATTTGAGCGGTAACGACAATTTGGCGATATGTTTTCGCGCCCTCGCGCCACACCTTGCCCGCAAGGGACCAAGGGCGCGTTGGCGGGCGCAAATGATGAACACACAAGGGTTACGGCTAATCAGAACCACGGCGCTCGGTTATATGCCCGGCTGGTGCCCGGAGATCCACGCCGTAGGTCCTTGGCGGCCAATCAGCTATTCGCGCCCCGCCGAGCAGGCAATCAAGGATCTGGTGCTCAGATCCGACCTTTCAGACAAAGGTGATGGCCTTCTCTCGATCGCCTTCAAACTGCAAAACCGCACTGATACGATTTCAGTTCATTGTGCCGATCATTCGCTGACGCTGCAACAGAACGACGACGGCGATATCGCTGGCCAGTTGACCATTCCCAGCGTTGCGCAATGGTGGCCACACACGCATGGCACACCGCAACTGCATGACGTCACACTGAAGTTCGGTGGCGAAACATACCCTCTGGGTCAGACGGGGTTTCGCCGCATTGAGGTCGATAGCGGTTCTGACGGCAATGACTTTACCATCAAGATAAATGGTGAGCGCATCTTCTGCCGTGGCGCCGTATGGACCAATGCCGATATTGTCCGGCTTCCCGGAGCGCGCGCTGATTACGAACCATGGCTTAAACTTGCCGCAGATGCCGGCATGAACATGATCCGCATCGGCGGAACCATGACCTATGAAACGCCTGAATTCTTCAAACTCTGCGACGAATTGGGCCTGATGGTCTGGCAGGATCTGATGTTTGCGAATTTTGATTATCCGGCAAAGGATGAGACATTTTGCGAGCATGTCAAAACTGAAGTGTCGCAATTTCTTGCGGGAACGGCCTTGTCTCCCTCGCTGACCATCCTGTGCGGCGGCAGTGAAATGCACCAGCAAGGCGCCATGCTTGGCCTGCCGGAAACAATCTGGAATGGCCCACTAACACAGGAAATCCTGCCGGAACTGGCAACCCGCCAACGTCCTGATGTGCCATTTGTTGCCAATTCACCGAGCGGCGGTGCACTACCGTTTTACCCGAATGCTGGAATAGCCCATTATTACGGTGTCGGTGCGTACTGCCGTCCTTTGGACGATGCCCGGCGCGCCAATGTACGTTTTGCAGCCGAATGCCTAGCATTTTCCAACGTGCCGCAACAACAGATTCTCGATCGGCATCTCTCGGTGCCAGCGGTGATTGACCCCACATGGAAAAAGCAGGTTCCCCGTGACCGCAGCGCATCCTGGGATTTTGAAGATATCCGTGAGCATTACGTGACAGAGCTTTATGACGTCGTTCCAAACCGATTGCGCCGTGAAGATCCCAGCCGTTATCTCGACTACTCCCGCGCCGTCACCGCTGACGTGATGGAGGCGACATTTGCTAAATGGCGCCGGCCCGGTTCATCCTGCAACGGTGCCCTCGTCTGGACATTGCAAGACCTGATGCCGGGTGCCGGCTGGGGCGTGATTGACGCAACCGGCGAACCAAAACCGGCTTGGTATGGTCTGAAAAGAGCATTCCGCCCGGTACAACTGCTGTTGAGCGATGAAGGCACCAATGGCCTGGACGTCCACGTCATCAACGAGACCTCAGCTGCGCAGGATTTGATTGTTGAACTGACCTGCCTGAGAGATGGCAGCCAGCCGGTCGTAAGCGCACGGCGAGAGTTACATCTTGCTGCAAGACAGACCACAACCATCGCAGCGAGCGATCTGTTCGGGGCATTTTTTGATACGACCTATGGCTATCGCTTCGGTCCGCCGTCCCATGATGTCACTGTAGCGCGGCTCAAAAATGCTGCTGACGAGGAGGTCATGTCAGAAGCGTTTCATTTCCCGCTGGGCCGGTCACGGGCGATGCACGCGTCCGATATCCAAGTCCATCCGCTGAGAAACGACAACGGAAACTGGTGTCTAAAACTGACAACCAATCGGCTTGCACAGTCCGTTCATGTTCAGGTTGATAATTTCCGTCCCTCGGACGACTGGTTCCATCTCGCGCCGGGTGCCGCCAAGACGATTGAACTAATCGCCAGAAGCGATGACGAAATGCTGCCATCGGGTGAAATCACCACATTGTCCTCAAAACAGACACTGCGGTTTTAATCCTCCGCCAGCGCCAATTCCCTGACCTTGTCGAGATAAATCTTGCGCGCATGTTCCGGCGAAAGATTGTGATCTGCATTTGGTATGATTGCGAAGGACACATTGGGGTAGGCCTTCAGCCCCCGCCCGCTCACATCAAAGTAATAATTGAAGTGATCAAGTCCGGCATCATTTTCGCTGTAGAGAAGCGCCACCTGAGTTTTCTGGGCCTTCAAAGTATCAAACGCCGCATAGACCGAACGACCAAACTCATCATGTGAGCGGAACAGGCGTGCCGTCCTGACGCCAATCTGTTTGCCGACCGCCTTGGCAATGTTAATGGCAGCACTCGGCAAATCCACTTCACCCTTCAGGATCCGGGTAAAGGTGCCCCGGTTCAACATGCGTTCGCGATATTCGCCAAACGACCGCGGTTTATGATCAAGGCTGTCCTCGACAGACCGCCCTTTCTCCCAGCGGAAACAATCCGCATTCACCACGATGGCACCCCTGATGCGCCCATCGGCCAGTGCACTGCTAAAGGCCACAAACGCACCACTGCACCGTCCTGCAGCAATCACAGGTCCCTTGCCGCGGCTTTGCATGAAATCGACCGCTTCAATCACGTCGATATTTTGCGCCTCTTCATAGAGAACCTGTTGCGGAACGCCCGGCAGCGGTGGACTGTCGGCAATATTCGCGCCGTCAAATCGCAAGGAGGTTATGCCCTCTTTCGCCAAATCACGCGCCATGCGCGCAGTAAGCCGTCCCCAGCCGGAATGGCGGTCATAGGCTGAGTTGAGGAAGACGACATTGGCGCCTTGCGGCTGGCCAAGCGGTTGACACACCACACCAAACAGACGGCCCCTCTCACCAAATTGAACCGGCGTCTCGGCAAATCCGGCACCATCAAGCACCGCGTTCTGAGGTTGCCGTAAATGGTGAGGTCGATCAGCGCAAGGGTCTGACCGCTCCTTCACCCAGGAGACAATATTCTCGACGAGACCATCGGGAATGATGGATTGGGTTGGAGAGGACACCAGCGCATCATATCCGGCAAACGCAATAGCGTCGGCTTTGGCACCCAAAGCCTTGAAATGTTTGAGAAGGTCATCCTCGGCAATACGCTCGGGCCGCGTCACAAAAAGACAATCGGAGGACGGGATGGTTTCAAGCTTGAGCAGATTGATTTTTTTGATCGCATCCGCAACGCCAGCCGGCATCAGAAGACCAGCAATGGAACCGGGATCTTTCAACCGCTGATCTGCAGGCAAACCAAGACCATCATCGATCATTGAAGACCACATGGCTGTTTCACGCAGATAGTTGCGACCGGAAACAACCGGCGCCATCATGACCAACGCGTCTATTTTACCCGCTTTCGTCAAGGCTTCGCAGGCCATGATGCAACCAAGGCCCTGCGCGATCACCACCAGTTTCCGGCAGCCGGATGAAGCTCGAAGGGTTTGGGCAGCATCCACAACACTTTGGGTCCAGACCTCAGCACCCGCATCGCTGCCATCAGGATCAAGGGAATCACCCGTGCCCGGATAATCAAAACGCAGACTTGCGATGCCGACGTCCGACAGGCGCTCCGCCATGATACGCTGCAGTTTGCGCGTGCACAGTTCTTCCATTCCCCAAGGACTGAGGAAAAGCACAGCCGTATCCGTGAGATTGTTTTCATCGGGAAAATGAAAAATGCCTGCGCACCGCGAAAAAACCACCGGCCTCGCGGCATAGGAAACAAGCAGCCTGCTTTTCGCTTGAATATCAATATTCTGAGGAAGATCAGTCTTGATCTGTGAGGTGTCTACCATATCCAAACCGTACCGCTCTGATTTCCACATACCTTGCCGCAAATAGCTTAAATATTAGCACATTGCATAGTGTGTTTTTTCAAAGCATAAAACCTTGGCGCGAATCTTAGGGTAATATGCACGCAAATCATCACGCCGGTCGCTTACATAAATTTGAACCGCGTCACGCTTGCAGTTAATCAGCATCGCAGTTAGTTCACCGAGAATAATATCTTGCTCTGGCAATCTCACCGCTCAGAACCTATTTCCTCAACCAATAAAGCTCACATGTTTGCGAGGATGGCTTTGACGCCACCCAAGGCATAAATTATAGTCACCTTCACTCCGACAGGGCATTTAAGCATACATGGAAAAAAGCCTCGCCCGCTATATCTGGACCCACACCAGGCGGCAGCAACTCTGGATTTTGTTCATCGTCGCCCTGTCGATGATTCCATACTTCCTGTCTTTTGATCTGCCAAAGCAGATTGTCAACGGTCCGATTCAGGGCGGCGGGTTTGAAGGCGTAAACGCCACCCAGCTGTTCATGCATCTGGAAGTCGATCTTCCATTCTGGGGTACCGTGACGCTTTTTCCCGGCGTCGAACTCAACCGAATGATGACCCTTATGGGGTTGAGTTTTACCTTCCTCGTCCTCGTCATCATCAACGGTCTGTTCAAATATTACATCAATACGTTCAAGGGCCGCCTTGGCGAGCGCCTGCTTCGCCGCATTCGTTTTGACTTGATAGACCGTATTCTTCGTTTTCCGCCTTCTCACTTCAAGCGAGTGAAGGGGTCGGAAATATCCAGTATGGTGAAAGACGAAGTGGAGCCGCTGGGTGGTTTTACCGGCGACGCCTTCGTGCAGCCCGCCCTTCTTGGCGGACAGGCATTTTCGGCGCTGTTCTTCATCCTCGTACAGAACCTATGGCTCGGACTGATTGCTGCTTTTATGGCCGCGATACAGGTCGGCATCATTCCAAAGATGCGCCGCCGCCTTATCGATTTGGGTCGTCAGCGCCAGTTGAGCGCCCGTCTTCTGGCCGGCCGCATTGGTGAAATCGTTGATGGCATTGGCACAATCCATGCCTACGACACATCGAATTATGAACGCGCCGACGCTGCCCATCGGCTTGGTGAGATTTTCAGGATTCGTTATGACCTCTACCAGTGGAAGTTTCTGGTCAAGTTCATCAACAACTTCCTGGCACAGCTGACACCGTTCTTTTTCTACGCTATCGGCGGTTATCTGACCCTCAAGGGTAGCCTTGACGTCGGTCAGCTGGTTGCCGTCATCAACGCCTATAAGGAACTGCCGGGACCGCTCAAGGAGCTGATCGACTGGGATCAGGCACGCCAGGATGTGCAGGTCAAATACGAGCAGGTCATCGAACAATTCGATTCGTCGAACATGATCCCGCCGGAAATCCAGACCGTTTCACTCGCGGCGGCCGGCACGCTGACAGCTGCCATCACCATCGACAAGCTGGTGCTTGATGACGACAGCGGTGCGCGCATTCTCGAGCCCACCTCTCTTAGTATCGAGCGCGGCGAAAAAATCGCCATTGTCGGCGGGGCGGCGGCTGAAGCACTTGCCGAAGCAATTGGACGCACCATTCGTCCCGCCAGCGGCAAGATCTGTATCGCTTCGGACGACATACTCGAAATACCCGAATCAACGACTGGGCGGCGCATTTCCTATGTCTCTTCCGACACCTATTTCTTCCACGGCGGCCTGAAGGACAACCTGCTTTACGGTCTCAAACATGCCCCGCTGAAGTCGAAGTCCTATGTTGGCAAGGAAGCGGACACCCGCAAATGGGAAATTCTGGAAGCCAAGCTTGCCGGTAACACCGACATGGATCTGCGCGGAGACTGGATCGATTACGAATCCACACCTAGCGGCAGTGATAAGCCGGGCAGCCTGGCGCATGACATGTTCACGGTTCTCGAGAAAGTTCAGCTTTCGTCCGATATTCTCGAGTTTGCGCTTCGCTCATCCATCGACCCGCTGTCTGACCTGCATCTTGCTGCCCGTATTGTTGAAATGCGTCAGGCCTTGCGTGGCGAATTGCAGCGGGAAAATCTCAGCAACATCATCGTGCCGTTTGAGCTGGAAAGCTACAACACGGAAGCAACGGTTGGTGAAAACCTGCTGTTCGGCACTATGCGTGATACCACCCTGACAGGCCGCACGATTGTCGAGAGTGAGTATTTCCGCAACTTGATGATCGAAACCGGCCTGTCACGCACGCTGTTCGACATGGGCTACACGATTGCTGAAAACCTGATCGAAATCTTCGGCGATCTGCCGGCAGACCACCCGTTCTTCCAGCAGGTGACCTTCCTGACGGCGGAAGAAATTCCGGCTTATCAGCAGATACTGCAGCGTCTGCAAAACGTTGGGGAAGACAAATACAACGGCGCAACTGACGCTGAAAAACGCGCCATGCTGCGTTTGAGCTTTTTCTACATCGAACCACGCCATCGTTTCGGTTTGCTGACACCTGATCTGATGAAGCAGATCGTTGAGGTACGTCACCAGTTCCATGATGGCCTGCCGGACGACTTGCGCAGTCTCATTGAACTTTATGACCCGGATCGCTATCTAAGCTCTACAAGCCTGCTGGATAACATTCTATTTGGCAAGATAAGCCACCGCCATACAGATGCATCGCGACGTATTCGCAGCATCGTCGCGAATGTGCTGCATGATCAAGGTCTTTATGAACGTGTTCTGGCAGTTGGTTTGAACTTTAATGTCGGTGCGGGCGGAAAACGTCTGTCGCCACTGCAAAGACAGAAACTCAATCTGGCACGCGCGCTGATACGACGTTCCGATTATTATATCTTCAATCGCCCGCTGCCAGGTCTCGACCACCGCCTGCAAGAAGCAATCGTTGAGAGCGTCATAACCTTCCTGCACCGCGAAGATGACAAGCCAGCGATCATATGGGTTTTGTCGAATGTTTCACTAACGCGTATGTTTGACCGCGTGGTTGTCTTCAATCAAGGCGCTCTGGCGGCAGATGGAACATACGAGACTCTTAACGAAGAAAACGCTATATTCCAAAAGATGGTAGCGACTTAAGCGCATGACAGCCGAAAGCTGACAAAGAACCGGATAGGACAAGGCAATGCTTTTCAAAGATGAAATACAGATGCTGCGGCGTGTTCCGTTTTTTTCGGAAATGGAGCCATCCAAGCTGAAGCTTCTCGCTTTTTCATCCGACCGTGTGAGCTATATGGCTGGCGAAGATCTGTTTCGTCAGGGCGATATGGGTGATGCCGCTTACGTACTTCTGACCGGCAAGGTTGATGTTCTCGTGGATTCGCCGTCCGGCCAGATCAAGCTGACCGAAATGAGCGGCAATGCCATCGTCGGTGAAATTGCCATTCTGTGTGACGGTGTCAGAACAGCAACGGTTCGCGCATCAACCTCGGTTGAAGCTCTTCGCATCGGCAAGGAACAATTCTTCAAGCTGATGTCAGACTTCCCGGATGTCACCATCAAGGTCATGCGCGTTCTCGCAGAACGTCTTACGAGCACCACAACGGAGCTGGGCAAGGCAAGAGCACGGCTCGAACATTAAGTTTATTGCGTGACACGCACCCTATCCTGACCGGATATTTTCGTTCACATGCGCTTTGAGGCAGAAATTAACCGGAACAATTAAAAAGGAAGAATATTTTCTGTTGTAATAAAACTGAAATGCTGACTGAATTAAAGAGACAGCATTTCAACCGCAGGGCATCATCAGGATGGAGCTTGCGGCACGGCACCATGAAACACAGAGTATCATGGGAACCGTGGTGAGTAGAGGTGGATCATGGTAGCGAGTTCCGGCGAAACAAGTCGGGAAAAGAGTGCAGACTTATTCCGCGTGAAAATATGGGGTGCACGAGGCACCTTGCCCGTATCAGGCGAAAATTTCTCCAAATATGGCGGCAATACCATCTGCATCGAAGTTCGCTGCGGAGAGCACGTTCTCATTTTTGATGCCGGATCGGGCATCATGCCAGCCGGCATGTCGCTGAAGGCTGAGGGCGTCTCCGACATAAATTTGTTTTTCACCCACTGTCACTACGACCATATTGTCGGCTTCCCCTATTTCAAGCCGTTCTTCAATCAGGCCAATAAGGTTGCCATCTGGTCGGGCCATATGGCGGGCATCAAGACCACGCGCCAGATGCTCAACGAATTCATGAGCCCACCGTGGTTTCCGGCACCGCTCGACATATGCTGCGCCAAGATCGACCCACAGGATTTCAAGGCTGGCGACACGCTTGATGTTCGACCGGGTCTGGTCATCAAGACCGGCATGCTCAACCATCCTGGTAACGCCATCGGCTATCGTATCGAATGGGCAGGCCGGACAATGGCCATCATCACAGACACCGAACACACGCCAGGCATCAATGATCCCAATGTTCTGGAACTGATCAAGGATGTTGATCTGTTCCTCTACGACTGTTCTTTCACAGATGATGAAATGCAACAGTTCAAGGGCTATGGGCACTCGTCCTGGCAGCAGGCCATTCGTCTGGCAAAACTTGCCAATGCTTCCCGTGTCGGTTTCATCCATCACTCTCCGTGGCGCAGTGACGAAGATCTCGACAAGATCGATGCGCAAGCTAGACTGGAATTTAATGGCGCATTTGCTGCCCTTGATGGGCAGACCATTGAACTCTAAGTATTTTTAATGCCAATCATGTGATGGGCCGTGATGCAGATTTGGCAGGTATGAAACGTGCCTGCTGTTTTTTCGCCACCATAACCTCACTATGCTGTTCACTGCGGTTCATATTCGAGGCGCACAGCAATGCTGTTTGCTATTCAACACCATCAGTCATACTGTCTAAGGAAGTCGGCATCTTTGGGCAACAAACGGCAACCGAAACACCAGGAAGATTCTGTTCCCGTCATGACCCAAAAGACCGTTTATCATCGGGCAACAGCAGATGAACTCCGATAATCTTCCTGCATCGCTACAACTACAAAAACTGCGTCTGCTCAGCGGACTGATTATGTTCTCGTTTTTGAGCATGCATTTGCTCAATCACGCGCTTGGCCTGATCTCCATTGAAGCGGCCGAGCACGGAAAACGCTGGTTCTCTGTTGTCTGGATGAACCCCATCAGCCTGAGCCTCTTTTACGGCGCGGTTCTGACTCATGTTCTGCTTGTGCTGCATGCGCTTTATAAACGCAGAACCTTGAACATGCCGATGCGTGAGGCCCTGCAGCTGATATTCGGGCTTCTCATTCCACTATTGATTATCGAGCATGCCGCAAGTCTCAGATTTTCAAGCATGCTCTATAGCATTCCCATTACCTATGAGAATGTCATCCGCCGTCTGTGGATCAATGCGCCTGTGGCGGGCGTACGGCAAAGCGTGGCTGTTGTTGTCATCTGGAGCCATGGCTGTATCGGCCTGTTTTTCTGGCTGCGATACCGCTCTTGGTATCCGCGTGTCGCGCCCTATTTCCTGACAATCGCCGTTCTGGTACCGGTTATGGCACTGCTCGGCTTCAGCAGTGCCGGACGTGAGCTTGAAAGCGCCCAGAGCTACAGGGCCTTGCCCAACCCCATCATTGCTGCTCCTAATGAATTGCACCGTCCAGACCCTCGGCAGGCAAGCATTGATGACAACATCAACAACATCGTCAAATCCATCCAGCTGACATTCGTCGGCATTGTCGGCACAGTGTTCCTGTTGCGTGGCGCACGCACTTTGCGGCAGAACTCGACATCGATCGATATTCATTACGAGCATGGCGCAACGGTTCGCGCTCCAAAGGACATGACACTGCTGGAGGCGAGCCGACTGAATGGCATTTCTCATTATTCGGTTTGCGGTGGACGGGGTCGCTGTTCCACCTGCCGAGTGAGAATTCTCGAAAGTGACGCCCCCCTCCCGCCACCCGGTGATATTGAGAGAGCCACTCTCCAACGTATCCATGCAGATCAGGATATTCGACTTGGCTGTCAGTTGCGACCACAGTCCAACCTTCGTGTTGCACTGCTTCTTTCACAAAACCACCAGCAGGTCGCCCCAGCCGAAAGTGAGCCAATCCGTCCAGGTCGCGAAGAGGAAATTGCTGTCCTGTTCTGTGATCTGCGGAACTTTACGACGTTGACGGAAGCCCGCCTTCCCTATGACATCGTGTTCTTGCTCAACCGCTATTTTGCGATTGTTGGCCAAGCCATCGAGCAATCCGGTGGCAGGCTGGACAAATTTATCGGCGATGGCGCAATGGCTCTGTTCGGTCTCGATGGTAATTCGGCAAACGCCTGCCGGGATGCCATGCGGGCAGCAGCGACGATCGTGCAGGACATAGAGCGTCTGAATGAGGAACTGGAGAAAGAATTCTCGGTACATCTTCGTATTGCCATTGGCGTTCATACCGGCCCATCCATCGTCGGCGTAATGGGATATGGCCAGGCCAAATCGCTGACGGCGATCGGCGACACGGTCAATGTCGCGAGCCGCCTGGAAAGTGTGGCAAAGGAATTGAATGCCACCATCGTGGTCTCGGAACCCGCTATCGTCCAGTCAGGCGCGCCGATAAGCGATCTGCAAAAACACGATATCACGGTGCGCGGACGGTCGTCGCAAATGCGCGTTTATGTTATCTCGGAACAGGAAAGTGCCCGTTTCCTGCCAACTCCGGCGTAAATCCAGTCTCCATCATGAAAATTGCTTTCTACGCTCCGCTCAAATCGCCCTATCATCCCGTTCCCTCCGGCGACCGGTTGATGGCGCGCTTGCTGATGCAAGCCATGTCGATGGCTGGCCATGATGTATCTGTGGTCTCGGAGCTGCGCAGCTTTCTGCGAAGTGCCGACGACCCCGATTACGAGACTTTGCTGCAAAGTGCGAAGGAGGAAATTGGCCAGATCAGGCAGCAATGGCAGACCAGTGGCAAACCGGACGTCTGGTTCTGCTACCATCCCTACTACAAGGCGCCGGACCTGCTTGGTCCTTTGCTGTGTGATGAATTTGGCATTGCCTACATCACATCGGAAGCCTCCTATTCAAACCGGCGCAATATCGGCCACTGGGCTGAAAACCAGCGCCGTCTGCTGGATGGTATAAAGCGTGCGACCGTCAATCTTTGCTTTACGAAACGCGATCATGACGGCCTGCTGACGGCCGCACCTGACGCCCGGTTGGCGATACTGCCGCCATTTATCGATCCCGCCATTTTCCTAGCACAAAAACCGGCACCTCACCCTTTCCGGCTGGTAACGGTGGCGATGATGCGCGCTGGCGACAAGCTGGAAAGCTATGCTGCGCTGGCAAGCGCACTGGCACAACTACCGCCCAACCTGCCCTGGACACTGGATATCATTGGAGATGGTCCGGAGCGTAAAAACGTCGAGGTTATGTTTGATGGGTTTGACCCGTCACGTCTCAATTGGCATGGCGAAAAAAAGCCAGAAGACATCGCAGTCATCTTGGCCAATGCCGCCATCTATGTTTGGCCGGGTCATGGCGAAGCCTATGGCCTGGCCTATCTGGAGGCGCAGGCGGCGGGGCTTCCTGTTGTAGCAGAACACACAGCCGGTGTCCCGGAGGTAGTCCAGCATGGCAAGACTGGCCTTTTGACGCCGGCAAATGATGTGAATGCCTATGCTGCGGCAATAGAACATCTGCTGCGTCATGACGACAACAGGCAAACGCTGGCAAGTAATGCACGTTTATTCGCAACGATGGAACGTTCGCTTGATCGTGCAAGCCAAAACCTCAACACCATTCTCACGAACGATATTGGAACCACCGATGACAGCCATCTCCCTTCGTAAAACACTGGATGAATTCGCAAGTCAGGGCAAATCGGTTGATCTGTGGTTACGGGATGACGACGCGGTTGAACCAACAGCTGCGCTGGAAAAACTGGTTCGTCTGACGCAGCAGCATGCCATTCCCCTGACGCTGGCGGTGATTCCCCAACATACCGGCGCGAAACTGGCAACCTATCTGCGGGATTACCGACATATTGATGTGGCGGTTCATGGCTGGTCGCACCGCAATTACGCGGCAGAAACTGAGAAAAAACGCGAACTCGGTCTGCACAGGCCGAAACAAATCGTTCTCTCCGAACTGACCCACGGCTTTGAAAAGCTGCACGACCTCTATCCAGACCAGTTCATCTCCATGCTGGTACCGCCGTGGAACCGGATCGATGACGGTATCGTCGATGGATTGCCGGATATCGGCTATCAGACACTGTCGGTGTTTGGGCGAAAAAAACCGGCAAGTCTGCCGCTTCTGAACACCCATATCGATCTGATGGATTGGCACGGCACCGGCGGCGGACGACCACACGACGCGCTGTTTGAGGAAATCGCCACGCGGCTGCGATCAGAACCGCAAAGTGGCAGTATCACCGGTATTCTGACCCATCACCTTGTGCATGATAACGTTGCCTGGGCGTTTCTGGAAAAGCTGTTTGAGCTTACCGCCAATCATCCGGCCATCAGCTGGCGCGCTTCACGACAGCTGATGGCGACACTGTCACCATGATTTCCAGGCGATAAGCAGACCGGACGAGTTTTCATCCAATGCAGCGCGCACTGCCAGCACGTCATCAAGTGGTGCCTTGTCCGGCAACGAACCGGCGACGAAATCCGCCCCGGCAAGGCAGATCGATGCCGCGCGGGCAACAACGGTAAACAGCAACGGACCCGTTGCCCACCAGGCTGGTGCCCGTGGCATATCGTGTAACGCCGCCGGAATGGCCGTCAGCATACGGGTGAACACCGGATGCTGTGGCGGTGCGGCGATAAATGAGTTGGCCAGAAGCACACTTCCTCGTCCCGTATCGCGTGGCACCTCTTCGGCAAAAGCGATCAGGCCCTGCAGCGGCAACAGGTCATGAAAGCTGATATCATCGCGCGCCGGGTACCAGTCACAATCAAGATAGATCCCGCCAAAGCGCTCAAGGATGACATAACGAGCCACGTCAACCGCACCGGGATAATCTCCGCGTTTCAACATGTCGGCAAAGACCGGATTATCCGTAATGCCCTCACGGCCAATGTCGGCTTCGCGCCACAACCTGAATTCGTAGCCATGATCTTCAGCATGTTTACGCCACGCCTCGATGCTAACCGGAAGCTCTTTTGGTCCAATCCAGATCTGGTGAATGATCTTCGGGACCGGCTTTCGGTTTGCCTCTACAAGCGCGCGATGTCCACTAACATCAAAGATACCATAGGGAGCCAGTACCTCAGGTGGTGGAACGAGAGTGTATTGGTAGCCAATGCGTTTAAGTGTGTCTTTTTCCACTTTGGCCTGCCGAAGCAAGGCCGCATGCAGCCTGCGCGGCAGACCAAACACGGTTTTGGGACCCATCAGGCCGTTATCTGGTTCTTTTTGCAAGTCTCGCAGCAGAGACCTCGCCTCATCAAGGCGATTTTCCTTCTGAAATTTTCTGACATCGGCGAGCAGAGCGTCATAATAGGTCTTGTCCGCCATGTTTCCTTCGGTCCCGTTCAAATGCCGATGTAACGTCATTCCGCTTTTGCCCATACGCAAGCATAGACAGACCAATGGCCCTGCGATAACGTGACTGTAACATCCTGATTACCCATTCGTATTACAGGTAAACAAAAGGATCGAGACAGGGAACCCATTGGCATGAAAACAGGCGTCGATTTGCTGCGCGTTGAAAATGTGCGCGTCTCGTTTTCTTTGATGGGTGGAACCATAGATGCCGTTCGCGATGTCAGCCTGCGTATTCTGCCAGGCAAGGTCACCGCACTGGTCGGAGAATCCGGTTCCGGAAAGTCCGTTCTCGGCCAGACCATCATGGGTTTGCACCCAAGAACAGCACACACCAGCGGCCGTATCCTGTTTAATGACACTGAGAAATCCGCAGGCCCGGTCGATCTGTTATCGCTTCCCCAAGATGGGCGAGAAATGCGCTCCATCCGCGGCAACCGTATCGGCCTGGTCTTTCAGGAGCCGATGACATCCTTCTCGCCCCTGCACACAATCAGCAATCAGATCGATGAGGCCTTGAGAATTCACACGACGCTCTCGCCAAAAGAGCGTTACGAAACATTGCTCGATACACTTGATCTGGTGGGTTTCTCTAACCCGGCCAAAGTCTGCAACATGTACCCGTTCGAGCTATCGGGTGGAATGCGGCAAAGAGCGATGATTGCGATGGCACTGATCTGCCGCCCGGCCCTGTTGATTGCCGATGAGCCCACGACGGCTCTCGACGTGACGATCCAGGCACAAATCCTCAAATTGCTACGGGACCTTCAGGAACGTCTCAACATGAGCATGTTGCTCATCACCCATGATCTCGGCGTCGTTGCCAATATCGCCGACGAAGTGGCCGTGATTTATCAGGGTGAGATCATGGAGGCCGGCCCGGTCAACGAGATTTTCCGCTCACCGTCCCATCCTTACCTCAAGGGACTGATGGCGGCCGTTCCGCATTTCGATATGAAGCCGGGAGAACGGCTGAAGGCGTTGCGTGAAGTCACTATCGACAAACACAGCCTGATCGGGCGCAGCACCACAAAGCAACACAAGAAGGACGGCGTCCTGCTTTCGGTGGATAACATCGAAAAGTCTTTCACCATTCGCAAAGCCGGCTGGTTTGAAAAAGCCGCTGCGACCAAAACCCTCGCCGTCGAAAATGTCAGTTTTGATATTCGTCTCGGAGAATGCCTCGGTCTGGTGGGGGAAAGCGGAAGTGGCAAAACCACCGTCAGCAAGATTTTGATGCGTGCCGTAAAGCCCGATGCCGGCAGCGTCACCTTCCATGATGATACCGGCGATATCGATGTGCTGAATGCCTCCGGCGATGACCTCAAGACATTGCGTACCAAAATCCAGATGGTGTTTCAGGATCCGGTGTCCTCGCTGTCACCACGCATGACTGTCGGCAATATCTTGAGTGAACCGCTGGAAATCCACAATCGCGGCAATGCCAGCACTCGGAAAGAAGCTGTGCGTGCGCTGCTGAAAGCCATCGGACTTGGTGACAGTGCCCTTAATCGTTACCCGCACAGTTTTTCCGGTGGCCAAAGACAGAGAATTGGCATCGCCCGTGCTCTGGCACTGGGGCCTGAACTGCTGATCTGCGACGAGCCTGTGTCAGCGCTTGACGTTTCCGTACAAGCGCAGATCCTCAATCTATTGAAGGATTTGCAGCGGGATCTGGGGCTGACATATCTTTTCATTTCCCACAATCTGGCCGTGGTCGACTACATGGCTGACCGCGTTGCCGTAATGTGCGACGGCCGCATTGTCGAGATCGCGCCGCGTGAAATCCTGATGCAGAACCCGGTTCACCCTTACACCAAGGCACTTTTGACAGCAGTCCCCTTCCCTGATCTGGATCGTCCGCTGGACTATGCCAAACTTGGAAAATCGGGCTTTACCAACCGTGCCAGCTGGGGCCGCCAGTTCCAGTCGGAAGGCAGCCACGGTCTCGCGCCCGCTGACCTGGGCAATGGACATGTCGTGCTTGCCAACCGCAATGTCGACGTAACGGAGTTGCGCTCATGATAACCCGGCGCACCACCTTGATGCTGCTTGCTTCGGCTCTTGTCCCGGCGACCGTCCGTGCAGCGCTGGTGGAACCGGAAAGCCTCAAGCAGAAAGTACAGGCCGGAGAACTGCCTGACATTGCCAATCGTCTGCCAAAAAATCCCCGCGTCCTCGACTTAAAATCACTTGGCCGCGTGCCCGGAAAACACGGCGGTTCAGTGCGCATGTTGATTGGTGGGCAGCGCGATACACGCCTTATGCCGATCAATGCCTATGCCCGTCTGGTTGGTTACGACGAAAAGTTCAGTTTCCAGCCTGATATTCTCGAAAGCTACGATATATCCGAAGGACGCATTTTCACCCTGCATCTGCGCGAAGGCCATAAATGGTCCGATGGCAGTGACTTCACGACAGAGGATTTCCGCTATTTCTGGGAAGATGTGGCGCTGAACAAGGAAATCCATAAGGGCGGCCCGCCCATCGACCTAAAGGTGCATGACCAGCCACCAACCGTCGAAATTATCGACAAACTGACGGTGCGCTATACCTGGCAGGGGGTAAATCCGGACTTTCTTGCCAAGCTGGCGGCACCATCACCGGCACGCCTCTATCTGCCTTCCGCCTACATGAAGCAGTTCCACAGCAAGTACCAGACACCTGAAAAACTTGCGGCCCTTATCAAGAAAAACAAGGTTGATGACTGGAGCGGCCTCCACATCAAGATGTCGCGCCAGAACAGACCGGAAAACCCTGATCTACCGACGCTGGACGCTTGGCGTCCGCTGACTGCGCCGCCAGCCGAACAGTTCGTTTTTGAGCGCAATCCCTATTATCATCGCATCGATGAAAACGGCCTGCAGCTGCCTTATCTCGACCGTTTTGTCCTCAACGTTTCCTCGTCCGAAATCATCGCAGCCAAAACCGCATCCGGTGACAGTGACCTGCAGCTGCTCGGCCTGGACTTCTCCGACTACACATTCCTGAAGGATGCGGAAAACCGTTACCCTCTCAAGGTCAATCTGTGGAAGCGTACTCAAGGATCGCGAATTGCACTGTTGCCAAACCTGACCTGCGGTGACAGCCAATGGCGCACACTGTTTCAGGATGTTCGGGTGCGGCGCGCCTTGTCGATCGCCATCAATCGCCACGAAATCAATATGGCCTGTTTTTATGGTCTGGGCACAGAAAGCTCTGACACAGTGCTGCCGGAAAGCCCGCTTTATAAGCCGGAATTTGCGCAAGCCTGGGCGCAGTTTGATCCAGAGGCAGCAAATGCACTACTCGATGAAGCGGGTCTCCAGGCCAGAAATTCATCCGGCATACGTTTGCTGCCCGATGGTCGTCCTGCCCATATCGTTGTCGAATCCTCAGGTGAAAGCACGCTCGAAACCGACGTGATGGAACTGGTGACCGATCACTGGAAAGACGTCGGCATCTCACTTTCTGTCCGCGTTACACAGCGCGACGTGTTCCGCAGCCGCGCAATGGGTGGCGAAGTGACGATGGCCGTGTGGATGGGCATGGACAATGGCATTCCGACAGCGGAAATGCTGCCATCAGGTCTTGCTCCCACCGACACAGATCAATTGCAATGGCCACTCTGGGGCGTGCACTACCTGTCTGGCGGCCGCGAGGGCAAAGCGCCGGATCTACCCGAGGTCAACCAGTTGCTGCAACTTCTCAAGCAGTGGAGAACCAGCACTACGCTCGAAGACCGCACCGCAATCTGGCAGCAGATGTTGTCACTTTATTCGCAGCAGGTCTTTTCGATCGGCACCGTGAATGGCGCGCTGCAACCGCTGGTGCATTCATCGCGGTTAAACAACATTCCGTCGAAGGGATTGTTCGGTTACGACCCGACATCCTACCTTGGTGTCTATATGCCCGATACATTCTGGTACGGGGAAGGGGCATAATATGCTGCGCTATATTCTCGGCCGCATCCTATTCATGATCCCGACGCTGATCCTGATTTCCATGCTGGTTTTCACGATCATCGAGCTTCCACCCGGCGATTATTTTGAAAGTTATGTCGCAGAGGTCCGCGCCATGGGCGAGACCGCCGACATGGCGGAAATCGAAGACCTTCGCATCCGCTACGGTTTTGACCAGCCCGCCCCGATCCGCTATCTGCGCTGGGTATCGGGCATGTTGGTTGGTGATTTCGGTTATTCGTTCGAATACCAGTTGCCGGTCAGTGACGTGGTTGGTGACCGTCTTTGGTTGACGGTTCTCGTCTCATTCGTGACCATTATCGTCACTTGGATTCTCGCATTCCCTATCGGCATCTACTCGGCAACCCACAAATACAGCTGGGGTGACTACGGCCTGACATTCCTCGGTCTGCTTGGCATTGCCATTCCCAACTTCATGCTCGCGTTGATTCTGATGTATTTCGCCAATATCTGGTTCGGCACATCGATCGGCCATCTAATGGACCGCGAATATCTCGGTCAGGCGATGAGCTGGGCCAAGTTCAAATCCATTCTTGAACATCTGTGGATCCCGGTTCTAATCATTGGCACCGCCGGAACGGCTGGCATGATCCGCAGGCTGCGCGCCAACCTGTTGGATGAGTTGCAGAAACAATATGTCGTCACCGCCCGCGCCAAGGGCCTGCACCCGTTTCGCGTTCTCACCAAATATCCGCTGCGCATGGCCCTCAACTTCTTCATTTCCGACATCGGCTCCATCCTGCCATCGATCATATCAGGCGCGGAAATCACCGCCGTCGTGCTGTCTCTGGAAACCACCGGACCGATGCTCATCAAAGCGCTGCAAAGTCAGGACATGTATCTGGCCGGGTCATTCCTGATGTTCCTGGCATTCCTGACGGTCATCGGTGTTCTGGTGTCGGATATTGCACTCGCCATCCTTGATCCGCGTATTCGCCTGGGCGGAGGGAGCCATAAATGAGCGCGCCTATTCCCGGTCCCGGTGAACCGTTGCAGCATTATGTATCAACCGCGCCATTCGATCCCTATCTCGTCGAACCGAACACCAGCGGCATGGCTGGGATTGCACGGGCCTCACAGCTAAAGCTGATGTGGTGGCAGTTCAAACAGCACAAGCTGGCGCTGTTTTCCGGCATCTTTCTGATACTGGCCTATTTCGCCATCATCATTGCGGAGTTTCTGGCACCCTATAATTTGCACACCAGAAATGTTGAGCAGATTTACGCGCCACCACAAAGCGTGCATCTGTTCCATGACGGCAAATTTATTGGTCCCTTCGTCTACGGACGGACCATGTCGCTGGAAATGGAAGATCTAAAACGCGTCTATACTGACAACCCCAACGACATTCAGCAGCTACGGTTCTTCTGCCGTGGCGACAGCTATCGGTTCTGGGGGCTTTTCGAGTCCAATACGCATCTGGTCTGCCCTGCCAAAGACGGCGAGTTCTTTTTCTTGGGAACAGATCGGCTGGGGCGTGACGTGCTGTCGCGCATTATCTACGGCGCACGCATCTCGCTCACAATCGGCCTGTTTGGCGTGACCATGAGCTTCATTCTCGGAATTGTGATTGGCGGTCTTGCCGGTTATCGCGGTGGCGTATTCGACCTGATCGTTCAGCGGATCATCGAGGTTCTGCAGTCCATTCCAAGCATTCCGCTGTGGTTGGCGCTTGCCGCAATCATGCCGGTCACCTGGAGCCCAATCCTTGTATATCTCGGCATCACCGTCATTCTCGGCATGTTGGACTGGACGGGACTTGCACGAGCGGTGCGCTCCAAACTGCTGGCATTGCGCGAAGAAGACTATGTTCTTGCTGCGCAATTGATGGGCGCAAGCACCCGCCGCATTATTGGCCTGCACCTTATTCCCGGCTTCATGTCGCATCTTATCGCTTCTGCAACACTGACTATCCCCGGCATGATCCTTGGCGAAACTGCCCTCAGCTTCCTCGGCCTTGGTTTGCGCCCTCCGATCACAAGTTGGGGAATTCTGCTCACTGAGGCGCGCAGTGTCAGCGTTATTGCGTTATATCCTTGGCTATTGCTACCAACGCTACCGGTTGTCCTTGTGATACTGGCTTTCAATTTTCTGGGTGACGGTCTACGAGATGCTGCAGATCCTTTCAAATAAGCAAAAACCGGTAGTCCGGCAACTCGCCATCATCTGTCCAAACACCATGAGGCATTCTCAGTGACATCCCGTCTGAACGATGCACGCATCCTGATGTACAGTCATGATACGTTCGGCCTTGGCCATTTGCGCCGCTGCCGCACGATTGCCCATGCGCTGGTAGAAGACTACCGTGGCCTGAACGTGCTGATCATTTCCGGCGCCACGATAGCCGGGGCTTTCGATTATCGCGCCCGCGTCGATTTCGTCAAAATTCCCAGTATCATCAAGCTGCGCAATGGCGAATACACGTCGCTGGATCGTCATATCGACCTTCAGGACACGCTGAAAATGCGCCGGTCGATCATTCGCCACACCGCAGAAAGCTTCCAGCCGGATGTCTTCATCGTTGACAAGGAGCCGATGGGCCTGCGCGGCGAAGTTGAGGAAACACTTGAATATCTGAAATCGCAAGGCACGAAGCTGGTCATTGGCCTACGCGACGTCATGGATGCGCCACAGCTTCTTGATGCCGAATGGAAACGCAATGATGTGATGAACAAGATTGCGAAATTCTACGACAATGTCTGGGTCTACGGGCCGCCCGATTTCCACGATCCGCTCAATGGCCTCGACGTGCCGCAAGCTGTACGCGATCGCATGGAGTTCGTTGGCTTCCTGCAACGATCACAAACGCAAAGTGAAATCGACAACCCTCGCCCCAAGGATGACTACATCCTCGTTACCACCGGCGGCGGCGGTGATGGCAGCGAACTGATTGATGATGTTCTGAACGCCTATGACTATGACAAGACACTCACTCACAAGGCTCTTGTTGTTCTCGGTCCCTACATGCCGACCGAGCAACGCGACAGGCTGTTGAGCAAGGCTGCCCACATTCCGCATCTGGAAATCATCCAGTTCGACAACCGTATGGAAGATCTGGTTGCTGGCGCGAAGGCCGTCGTCTCGATGGGTGGCTATAACACCGTTTGCGAAATCTTTTCGTTCGACAAACCGGCTCTTATCGTGCCGCGCGTCGTGCCCCGCGAAGAACAGCTGATCCGCGCCAGCCGCGCCAAGGAGCTGGGCCTGTTGGACATGCTGTTGCCGGAAGAAGCAGAAAATCCTCAGCTTATGGCAGAGGCGCTGAAGGCCCTGCCACACAGACAGCCGCCCTCTGCAAACTCCCAGAACCTGCAGCTCGATGGTTTGCAGAACATTTCGCGCAGAATAGCAGAATGGCTGCATGCCAGCGAAGACATCAACGCCGCCAAGGCGACAGGCTAAGCGCTTTTGAATACCACAAAACAGCCGATAGCCTTCCGAGAAAAAGAGATTGTAAGAGCTTGAGCGACAAGAAAAAAATCGTCGTCCTTTTGAAGGGATATCCGCGGCTTTCTGAGACGTTCATTGCACAGGAATTGCTTGGGCTGGAGAAAGCCGGGCTGGAGCTGGAACTGGTCGCCATGCGGCGTCCTACCGACAAGAAACGCCATCCTGTCCATGATGAAATCAAGGCTCCGGTTTCTTACCTGCCGGAGTATCTGCATGAAGAACCGATAAGGGTTTTGCGGGCGCTTTGGGCCTGCCGCAAACGTCGTGGTTTTGGCAAAGCCTTCAAACGCTTTCTGTGCGATTTTCGCCATGACGTGAACCGCAACCGCATTCGCCGCTTTGGTCAGGCAACCGTTCTTGCTGCCGAGTGGCCAGACAATGGCGGATGGCTGCATGTGCATTTCATTCATACGCCCGCCTCCGTCGCCGCCTATACGCACCTTCTGACGGATATTCCCTGGACGATCTCTGCCCATGCCAAGGATATCTGGACGTCCAACGACCGCGATCTCTCGGGCAAGCTCAACAGCGCGCGCTGGGCGGTTACCTGCACCGCCAGCGGTTATGAGCATTTGCGTAATCTGGCCCGGCAGAAGGACACAGTGCACTTAAGCTATCACGGGCTGGATCTGACACGTTTTCCGCATTTTGATGCCGACCGTCCAGCCAATGACGGCTCCGATGCTGCCCAGCCGATCACCATTTTGAGCGTAGGTCGCGCCGTCGAGAAAAAGGGCATCGATATTCTGCTGAAAGCCCTGGCCTCATTGCCCTCTTCTCTGCACTGGCAACTCGTTCACATCGGCGGTGGTGAGAAGCTGGAAAGCCTCAAGGCTTTGTCAAACTCGCTTGGACTTGCTGACCGGGTGACCTGGAAAGGCGCGATGGATCAGAAGGAGGTTCTGGACCATTACCGCAAAGCCGACCTCTTCGCACTTGCCTGCCGTATCACGCAGGATGGTGACCGCGACGGTCTGCCGAACGTGTTGGTTGAGGCTGCTAGCCAGAAGCTCGCCTGTCTTTCTACCAACATTTCAGGCATCCCGGAGTTTTTCATTTCAGGCGAAAACGGCCTTTTGACCAATCAGGAAGATGTCGCCGCTTTCACCACAGCACTACATACCTTGATCACGGATCCCGCCCTGCGCGCACGACTTGGTGCTGCCGCCGAGCAGAAAGTGCGCACCGCATTCGATAACAATACCAGCATTGCCCATCTCAAATCCCTGTTCGAACAAGAGTGGGAAAAAGGCGTATGACCAAAGAAACCGCCACGCCGGGACCACGCGTTTTATTTTACGTCCAGCATTTGCTCGGCATCGGTCACATTGCGCGGGCAAGTCGCGTCGCCAACGCCATGCAGAGAGACGGTTTTGATGTGACGCTGGTCACCGGCGGTCTGCCAGTACCCGGTTTTCCGGCTGACGGTTTGAAGCATGTGGCATTGCCGCCGATTGCCGTTGGCGATAGCGGTTTTTCCGGTCTGGTCGATATCAACGGTAAGGCGGTCGATGACAGCTTCAAGCAGCTGCGCACCACCCTGCTTTTAAACACCTTCGAAGAGGTGAAACCGGATATCGTTATTATCGAGGCCTTTCCGTTCGGTCGACGGCAGGTACGGTTTGAGCTTTTGCCACTGCTGCAAGCCATCGAACAATCACGGCCACGCCCACTGCTGATGACGTCGCTGCGCGATATCTTACAGGAACGCAACAAACCGGGCCGTGACGAAGAAACAATCGAACTCGTCAAAAAACACTTCGACACCATTCTTGTTCATGGCGACCCGAATTTCGTTAAGCTTGAGGACACGTTCCCGCTCGCGCACGAGATTTCCGCACGCGTGGTTTACACTGGCCTCGTTGCCCCTGAACCGCCGCCAGAACCAACAGAGCAGTATGACGTGGTCGTTTCCGCAGGCGGTGGCGCCGTCGGTGCGGAACTCATCAAAAGTGCATTGGAAGCGTCAAACATCGTTGACGATGTAAACAGCTGGTGCCTGATAACAGGCCCTAACATGCCGCAGGCAGACTTCGACGCGATTTCCGCTCAGGCCAGTGACAAGGTTTCCGTTTTCCGTTTCCGCAAAGATTTTCCAAGCCTGCTGTCAGCGGCAAAACTATCGGTCTCTCAGGCGGGCTATAATACGGTCTGCGATATTTTGCGGGCAAAATGCCGCTCGCTTCTTATTCCCTTCGCTGTCGGCGGTGAAACCGAACAGGGCGCCCGTGCCGAGCGGCTGGCGAAGTTACAGCTAGCCCATGTCCTGCAGGAAGACCAAATCTCCGGCCCGGCCATGGCAGATGCCATCAGACAGGCACTGGCGCTTCCATCACCTGATAGTCAGAACCTTGATCTCAACGGTGCGCAAGGCACCGCTGCAATTCTGCACAAGCTCTATCAATCGCGCTGACGGTATAGCCTATTTCAGCTTTTCCCGCCGGAAACCAAGGCCGATCAAGCGGCCGGCCAAATGGGCAAGAAGCGGGAATTTGATGATCGCCTTTACAAAACCTGGCGGTCCCGATGGTTTGCCCGCGTTCGCTTTCGGTGCCTTTCGTCGGCTGCGCATCATCAATTGCAATTTTTGCGTAGCTTTGGTCGGGAAAGAGCGTCGTGCTTCAACAGCTGCAAGGTCATTATCTGAGACGGTACCTCTGGTACTCAGTGCAGGTGTCAGGATATTGGCGGCAGCAACCGCATCCTGAATGGCAAGGTTGACCCCGACACCGCCAATCGGCGACATGGCATGGGCGGCATCACCAATACAAAGCAGACCTTGTCGCCACCAGCGTTTCAGACGATCGATCCGCACGGTCAGTAGATGCACATCATCCCATGACGCAATTTCCCGCATCCTGTCCTTCGGCAGAGGACTGACAGACGCAACTGCATCCCAAAATGCTTCGATGCCCCTATGTTGCAGTTCGGCAAATGTACCCTTGCGCACCACAAAACCGCATTGCCAATAGTCACCGCGATCAATCAACACCAGACCTTGCTGGGGGCCAGCATGTCCCATCGTCTCGTTGGGATCACCCGGCTGTTTGGAAAGTCGCATCCACAAGACTTCGGTTGGCACACCAAACCGTTCAACCTGAAGGCCGGCCTTGTCTCGCACGACGGAGTTTCGACCATCGGCGCCAATGACAAGCGCACTCTTGATGACAACATCGCCTTCCGGTGTTGAGACCTCCAGCCCGCAAACGCGACCGTCTTTTATCGACAGGCCAGTCACAGGCGCATTCATCAACAAACGGAAGTTTTCGTATTGCCCTGCTTTGCCTGCCAGAAAGTTCAGGAAATCCCACTGCGGCATGAAAGCAATGAAGCGGTTCTTGACCGGCAACCATGAGAAATCGGCAATGGTGATGGTGTCATCCCCGATCTGTGCATGCAGCTTTTCAGCTCGCGTATGCGGTAGCTGCAGAAATTCCTTGATGAAACCAAGCTGCTCGATCACCTCAAGCGTTGATGGATGGATGGTATCGCCACGAAAATCGCGCAGGAAATCGCCGTGCTTTTCAACCACAGTGACGTCAATACCAGCGCGCGCAAGCAGCAAACCCAGCATCATTCCCGCAGGTCCACCACCGGCAATCGCAACAGTGGTTTCCAAATGCCGCACGGCTGGAGGATTATCGGAAAGGCTCTGCTGAACGTTCATTCCACTCCCCAGACGTCTTGCAAGTCACTGCGCCCTATCGGCCGTTTTCGCAGCAAAAACGGATTTGGGCTGTGGCCAGCCCTTCTCATCAAACCGGAACAACCAGTTGTAACGCGCAAAGATAAAGGCAAAGGCCATGGCCGTCCACACACCAAGCAACAGACCGGCAGCGACATCGCTCGGATAATGCGCCCCAACGATGACGCGTGAAATTCCGATGATGAGGGCAAGCAGGAGAAAGACCGGCCGCAGACGCGGGGTCAGCATGGCAAGCGCACCACACAGCGCACCGATAGCCGTGGAATGGCCAGATGGAAAACTCTCGTAAGACCATTGACCTGCAAAAGGTGTAAGGCTGAACGCACCAAGTTCACTAAAAAGCTCCGGTCGTGCCCGACCGATCAGAAACTTGAGCAGATGGACCAGAATTCCGGCAGAGGCAATCGTCAGGAAGAAATATAGAAACAGCCGGTAACCCGTCCGTAATTTCCCGACATAGGTACTGTTGCGATAAACCTTTCCGGCAATGAAGGCGATAATGATCACCAAACCCGATGAATAAAGCATCCACCGAAATGTACCGAGATCGGTAATGGCACTGTTGAAGCCGACAACCCTGCCCGGCAAGCCCTGCGCTCTCTCGGACAGAGCGGCATCAAACGGCATGAAAACCAGAACCAGGACAATAGACGCCAGAAACACCCAACCACTGGAAACAATAAATCTGTTCATGCAACTCCTGTTGGTCTGACCTTATCGCTCTTCAGCATATGGCTTTCGCCGTTCAGGAAAACAATGGCGATGGTTTCTTCTTGTTCCGTCCTGTTTTCGCAGGTAGAGCCATCACAACGTAAAAGATACCGGATTGCAACGATGATACCCGGCATGACCACACGACGCAGCCTGACAATACTTGGCTCGACAGGCTCTATCGGCACCAGCACTCTCGATGTTCTGCGCCAACTCGGCGGCCGTGACGCATTCGACATACTGGCGTTGACCGGAGCAGACAATGTCGAGCTGCTGGCAGCGCAGGCCAAGGAATTTGGTGCAAAGCTGGCCGTCACCGCCAATGATGAAAAATATGAAGCGCTGAAGGTGGCGCTTGCCGGCACCGGTATTGCAGTTGCGGCTGGGAAAAATGGCCTGACGGAAGCAGCCGAGATGGATGCCAGTTGGGTTATGGCGGCCATTGCCGGAACACCCGGTCTTGCCCCAACGATCACAGCAGCAAAACGCGGCGCTGACATCGCACTTGCCAACAAGGAATGCCTTGTGTCGGCAGGTGATGTGTTCATTCGCACAATCAAGCAGGGCGGCGGCAAGCTCATCCCTGTCGATAGCGAACATAGCGCCATCTTCCAGTGCCTTGAAGGAAATCCGCGCCAATCACTGGAGCGTATTCTGCTGACTGCGTCCGGTGGACCATTCCGAACCTGGACCAAGGAGCAGATGGCTGGTGTGACGGTGGAAGCGGCCAAAGCGCATCCCAACTGGTCAATGGGCCTGAAGGTTTCGATTGGCAGCGCCACCATGTTCAACAAGGCGCTGGAAATGATCGAGGCGAAATTCCTGTTCGATGTTTCGCCTGAACAGATCGAGGTGATCATCCATCCGCAGTCGATCATACATTCTATGGTCAGCTACCACGATGGTTCGGTGATTGCTCAGCTTGGCTGCCCGGATATGCGCACCGCCATTTCTTATGCTCTGACCTACCCGGAGCGCGCGCCGCTCAACGTTGATCGTTTGGACTTCGCCAAACTTGCCAAGCTGGATTTCGAAGCGCCCGATGAACAACGCTTCCCGGCATTGCGTCTGGCCCGCACCGCTCTGGAACGTGGCGGCGTACAGGGCGCAGTGCTGAGTGCTGCTGACGAAACGGCTTTCCACGCCTTTGTTGAAGGCCGAATCGGTTTCCTGCACATGGCTGACGCGGTCGAGTTTGCGATGGACCGGATGTCTGACGGGCGCACGGCGGATAGCATGGACGACATTATCGCGGCAGACCAGCATGCTCGTATTTTGGCTGAAGATTACATCGCCCAAACAGAAAAGGCCGCCTGAGAGGCGGCCATTCCAAATGTATTAGTAGGTTAAGGCGAGGCCTTATCTTACGCGACGGCACGTGCCAGTGCGCAACGTGCCCACAACTGATGCAACGAACCCACCAGATGCTCAATATCCGCATCGCTGTGCAGCGGCGTCGGTGTAATGCGCAGACGCTCTGTCTTGCGCGGCACCGTGGGATAGTTAATCGGCTGGACATAGATGTCATGGTTATCCAGCAGAATATCCGAAATCCATTTGCACTTGGCAGCATCGCCAACCATGACAGGCACGATATGGCTCGGGTTTGGCATGTGCGGAATGCCGCTGGCATCCAGGAGTGTGCGCAATTTGCGAACCCGGTCCTGATGACGTGCACGCTCAAACGGGCTGGACTTCAGGTGCTGGATGGACGCCACGGCACCCGCAGCCAATGATGGCGGAAGCGCAGTCGTGAAAATGAAGCCCGAAGCAAACGAGCGGATGAAGTCGCAAAGTGCTGTGGAACCGGCAATGTAGCCGCCCATTACACCAAATGCCTTGCCAAGCGTCCCTTCGATGATGGTGAGGCGATGCATCAGACCTTCGCGTTCGGCAATGCCGCCGCCGCGCGGACCATACATGCCAACGGCATGCACTTCGTCCAGGTAGGTCATTGCGCCATATTTGTCGGCCAGATCACAGATTTCCTTGATCGGGGCAATGTCGCCATCCATCGAATAGACGGATTCAAACGCGATCAGCTTTGGCGCCTTCGGATCAGCAGCCTTCAGCTTTGCCTCGAGGTCTTCGAGATCATTATGCTTCCAGATGACCTTTTCGCACTTGCCATACCGAATACCTTCAATCATCGACGCATGGTTCAGCGCGTCAGAGAAGATGATCAGACCAGGAATTTTCTGTCCGAGCGTTCCAAGGGTTGCCCAGTTGGAAATATAGCCAGACGTAAAGATCAGTGAAGCTTCTTTGCCGTGCAGGTCAGCAAGTTCCTGCTCAAGCAGGACGTGATAGTGACTGGTACCAGAAATATTCCGGGTGCCTCCCGCACCCGCGCCACAGTGATCGATCGCCGCTTTCATGGCCTCGATAACTTTCGGGTTCTGCCCCATTCCGAGGTAGTCGTTAGAACACCAGACTGTTACGTCGCGCTTTTCACCATTTGCGTTGTAGCGAGTGGCCCGCGGGAACTGCCCCTGATGGCGTTCCAGATCCGCAAATACCCTGTACCGCCCCTCTGTGTGTAAGCTGTCCAGTTCGCCCTTGAAATATGCCTCGAAATCCATGCCTTGCTCCAGAATTCTTGAGGGAGTTTTGAGTTCTCCCCTTCGAACCGTCAACCCCGACAGACCAACTTTACATAGCCTGCGGCAATTCGCCTACTCTTTTGAACGATTCCAATATACTTCTTTTAGCGCTTTCGCGATGGCTTGAACTTGATTCACATCAAATTCAGAAAAAGATTGGAACGAAAACCGGCAGCGTGCGTTTGAAACCTGTCGGCAATTCCGGTTCATCAGCCAGCTAATCAGGCTTCCATAAATGACGGTGAATTGTTAAAGCAATCCGTAGCGGTCGGAGGACAAGCAGTCACCGCATAAAAAACTGGGACGCCTATCGGAGCTGAGGCTCATTGTAACGTTGGAGAGAGTAAATGAAGAAGGCCATCGTATTTGCACTGGTTGGCTTGGCGCTCGCAAGCTGCACACAAACTGAAAAAGGCGCATCAATCGGTGCCGTGTCCGGAGCTGTTCTCGGTGGCGCAATCACCGGTAACGTTCGCGGCGCAGCAGTTGGCGCTGCTATCGGCGGTGTTGGCGGCGCGCTCATTGGTAATGCCAATGAACCTGGCAAATGCTACTACCGTGACCGTTATGGTAACCGCTACGTAGACCGTTGCTAATCTCGATTGCAGATTTATGCAGAATGCAGGCCCCGGTTTTCCGGGGCTTTTGCATTTTAACATCGGAAAAGTTGATTCTGCGTATCAAAATCCGTCTTTTATGCTTAGATTATTATATTAACGAACGGGAAACCGGTGAGAGCGATAATAAATGCTCAACCATAAAGTAGCAGATGCCGACAAAACGGACTGACCCGAGATTGAGTATTGCGTACCGGAAGGCAGGCACCGCACTGGCGGTTGCGGCAGCAGTGGTTTTATACCCTGCGTTTGTGCGGGAAGCGAACGCGTTCAAGCTGTTTGGCATTACGCTTTGGGGATCAGACGAACCGGAACTCGAGATCATCAATCCGGTTCGCTACAGCGCAAGCATGGATGTTCCGCTCGTTGATCCCAAGTTCTACGAAAATCTGGAAAACGCGTCGTTTCTGATTTCCGATCAGGACAAACCCGTATCGGGCGATCTTGGCCTCGTCATAAAGGCGCGCGACGACCGCGACCGTCTCGTCGCCTCTCTTTATGAAAATGCCCGTTATTCCGGTGTCGTCAAAGTCAGTATCGCTGGCACGGACATTGAAAATCTTCCCCCTAATCCGGTCTTTGACCATTCAAAGCCGGTTCCTGTGCATATCCAGATCACACCAGGCCCGGAGTTTACTCTTGGCAACATAATTCTGGAAGGTGACGCCGCTGGGCGCAACCTGGAAGAGTTTGGTCTGGCGCGCGGCGGCAAGGCCGGCTCGCTCAATATTATCCGTGGTGGCGAAAAGCTGATTGAGCAGCTGAAATCCGAAGGCCGCCCGCTGGCCAAGCTGACCAAAAGACAGGCGGTCGCCGACCACGCTACCAACACCGTTGATGTGACGATGGCGGCAGAAGCGGGGCCAGTCGCACCGGTTGGCATGATCGGCATCAAGGGTCAGCAAAGCGTTGATCCGGACTTTATTCGTTATTACTCCAGACTGAATGCCGGACAGCCCTATTCGCCGGAAAGCCTGCGCAAGGCATCCGAGCGGCTGCGCCAGCTTGGTGTCTTCTCCAGCGTCACAGTTCGTGAATCCGAGCAACTCGCGGCCAACGGCTCCTTGCCACTGACCATCGAAGTGTCCGAAGGAAAACACCGCTATTTTGGCCTCGGTGCGCAGTTCTCGACAACCGAAGGTGCTGGCCTGCAAGGCTATTGGGGCCACCGCAACCTGTTTGGCAAGGCGGAAACCCTTCGCATCGAAGGTTCTGTTTCGCGACTGGGTGAGGCATCCAGCGTCGAAGGCATGGATTATTCCGCTGGCATTACCTTCACGAAGCCAGGCGTCTTCCATCCCTCGGCAACATTCAAAGCAAGCCTTATTGCCAAGACCGAGCATCCTGACACCTATGAAGCCAAGACAATTACAGGTGCTGCAGGCTTCAGTTATGAGGTCAATGATACCGATACTGCAGCGGCAGGACTTGAGGTCAGCTGGACGGATACCGATGATGCCTATGGCAACAACAAGTATCTGACGACATCCATACCGCTGGAATATGTGCGGGATACCCGTGACAACAAGCTTGATCCGACAACCGGCTTCCGTGCAGCCATTGCCGCCAAGCCCAGCTATGAAGCGATGAACGGCACATTCTTCTCGACCTTTGAAGGCTCAGCCACCGCCTATAAGGGACTTGGACAAGAAGATCGCGTTGTGCTTGCCGGTAAACTTGGCGCGGGCGTTTTGGTGGGTGCAAGTGACCTTCAGGATGTACCTGCAACTCGACGTTTTTATGCCGGTGGCGGCGGCTCGGTGCGTGGTTACAGCTATCAGGAAATTTCACCCTATAACGCCAATGGCGATGCAACAGGTGGTCGCTCTTACGTTCTTGGCTCCGTAGAAGCCCGTATCAAGATCACCGAAACAATCGGTCTTGTACCATTTATCGACGCGGCAGCGGTTTCTACCCGCATGACACCGGATTTTTCAGATATAAGAGCAGGCGCAGGCATCGGCTTACGCTATGCAACTCCTTTCGGTCCATTGCGTTTGGATGTTGCAATGCCTCTCGACAAATATGATGGCGGCAACAGTTACGGCATTTACGCCGGTATCGGTCAATCGTTCTGATCGTGCTGCAGTTCGTCCGAAACAAGGCAAAACACCACCATGAAGAAACTGCTTCAACCTTTAAAATGGGTTTTATACATCGCCGCAGGGTTGGTGCTGTTTCTTGTTTTGTTTGTCTCGTTCATAGGCTTTACCGCATCGGGCTCAAGTTTTGCGGCCCGCCAGATTTCATCGCTTGCTTCCACAGCCGATCAAAAGGTTGAGATTTCCGCCCCACAGGGTCTCCTTACCGGAAATCTGCGCCTTGACAGCGTCGTGCTGTCCGACCGCGAAGGTGTCTATGCCCGTATCAATGGCATTGCTGTCGACTGGTCTCCGACCGCGCTGCTCACCGGCACCTTCCGCGCAGATCTGGTCTCAGCCAGCACAATCGAATTTGACCGCACTCCCTTGCCATCTGAACAACCGGCAAAACAGGAAAGCGGTAGTTTCTCGCTGCCGATTGCAGTCGATATCAAAAACCTGACTTTCGATGACATCAAGCTTGGTGAAGCCTTGGCTGGACGCCCGTTTGAATTGGTAGCGTCAGGCAATGCCAAGGCATCGTCCAAAGATATGGCCGCCAACATCGCCGTTCACCGCAAGGATGTGCCACAGGCAGGCATCACGGCCGATTTCACCTATGTGCCCGAGCAGAATGTTCTGCAACTCAAGGCTAATTTAAGCGAACCACAGGGCGGCATGCTGGCAAACCTTCTGGCATTGCCCGGCGCCCCCGCTGTTTCGCTTGACATTGATGGTCAAGGCCCACTGTCCGATTGGAGCGGCCAATTGGTCGGCGCCGTCGATGGCAATCGCATCCTGAGCCTGACCGGCCAGCATAAACTTGCCGATACCGGCGTGCGCCGTATTGCGCTGACCGGCGGTGGTCAGCCGGACATGCTATTGCCCCCGCTGTACCGCCAGCTTTTTAATGGCGAAACGCAGATCGACCTCAATGTCGCACTCGATCCGAACGGCCGTATCGACATTGAAACCGGAAATCTGACAACCGGCGCGCTGCTGCTGGCGGCCTCCGGCACGGTTGATCCGCAAGGCATGAACGACTTGAGCGCCAACCTGATTGGCACCAATGGCCCTGTTGATTTCCGTTTGCCGATGGATGGTGTTCAGGCACGGCTTCTGATCGATGGCGCCGATATTTCGTTGCGCGGCAACGCGCAGGCTGCAGCCTTGAATGTCGCCGCCGCACTGCGATCTGTGGAAATTCCGCAGGGACGTCTGGATGGCATCAAGCTATCTGCGGCAAGCAAGGACCTAAATCTCGCAGCCTTTACCGGAACGGTCGACACGACGGTTTCCGTTGATGGTTCGGCGCTGGTCAGCCCGGACCTCGACCGTCTGGTCAAGGCACCCGCCACGTTGAAGGCACCGTTGCGCCTGTCTCCAACGGCTATCGGTTTTGAAGCCGCGACACTGGAAAGCGCCAGCATCGGCGGCACCACCAGCGGCACCTATACACTGGACAGCAAAACCGTTTCCGCAAATCTGCGCCTGTTCGCAGTGCCGCAGATCCTTCCTGAGGCACTGGCACAAAAGATCGAAAAAACCATTGCGGTCGAGGGATATGTCAACGCTGTCATCGGCGGCAAAACAAGCCTCGAAAACCTTGTCGTTCGCTCGGATCTGGTCGAAGCGAATGGTAATCTGCTGCTCGACAACGGCATAGTGCAGGCCAAGATCGGCGGACGTTTCCTTGCTCTCGAAAAACTGCTGGCCAACGCACAGGGGGCAGCCGGTTTTGCCGTGGAAGCGACAGGCCCGCTTGCTACACCGGATTTCAAGGCCAGCCTGAACTCGGCCCGTGCCACGATGGCCGGGCGTTCGCTCGAAGCATTTGCACTGACCGCCAGCGGTAAGGCCGACCCCGCGGCACCGCAAGCAGACATTGCGGCGAGCGGCACGCTGGATGGCCAGCCAATCGAAGCTAAGGCCGCTCTGGTTCAGGACCAGAATGGAACGGCTCTGCCGTCATTGCGCGTCGACATAGGACCCAACAGCCTGACAGGTGATCTGCGTTTTACGCCGACCTTCCAGCCCAACGGTACTCTAGCGTTCGACTTTCCTGACGTCTCGTTGCTCGCCGCATTGGCAGCCCAGCAGGCCGCAGGTGATTTGAAAGGTACTGCTGTCTTCAACAGCAATGCGACAACGACGGCAATCACTCTGAAGGCCAACAGCAAATCGCTGAGCCAAGGTACGAATGGAATTTCAAACCTCGCAGCCGATATCGCTGTCAGCGACCTGAAGGCCTTGGCGGCACAGGGAACGTTGACTGCACAGGCGATAAATGCCGGCGCGAACACGATCAGCGGACTGAAGCTGGATATTACCCATGCCGGGTCCGCAACAGGCTTCAACCTCAATGCCCGATACGACAATGCGCCACTTCTGGCATCCGGCAGCGTCGATACCGGCAAACAACCGCTGACTGTCGCTATCAGGGACTTTTCCGCCGCTCCGCGTGGTATCCCGGTCAAGCTGGCACAACCGACCAATATCACTGTCGACAATGGTACGGCGCGCATCAACGGCCTCACCATTCAGACCGGCAATGGCCGCATTGAAGTAAATGGCTCGGCAGGCTCAAACCTTGATATCAACGCTGTTATCCGTTCTTTGCCGGCCAGCCTTGCCAATGCCTTCGCCGGTGGTCTTGACGCATCCGGCGATATCTCCGGCACGGTCACCGCCAAAGGTGCCGCGGCAAATCCATCTATCAGTTATGACCTTAGCTGGAACAACGCCGTTGTAAGCCAGACACGTGCGGCGGGCCTTGCACCACTCAGCATCAAGGCCGATGGTACATTTGCCGACAATCTGCTGAACATCACAACCGGACTAACCGGTCAGGGCGGACTGTCATTGTCCGGCGGCGGCTCAGTTGGTATCTCCGGCAACCAGCCATTATCATTGGCCTTCAAGGGTAATCTGCCCTTTGCAGCCGTTGCAGCACAAACAGCCGAACAGGGTTTGTCGGTGACCGGCAGTGCCAATATTGATCTCAATATATCCGGCACCGCTGCAGCCCCATCGATAACCGGCACGGTTTCAACCGATGGCACCCAGCTGACCGATGTACGTAGAAACCTGACCGTCAACAATCTTGGTGCCACGATCACCTTTGATCGTGACCGCGCCGTCATTTCGCGCTTGTCCGGCAGGCTTGCGGCCGGTGGTACGATCTCAGCCTCCGGTTCAGTCGGCATCACACCGGCATCCAACTTCCCGGCCGACCTATCGATCGTGCTGGACCGCGCCGCTTATAATGACGGCACACTGGTCACCACTATTGTCAGCGGCACATTGACCATGAAGGGCGCATTGCTCGCCAACCCGGTGCTTGCGGGAACACTGACGCTGGACAAGAGCGCCATTACCATTCCTGAACGCTTGCCAGCCTCGCTCACCGCTATCGATATCAAACATCGCAATGCGCCACCTGCGGTGAAAAAACAGGTCAGCAACATGCAGGCGGATGAGTCCAATGGCAGCAGCTCCACCATTGGTCTCGACCTCAACATCAATGCGCCCAACGGCATTTTCGTGCGCGGTCGCGGCGTCGATGCCGAACTGACCGGCAATCTGGTGGTACGCGGCACCGCTGCCGATCCCGTGGTATCCGGTGGCTTTACCATGAAGCGTGGCAGGCTCGAAGTCCTGACCAAACGACTGGACTTCACCACCGGCAACATCACTTTCGGTGGGGGCTTGGTACCGGTTCTGGATATGGCAGCCGATTCCGCCTCCGGGTCGACAACTATTACTGTCTCTGTTTCAGGCCTTGCCAATGATCCGGCAATTACCTTCTCCTCGTCTCCGGCACTGCCGCAAGATGAAGTGCTGGCACAGCTTATTTTCGGTCAGTCCATGTCGAAACTGTCTGCCCTTCAGATTGCCCGTCTGGCAGATGCTGCAAGCCAGCTTGCCGGCGGACGTTCCACGTCGCTGTTCAACAGTTTGCGCAGCAATCTTGGCGTCGATGATCTTGATATCTCCACCGACGAAAAGGGTGACGCGAAAGTATCTGCCGGGAAATACATCAATGACCGCACCTATCTTGAACTGGAACAGAGTGGCAGTTCAGGCGCAAAGGCTGTGATCAATCTGGATGTTGGCAGAGGCGTCAAACTACGGGGTGAAGCAGGCGCAGATGGCGGTGGCGCAGCAGGTATATTCTACGAAAAAGAATATTGATCCCTTATGTACTGCTTATGTATAAGTTTATATTTTCATAATATTGCAAATATAAATATATCAAAAATACCCTATTGTTATTATTTATAATTTTTTAATGATGATTTTGTATAAAAATCGTCAGTTGATTTCGCATATTCAGGAAACACCCCAAACATAACATTGAGTCCTGACGTTTCAATCAATGGAAACGCTTCCGGACTTTCAATTGTACAACGCCTCGCGGAGACGGGAGCCACCCATGAGCTTGTCATTTTTTCCGGGATCACATGCAAAAGCTGTTTTGACTGCCCTTGGCGGCACTCAAGCGATGATTGAGTTTGATCCATCCGGGAAGATACTGTCTGCAAATGACAATTTCTGCCGCGCACTTGGTTATTCAGCCGCCGAAATCATCGGCAAACATCACAGTATATTCTGTGACCCCAAATATAGTGGCAGTCAGGATTACAGGAAGTTCTGGCAGGATTTGGCGAACGGCAAGGCGGATGCAAGACAATACAAGCGCATCGGCAAGGGCGGCACCGAAGTCTGGATACAGGCCTCCTACAACCCTGTGATCATTGGCGGCAAGGTCCAGAGCGTTATCAAGATTGCCACTGTAATTACCGAAGCAAAGCTCAAATCAGCCGAGGATGCGGGTAAGATAAATGCCATCTCACGCGCTCAGGCTATTATCGAATTTACCACCACCGGCCAGATCATTACGGCCAACAGCAACTTTCTGAACTGTCTAGGTTATAGGCTTGAAGAGATAAAGGGCAAACATCATAGCATGTTCTGCGAAGCAGCATTCCGCGACAGTGCCGACTATGCGACCTTCTGGAAAAAACTGGCAGCTGGAGAATTTATTGCCCAGGAATTCAAGCGCATAGGTAAAGGCGGAAAACCCGTCTGGATTCAGGCATCCTACAATCCAATTCTTGATGAGGAAGGCAATGTCTTCAAGATCGTGAAGTTTGCCACCGACGTGACGGAACGCGTTCGCGCCGTCAATGAAATCGCTGATGGTTTGACCGGCCTCGCCAATGGCGATTTGACGACGCAGCTCAACACACCTTTCATCCCTGCCCTCGACAAACTGCGCACAGACTTTAACGGATCGATCGCCAGACTGCGCGACGCCATGAAAGTTGTCTCAGACAATGCGACGGGCATTGCTGGTGCTTCACATGAAGTCAGCATTGCCTCAAGCTCTCTAGCCGAACGGACGGAGAAACAGGCAGCCGCTGTCGAGCAAACCGCAGCCGCACTGGAAGAAATGACCCAAACGGTTACTGACAACAGCCGCAGAGCGGAAGAGGCAGGGCAACTGGTCGCGAAGGCCAAGAGCGGCGCCGAGCTTTCCGGGACTGTCGTCAACAACGCCATTGCGGCCATGGACGAGATTGAGCAATCGTCCAAGGGCATAAGCAACATTATCGGCGTTATCGATGAGATCGCCTTCCAAACCAATTTGCTTGCGCTGAACGCTGGCGTGGAGGCAGCTCGTGCCGGTGAGGCTGGCAAGGGCTTTGCCGTGGTCGCACAAGAAGTGCGTGAACTGGCGCAACGTTCCGCCAATGCCGCCAAGGAAATCAAGGCGCTGATTACCAAATCAACCGAGCAGGTTGCCAATGGTGTTTCGCTTGTTGATGAGACAGGCAAATCACTGGAGTTAATCGTTCGTCAGGTGGCCGAGATCAATCAGAATGTCGCAGCCATGATTGAAACGACCCGCGAGCAGGCGACTGGATTGAAAGAAATCAATTCTGCGGTCAACTCCATCGATGCCAATACCCAGCAGAACGCGGCCGTGGTGGAAGAAACCAGCGCCGCCAGCCACGGTTTGGCAAAAGAAGCAGAATCTTTACGTAATTTGCTAAGACAATTTAGATTTACGCAAGACTCTCACGTTAAAAGGAATGATGTGAAAGGGGATGTGCAGCCCTTGGCATCAAGAGCACGCGGTACGGTTGCCACACCAGCAGCCAGAACACATGGTTCTCTTGCTTTGGCGCAAGTACAGCAAGATTGGGAAGAATTCTGATGGCGACGATTAATTCTACAAACTTCGGCAGCGACACTTTGGAAATTATTGCATTCCGCCTGCACGATCAGGAATTCTGCGTGAAGACGACCACAATCCGCGAAATTCGCGGCTGGGCGCCATGCACCCCGATCCCGCACGCCCCAGCTGACGTGATTGGCGTGATGAACCTGCGCGGTTCTGTTATTCCGATCATTGACCTCGCCTACAAACTCGGCATGAAAAGCACCGTTGCCAATGAGCGTAGCGCCATCGTGGTTGCCGAAGTTCACAACATGGTCATCGGCATGCTGGTTGACCGCGTATCCGACATTCTGACAATTCCTGCCAATCAGGTTCAGCCTGTGCCGGAAGTATCAGCTTCTTTCGACAAGTCCTTCTCCGAAGGCATCATCGCCAACGAACATGGCATGATCTGCTTCCTGAACCTCGCAAAGATGTTCAAGGGCAACGAGATCGAAGATCTGGCAGCATAAGAAACATGCATCACGCTACGCCACACATCGCGAGCGAGATCATCTTTCCAAACGTCCTATGATTTTAAACCGCTACGATCCATTCGTGGCGGTTTTTGTTTGTGTCAAACAGCTAAAATCCCCCTGTTTCTTTCTGTATTAAAAAGAGCTTCAAGCAACAATGCATCAATTACATTTTAATATTCTAATGTTCTAATCACTATATTGGAGATTGATGATTTTTCTCCCTGTCAGCGAATGAATCGCGATAACGCTGCCAAGCGAAAGTAAACGCTCTCACTTTCGCTGTTTCCGGGAGGGTACAATGTTCGGCCTGCATAAAGTCAGTGATGCCAGAAATATCGTTGATGCCATATCTAAATCGCAGGCCGTGATTGAATTCACCCCAAACGGCGTAATCCTCAATGCCAATGAAAACTTTTGCAAAGCCCTCGGTTACGACCTGAGCGAGATTGTTGGCAAACATCACCGCATGTTTTGTGAGCCAGATTACAGCGCATCTGCCGAATACACCCAGTTCTGGCAAAACCTGTCGGCGGGAAAACACGACACCAAAGAATACAAGCGCATCCGCAAGGACGGACGCGAGATCTGGATACAGGCTTCTTACAATCCGGTTTTCCGCTCCGGCAAAGTTTACAAGGTCATCAAGCTGGCGACCGACATCACCGCCGTCAAACAAAAAGCGGTCGAAGATGCCAGCAAGCTGAATGCCCTCTCCAAATCACAGGCGGTGATCGAGTTCACCTCAACTGGTGAAATTCTCACCGCCAATGAAAACTTCTGCAAAACACTGGGTTACGACCTCTCGGAGATCGTGGGAAAACACCATCGCCTGTTTTGCGAGCCGAACTATGCTGCGACATCCGATTATGCCCAATTCTGGCAGCGCCTTTCACAGGGCGAATTTATTGCCGATGAATTTGTTCGCTTTGGCAAAGGTGGCAAGGAAGTCTGGATACAGGCAGCCTACAACCCAATTTTCAACGACAAGGGCACCGTCGTCAAAGTCGTCAAATTTGCGACAGACGTCACCCCACGCATGAGCGCAATTACTGCACTTGGCGACGGCCTCAGAGCCCTGGCCGATGGAGAACTGTCGCAAAATCTCGATACTGCCTTTGTGCCCAGCATGGAAAGAGTTCGGCACGACTTTAATGAAGTCATCGCCAAACTGCGCAACACCATGCAGACGGTGGCCCACAACGCGACAACAATTGCCGCAGGTTCTTCTGAAATCCGCACGGCTGCGGACCAGCTGGCGCAAAGAACCGAGCAGCAGGCTGCCTCACTCGAACAGACCGCCGCAGCACTCGAAGAAATCACCACAACAGTCAAGGATTCCAGTCTGCGCGCCGACGATGCCGGAAGGCTGGTAACTTCCACCAAAAACAATGCCGAACGCTCCGGTGCGATTGTCGACAAGGCAATTGGCGCCATGGATGAGATATCTCGCTCCTCCAAGGAGATCACCAACATCATCGGCGTGATTGACGACATTGCGTTTCAGACGAACCTCCTGGCGTTGAATGCCGGTGTTGAGGCGGCACGTGCTGGCGAGGCAGGCAAAGGATTTGCCGTCGTCGCGCAGGAAGTACGCGAACTGGCACAACGGTCTGCCAGTGCTGCCAAGGAAATCAAGAACCTGATCAATACCTCAGGCGACCATGTCGCCAATGGTGTCGAACTTGTTGGTCAGACAGGCGGCGTGCTGCGAGAAATCGCCAATCAGGTCGACCAGATCCACGTCAATGTCTCGGCGATTGTCGAAGCGGCCCGCGAACAGGCCAACGGCCTTGCGGAAATCAACCAGGCCGTCAACATGATGGACCAGGCAACGCAGAAGAATGCGGCAATGGTTGAGGAAACGACTGCCGCCAGCCACGGTCTGGCGCGCGAATCGGAAATATTGCGGGAGCTGTTGACCCAGTTCCGTATCGGCAATGCTCAGGCACAGGCCTATGAAGCACCGACCCCACATGCCGTTGTCAGCAGACACCAGCAGGTCGCATCACCGGTACATAAGATGGTTGCCAGTCTGCGGCACGCCACATCAGCCATGCCTGCAGAGCGCGCCGATCAATGGACAGAATTCTGACGCTGTAGCGCGTACATCCAGAAACAAAAAAGGCGGCCCGAAAGCCGCCTTTTCTTATTATACGAAGAGCACGAAAGTCTTCTGCAGGGTAATCCAGATACCCCACACAATCGGAACACCGACAACGGCCCAGGCAATCAGTGCCTTGGCGTCGAGACCACCCTTGCCAATACCGAACGAACCGGAAGGACCGGTGTCCACGGCCTTGGTCTTGGCCTGTAAGGCTGCAACTTCTTCATCAGACATGTACCACTTGGCATCCAGCGGCTTCACCAGCAGGTTGGCGATGAGGCCAACAGCCAGCATGCCCGCCAGAATATACATGGTGAAATCGTAGACCTGCGCGCGTGGAATGCCCGCTGCGATCTGTGCTTCACGGATGTAGTTCACGACAACAGGACCGATGATACCGGCTGTTGCCCATGCCGTCAGCAGACGACCATGGATAGCACCAACGAACTGCGTACCGAAGATATCGGCTAGATAGGCTGGAACAGTCGCAAAACCACCGCCATACATCGACACGATGATGCAGAACATGCCCACGAACAGCGCCTTGTTGCCGAGACCTGCAGCCCAAGGGGCAGATGCGTAGAGTACGATACCGAGTGCGAAGAAGGTGAAGTAGGTTGCCTTGCGGCCGATACGGTCAGACATGGAGGCCCATACGAAACGGCCACCAATGTTGAACACCGAAAGCAAACCGGTGAAACCGGCAGCAATCGCTGCAATCGACGCCAGTTGTTCCGTGTTCAGATCAGCAAACTTGACATCAGGCAGACCAATCAGCGAACCGGCAAAAATTTCCTGCAGCATTGGCGAAGCCATGCCGAGTACGCCGATACCAGCCGAAACGTTAAGGCACAGTACCAGCCAGATCATCCAGAACTGCTTTGTCTTGTGCGCGTTCTTCAGGTGAACGTGGCGGGTCGTGATCATTGAGCTCTTGGCAGCAGGCGCTGTCCAGCCTTCAGGCTTCCACCCAGCAGGTGGAATGCGGTAGCCAAATGCACCAGCCATCATGAACACGAAGTAGATCGCAGCCATGACCAGGAAGGTTTCCCAAACACCGATCGATACATCGGTACGGAAATGGCGCATCAGCGCATCCGCAAGCGGCGCACCGATCATGGCACCACCGCCGAATCCCATGATCGCCATGCCGGTCGCCATGCCGCGACGGTCAGGGAACCACTTGATCAGGGTCGAAACCGGAGAGATGTAGCCGAGGCCAAGGCCAATACCACCGATAACACCGGCGCCGAACCACATCAGCCACAGCTGGTGGGTCATGATACCGATGGCAGCGATGGTCATGCCACCACACCAGCACACAGCCGATACGAAACCGGCCTTGCGTGGGCCAGCGCGCTCAAGCCAACCGCCCCAAATCGCAGCCGAGCAGCCCAGCAGAACGAAGAACAGCGTGTAGATCCAGCCAAGGTCACTGACGCGCCAGTCGCAGCTAGTGGTGAACAGGGCAGTCGCAAGCCCCATGTCCGAGCAGACGACGGACTGGTTGATGCCGATTGCCTTGGTCAAAGGCAGCCAGAACACGGAAAAGCCGTAGGCCATACCGATGCAGAGATGAATGGCCAGCGCAGCAGGCGGCACCATCCAGCGGTTAAAGCCAGGCTTGGCGATAATGCGCTCACGGTCAAGGAAGCCGATACCGGCTGCGTTGCCAGTGAAAGTCTCGTTCGTAGCAGTCATGTGTTTCCTCCATTCGACCCGGCTGGACGCCACGCGAATACGGTTATTGTCATTTATTCGGCTGTTCCGACCGGCGGTGAGCACACACCGGCATGGGACATTTGATCAGGCTTGCGTGTCATGGACCCCGACCCTGACGCGGCTTGAGCGGCCTCTCCTAAAACCCGCCCATTTCGCTTGTTCCGAATTGCGTTTTGACAACTGCAAAGATCGTGCCAAAAATAAAACCACGGAATTACAATGAATTAGAATACAATTCCGCCGCATTTCGGACAAAATGTCCGTGGCGATGCGACAAAGTGTCCAGGTGGTGCGACAAAATCGCGCCCGGACAGCAGGTCTGATATGGAAGATTTATTGCGCTTCAGGTAGCCAGACCGTGAAGGTCGTTCCTGTTCCGGGCGTGCTTTCAGCGGTAATGATACCGCCTTGACGGATCACCAGCATCTGGCTGACCGATAGACCAAGCCCTGTACCTTCCTGCCGTTTGGTGGTGAAAAACGGTTCAAAAATTCGAGCGAGAACATCCTGATCCATGCCGATACCGGTGTCGGACACTGTCAGCACAACACCAGCTCGCTCGTCACGCTCTGCATCATGGCAGCCAAGACCTAACGTGCCGCCATGCGGCATTGCGTGAGCGGCATTGACGATCAGATTGACCAGCACCTGCTGCAACTCGGTGCGGTTCATCAACACCAACCGGCTGACATTGTCATCACGCACGACATTGATACCGCTGCGGTTCAGCACGTGCTGAACCAGTGGCATGGTATCGGTCATGATATGGGCCGGGTCATGCCGTTCAACATAACCGGCGAATTCTTCTGGTCGCGCAAATTGCAGCAGCTTGGTGACAATACGGCTTATGCGCTCGACCTGCTCATCAATCAGTCGAAACTCGGTTTTGGCCAGATCGGCCTTTTCACCGATCAGATAACGCGCCACCTCGAGATTGCCCTGAATGACGGCAATCGGATTGTTGATCTCATGGGCAACGCCGGCGGTGATCTCTCCTACCGTGGCCAACTTTTCAGAAATCACCAGCTGTTTCGTGGTGGCTTCCAACTGATGGTTAGCAAGCTGCAATTCCCGCGTCCGTTCGTCAACGCGGACATTGAGCTCTTCATTCCAGGCCCGCAGTTCCCCTTCACGTTCCTGCAACCGTTGCAGCAAATCATCCAGATGCACGGCCACCTGCCCGATTTCATCATGCGTGGCAGGCAGCCCGGTTCGCGCACCAAGATCGCCCTCATCCACACGGGCGATGGTTTCGGTCATTCTTTCCAGTGGCTTGAAGATGCTGCGCGCCCACCGCAAGAACACCGGAATGCTCATCAAGGTTATCGCAAAAAATGCAATAATGACCGCGGCGACCGTTTCATATTTGGCGCGGGCAAAGGGCGCTTCCAGAAATCCGACGTAGAGCATGCCCGCACGATTGCCGTAACTGTCGACCAGCGGTTCATAGGCGGAGACATACCAGTCGTTTACGACAAAGGCGCTGTCGAGCCATACGCGCCCTTCACCCAGCACCGCAGTCCGCACGGCGTTGGATACCTGCGTTCCCAATGCCCGCTTCCCTTCGAAAAGACGGACATTGGTGCTGATGCGGACATCATCCAGAAACAGCGTTGCCGTACCCTGACTGCCCTCCGGCAGACTGGCTTCCTTGTAGACCAGATCATTGATCGTATCGATGAAATCGAGATTCTGGTTGAGAAGTTTGCCACCGACAAGAGCCAGACGCCGGCCAGGCGAAACATCAATCGGACTGGCGGCGTGAATGGCGAGACCGCGTGTTTCCCAAAGCTGTTCCGATTGCCCAGAATTTGGCGTCTTTACAAGCTCCAGGCGAGCACGTTGCGCCAGCGCAGCGGAAATCTCTCCCAACTCGTCATTGGAAAAAATGTCGAATGCGTAAGCGGCTTTTCCCTGCAGCGCCTTGGCCCGCACGGGCCAATTGACCCGCACACGCGACACTTCCGTTCCGGCACTGGCGGTAACCCGCCCCTCAGGGTCAATGATAAACAGGAAGTCGAGCCCCAGCTTTTCGCGGCTTTCTTCCAGATAACCACCCAATTGTGTCGCTGTATCATCCTGCAAGACATCCTGAAGCCGCGCAGAAGTCGCAATGGATTCAATACGTTCGCCGGTGTTTTCGAGAATGGTCGACAGATATTGATGCGCGATGGTCAGATCGCCATGCACTTTGGAGATCAGAAGTGAATCGAACTTGGCGCCCCAACGCACCATCGTCACGCCCAGCAGTAGCGGCAAAATCACCAGGGTTGGTAAAAGGGCAATCGCCAGCAGTTTAACGCGGACGGAGCGAACCGGGCTGACGGCTTTTGGCTGATGTTGCAGATCAGCCATGCCAGGAGGTCAGCTTGCGATCAATGGTCTTGCGGGAAATGCCAAGCCGTTTTGCCGCCTCATCACGGTTGCCAGCAACCTCGTCGAGCACACTCAATATGTGGCGGCGCTCAACCTCTTCCAGCGTGGCATTGCTGGCAGGCGCAGAAATACCGCCACGTAGGTCCGCAGGAAAGCGGCCCAGAATGAGGGTACGTTCAATCAGGTTACGCAACTCACGAACATTACCGGGCCAGTTATAGGCGAGCAAAGCCGCCTTGATCGCATCATCGACCTGCACGGGTGGCATGCCGAGTTGCCGCGACAGCTTGTTCATGAACAGATCGGTCAGTTCAAGAACATCCTTTTCACGTTCACGCAACGGCGCGAGATGCACCTGCATGACGTTGATGCGGTAATAAAGGTCAGCGCGAAAACGGCCTTTTTCAACGTCCTTGGCAAGATCGGCATTGGTGGCAAACACAAAGCGAATATCGATCGGCACTTCGCGCTCGGAACCAACCGGCCGAACCTTGCGATCTTCAATGACGCGCAGCAGCTTGCTTTGTAGCGCCACCGGCATTTCACCGATTTCATCAAGGAACAGCGTGCCACCCTGCGCATGCAGGAAAAGACCCTCGCGCCGGGAATCCGCGCCCGTGAAAGCGCCCTTCAAATGGCCAAACAATTCTGTTTCCAGCATGTCAGCGGGAATAGCCGCACAATTGAGCGGCACGAAGGGTTTACCAGCCCGGTCGGACAGTTCGTGAAGGGAACGCGCCAGCACTTCCTTGCCGGTCCCGGACTCACCTGTCAGCAACACCGACGTTGGCAAGGGTGCAACGCGACTGATCATTTCACGTGTCTGCTGAATGGTCGCAGAGCTACCGAAAATCCGATCACGCAGATAGATGTGATCCGACGCGGCCCTCAGCTCATATTTGAGCGCAAAGTTCTCCCGCTGCAACTGGATGCGGTCCAGCGCGCGAGTTATGGCATTGAGGATCTGGTTTGACCGAAACGGTTTCAGCACAAAATCCGCCGCACCGGCGCGGATCGCCTGTATCGCCGTATCCAGATCGGCATATGCCGTCATCAGGATCGTTTCGGCATAAAGGCCGATGGAGCGCTGCTCTGCCAGCCATTCAAGACCGGTTTTCTTCGGCATGATATTGTCGAGAATTACAATGTCGAAATGACGCTCATCCAGCTTGTGGCTGGCCTCAACCGTATCTGATGCTTCGTCGATAAATTTGCAGCGGCTTTCCAGCGTGCGCACAAGGAAATTGCGCATGCCTGGCTCATCGTCCACCACAAGAATAGATGCCTTGGCGAGCCACGGTCCGAAATCGGATTCTTGAGCCGCGGCCTGCGGCTTTGAAACCACTTCGTGTTGCACATCACTCTCCTGCGACATCCGCTATCAGCTTAAAAATGACGAATAGCAGAGCGGCGCCTAAAAGCAAAATCAGGACCCGATATCCGCACCCGCTGCGATCTCAACAATTCTGTGAGCATGGGTGAAAATTTCGAAGTCCTCACCCCTCACCAATGCCACCAGTGTCACACCGGCCTTTTCCGCCGTCTCGATGGCAAGTGCAGTGGGCGCCGAGATCGCCAGGAGGATGGGACTGCCAAGAATAGCAGTCTTCTGCACCATCTCGACGGAAACACGGCTTGTAACCGCAATCATACCGTCGCGGCCACGGCGGCCAGCACGAAGGACAGCGCCAACCAACTTGTCGAGGCCATTATGCCGCCCGACATCTTCGCGGACAGCCAGCAATCCCTCACCTGGCAGGTAGAAGCCGGCGCCGTGCACGGCGCGCGTTTCCCGATTAAGTGACTGCCCGTCCGACAACAGCGTGATCGCAGACACAATGTCATCAAACGTCGCTTTGAGCGTGGCAGTTGAAACGTCGGGAACCGGACGAAGTGCCTGCTCGATCGATTCAATTCCACAGAGGCCACAGCCGACTGGCCCTGCCATATGACGACGGCGCGCACGCAGTGCATCAGCCTGATTATCTCCAAGCATCACCTGCACATCGTAACCCTGATCGGCCGCAAGGATTTCAACGTCAACGATCTCGGAGACATCACGGATGATGCCCTCGGTCAGACTGAAACCAATGGCAAAGTCTTCTAAGTCCGCCGGCGTTCCCATCATGACTGCATGGGTAGAACCGCCATAAGAAAAGGCGATTGGCACCTCCTCGGGAACCGCACGTGTCGCTTGCGCCAAAACACCTGCGTGCCGTGATATGCGTATGACTTTCCGCGAGGTTTCCATCAGATAACAGCCCTATTCGCCTGCATGCGACAAAAGCCGGAACAATTGGCAGCATCACGCGCACTTGCCATTGGCTTTCATCAAAATTGGAGCCTAGTTCTACCCAAGAGCTAGGGCGCATCAAAGCGCAAATTCGCAACAGCGACGATAGTAGCAGCTGAACATGGGTAGTCTAAAAACAAAAAAGCGACCGAAACGGCCGCTTTTTTCTCATTTTTTGTGGGCAGTCATTCTTTCGAACCCGCCCGGTGCTTTCAAGCAGCGACGAGAACCTCATGCAGGTTCGTCAGTTCGTAGAGGTGCTTTTCAAGCTTGGTCAGGTGCTCGTGGTGGTGGCTACCACCTTCGATTTCTGCCTTCGCTGCATCAATACGCTTCTGCAATGTGTCAGGGCTGATTTCATCAGCCGAAACAGCAGATTCAGCAAGCAATGTGCAACCTGTTGGCAGAATGTCGGCAAAACCACCGAACACCACGTACTTGTGTGTCTCACCAGAGGCAAATTTCACCGAAACGAGACCAGGCTTGATCGTCGTCATTACCGGCGCATGGTTTGCCAACACCGTCATTTCGCCCAGAGTGGCTGGAATGACGACTTCAGTAACCGTTTCGGAAACGAGCAGGCGCTCCGGAGAAACAAGTTCGAATTTGAAAGTGTCGGCCATGGCTATTCACTTCTTGTTTTGTTGCGCGACAGACAAAGGCGCGTGGAAAAGCCACGCGCCCTTCTTAAAGCATTATCAGGCAGCTTCAGCAGCCAGCTTCTTTGCCTTTTCGATAGCTTCTTCCATCGAACCGACCATGTAGAATGCTGCTTCTGGCAGGTGATCGTAGTCACCATTTACCAGGCCCTTGAAACCCTTGATGGTGTCTTCGAGAGCAACCAGCTTGCCCGGCGAACCGGTGAAGACTTCAGCCACGAAGAACGGCTGCGACAGGAAGCGTTCGATCTTACGAGCGCGGGCAACAGCCAGACGGTCTTCTTCAGACAGTTCATCCATGCCAAGGATGGCGATGATGTCCTGAAGAGCCTTGTAGCGCTGCAGTGTCGACTGAACCTTACGAGCCACTTCGTAGTGCTCTTCGCCAACGATCATTGGGTCAAGCATACGCGATGTGGAGTCGAGCGGGTCAACAGCCGGGTAAATACCCTTTTCAGCGATCGAACGCGACAGAACGGTCGTTGCGTCCAAGTGGGCGAACGAGGTTGCTGGTGCCGGGTCGGTCAAGTCGTCGGCAGGTACGTAAATAGCCTGAACCGAAGTGATCGAACCCTTCGTCGTTGTGGTGATGCGTTCCTGCATCTGGCCCATGTCGGTTGCAAGCGTCGGCTGGTAACCCACAGCAGAAGGGATACGGCCGAGCAGAGCGGACACTTCGGAACCAGCCTGCGTAAAGCGGAAGATGTTGTCCACGAAGAACAGAACGTCCTGGCCCTTGTCACGGAAGTCTTCAGCGATCGTCAGACCGGTCAGAGCAACACGTGCACGTGCGCCTGGTGGTTCGTTCATCTGGCCGTAAACGAGAGCAGCCTTGGAGCCTTCACCACCGCCGTGCTTGTTAACGCCCGACTCGATCATTTCGTGGTAAAGGTCGTTACCTTCGCGAGTACGTTCACCCACGCCGGCAAATACCGAGTAACCACCGTGCGCCTTGGCCACGTTGTTAATCAGTTCCATGATGAGAACGGTCTTGCCAACGCCAGCGCCGCCGAACAGGCCGATCTTACCGCCCTTTGCGTAAGGAGCGAGAAGGTCAACAACCTTGATGCCGGTAACCAGGATCTGGCCTTCAGTCGACTGGTCGACGTAGGACGGAGCTTCCTGGTGGATAGCGCGCTTGCCGGAAGTGACCAGCGGGCCAGCTTCGTCAACAGGCTCGCCGATAACGTTCATGATACGACCAAGCGTCTCAGGACCAACCGGAACGGTGATCGGAGAACCGGTGTCACGAACGGCCTGACCGCGAACCAGACCTTCGGTCGAGTCCATGGCGATCGTGCGAACGACGTTTTCGCCGAGGTGCTGTGCAACTTCGAGAACCAAACGGTTGCCCATGTTGTCAGCTTCAAGCGCGTTGAGGATCGCAGGCAGGTCGCCTTCGAACGCCACGTCGACAACAGCGCCGATAACCTGCGTAACTTTGCCAGTCGCGGTTGTGCTCGCTGCGGTTTTCTTGGGGGTAGCTGCCTTAGCCATTATCCTTACCCTCTTTCCTTAACCTCAGAGCGCTTCAGCGCCCGAAATGATTTCAATCAGTTCCTTGGTGATCTGAGCCTGACGCTGACGGTTGTAAGACAATGTCAGCTTGTGGATCATTTCACCGGCGTTGCGCGTTGCGTTATCCATCGCGCTCATTTTGGCACCCATTTCGCCAGCAACGTTCTCGAGCAATGCCCGGAAAACCTGAACCGAAATGTTGCGCGGAATAAGGTCTTCCAGAATGGAAGCCGCATCCGGCTCGTATTCATAAATCGCAGTCGTTGCCGTCTGCTCGACTTCAGCGGCCGGCGCAGCAGCAGGAATAAGCTGCAAGCCTGTCGGCACCTGGCTGATAACCGATTTGAACTCGGAGTAGATCAGCGTGCAGACATCGAATTCACCGGCGTTGAAACGCGCAATGATCTTCTTGGCAATCTGGTCGGCATTTTCGAAAGCGATCTTCTTCACTTCGCGCAGTTCAACGCGCTCAATGATGTTCGATGCGAATTCGCGACGCAGGCTATCGTAGCCCTTTTTACCAACGGTCATGATTTTGACCGTCTTGCCTTCGGCGATCAGCTTACGCGCACGATCACGAGCAAAACGGGAAATCTGTGAGTTGAAACCACCGCAAAGACCACGCTCGGCTGTGCAGACGACGAGCAGATGCACGTCGTCCTTGCCGGTACCGGTCATCAGTGCAGGAGCTACGTCTGCCTCAACCGCCTGAGCGATATTGGACAGAACGGCGCTCATGCGCTGTGAATATGGCCGGGCAGCCTCAGCAGCCTCCTGCGCACGACGAAGCTTCGCCGCGGCGACCATTTTCATCGCCTTGGTAATCTTCTGTGTCGCCTTGACCGAGGCAATGCGGTTTTTCAGATCCTTTAGTGAAGGCATCCGTTATCCGTCCCAGTGTGAACCCTAATCAGGTGAAAGACTTTGCGAAGCTATCCAGAGCAGCCTTGAGCTTGCTCTTGGTGTCATCGCTAACAGCCTTTTCCGTGCGAATGGTGTCGAGAATGCCCTTGCCTTCCGAACGGAGGTAGGACAGCAGACCCTGCTCGAACTTGCCAACCTGGTTCACAGCAACCTTATCGAGGTAACCGTTCACGCCAGCAAAGATCACGGCAACCTGTTCTTCCGTCTTGAGCGGCGAGAACTGTGGCTGCTTCAGGAGTTCCGTCAGACGTGCACCACGGTTCAGCAAACGCTGTGTGGAGGCATCGAGGTCCGAACCGAACTGAGCAAATGCGGCCATTTCGCGGTACTGAGCGAGCTCACCTTTGATCGAACCAGCAACCTGCTTCATGGCCTTGATCTGAGCAGCAGAACCAACGCGCGAAACCGACAGACCGACGTTAACAGCCGGGCGGATACCCTGATAGAACAGGTCGGTTTCAAGGAAGATCTGGCCGTCGGTGATCGAGATCACGTTGGTCGGAATAAACGCGGAAACGTCGTTACCCTGGGTTTCGATAACCGGCAGAGCGGTCAGCGAACCTGCGCCCATTTCGTCGGAGAGCTTTGCAGCGCGCTCGAGAAGACGGGAGTGAAGGTAGAAAACGTCGCCAGGATAAGCTTCGCGGCCCGGAGGACGACGCAGAAGAAGCGACATCTGACGGTAGGCAACAGCCTGCTTGGAAAGGTCGTCGTAACCGATCAGCGCATGCTGACCGTTGTCACGGAAGTATTCGCCCATTGCGCAACCAGCGAACGGAGCCAGATACTGCATAGGAGCAGGATCGGAAGCCGTAGCGGCAACGATGATCGAGTACTGCAGTGCGCCACGCTCTTCCAGAACCTTAACGAACTGGGCAACGGTAGAACGCTTCTGACCGATAGCAACGTATACGCAATAAAGCTTGTCACCGTCAGGACCATTGTCGTGAATGGCCTTCTGGTTGAGGATCGTGTCGAGAATGATCGCGGTCTTGCCGGTCTGGCGGTCGCCGATCACGAGTTCGCGCTGGCCACGACCAACTGGGATCAGGGCGTCGATAGCCTTGAGACCTGTGGACATCGGCTCATGAACCGACTTGCGTGGAATAATGCCAGGAGCCTTTACGTCAACGCGAGCGCGCTTCGTGGCATTGATCGGGCCTTTGCCGTCAATCGGGTTACCGAGAGCATCGACCACGCGGCCAAGCAGCTCAGGACCGACAGGAACGTCAACGATGGCGCCGGTCCGCTTAACGGTGTCGCCTTCTTTGATGTCACGGTCAGAACCGAAAATAACCACACCGACATTGTCGGATTCGAGGTTCAGCGCCATACCACGGATGCCGCCTGGGAACTCGACCATCTCACCAGCCTGAACATTGTCAAGGCCGTAAACGCGAGCGATACCGTCACCAACGGACAGAACCTGGCCGACTTCCGAGACCTCAGCCTCGTTGCCGAAATTTTTGATTTGATCTTTCAGAATTGCGGAAATTTCCGCGGCGCGGATATCCATCAGCCAACCTCTTTCAGTGCAAGCTTAAGGGTGGAAAGTTTGGTGCGAAGAGACGTGTCGATCTGACGGGAGCCAACCTTGACGATAAGGCCACCGAGGATTGACGGATCAACGGTTACTGAAACCGTTACATCCTTACCAGTAACGCTCTTCAGCGCCGCCTTCAGTTCAGTTTCCTGCGCTGCATCGAGCGCATGTGCCGAAGTAACTTCGGCAGTAATTTCGCCACGGTGTGCGGCAGCGATTTCGCGATAAGCGCGTACCATGCCAGGAACGGCAAACAGACGGCGATTCTTGGCGACAACTTTGAGGAAGTTCGCAGCAAGCGTCTTCAGGCCGGCCCTTTCGCAGATAGCTGCGATGGCCTTGCCCTGATCTTCAGACGAAAATACCGGGCTTTCTACCAGACGCTTCAAATCGTCACTCTCGTCGAGAAGCGACTGGAATGCATCGAGATCGGCCCCAACCGCCTCTACAACACCCGCCTCAAGAGCAAGCTCGAAAAGCGACGACGCATACCTTTCCGCTACACCGGATGTTCCATGGGAGGTGTCTGCCACTGGCACTTTTTCCCTGCTTATCATCCAAGAAAGACAAGTCGCGTCAGCAACTTTGCCAAATTCTTGAAATCGTTTCAATTTCCCCGAAAAAGGCTAAAGTGATCCCCCTCACCTTTTCGAATTTCGCGGTCCGTCTAGCATAGGATGCCGGGACTCGCAACACGGGTAATAACGGAATAAGGCTTTAGGGCAACAGGAAAGCAGAAAAAAATACGAAATCCCCATTCCTTTGCCAAAAGCGCCACACCTTGGGCGTTTCAGCCAGCCTCACACTATTCCAAAAACATAGAGTAACGGCAAGGCAGCAAGTAGAAAATTTACAACCATAAGTAGGCAATTTCGCCATGTCGTGCCACCGTCAGACAGGATGGAAAGCACTGCACCGAACACTGAAAGACCGAATGCGGCACCAAACGCGAGATAGACCATAGGCTGCGCGAGCAGCAAAGCAGCAGCGCCAAGTCCCAGGTAAAAGCCAGCCAGCGAGGAGCGGATCAGCACAAACCCGTCATTGCGCTCACGGCTGGATTGCAATGCAAAGAGGCGCAAGGTCACACCAGGCGCAAACAACATCAATAACCCGATCAGGGCTGAGACCGATGCAGCCAAAAACGCCAATTGTTCTCCAAACTCGGTTGGAAAGTAAAATTCCATGATTGCCAGCCCCTCGCTTCAAATCAGTTTCACTTGCCGACTTACAATATTGACCTAAAAATCGGAATCGTTATTTCAGCGCTACTTCAGCCTCACAGAAAACTCTGCGGGTCGATGTCCACTTGGACATGGATAGAGCCACGTTCCTTTGGACCATTGGCCAGCATAGCGCGCATAAACCCCTGCATGTCCGAATTGCGTTTTCCGTGAACCAGCAGCCGGAAACGATACCGTCCGCGAATAAGTGCGAGCGGTGCCTCCGCCGGCCCCAGCAAGGCAATGCCAGCAGCCTGCGGCGCTGCAACTCTCAGAGCACGGGCATGGGTTTCCGCATCAGCGCGGGTTTCCGCCGACACGATAATCGAGGCTAAGCGCCCGAACGGCGGCAACATCGCTTTTTCACGTTCAATGATTTCACGATCATAAAACGCCCCGGCATCACCGGAGACGATGGCCTGCATGACCGGGTGCTGCGGTTGATAGGTTTGCAGAAGACCATGACTTTTCAGACCGGTACGACCGGCGCGACCCGTCACCTGTGACAGAAGTTGGAAGGTGCGCTCCGCCGCACGCGGATCGCCATTTGCCAATCCCAGATCGGCGTCAACAATGCCAACCAGCGTCATCAGCGGAAAGTTATGGCCCTTCGCCACCAGCTGCGTGCCAATGACGATATCGACCTCACCGTTGGCAATCGCTTCCAGTTCCAACCGCAAACGTTTTACGCCACCGGGCATATCCGATGACAGAAGGATGGTTCGTGCATCGGGGAAGTGTTTCTCGACCTCTTCAGCAATACGTTCCACCCCCGGACCGCAGGCAGCCAGATGGTCAAATGTGCCGCATTCCGGGCAGTGGTCGGGTGTCTTTTCGGCGTAACCGCACTGGTGGCACTGTATCTGCTCACGGAAACGGTGCTCCACCAACCAACTGGCACATTGCGGGCACTGAAAGCGATGGCCGCATACGCGGCAAAGCGTCAACGGGGCATAACCACGTCGGTTGAGGAACAGCAGCGCCTGCTCACCGCGTTCAATGGTCTTGCCCATGCCGCGCAGCAACACCGACGACAGAAAGCCGCCCCGTTCTGGCGGGTGGCGTCGCATATCGACAAGGTGCAGATCGGGCATCGCCGCATCGCCAAAACGCGTGTGCAGATGAATGAGATTATAACGCCCGGAATTGCCGTTGACCTGGCTTTCCACCGACGGCGTCGCAGAGACCAGTACGACGGGAAAATCAGCTATTCGCGCCCGCACCACCGCCATGTCGCGTGCATTATAAAACACGCGATCTTCCTGTTTGTAAGCTGGGTCATGTTCTTCATCGACAATGATCAGACCAAGATTGTCGAAGGGTAGAAACAGAGCGGAACGCGCACCTGCCACCACCCGCACCTCGCCGGTCGAGATCTGCCGCCACACCTTTTCGCGGGTTTTCGGGGCAAGCTCGGAGTGCCATTCGGCCGGTTTTGCGCCAAACCGGTTCTGAAATCGCTCTAGAAATGCAGCCGTCAGTGCAATTTCAGGCAACAGGATCAACACCTGTTTGCCTTGCCGCAACGTTTCGGCAACCGCCTCGAAATAGACTTCTGTCTTGCCGGAGCCGGTGACGCCATCGATCAGCGAGACAGAAAATCCGCCCTTGCGCTGATCCTCAAGAATTTCAGACGCTGCCTGCTTTTGCGGACCTTCAATACGCGCCTCGACATAATCAGGGTCAGGTTCGGCAACCACGGGCGGGGCAGGTAGAAACACGGTTTCGAACACGCCCTGTTTTGCCAAACCATCAATAACGCTGGTGGAAACACCGGCGGCATGCGCAAGTCCGCTCTTTGTCCAGGTATGGCCCTCACCCGCTAGCTCGATCACCCGCTGGCGTGCCGGTGTCATGCGTTCGGGCCGGCCTTCGCCCAGACGCAGGCCTTCAATCATCGGCTCGGGGTCAAATGCGGCGGGAGCGCGCAGCGCCATGCGGGCCACCAGCCCCGGCGGAGACAGCGTGTAGGAGGCAACCCAATCGATAAAACGGCGCATTTCAGGCTTCAGCGGCGGGCAGTCAAAAGCCTTGATGATCGGGCGCAGTTTCTTCGGATCAACCGTCTTGCCGTCATCCTGCTCCCTGTCCCAGACCACTCCAATGACCTGCCGAGGCCCAAGCGGAACCTGCACCACAGTACCCGGTTCCACCACCATATCGTCAGGGACAGCGTAACTGTAAGGACCCGGCGCAGGCAGCGGCACAAGAACCGGCACGCTATTGCGCGCCACAGGTGCAGGATCGAATAATGCGCCAAACAGGTCAGTCGAATCTTTTGCCATTGTGCGGCGACCATGCCTTTTCATGAACAAAAAGGAAACTGCAAACAGCGATGCGCGATGCCTTCAATATCGTCAATTTTAACCAAATGCTGATCCGCAGGCTCTATCCTTGTCATCAATTGAACCACCGGAGCTTAATGAATTGTCCGAGATTCTGACCTTTGCCGATCAGGCTCTTCTTGATGAGCGGCAGACATGGCTTGCCACGTTGCAGGGTGAGCGCCGTCTTTCCGGAAACACCGTTGAGGCCTATGAGCGCGACACAAGACAGTTCCTGATGTTCCTCACCGGTCATCTCGCCGCACCGGCAGGCATCAAGGATATTGCCGACCTACGCCCTGCCGACTTACGCAGTTTTCTGGCATCCCGCCGTCGTGATGGTGCAGGCGCCCGTTCGCTTGGCCGCCATCTGGCGGGCTTACGATCCTTTCTGCGCTATCTGGAACGCAAAGGTCTGGTGAAGACAGCAGGGGCAAATGCCATTCGCACGCCCAAACAGCCAAAATCTCTGCCAAAGCCGCTTACCGACAGGCAGGCACTGAACCTGACACAGACCGATACCCAGATGCAGGAAGAACCGTGGATCGCCGCGCGCGATGCAGCGGTACTGTCTCTTCTTTATGGCTGTGGTCTGCGTATCTCCGAGGCACTAAGCCTGCGCGCAGTGGATATTCCAAGCGCCACAAGCGCACTTCGCATCACTGGTAAAGGCGGAAAAACGCGTCTGGTGCCATTGTTGCCGATCGTCGCCGAAGCAATCGCAACATATCGCAAACTTTGCCCGTACCATCTTACGAATGACGAACCCATGTTTGTCGGCGCACGCGGCGGAAAACTGCACGCAGCCATCATCCAGCGCGGCATGCAGAAATTGCGCAGCGCGTTTGGTTTGCCGGATACGGCGACACCGCATGCTTTACGACATTCCTTCGCCACCCACCTGCTGGCTGGCGGCGGTGATCTGCGCACCATCCAGGAATTGCTCGGCCATGCCAGCCTATCAACCACCCAAATCTATACCGGGGTCGATACGGCACGTCTGTTGGAAATCTACGATAACGCCCATCCGCGGGCGTGAACGGAACGGTTGTGCTGTCCGCGCATTAACCACTTTCGTTAATACAATCGCGACGTCGCCGTCATAAAAAACTTTAGCGAAATTACGGGATTGCATGACCATGGCTGGCGGATTGAACACTGAACGTCTTCTTGGTTGGAGATTGCCAAGTCCGGGCAACACCATGCTTGGCCTGTGCGCGCTGTTTAACATCACCCTTCTCACTATCCTGCTTTTGACATTGCTCGGTATCAAACCGGCACATGCACAGGAAGATTTGAGCTGTGTCGGCCAGGATCTCGTCGAGATCATGCAGCGTGATGAACCCCAGAAATACCAGAACTTGCAGGCAGAGGCGGATAAGGTCCTGAATGGAAAAGGTACATTCTGGCGCATCGAAAAGGACGGTCTTGCACCGTCCTATTTGCTGGGCACCATGCATGTGACCGATCCGCGTGTTCTCAAAATGCCAAATGGCGCTCAGGAAGCATTTGCCAGTGCAAAGACGGTGGTGGTTGAGTCAGACGAAATCCTTGATGAACAGAAAGCCGCCGTCGCAATTTTCGCCAGACCCGATCTTTCGATGTTCATCGATGGAAAATCCATTACCGACATGCTGTCAACGCAAGACAAACAGCGCCTGGAAGATGGCTTGAAACAGCGCGGCATTCCGCTGGTCTCGGTTCTGAAGATGAAGCCGTGGATTCTGGCAAGCTTCGTGGCTCTGCCGGCCTGTGAATTCAAACGCAAGGCGCAGGGAGCATCCTTCCTCGACAAGAAGATCGCCCAAGACGGCGTAGCTTCTGGAAAATCCATCAAGGGACTGGAAACCCTTGTCGAACAGATACAGGCCATGGCTGATCTTCCAATGGATTTCCACATGAAGGCATTGGTCGAAACCTTGAGCCTTGGCGACCGCATGCAGGACATCATGTGGACGATGACCGATCTTTACCTTCAGGAAAATGTCGGCGCGATCATGCCAATGGTAACGGCCGTCACACCGGAAAGCTCCGACGCGGACGAAGACGGTTATGCCAGCTTCGAAAAGAGAATTATCACCGACCGTAACCACGTCATGGCCGAAAGAGCAGCGCCGCTGCTTGCGCAAGGCTCAGTCTTCATCGCAGTCGGTGCACTCCATTTGCCGGATGAAGAAGGGGTCATCGAACTCCTGCGCAAACAGGGTTATACGCTGACCCGCGTCAACTGATCATCAGCCCTCAATGGCAACCTTGTGAATGCCACGGCTCACCTTTTTCAGGGTGGCTGGAACGATGCGCCGGTGGACGGGCGCAACAAACATCATATAGACCCAGCCCAGCCAGTTTTTGCGGTTCACAAGCGTCGTGACACTGATTGTCGGATTGCTGTCGTGTGCTTCGACATCAATCACGATGCGAAAATCGAGATGATGATCATCAAACCCCATCACCGTTCTGTCTGCGGTGGAGGCGATAATCGGAAATCCCCCAGCGCTTTCGCCCGCTGAAAGCTGCACGGTCTTCAGACCGAGCCAGCGCACAACGCTGTTGCGCAGTCGCATGAGAAACGAAACCCAGGCCGGTGGATTTTCCAGAATAAGGCGCGCTGCGGTAAGCGATGTCAGCCCCTTCCCCTTAAGGGTACCTTCGAAACGATCCGCCCAGTTAAACGAAAACGGCAACGGTTCTGACAAAAATTTCATGTTCGACCTCGACATTCACTGAGGCCAAGCATTTACCGATACGCACAAAAACAAAAGGCGGCGAATTGTCGCCGCCTTTCATAAACTGTGAAATCAGCAATGATTACATGTGGATTGGCTTGAAGAACGTGGCGAGTGCCGCTTCCTTCACAGCTTCCGACATGGTCGGGTGAGCGTGGCAGGTACGACCGAGGTCTTCGGAGGAACCGCCAAATTCCATGATAACCGCAATCTCGTGGATCATTTCGCCAGCGCCGAAGCCAACGATGTGACCGCCGAGAACGCGATCGGTTTCCTTGTCCGCCAGGATCTTCACAAAGCCGTCGGTAACCTGCATGGCGCGAGCGCGACCATTGGCCGTGAATGGGAACTTGCCAACCTTGTAAGCAACGCCGGCGGCCTTGAGTTCTTCTTCTGTCTTGCCAACCGATGCGATTTCAGGCTGCGTGTAAACAACGCCTGGAATGACGTCGTAATTGACGTGGCCATGCTCGCCAGCCAGGATTTCGGCAAGAGCAACGCCTTCGTCTTCAGCCTTGTGCGCCAGCATCGGGCCCTTCACAACGTCGCCGATTGCATAAATGCCAGCAACGTTGGTCTTGTAGTGAGCATCGATTTCAACGCGGCCACGGCTGTCCAGAACAACGCCGGCTTCGGCAAGGCCGAGACCGTCAGTGTAAGGCTTGCGGCCGGTGGAGATCAGCACAACGTTGGCATCAAGAGTTTCGGCTTCGCCACCCTTTACAGGCTCGAAGACAACCTTTGCGCCGTCAGCCGTTTTTTCAACGGCAGTAACCTTTGCGCCGAGCTTGAAGTCCAAGCCCTGCTTGGCCAGCAGACGCTGAGACTGCTTGGACACTTCGCCGTCCATGCCGCCGAGAATGTTGTCGAGATATTCAACAACGGTCACCTTGGCACCGAGACGCGACCAAACGGAACCGAGCTCGAGACCGATAACACCGCCGCCGACCACGATCAGCTTTTCAGGAACCTTGGTGAGCGCAATGGCGCCGGTCGAGGAAACGATGGTCTGCTCATCGATTTCAACATTGACGCCAGGAATGCCGGCAACGTCAGAACCGGTAGCAATAACGATGTTCTTGGCTTCGATTTCCTGAACTTCGCCCTTGTCGTTGGTCACGGAAACCTTGCCCGCAGCCGCGACCTTGCCGGTGCCTTGGAAAGCATCGATCTTGTTCTTCTTGAACAGGAAGGAAACGCCATCGACGTTGGCTTTCACCACACCGTCCTTGTGCGCCATCATCTTTTCGATGTTGAGCTTTGGTGCGGCAACTTCAACGCCGAGCGAATCCAGACCGTGTGCAACATGTGCGAAGGTTTCGGATGCATGTAGCAGCGCCTTGGAAGGAATGCAGCCGACGTTCAGGCAGGTGCCGCCATAGGTCGAGCGCTTTTCAATAACGGCAACCTTCAGGCCAAGCTGGGCCGCCTTGACCGCGCAAACATAACCACCAGGTCCGGTGCCGATAACAACTACATCATAAGCCATGTTCTAATTCCTGATTGATGATGGAAACGGCTAAACCGTGACCATTCGGTTTTGGCCTTCAGGCCGCTTTTTCAGTGGCAAGTTTAATTCCAAGCGCAATGAAAACCACACCGCTGGTGCGATCGATCCACTGGCTTGCACGCGAGAATGCCGCACGCATGCGTGGCGTTGTCATGAACAGGCTGACCCCGATGAACCACAGGATCAGGAAGCTAGCCATGACCAGCCCGTAAGAGAATTTGATGGCAATCGGTGTATGTGCGCTGACAACTGTCGAAAAAATCGACAGGAAGAAAAACACCGCTTTGGGATTGAGTGCATTGGCCGCAAAACCCAACGTAAAAGCCTTGAGCGCCGATTGCTGCTGACGGGGCGCAGTCGTCACATCGCCTGTGGCTGCCGTTACATCGGTCTTGCCAGCGCGCAACGCCTTGATGCCGATATAGAGCAGGTAGGCAACACCTAGCCATTTGACGAGATTGAACAGGTAAATCGACTGGGAAATGACGAGGCCTAGACCAAGGATCGTGTAGCTGACATGGACCATCAACGCCGCGCCAATACCAAAACTGGTGATGATTGCCTGACCGCGGCCGTGCACGATGGCCTGGCGCATCACCATCGCCAGATCGGCGCCCGGTGATACGATGGCAAAGGCAAAGATCGCCATCAGCGAGAGCAATTCAATCAGGTAAGCGTGCATGACGGATATTCCTCAGATCAACGACAGCAGCATGATAAGCAGTCCGCCAGCCGAAACGAGCCATACCAGCGAACGAATATAGGGAATTCCCAGCAAATAAAGCGGAATATAGGCGATACGCGCCACAAACCATATCCACCCGCCTATCAAACCCCAACCTGAAGCGTCACCCACAAGAGCAACACCGAGGATCAGCCCCACAAAGGCCGGATAGGTTTCCTTGTAGTTTGCCAAGGCGCGTTCAGCCCGACCGGCCAGCGCGCCTTTCGGCTTTTTGCCCTCGTCACGCGGACCTGCATTCCATGCAGATCCGAGTTCCTTGGTCGCAAGTATCCCCTGCAACCCGATATGCAAGAAGAGAAGAATGACACTGAGAGCCAACAGCACCATGTAAGGCGCGTTTTCGCTTGCCAGCGTTTCCATTCTTCTCTTCCTTTTTTCTTAGAGATCGAGAACCAGACGCTCTGGATCTTCCAGGCTTTCCTTGACGCGAACGAGGAAGGTCACGGCTTCCTTGCCGTCAACGATACGGTGATCGTAAGACAGCGCGAGATACATCATCGGGCGGATGACAACCTGACCGCCAATAGCAACTGGACGCTCCTGGATCTTGTGCATGCCAAGAATACCGGACTGCGGAGCATTGAGGATCGGCGAAGACATCAGCGAACCGTAAACACCACCATTGGTGATGGTGAAGGTGCCGCCCTGCATGTCAGCCATGCTGAGCGAACCGTCACGGGCTGCCTTTGCAAGACGACCGAGTTCCTTTTCAACGCCAGCAATAGAACGCTGGTCAGCGTCACGGATAACCGGAACAACCAGACCCTTGTCGGTGCCGACAGCCATGCCGACGTGACAATAGTTCTTGTAGATGATGTCGGTGCCATCGATCTCGGCGTTAACTGCAGGCAGTTCCTTCAGCGCGTGGGTAACGGCCTTGGTGAAGAAGCCCATGAAGCCAAGCTTTACGCCGTGCTTCTTTTCAAACACGTCCTTGTAGCGGTTACGCAGATCCATAACGGCCGACATGTCCACCTCGTTGTAGGTGGTCAGCATGGCTGCGGTGTTCTGTGCATCCTTCAGGCGCTTTGCAATCGTCTGACGCAGGCGGGTCATCTTTACGCGCTCTTCACGTACACCGTCTTCAGCCGAAGACACTGGACGTGGTGCAGAGACCGGAGCAGCGGCAACAGGAGCCGAAGCGCCCTTGGCAACAGCAGCCAGAACATCGCCCTTGAGAACCTGGCCACGCTTGCCAGAACCGTCGATATCTGCAGTCGAGATGTTGTTATCGGCAGCAACCTTTGCAGCAGCTGGAGCAGCAGGCATGGAGCCGGTTGCAGGTGCAGCAGCGGCAGCAGGTGCAGGCGCCGAAACAGCTGCAGCTGGTGCGGAAGCAGCAGCCGCAGGAGCGGTCGGTGCCGCGCCAGCAGCACCTTCAGCGATCTGGCCGAGCAATGCGTCGAGGCCAACCGTTTCGCCGTTCTGCGCAACGATTTCCGTCAGAACGCCAGAGGTCGGCGAAGGCACTTCAACAGTTACCTTGTCGGTTTCGAGTTCAACCAGAGGCTCGTCAGCCTTGACGAAGTCGCCAACTTTCTTGAACCAGGTCCCGACAGTCGCTTCGCTGACGGACTCTCCCAGAGTTGGTACGCGGATTTCAGTGGCCATAATCTTGTTCCGTTTATAGGTGTCTGTTTTGGATGGATGATGGAGGGAGAGTTTTCACTCTCCCAGCGCGTCTTCTAGGAATGCAGCAAGCTGTGCGAGATGCTTGGACATCAGACCCGTTGCAGGCGAAGCTGCAGCCGGACGGCCCGTGTAGCGTACCTTCTGGTACTTGGCGTCGATATGTGCCAGCACCCATTCCAGGTACGGGTCGATGAACGACCATGCACCCATGTTCTTCGGCTCTTCCTGGCACCAAACCATCTCGGCGTTACGGAAGCGCGACAACTCGTTGATGAGCGCCTTGGCCGGGAACGGATAAAGCTGTTCGACACGCAGCAGGTAGATATCGTCGATGCCACGCTTTTCGCGCTCTTCGAGCAGATCGTAATAGACCTTACCCGTGCAAAGCACGACGCGACGGATCTTAGAATCCTTCTGCAGCTTGATCGGACCATCCTTGATCACTTCTGCATCGTCCCACAGCAGGCGGTGGAACGAGGATTCGCCAGCCAGTTCAGCAAGCGAAGACGTTGCACGCTTGTGGCGCAGCAGGGACTTTGGAGTCATCAGAACGAGCGGCTTGCGGAAGTCGCGACGAACTTGACGGCGCAGGATGTGATAGTAGTTTGCCGGTGTGGTGACGTTGGCAACCTGCATATTGTCTTCGGCGCAAAGCTGGAGGAAACGTTCCAGACGAGCGGAAGAGTGCTCGGGACCCTGACCTTCATAACCATGCGGCAGAAGGCAGACGAGACCGGACATGCGAAGCCACTTGCGTTCACCCGAAGAGATGAACTGGTCGAACACCACCTGCGCACCGTTTGCGAAGTCGCCGAACTGTGCTTCCCACAGTGTCAGTGCATTCGGACGGGCCAGCGAGTAGCCATATTCGAAACCAAGCACAGCTTCTTCCGACAGCATCGAGTTGATGACTTCGTAACGAGCCTGTGTCGGAGCCAGGTTGGCAAGCGGAATGTAACGCTCTTCCGTGTCCTGATCGTAGAGAACAGAGTGGCGCTGCGAGAAGGTGCCGCGCTCGCAATCCTGGCCGGACAGACGGATCTTGTGGCCTTCGACGGCAAGCGTACCGAACGCAAAGGCTTCAGCCATTGCCCAGTCGATGCCTTCACCGGTTTCGACCATCTGTGCGCGGTTGTCCATGAAGCGCTGGATCGTGCGGTGCGCATTGAAGCCTTCAGGAATGGTCGACAGTTTCTTGCCGATTTCCTTGAGGGTCTTCATTGCAACGCCGGTCTTGCCGCGACGCTGTTCATCGGCATTGTCGGCAATACGCAGACCGGACCACTGACCGTCCAGCCAGTCAGCCTTGTTAGGCTTGTAGGACTGACCTGCCTCGAATTCCTGCTCAAGATGGGCGCGCCAGTCAGCCTTCAGCTTTTCGAATTCGCCTTCGTTGATCAGGCCTTCCGAGATCAGACGGTCAGCATAGATACGTGCGACAGTCTTGTGGCTGCGGATAACCTTGTACATCTTTGGCTGCGTGAACGCAGGCTCATCGCCCTCGTTATGGCCAAAGCGACGGTAGCAGAACATGTCCACAACAACAGGCTTGTGGAACTTCATGCGATATTCGGTTGCAACCTTGGCTGCATAGACAACAGCTTCCGGATCATCGCCGTTAACGTGGAAGATCGGTGCCTCGATCATCTTGGCAACGTCAGATGGATATGGCGAAGAACGCGAGAAGCCCGGGTTCGTCGTAAAGCCGATCTGGTTGTTGATGATAACGTGCATGGTACCGGCAACGCGATGACCGCGGAGACCGGATAGGCCGAGAATTTCAGCAACAACACCCTGACCTGCAAAAGCGGCATCACCGTGCAGCAAAAGCGGCAGAACCTTTGCGCGCTCGGACAACGGAATGACGTCGCCTTCCCAGACCTTGGCCAACTGGTCCTGCTTGGCGCGGGCCTTGCCCATGACAACAGGGTTGACGATTTCAAGGTGCGACGGGTTGGCTGTCAGCGACAGGTGAACCTTGTTACCATCGAATTCGCGGTCTGAAGAGGCACCCAGGTGGTACTTCACGTCGCCGGAGCCTTCAACTTCGTCCGGCTTGAACGAACCGCCCTTGAACTCGTGGAACACGGCACGGTGCGGCTTGCCCATGACGTTGGTCAGAACATTCAGACGGCCACGGTGAGCCATGCCGACGATGACTTCTTCCAGACCTTCCTGGCCGCCACGCTTGATGATCTGCTCAAGAGCAGGGATCAGCGATTCACCGCCATCGAGACCAAAACGCTTGGTGCCCTTGAAACGAACGTCGAGGAACTGCTCGTAACCTTCGGCTTCAACCAGCTTCGACAGAATGGCCTTCTTGCCCTCAGGTGTGAAATCGACGCCCTTATCCGGACCTTCGATACGTTCCTGGATCCAGGCCTTTTCTTCCGGGCTGGACATATGCATGAACTCAACGCCGAGCGTCGAGCAATAGGTGCGCTCGAGAATTTCGAGCATTTCGCGCACGGACGCATATTCAAGGCCCAGCACGTTATCGATGAAAATCTTGCGGTCGTAGTCGCTTTCTTCAAAGCCATAGGACTTCGGCGACAACTCGTTGTAGTCCTCAACCGCGCTGGCAATGCCGAGCGGATCGAGCTTGGCGTGCAGGTGGCCACGCATGCGGTACGCACGGATCATCATGATGGCGCGTACGCTGTCGCGTGTCGCCTGAAGAACCTCTGCTTCGCTGACCGGCTTGCCGGTCTCTACGACCTTGGCTTCTGCCTTGGCCTGCACCTTCTTTTCGATGGCCTTTTCGACCGTCGCCCAATTGCCGTCCAGCGCGGAGACGAGATCGCCACCAGCCGCGATCGGCCAGTTGGCACGCTTCCAGGAAGCGCCCTTAGCGGCTTTTTTTACATCTTCGGGATTGTCGGACAGGCCCTTGAAGAAGCTCTGCCATTCCGGCGATACGGAAGAAGGATCTTCTTCATACCGTGCATAGAGCTGCTCGATGTAAGCTGCGTTCGCACCGTCGAGAAACGACGTGATCTGAAACTGCTCGTTGGCTTCTTGCCTTGCCATTTGTCCTGCGGGGGAAGTACCCCGCCTCCTCGATTTGTTGATGGCCGCTGATGGCCTGCCGCTTTGGTCATATATGCCGCCGCAGCGGCCTTCATCCCGCGCTCTGTAAGCGCATCCGGACAGCCGGCTCTTCACGATCCGCCTGCCCGGTTTTAGTCTCAGTATGTGGTCTTAGCCCTTGAGAACTTCAACCAGCGTCTTGCCGAGGCGTGCCGGGGAAGGCGAAACCTTGATACCAGCTGCTTCCATGGCAGCGATCTTGGATTCTGCATCACCCTTGCCGCCGGAAACCACAGCACCGGCGTGGCCCATGGTGCGGCCCTTCGGAGCAGTACGGCCAGCGATGAAGCCAGCCATTGGCTTCTTGCGACCCTTCTTGGCTTCGTCGATCAGGAACTGTGCTGCATCTTCTTCAGCCGAACCGCCGATTTCACCGATCATGATGATCGAGGTGGTGGCTTCGTCAGCGAGGAACATTTCCAGCACGTCGATGAACTCAGTGCCCTTGACCGGGTCGCCACCGATACCAACAGCCGTCGTCTGGCCGAGGCCTTCGTTGGATGTCTGGAACACGGCTTCATAGGTCAGAGTGCCGGAGCGCGAAACGATACCAACCGAACCCTTGCGGAAGATCGAGCCCGGCATGATGCCGATCTTGCACTCTTCCGGTGTCATGATGCCTGGGCAGTTAGGGCCAAGCAGACGCGACGTGGAGCGGTCGAGGCGAGCCTTGACGCGAACCATGTCCATGACCGGGATACCTTCGGTGATGCAGGTGATGAAAGGAATTTCAGCATCGATGGCTTCGATGATCGCATCTGCGGCGCCTGCTGGCGGAACGTAGATAACGGATGCATCAGCACCGGTCTTGTCCTTGGCTTCAGCAACAGAAGCAAAGATCGGCAGGCTTTCGCCCTTCGAACCGGTCCAGGTTTCGCCGCCCTTCTTAGGGTGGATACCACCAACCATCTGCGTGCCGTAGTAGGCAAGGGCCTGCTCGGTGTGGAAGGTACCGGTCTTGCCGGTCAGACCCTGAACGAGGATCTTTGTGTCTTTATTTACGAGAATAGACATTATTTCCGGTCCTTCAAATTAGCCGTTGATCGCCGCAACGATCTTCTTGGCTGCATCGTCGAGGTCGTCAGCAGCCGTAATTGCAAGACCCGATTCGTTCAGGAGCTTTTTGCCCAGCTCAACGTTGGTGCCTTCGAGACGCACAACGAGCGGAACCTGCAGACCGACTTCCTTCACTGCGGCGATAACACCTTCAGCGATGACGTCGCACTTCATGATACCACCGAAGATGTTGACCAAAATGCCTTCAACCTTCGGGTCAGCAGTGATGATCTTGAACGCAGCCGCAACCTTTTCCTTGCCAGCGCCTCCGCCGACGTCGCAGAAGTTTGCAGGCTCTTTGCCGTACAGCTTGATGATGTCCATCGTTGCCATGGCAAGACCAGCGCCGTTGACCATGCAGCCGATGTTACCATCGAGAGCAACATAAGCGAGGTCCCACTTGGAGGCTTCGATTTCCTTGGCGTCTTCCTCGGTTTCGTCGCGCAGCAGCTTGACGTCGTCGTGACGGAAGAGCGCATTGCCATCGAAAGACATCTTGGCGTCGAGAACGCGCAGGTGGCCATCTTGCATGACGATCAGTGGGTTCACTTCGAGAAGAGCCATGTCCTTCTCGTTGAATGCCTTGTAGAGCGCAGGGAACAGTGCCTTGGCATCTTCAGCAGCAGCGTCTGTCAGTTCCAAAGCCTTGGAGATCGCAGCAACGTCAGCGTCGGTCACGCCGACTTCCGGATTGATCGCAATCGTGTGAATCTTCTCAGGCGTATCGTGAGCAACAGCTTCGATGTCCATGCCGCCTTCGGTGGAAACCACGAAAGCAACCTGACCAACCGAGCGGTCAACCAGCAGCGAGCAGTACAGTTCGCGAGCGATGTCTGCGCCGTCTTCGATGTAGAGGCGGTTAACCTGCTTGCCAGCATCGCCCGTCTGCGCTGTTACCAGCGTGTTGCCGAGCATATCCTTGGCATGGGAAACAACTTCTTCGATGGACTTCGCAAGACGAACGCCACCCTTTGCATCTGGACCAAGCTCCTTGAACTTGCCCTTGCCACGGCCACCAGCATGAATCTGGCTCTTGACCACGTAAAGTGGGCCAGGAAGCTGCTTTGCAGCGGCTTCAGCTTCTTCAACCTTGAGGATTGCAACCCCTTCGGCGACCGGTGCACCATAGCCCTTCAAAAGAGCCTTGGCCTGATACTCATGAATATTCATGGATTAATCCCTGTTTGTAGCCGTCTGGAGCGCCCCAGATCCTGATGAACTCAGGACGCTCTCAACTGTTGAGTCTCCGCATCGTGGTGCACAGAGGCCTGAACTGCCCTTGCACCGATGCGTCGGGCAATTACTTCAGCGACGGAGCAATGTTGATGCAGGCTTCGCAAAGACCAGCAACCGCGCCGACGGACTTCTGGAAGGCAGCTTCCTCGTCCTTGTTGAGTTCGATTTCGATGATGCGCTCGATACCGCCAGCACCGATAATGGTCGGAACGCCAACATACATGTCGTTGACGCCGTACTGACCGGAGAGGTGAGCAGCAGCAGGCAGAACGCGCTTCTTGTCCTTGAGGTAGGACTCAGCCATTTCGATTGCCGAAGCAGCAGGTGCATAATAGGCAGAACCGGTCTTCAGCAGGCCTACGATTTCAGCACCGCCGTCACGGGTGCGCTGAATGATCTGCTCGAGACGTTCGGCAGTCAGCCAGCCCATCTTCACGAGGTCGGTCAGCGGAATCCCACCAACTGTCGAATAGCGAGCAAGCGGCACCATGGTGTCGCCGTGACCACCCAATACAAATGCAGTGACGTCCTGAACGGAAACGTTGAACTCTTCCGAGAGGAACAGACGGAAACGTGCGCTGTCGAGAACGCCAGCCATGCCAACTACCTTGTTCTTCGGCAGACCGGAGAACTTCTGCAGCGCCCAGACCATCGCGTCGAGTGGGTTGGTGATGCAGATTACGAAAGCGTTTGGTGCATATTTCTTGATGCCGGCACCGACCTGCTCCATGACCTTGAGGTTGATGCCGAGAAGATCATCGCGGCTCATGCCCGGCTTGCGAGCAACACCAGCGGTGACGATGCAAACATCTGCGCCTTCGATAGCTGCATAGTCGCTTGCACCGGTAAGCTTGGCATTAAAACCTTCAACCGGGCCGGACTGTGCAATATCAAGACCTTTGCCCTGCGGAATGCCATCAGCAATATCGAACAGGACGATGTCGCCCAGTTCTTTCAGACTGGCGAGATGCGCCAGCGTACCACCGATCATGCCAGAACCAATAAGTGCAATCTTCTTGCGAGCCATCGAATGCTTCCTCTCGAGCTTCAACTCAATCGCTGCCATAGGGGCAGCTAAATTGTCGCACTCGACTTAGCGTCATTAGCTCAAATTGGCAATAGATTCTTTCAACGTGAGGTTTTTCAATCGTTTAGATATTAAATAACTTACGTAAACGTAAGAAAATACGTCACAGAATTGTCAAATTACGGCGCGTTTCTCGTTGTGTTGCGCGAGATATTCCGCACTTCTCATCTCGAAAAGCCGAGATGCGGTTCGATCAAACTCGAAACCTTCGGTGCCCTTGCGCTTGCCCAGGAGGTCTTCAGGCATCGCTGCAGCCGATGCAAACAGCCGCACTTTGTGGTCGTACAATGCGTCAATAAGGATAATAAAACGTTTCGTTTCGTTGCGCTTATCCGCGTCCAGAAACGGTATATGATCAACGAAAACCGTGTCGAAACGATCGGCAATTGCCAGAAAATCGCTGGCGCCCAACGGCTTTTCGCAGAGGTCCGAGAAAGTAAATCGCGCGACACGTCCCTGCGCGTGAGGAACGTGGATGGAGCGGCCCTTCATTGGAATTTCCGTCGGCGCTATAATGTGGCCAGCGGTAATGTGATGCCAAGCCATATCCATTGCCTGATCCGCAGCACCATCGAGCGGCGAGATATAAACCGGCAAGCTGTTCAACTTTTCCATACGGTAATCGGTAGGGCTATCCAACGTCACCACGTCGACATACTTTTTGAGAAGGTCGACGAATGGCAGGAATAGCCCGCGGTTAAGACCGTCCCTGTAGAGATTATCTGGCACGACGTTGGAGGTGGTGACCAGTGTACAACCATTGGCAAACAGCTCGGTAAACAACCGCGCCAAGATCATCGCATCGGCAATATCGGTGACCGTAAATTCGTCGAAGCACAGCAGCTTTGCTTCTGCCAGCAATGCGGCAGCGACCGGCGGAATAGGGTCTGCCTGTTTGGTCTCGCCATTCTTCAGCTTTTGCCGATGTGCATGGACCCGGTTATGAACGTCGGCCATAAACTCATGAAAATGGCAACGGCGCTTGGATTCAACCGGCGCCATCTCATAGAACATGTCCATCAGCATGGTTTTGCCACGACCGACACTGCCATAGACATAAAGCCCTTTAACCGCATTGTTCTGCTTTGCCTTGCGGGCAAACATCCAGCCAAGGGCGCTGGATTTTTTGGCAGGTTTCAGGGTCTTCAGGTCGTGCAGGATACGGTCAAGCTGCGTGGCCACCTCGATCTGCGCCGGATCGGCTTTCAACTCGCCTGATGCGGTCAGGCTTTTCAGCCGTTCGACAACGCTTAGATTATAGTCGGGAAGTGGCTGCATCGAACGGCGCCCTGAAATATGGGCGCCGCGCACCCGAAATGGGGTGATGTAATGTGAAAAGCCGCCTTAGCGGCTGAGGCTGATCGGCTGACCACTGTTGGTGGTGCCGTCATAACGGGTATCGCCGCTCTTGTAGACGCGACCAAGCGTGTTACCGGCACGATCCTTGAACAGAACCATCTTGCCGGACACTTCCCATGAACCCATGGCGGTCAACTCGCCTGCGCAACCACGTGTGCCGCCGCGCGAACCGCTACCGAGATTGGTTAAGGTCAGGAACATGTCGCAATTTGCGCCGCCATTGGCCACACGCCAGTTACCAACCATGGTTTCCTTGCGGATATCCATAGCCGTCGCGGGCGCCGCAGCAGCCATGTCAACACCGCCCTGGGCGGGTGCTGTGGCTGGTGCGGTTGGAAACTGTGAACTGCCACCGGGTGGAGGCAATGCTCCGGACTGTACCGAAGGCACCGGTTGGGCCTGTAGCGGAGGCGTATAGCCAGAATTGCCGCTGTTATTGTTGTAGTCGTAAGACGTACGTTGGCAACCCGCCAGAGTCATTACGACTGCAATGCCCGTTGCCACATATCTCAATTGCATATCAAGCTCCCGTTCGCTGCTCGCCGTAACACATGAACTGCCGTTGCATATCGGAATTAGCGTATTTCAGTTTGGTTAATCAAGTCAGCACAGGCTTAAATAACCGTTACCAGGGTTTCAAGCCTTGTCCGAGACGAGCAAATCCCGTCACGACATAAACAAAAGCCGTGACCGGAATGCGGCCACGGCTTCCAAAATCTCCCGCCTGACATAGAAACGCGCTTGGTTTCGCAGACGGGTTTTACAAATCAGACGCGGCGCTCGACCATCATCTTCTTGATTTCCGCAATAGCCTTGGCCGGGTTCAGACCCTTCGGGCATGCCTGCGCACAGTTCATGATGGTGTGGCAACGGTAAAGGCGGAACGGATCTTCGAGGTTATCGAGACGTTCGCCGGTTGCCTCATCACGGCTGTCGATGAGCCAGCGGTAAGCCTGCAGCAGAACCGCTGGACCGAGGTAACGGTCGCCATTCCACCAGTAGCTGGGACAGGACGTCGAGCAGCATGCGCACAGAATGCACTCATAAAGACCATCCAGCTTCTGGCGATCTTCATGGCTCTGCTTCCATTCCTTGGCCGGAGCCGGAGACACAGTCTTCAACCATGGCTCGATCGAACGGTGCTGGGCGTAGAAGTTGCTGAGGTCAGGAATCAGATCCTTCACCACAGGCATATGCGGCAGCGGGTACACCTTAACGGTACCCTTGATCTCGTCCATGCCCTTGGTGCAGGCCAGCGTATTCGTGCCGTCAATGTTCATCGCGCACGAGCCGCAGATGCCTTCACGACAGGAACGGCGCAGCGTCAGCGTCGGGTCGATATTGTTCTTGATGTACAAAAGTGCATCAAGAACCATCGGGCCACAGTCATCGATATCGATATAATAGGTATCGATACGCGGGTTCTGGCCGTCATCAGGGTTCCAGCGATAAACGCGATATTCGCGAACGTTCTGGGCGCCTTGAGGCTTCGGCCAGACCTTGCCTTCGTTGATCTGGGAATTCTTGGGGAGAGAAAGTTCAACCATGTCCAGTTCCTCAAATCAGTAGACGCGGGCCTTCGGCGCGATCTTCTTGGGATCAATGCCGTCGGCGATCAGGTCGGTATGGACCGGACGATAGTCGAGTTTAACGTCACCCTGCTCGTTGACCCACGCCAGCGTGTGCTTGCGCCAGTTAACGTCATCGCGACCGGCAAACGGACCATCAACGAAGTCTTCGCGTGCATGGCTGCCGCGGCTTTCCTTGCGGGCTTCCGCGCCGTAAACCGTGGTGATGGCGTTGGCCATGAGGTTGTGCAGCTCGAGCGTTTCGACGAGATCGGAGTTCCAGACCATCGAACGGTCGGTAACTTTGACGTCTGGCAATTCCTTCCAGATGGCGGAAAGACGCTTACAACCGCTTTCCAGCGATTCCTGGGTACGGAACACGGCAGCGTCGTCCTGCATGGCGCGCTGCATCTTGTCACGCAGTACTGCGGTCGGTGTGCCACCATTGGCGTAACGCAGGCTGTCGAAACGATCCATGATCTTGTCGCAGGCCGCAACGTTGAGCGCCGGGATCGGCTCTTCGCGGTTGATAACCTCGGCAGCGCGGATAGCCGCAGCACGGCCAAACACCACAAGGTCGATCAGCGAGTTGGAGCCGAGACGGTTTGCACCGTGAACGGATGCACAACCGGCTTCACCAACCGCCATCAGGCCCGGGATGACCCGCTCCGGATTGCTGCTGTCAGCGTTCAGCACTTCGCCCCAATAGTTGGTCGGAATGCCGCCCATGTTGTAATGAACGGTCGGCAGAACCGGGATCGGTTCGCGCGTCACGTCAACACCTGCGAAAATCTTGGCGCTTTCGGAAATACCCGGCAGACGCTCATGCAAAATGTCCGGATCAAGGTGGTCCAGATGCAGGAAGATGTGGTCCTTGTTCTTGCCAACGCCACGGCCTTCACGGATTTCCATGGTCATGCAGCGCGAGACAACGTCACGCGAGGCAAGATCCTTGGCGGAAGGTGCGTAACGCTCCATGAAGCGTTCGCCTTCGGAGTTGACGAGATAACCGCCCTCACCGCGCGCACCTTCAGTAATCAGGCAGCCTGCGCCGTAAATGCCGGTCGGGTGGAACTGAACAAATTCCATGTCCTGCAGCGGCAGGCCAGCGCGTGCGATCATGCCGCCGCCATCACCCGTGCAGGTGTGTGCGGACGTGGCAGAGAAGTAGGCGCGGCCGTAACCGCCAGTCGCCAACACCACCATCTTGGCAGAGAAGCGATGGATCGTGCCGTCATCAAGGTTCCAGGCGACAACGCCGGTGCAACGGCTGCCGTCGTCAGACATGATCAGATCAAGTGCGAAGTATTCGATGAAGAATTCGGCGTTGTTGCGCAGCGACTGGCCATAGAGCGTGTGCAAAATGGCGTGGCCGGTACGGTCGGCAGCAGCGCAGGTACGCTGTACCGGCGGGCCTTCACCGTAGTTCTGCATGTGACCGCCGAACGGGCGCTGATAGATTTTGCCTTCAGCGTTACGTGAGAACGGCACGCCGTAATGCTCAAGCTCATAAACCGCCTTTGGCGCTTCCATGGCGAGATACTGCATGGCGTCAACGTCGCCCAACCAGTCGGAGCCCTTCACGGTGTCGTAAAGGTGCCATTGCCAACAGTCGGGTGTCATGTTGGTCAGCGAAGCGGCAATACCGCCCTGCGCCGCAACCGTGTGCGAGCGGGTCGGGAAAACCTTGGTGATGCAAGCCGTGCGGAAACCCTGTTCGGCCATGCCGAGCGTCGCGCGAAGACCGGCGCCGCCTGCACCCACGACGATCACGTCGTAGGAGTGGTCGACATAGGTATAGGCCTTGCCATTCTGTGAAGGTGAGCTTGGAGATGCCATGACCGGTTTATCCTGCGAATGCGATTTTCAGAATGGCGAACAGACAGAGACCGCCAACAGCGACTGCAAAGAAGGTGTTGAGCATCACAAGCACTAGCTTGGATACTTCGCCGTGCACGTAGTCCTCGATGATAACCTGCATGCCAAGCTTCATGTGAATGAGGCCAGAGATGATCACGAGGCCCATCACCACCGCAACGAGCGGGTGAGAAAGCGCAGCCTTCACTTCCTCGTAAGGCGCGCCGCCATACATGACGAGGAAGACGACGAAAAAGATGAGAAGCGGCACGTTGGCAACGGCCGTCAGGCGCTGGCGCCAGAAGTGCTCGGTGCCTTCCTTTGCGGAGCCGAGGCCACGAACTTTGCCGAGGGGTGTACGCATATCCATATATGTATCTCCTTAGCGCACGATGAGGGCGATGACCCAGATCAGCGCGGTCAGACAGATCGAAGCCGCGAACATTGCCTTGGCCAGCTTGGTGTTGAAGTGTTTTTCAAAACCGTGTCCAAGATCCCACATGAAGTGACGCAGACCGCCCAGCATGTGGTGAACCAGTGCCCATGTGTAGCCGATCAAGATGATCTTGCCGATGATCGTGCCCATGGCCCATTGAACCCAGGCATAGGCATCAACACCTGACGCCGTTGCGATAAGCCACCAGGCAACCAGCAACGTGCCGAAATACAGCGCTCCGCCCGTGATGCGATGCACGATCGATGCAAACATCGTCGGAATCATGGAGTAAATTTGAAGATGCGGCGACAGAGGCCGATTATTAGTACCGTTCGCCATCAGAACCTCGCGGCGTTTTCCTTTGCGCTCCGAATTTTCGGGCGTCCTACAACAACGCACATGACGAAAGAATGTGCATTGCACCAACCGCGACCTTTAATCGCACGATGGCATCACGACAAGCACAATTCATGGCTGATTCGAATTTAATCGATTGTGTTTTGAGATTCCTGCGAAATTTTTGCTCGGCAAAATAAAAAGTACAGCATTTCCAAGATCACAACGCCAAAAATTTTGACTTTTACGTAAATCAAAAATGCGATATTTAATAGTTTGTTAAGGTAAAAAACCGGAGAAAAAAGCTCATGTTCGACAAACGAATCGCATTGCGACTGACCACCCTGTCAAGCATGATTGCCTTGGCTCTGCCTGTTATGGCGGCAGAAAATTACAATAGTTACCGCCATCATAATCCCGACCGCGACACACGCCAAGAGGTCGTTGGTGGCAACGGATTGCCATCTTATATCCCACGAGTTGGCACCTATGCAGGCTCGATTTCCGGCGTGCGCTTCAAAGGAAATGGCATCTATTTCTACAAGCAGGGCCGCCCCGCCTTTTCTCAGGCAAACAGCACCTCGCAAACAGTCGCACCCAAGGCGAAGATCATTCACGTCAACGCCAGAACGGCAGGCGCCGAATGCTCCTACGAGGCCGGCGTTTGCGTGATCCGTCCATAACGGACAAAAAAAGGTTCAGATAAACCGCCAGACAGTGGTTTTTTTCACGTCACTGTCTTCGAGTGCGCGCGTCACCGGCACCTGATAGGTTGCCAGCAGCTCAAGCCTTTCCTTGGGCAGATAGGCGCGACCGGGATCACCGACCATCACAGTGACACCCTTTTCACAGAGCGCTACAAACCACGGCACCAGCATCTCGGCAAAGGCGCGGTCGTAAAATACATCACCTGCCAGAAGAACATCGGTACGGAGATCGGTACCGACGAGGTTGTCGCCGATAAAGCCGATTTCAGCAACGTTCTCTGCGGCGTTGAGCGCGATAGCAGTCTGCGCCCAGGGATCGATGTCGGCAGCCATGACACTGGCAGCCCCAGCCTTTGAGGCGGCGATGGCAACCAACCCGGAGCCACTGGCAAAATCCAGTACCTTCTTTCCTGCAACGGTCGTCGGATGATCAAGAACATAGCGTGCAAGACCCTGCCCACCGGCCCAGGCAAATGCCCAGAACGGTGGCGGCAGGCCGATCTCATCCAGTTCTTCTTCGGTTTTCAGCCATAGATCATGCGCCTCACTGGCCAGATGTAAACGCACCTCCGGCACATGCGGCGGCGTCATGACATCCGTGTTGGCACGGACGAACTGGCTGGGATCGGTCTTCACCTCAGTTATCAGTCCGGCGAGCGCGGTGGCTTATCGAGGTTACCCATCCGGCAAACCTCGAGGTATTCCTCTTCGGTCACCGGCTGCACCGAAAGCCGCATAGAGGTGACCAGCGACATTTTCTCCAGCTTCGGATTGGCCTTGACATCCTTCAGGGTAACGGACTTTGGCATGTCGCAAACGGCGCGAATATCCACGCAATCCCATTTGGGATCACCTTCTGCCGTCGAATCCGGATGAGACAGCGCGCAAACCTCGGCAATACCAACCACTTCCAGACCCTCGTTGGAATGGTAGAAGAAGCCCTTGTCGCCAATCTTCATGGCGCGCATGTTGTTGCGTGCCTGATAATTGCGGACACCGCCCCATTCTTCACCAACGTCGCCCTTGGCCTTTTGCTGTGTCCAGGACCATGTGTCCGGTTCGGACTTGAAGAGCCAGTAATTTGCCATGGCCAATTACGCTCCCGGATTGTTGAAGACCCAATTGTAGGGCTTCACTTCGACGCTTTCGAACAGGCCGGCCTTTGCATAAGGATCAGCATCGGCAAGTGCCTTGGCAGCATCGATGTCAGCAGCTTCAACGATCACCAGGCTGCCATTTGGCTTGCCTTCCGCATCGAGAAACGGTCCGGCTATCTTCAAAGTGCCTTCCGCATTCAGTTTGTTGAGGTGCTCAAGATGCACAGGACGGGTTTCCATGCGCAGGTTCAGGTGACCGGGCTTGTCTTTGCAGATAAAGGCAAACAGCATTTTCATCTCCTTAAGGGCCATCACTCATTCAGTGGTGATAGGCCGTGTCATCAATTGTTGCATGGCGGTGCGCACATCAAGGCTGCCTTCTATAATGGCAGCCACGGCATCCGTCACAGGCATATCTATCGCAAGTCCCTCAGCCAGCCGGGCAGCAACCGAGGCAGCGAATGCGCCTTCGACCAGACCACCGCCGAATGCGCCCGCATCCAGCCCCTGCCCAAGTGCAATACCAAAACGCAGGTTGCGCGATTGGTGGCTTGTGGCCGTCAATACCAGATCGCCAAGTCCCGAAAGACCACGCACGGTATCTGCCTTGCCACCCATGGCCACCACAAGCCGCGACATTTCCGCAAGACCGCGTGAAATCAGCGCAGCTCTGGCGGAATCGCCAAGCCCAGCGCCTTCGACAATACCGCACGCAATCGCCAGCACGTTTTTCAACGCGCCGCCAAGCTGCACCCCGGCACGGTCTGTCGAGGCATAGAGCCGAAATGTGCGGCCGGAAATGGTTTGCGCCAGTCTCTCGGCATCGCCAGCCTCAGCTGCCGCGATCGCCATGGCTGTCGGCAATCCCTTGGCGATATCCGCGGCAAAACCTGGCCCAGACAGCACAGCAATCGGGTGATGCGGCAGTTCATGTTCCAGAACATCGGTCAGCAACCGTCCCGACGAGCGATCGATGCCCTTGGCGCAGGTTACGATGATTGCATCATTAGCCAGGTAAGGACCGTAGTGGCGCGCTGCATCGGCTTGCGCCTGCGATGGCATGGCAAACAGCACGATACCGGCATCGGTAAGCACGTTGGCGTCGGCTGAAAACTGCAATGCATCTGGCAGGCCGATGCCAGGCAGCGCCGCTTCGTGCACGCCATCGGTTTTCAAATCTGCCATTAGGGACGGATCGCGCCCTAGCAGGGTGACGTCGTGGCGGTTTTCCAGCGCCATGACCACGGCAAGCGCTGTGCCGAAAGCACCGGCACCAATAACGACGACCTTTTCGCGCTCGTTCATGCCTTTGCTCCGCGCTTGCCAAAACCAATCAATGTTTGCGCCGAGGCATCCAGTGGCCAGCGCGAACGTGGTTGCGTATCCAGACCATCCGATGGCATGTCTTGCGCCATACGCTCAAGTCCTGCCCATGCAATCATCACGGCATTATCGGTGCAAAGATTAAGCGGCGGAGCGACAAAGCGGAATTTCTGCTTGTCACACAGCTCCTGCAACGTCCGCCGGATCTCCTGATTGGCCGCCACGCCACCAGCAACCACCAGCGCAGGCACTCCATCGACATCAGGGAACTTTTCACGGAACCGCTGCAAGCCGCGGCCGATCCGGTCCTTCAACGTGCGCGAAACCGCCTTCTGGAACGATGCGCAGATATCGGAAATATCCTGGTCTGACAGCGGCACGATAGCAGTCGCCGCCTGACGAACTGCAGTTTTCAAACCTGAAAAAGAAAAATCAAGCCGTGTCTCCCCCACCATCGGCCGCGGCAAGGCAAAGCGATCAGGATTACCGCTCGCAGCCGCCCGCTCAACGGCTGGTCCACCGGGATAGGGAAGTCCAAGCAGCTTGGCGGTTTTATCGAACGCCTCACCCAGCGCATCGTCGATCGTCGTTCCCCAACGCTCATATTGGCCGACGCCGCGCACCAGAATGAGCTGCGTGTGGCCGCCGGACACCAGAAGCATCAGATAGGGGAACGACAGTCCGTCCGTCAGTCGCGCCGTCAGCGCATGACCTTCCAGATGGTTGACTGCATAAAGCGGCTTATCGGCAGCACGAGCAATGGCTTTGCCAGTCATCAAACCAACGATCAGACCACCAATCAGGCCGGGGCCGGAGGTTGCGGCCACCGCATCGATATCAGCAAGTGTAACGCCAGCACTGTTCAATGCTTCCTCAACCAGCGTATCGAGTGCCTCGACATGGGCGCGGGCTGCGATTTCGGGGACGACACCGCCATAAGCGCTGTGCTCATCGAGCTGCGACAAAACGACGTCGGACACGATCTCGCCACGACCGTCAGGATGCCGGATTACAACGGCAGCAGCGGTTTCGTCACAACTTGTCTCTATGCCGAGGATACGTAGAAAGGAGGCCATTAACCTGTTCGTTCATTGCGATGCTTGGGAAACTTAGGTACGAACACCTCCGGTAACAATGGATAGAAGCGGATGCAAACAAAACCTTTCCGAATCGGCACACGCGGCAGCCCTCTGGCACTTGCGCAGGCTTATGAAACACGCGACCGGTTGATGAAAGCGCACAACCTGCCGCAGGAAATGTTTGAGGTTGTTGTGCTGTCCACCATGGGGGATCGCATTACCGACCGTGCCCTATCGGAAATCGGTGGCAAAGGCCTGTTCACGGAAGAACTGGAAGCCCAGCTTTCTTCTGGCGATCTCGACTTCGCGGTACATTCTTCAAAGGACATGCCGACCGTATTGCCCGAAGGCCTGTTCCTTTCCGCTTTCCTTCCGCGTGAAGATATCCGCGATGCCTTTATCGGCCGTACGGCAAAAACGCTGATGGAATTGCCGCATGCAGCGGTTGTTGGCTCGTCGTCTTTGCGCCGTCAGGCGCTTATTCGTCGTCTGCGTCCAGATATCAGCACCATCATTTTCCGTGGTCTGGTCGATACCCGCCTGCGCAAGCTGGAAGAAGGACAGGCCGATGCCACCCTTCTCGCCTATGCCGGCCTGAAACGTCTTGGAAAGCAGGATGTGCCAACCGCACTGCTTGACCCGAAAGAATTTCCGCCTGCTCCAGCGCAAGGCGCAATCTGCGTCGAAAGCCGCATAAATGACGCCCGGGCCAATGACATGCTGGCCGCAATCAATGATCAGCCGACCTATGATGCCGTGACGTGCGAACGGGCATTTCTGGGCGCGCTCGACGGTTCCTGTCGCACACCGATTGCCGGTTATGCCCTTTGTGACGGCGACGACCTGCATTTCCGTGGCCTCATTCTGACGCCGGACGGACAGACCGAACACGGCATAGAAGTAAGCGGCAAACGTGCTGATGCTGCTGATCTCGGCCGAAAGGCCGGTGAAAAGGTTCGTGCCGCAGCTGGCGCAGGTTTCTTCGAGAGCTGGGATTAAGCATGCGCATTGTCGTCACACGCCCGGAAAACACCGGAAAAAAGACGGCAGCACTTTTGCATGACATGGGACATGACGCGGTGCTTCTGCCATTGGTGGAAGCCCGCCACAATATCGAATCCGCCAGACTTGCGGTGGCAAGCCCATGGGCTTCACTGACCTTTACGAGTGCTCAGGCTCTTGCAGTGTTGGCAGATGCCAAAATTGATTTACGGCCTTTTGCGAAAAAGCCGGTTTTTGCCGTAGGTCAGGCAACGGCGACTGCCGCCAGACATGCAGGTTTTGAGAATATCCATACTGCGGATGGTTATGGTGAAAGCCTTGCCCGACTGATTGGCGAGCAAATCAATGGGTCCGACGGCACCATCGCGCCCCTGCTTTACCTGGCTGGATCCCCCCGATCATCAGCGCTTGAAACCGCGCTGGATGGTTTGGGAATTACCTATACGACGACGGAATGTTATCGCATGGTGCCGATTGATTGGTCGAATGACGATCTCGACGCCTTGCTGGTGGCAAAACCGGTTGACGCCGTGCTGTTGTTCTCGACTGAAACCGCACGGCTTTTTTTTAAAAATATTATTTCTGACCGCTACGAGAACGAGCTTCGGCACAGCCATTTCTTCTGTCTGAGTGAGAATGTGGCAGCCGCAGTTCCCAAGGCTTTTTCCAGCAATGTTCATGTCAGTTCCCTGCCGTCGCAGGCGGGCCTGCTTGACCTTCTAAAGTCGCATTAGGAACCTAATTCGTGCCTTTGCTCTTTCCTTTGCGGTCATCACTGACTAGTTTTGAATTGTTGAAGGCACAAAGAGGTAGACATGGTCTCGGGAAAACCGCCACGCCACTCCAGGACAAAAGCCGAACCGGTCACGATCGACCTTGATGCAAAGGACGTGAAAACGCTTGCGCCCGGCGCAACAGAGCCGGACAAACAAGAGCCGGTCGTCGCGGCTGATCAACCTTCACAGGACATTCATGCCTCATCGCCAATTGAACCGCAGCCGAATGTGGATATTGGCGACGAGCCGAAAGACGAACAGATAAATGAAAAGCCCTCATTTGAGGAGCAACTTTCAGAGGCCTCTGACAAACCGGATGCCCCCAAAACTCTGGAACATGAAACTCAGGAAAATGAGGTGAAGGAAGCGGCGCAGCAAGAAGAGCCAGTCTTCTCGCCACCACCGCCTCAACAACCTGCCTCGACAGAGGCCCGGCAGGGATCATCAAGCTTCATCGCCGCTGGCATTTTTGGTGGCCTGATCGCACTGCTTGCCGCTGGCAGCATGCAATATGCGGGCTACCTTCCACCCTTCTCGTCAGCAGCCGGTCAGGATGCGGAAAATGCACTGTCGGCAGAAATAGCCAGCCTCAAAACACAACTTTCCGCTCTCCAGCAACAAGCACAACCAGCGCCAGCGGCAGACACCTCGGCACTTGAGACTCGCTTGGCCGCACTTGAAAATGCCGTACCTGCAGCGAGTGGCGAAAGTGCCGATGTCTCTGGCCTTGCCGATAAAATCGCAAGCCTTGAAGGAACGGTCTCCAGTCTTCAATCGGAACGCTCTGCGCAGGAAACAGCCACTGCTGATCTGACGCGTCGGTTGAACGATGCTGAAGCCAAACTCAATGAACCGCGGGACGACATCGAAGTCGCCCGTGCCATTGCATCCGCTGGCCTGAAGGCAGCCGTCGATCGTGGCGGGCCATTCCTGACAGAACTGGACACCCTTGCCGGTGTTGCAACCGACGATCCGTCCGTGGCAGCCTTGAAACCTTTTGCCACCACCGGCGTCCCATCGCGTGCCGAATTGCTGCGAACATTCCCGGACGTTGCAAACTCTATGCTGGCCACGTTGAACCAGCCCGACCCCAACCAGTCGATCGTCGAACGTCTGACCGAAAGCGCCTATTCGCTGGTCAAGGTACGGCCGGTCGGCAACATTGAAGGTGAGACGCCTGAAGCCGTCATCGCGCGCATGGAAGACAAGATGCGCAATGGTGACCTGCAAGGTGCCGCCCTGGAATGGAATGCTCTTCCCGATGCGGCCAAAACCGTATCAACCGCCTACAAGCAATCGCTTGATGCACGGATAGAGGTTGAAAAACTGGTCGGCGACAGCCTGTCGCGCGCCATCAACAGCTCCGGGCAGAAGGGATAAGCGGCATGGCAAAAATTCTGACCTTTATCGTCCTTGTTCTGGCCATCGGTTTTGGTTTTTCATGGCTTGCTGACAGGCCGGGCGTGCTTTCGGTCGTCTGGCAAGGACAGCTCATTGAAATGAGCCTGATGGTCGCTGCCTCCATGATCGCGGTGCTGGTTGCCGCTGTCATGCTGTTGTGGTGGCTGTTTGCCGCCATCTGGACCTCACCTTATGCAGCCCGCCGTTATTTCCGCGCCCGCAAGCGTGACCGTGGTTATCAGGCGCTTTCAACCGGCTTGATTGCCGCTGGTGCCGGTAATGCGCTGATGGCACGCAAGATGACGGCCCGTGCTCAAGGACTGATCAGCGCCGATCAGGAACCGTTGATCCATTTGCTCGAAGCACAGGCAGCCCTCATTGAAGGCAAATATGACGAAGCCCGCCGCAAGTTCGAGGCGATGGCACAGGATCCCGAAACACGGGAACTGGGTCTGCGAGGCCTCTATATCGAGGCACGACGTCAGGGCGCGCACGAAGCCGCCATGCAATATGCCGAAGATGCCGCTGAAAAAGCCCCCTACCTTCCATGGGCAGCTCAGGCTGCATTGGAATTCCGCAGCCGCACCGGCCAGTGGGATGATGCCATTCGCCTGCTCGATCAGCAAAAGGCTGCTCATGTTATGGATCGCGGCGAGGCAGAGCGCCTGAAAGCCGTGCTGTTGACCGCCAAAGCCAATGATAAGCTGGAAGGCGACCCGAAGGGCGCGCGTGATGATGCGCTGCAGGCACTCAAGCTTGCCAAGAGCCTTGTCCCGGCCGCTCTCATTGCCGCCAAGGCCTATATTCGCGAAGATAATCTGCGCAAGGCAGCCTCGGTGCTGGAAAGTGTGTGGAAAATCGCCCCGCACCCTGAAGTCGCGGCCGTTTACGTGCGTGCACGCAGCGGCGATACGGCAATCGATCGTCTAAAGCGGGCAGAGAAGCTGGAAGCCCTGCGACCCAACAACGTTGAATCGCTGTTTACCGTGGCGCATGCTGCACTGGATGCCAAGGAATTTGCCAAGGCCCGCAGCAAAGCTGAAGCAGCCGCCAGAATTGAACCGCGTGAAAGCATTTTCCTGCTGATGGCGGATATTGAAGATTCTGAAAACGGTGATCAGGGCCGAGTGCGTCACTGGATGGCGCAGGCGCTGCGTGCGCCCCGTGATCCTTCATGGGTGGCTGATGGCATTGCCTCTGAAAAATGGTTGCCCATCTCACCGGTCACCGGTCGACTGGATGCCTTTGAGTGGAAAGCGCCGTTTGGACAAATCGAAGGCCCGTTGGAAAATGCCGATGTCAAAGAGGCATTCGCCTCACTGCCACCGGTTGCCAAGCCAGCGACGCCAAAAGCACCTGAGCCTAAGCCTGCAGCAGTAAAGCCGATCGACATTCCGCCTGTCGTGACAGTTGCCGAGAAAGCAGAAAAGCCGGCAAAGCCGATCTCAACACCAGCACCAGCTCAAACATCGACGCCTGCCCCCAAATCCAAAGAAACAATTGCTGCACCGCCATTGGCAGAAACGGCAAAGGAAGAGGAACCAGTTCCGTTCTTTGGCGGTTTGCCGGATGACCCGGGCGTTAAAAAAGCCGGCTCTGAACAGGAACCCAAAACTCGGCTCAACCTGTTTTGATCTGCAAGTCTTGAAGCGCCAATTTGAACAGGATAGGCATGCTTAATCGTATTCAATCCTTTTTTCAGGAACTTACGGGTGGTCATTCCGGAAAAGACTTTGCACCGGATGATCTGCGTGTCGCTGTTGCGGCGCTATGTTTCCAGGTGATGGAAGCCGATGGCACCATTTCCAAAAGCGAACGCCAGAAATTGCGGGAAATACTTTCCCAGTATTATTCGTTGAGTGGCAGCACGCTGGAAGCTCTTCTCGAGGCCGGACGCGAGGCAGGCACCGAAGCGGTCGATTATTACCGTTTTACCACCGATATTCGCCGTCACCTTGATGAAGCCCAGCGCGTCGCGTTGATCGGTATCCTCTGGGATATCGTTTACGCAGATGGCGATCGCAGCGAAATGGAAGACCACGTGATCTGGCGTATCGCCGATCTGCTCGGTGTTTCGGTCCGCGATCGGGTTTTGCAACGGCAACAGGCTGCAACGCGCACCACAAATGTCAGGGAAAATGAAAACGACGAAAATGCTGTTTGACCCCTCCCGTCAACAGAGCCGGAAACCTGCAATACTGGTCGTTCTGCATCAGGAGCGGTCAACACCCGGCAGAGTTGGCCAGATGCTGGAGGAAAAAGGATATTCGCTGGATGTCCGTCGACCAGCGCTGGGTGATCCCCTGCCCGACACTCTGGTGAACCACGCTGGTGCAGTTATTTTTGGTGGCCCGATGAGCGCCAACGATCCGCATGATTACGTCAAGACGGAAATCGACTGGCTGAAAGTGCCACTCAAGGAGGACAAGCCGTTTCTCGGCATCTGTCTTGGTGCGCAAATGTTGTCGAAACATCTTGGCGGCAAGGTTCATGCCGCCAATGATGGTCAGGTCGAAATCGGCTGGTACCCACTGCACAGCACCGAGAAGGGCCGGTTGCTGATGCCACACTGGCCAAAGATGGTCTACCATTTCCATCGTGAAGGGTTCGAACTGCCACGGAGCGCTGATCTTCTGGCAACCGGTGATGCCTATCCCAACCAGGCTTTTCGTTACGGGAAGAACGCCTGGGGGCTGCAGTTCCACGCGGAATTGACCCGCGCCATGATGCAGCGCTGGGTCGTACACGGTGCTGAACGTTTCACGATGCCGAACGCACAGGTCGGCAGCCAGCACCTTGAGGGACGGATGATGTTCGACACGCCGCTTCGGGCCTGGTTGTCGAATTTTCTGGAAATGGTTTTTGAAGGAAAACCACAGCGCCAGAAAGCGCTGTAAGTCTTGCCGGACACCTGCCCCGAATTTGACGATGGAAGAACGTCTAGAGATGTTTCGGCATATCCAGACTGTCGACTCTGCGCAGCTTCGGGAAGCTCAACGCCCAGACGACCGCCACAGCCAGTGTTCCAAAACCGCCAATCACCACGGCCGGGACAGCGCCGATCACGTGAGCCATGGTACCAGCGCGAAACTCGCCCAGTTCATTGGATGCGCCGACAAACACCATGTTGACGGCATTGACGCGACCACGCACCTCGTCCGGCGTCCAGAGCGCAATCAGCGTTTCACGCACATAAACCGACACCATGTCAGCAGCACCCATCGCCATCAGCGCACCAATGGAAACCCATGCGGTCTGGGACAGGCCAAATACAATAGTCGCCACACCAAACAGCGCTACGCCGACAAACATCAGCATGCCGGCATGATGACGAATGGGGTTAAAGGCCAGAAAAGCCGCAACCACGATTGCACCAATGCCGGGTGCCGCACGCAGAAGACCAAGGCCCCAAGGACCAAGTGTCAGCACTTCCTTGGCAAAAATCGGCATCAGCGCCACCGCACCGCCGAGCAGCACGGCAAACAGATCAAGCGAGATCGCGCCGAGAACGATTTTTTCCTGCGAGATGAAGCGAAAGCCTGCCAGCATGCTTTCCAGAGATACGGCACGGGCCGGGCTGCGTTGTTCCGGCTTCTTGATGGAGAAGGCCAATACAGCGGAAAGGGCAAACAGCGCGAGCGCCACTGAATATGCAATCCATGCGCCAGCGCCATATAGCAGGCCGCCGGCAACCGGGCCCATGATCGATGCCATCTGCCAGGACGATGAGTTCCAGGCAATCGCATTGGGCAGGTCTTCTGCTGGGACAAGGTTGGGGGCAAGCGATTGCACGGCAGGGCCCATAAACGCCCTCTCAATGCCGAAGATCACGAGGATGAGAAATACCAGCCACGGCACGAAATTATGCGTCAGCGTCAATCCCAGCAGCATTCCAGCGCATAGACAGGCAACCAGTAGGCAGCTTGCCATGATCATGCGACGATTATGCCTGTCGGCCACGGTGCCCGTAACCAGAATAAGCAGAAGCGATGGCAGAAACTGAAACAGGCCGATCAAGCCAAGGTAGAAACTGTTACCCGTTACCTCATACATCTGCCAACCGACGGATACGCTGACGATCTGTACGGCAAAAGCTGAAAAGAAACGCGCCGTGAAGAAACGGCGGTAAGAGGGATGCCGGAAAGCGCCGAAGCGATTTTCAGCGGAAGGCAGAGACATTGGTTTGACTTTCGGCTGGTGGCCAATCGATATGAGGCAGGACCACGGCAAAAGATGGATGAGGCGCGTGATTATGTCGCGCTTCCATAAAGCTATTAAGCATGAATCACCAGCCCTGTTGCGGCGGGTCTTGCCGGTTCAAGCTGCAATGTCTAAATGTCTGTCTGCAACTCATGGAGATATTGATGCCAGGCATTATAGACGCGCTGCTTAGTGTTATCATTTTAGCACTGAATCTGTATTGGTGGATATTGATCGCAAGCGCCATTTTTTCCTGGCTCTATGCGTTCAACGTCATCAATTCAAGAAACCAGTTCGTCAGCTCGATTGGCGCCTTTTTATACAACGTTACAGAGCCAGTCCTGCGTCCCATCCGGCGTGTTCTGCCAAATCTCGGCGGTATCGACATTTCACCGATCATCGTTCTGCTTGGCATCGTTTTCCTGCAGATGATCATACAAAATCCGATCCGACCGTTCCTGTTGTCGCTGTTCCAATAAGGCATCACAGACTGCCCATAGGACTGCCGGTGTAAACTTATAGACCGGCAGATGTCTTCACCGACAGGATGCGCTGGTATGACCGACAGACCGTGGACAGCGTTCAATGACCATCTGCGTCTGTCTGTGCGCCTGACACCAAATGGTGGGCGCGACGTGCTGGAGAAGCAGGAAACAAGTGCTGATGATGATGTGGTGCTGAAAGCACGTGTCAGCGCCGTACCGGAGAATGGCAAGGCCAACAAAGCCCTGATTGCTTTGCTCGCAAAATCTCTGCGCGTACCCAAGAGCACAATTTCATTTATATCGGGCGAAACAGCCCGTAAAAAAATCCTCCGGATCGATGCCGACCCGGAGGACTTGATAATCAAGCTTGAAAAGCTGCTGGATCAGCCCTGAGCCTTGTAGCGCTCGATGGCTTCAACGATCAGCTTCTTGGCAACGTCTACGTTCTGCCAGCCGCCAATCTTAACCCACTTACCCGGCTCAAGATCCTTGTAGTGCTCAAAGAAGTGTTCGATCTGCTTGAGCGTGATTTCCGGCAGGTCTGTGTAGTTTTCGATCTTGTCGTAGCGGCGCGTCAGCTTTGGAGCCGGAACCGCAATGATCTTCTCGTCCTGACCGCCGTCATCTTCCATGACCATGACGCCAATAGGACGAACGTTGATAACGCAACCTGGCACCAGCGGACGGGTGTTGCAGATCAGAACGTCGATAGGATCGCCATCATCAGACAGGGTATGCGGCACGAAACCGTAGTTACCCGGATAGGTCATCGGGGTATAAAGGAAGCGGTCCACGATCAGAGCGCCAGCTTCTTTGTCCATCTCGTATTTGATTGGGTGGCCGCCAACCGGCACTTCTACGATGACGTTCACGTCATCAGGCGGGTTCTTACCAATAGAAATTGCATCAATACGCATTCGTGATCCCTCAATCCAGGTGTGGTGGCCAAGTGTAATGGTGGATCGTTCGATACTGGGAAACAACCTGCAATGCAACACAGGCTTTGGTACGAAGCCGAATTTCAAGAAAAACGGTAATAGCGACCGCGGGTTTCAAGCAATACGTGTCCTGCCGTATTGCCTTTTACTTCCAGGCGTAACCAACTTTTTTAAGTTGCTTGCCAGCAAAGTCTTCCATGCCTTCTGCAACATCGCGGCCGCCATGCGATCGGAAGAACCGGTTTGCCAGTTCGCTGTCTTCAAGGCACCAGACGACGATGCCATCACAGCCAAGCGATTTCAGCAGCCGGCGAGCTTCGGTAAACAGTACCGAGCCAAGGCCGATACCCTGATATTCAGGACGCAGATACAACTCATAGACTTCGCCATCATGTGGCAGGCCACGGGCGCGGCTAAGGCCGAGCGTCGCATAACCGGCAATAACACCAGCCACTTCGACCACCAGCATCGTCGCGGAGCCGCGTGTCGCCTTGCGCCACCAGCTTTCGCCACGGCGTTCCAGCATCTGCGTCAGGGGCTTGTGTGGAATGAGACCCGAATAGGTCTGTTCCCACGACATACGGTGTGCCTGGGAAATGGCACCCGCGTCCTGCGGTTCTGCTCGGCGAATCTCTATCGATAACGTTTTCATAACGCGCTTCTGGCCCCGGCGAGGCAAACTTGCCAGCCGTAAAGGTTAACGACCTGAAGCTTACCCACAACCTTATCATGTGGACGACGCACCAACGTTAACGCTTTTTTAACCGAAGCAGCAAGCGCCTTTCATGGAAAGCCACAAATAAAAAACCCGGCACATGGCCGGGTTTTCTAAAATCAAAATCCTCAAGTCAATCAAACAGCAAGCTTGGACTTTTCGAAACGCTTGCGGTCGTTCGCGTCAAGGAACATCTTGCGCAGGCGGATCGACTTTGGCGTGACTTCCATCAGCTCATCGTCCTGAATCCACGACAATGCGCGGTCAAGGGTCATGCGGATTGGCGGTGTCAGCTTCACAGCTTCATCCTTGCCGGCAGCGCGGATGTTGGTGAGCTGCTTGCCCTTCAGAACGTTCACTTCGAGATCGTTGTCACGGGTATGAATACCAATGATCATACCGGCGTAAACCTTTTCACCTGGCTCGATGATCATCGGACCCCGGTCTTCAAGGTTAAACATCGCGTAAGCAACCGCTTCACCCGAACCGTTGGACAGCAGAACACCGTTGACGCGACCGGCAATAGCACCCTTGAATGGCTGGTAGTCATGGAACAAACGGTTCATGATTGCCGTACCGCGCGTATCCGTCAGCAGTTCGGACTGGTAGCCGATCAGACCGCGGGTCGGAGCAAGGAACTTCAAACGAACGCGGTTACCACCGGATGGACGCAGTTCGGTCATTTCAGCCTTACGTTCAGACATTTTCTGAACGACGACACCGGAATGTTCTTCATCAACGTCGATAACGACTTCTTCGATCGGCTCGATGGTCTGGCCGTTCTCGTCCTTCTGCATCACAACGCGAGGACGCGAAACTGCAAGTTCGAAACCTTCGCGACGCATGGTTTCGATCAGAACTGCAAGCTGCAATTCGCCACGACCGGAAACGAAGAATGAATCCTTGCCTTCAGCTTCTTCGATCTTGAGAGCGACGTTGCCTTCAGCTTCCTTGAACAGACGGTCGCGGATAACGCGAGACGTTACCTTGTCGCCTTCTGTGCCGGCAAGCGGGCTGTCATTAACGATGAAGGACATCGTAACGGTTGGCGGATCGATCGGCTGAGCCTTCATCGCTTCCGTGACCGAAGGATCACAGAATGTATCAGCAACGGTACCCTTGGAGAGACCGGCAATAGCAACGATGTCGCCTGCATGCGCTTCATCAATAGCTGTGCGCTCAATACCACGGAACGCGAGAATCTTGGAAATACGACCGGTTTCGATGGTCTTTCCATCTTGGCCCAAGACCTTGACGGCCTGGTTAGGCTTGATCGAACCAGATGCGATACGACCAGTGATGATGCGGCCGAGGAAGGGGTTGGCTTCCAGAATGGTGCCGATCAGACGGAAAGGACCTTCTTCAATTGTTGGCTCAGGAACGTGCTTCAGAACCAGATCCAGAAGTGGTGCAAGACCCTCATCCTTAGGACCTTCTGGGTTGACGTTCATCCAGCCATCGCGACCAGAACCGTAGAGGATCGGGAAGTCGAGCTGTTCATCAGTCGCATCGAGGTTTGCGAACAGGTCGAAAACTTCGTTGATTACTTCTTCATGACGGCCGTCTGGACGGTCGATCTTGTTGATCGCGACGATTGGGCGAAGACCAACCTTGAGCGCCTTGGAAACAACGAACTTGGTCTGCGGCATTGGGCCTTCAGACGAGTCGACCAAAACGATCGCGCCATCCACCATCGAAAGGATACGCTCAACTTCACCACCGAAGTCGGCGTGGCCGGGGGTGTCGACGATGTTGATGCGAACACCCTTCCACTCAACCGAAGTTGCCTTGGCGAGAATGGTGATGCCGCGCTCTTTTTCGAGGTCGTTGGAGTCCATAACGCGCTCAGCAACGCGCTGGTTGTCACGGAACGAGCCGGACTGCTTCAGAAGTTCGTCAACGAGGGTTGTTTTCCCATGGTCAACGTGCGCGATGATCGCGATGTTGCGAATTGCCATTGTTCAAAATCTCTGAGGTTGGGCGCTCAATTCGGGAGGGTGCGCCAGTTCATTTGGCGCGCTCATAACCTTTTTTTTGGTTTTGCGAAAGGGGGGGGCCATGTCATATGACCCTTGCGTATACGCAATAACATAAAAATATGACAGCCAAAGCGCGCAACCCAAAGCGGTTGGCGTTTTCTGAAACGCTTTCGATTTCCGCATAGTTTTCAACAAAAAGGCGGGGAATGACCCCGCCTCATATTGTTAGATTAAGCCACGCTTTTTCAGCATCGCATCTGGGCTTGGCATTTTTCCGCGAAATGCCAGATAGGCCGCCTCAGGGTCAACGGAACCGCCAGACGAGTAGACATTCTCCTTCAACTTGCGGGCAAGCTCCGCGTTGAACGGGTTGCCACTTTCCTCAAATGCCGCAAACGCATCGGCATCCAGAACCTCGGACCACATGTAGGAGTAATAACCGGCAGAATATCCGTCACCGGAGAAGACGTGCTGGAAGTGCGGGGTGGCGTGACGCATGACCAAAGACTGCGGCATGGAAAGCGAAGACAGCACTTCAGCCTGCACCGCCATGGGATCATTCACCTTGCTGCGGTTGTGGAACGCCATGTCGACCAACGCCGACGAGGTATATTCCACCGTGTTGAAACCGGCATTGAAGGTTTGCGCTGCCAGAACCTTGTCGAGCAACGCTTTCGGCATTGGCTGACCGGTTTCGAAATGCAGCGCATAGGTGCTGAAAATTTCCGGCACTGTCAGCCAGTGTTCGTAAAGCTGCGACGGCAGTTCCACGAAGTCACGTGACACACCGGTTCCCGAAACGGAAGGATAGGTCACGTCGGACAACATGCCGTGCAGCGCATGGCCGAATTCATGGAACAGGGTACGGGCGTCGTCCAGCGACAGCAGCGCCGGCTTGCCTTCCGCTGGCTTGGCGAAATTGCAAACATTGTAGATGATCGGCAGTTCGCCCTGAACACCGTTTTTCAGGGTCAGTTTGTGCTGCGATTGGAACGAGCTCATCCACGCACCGGAACGCTTGGACGGACGCGCGAAATAATCACCAAGGAACATTGCTTTCAGCGCACCCTTGTCGTCACGAATTTCGAAAACCCGCACATCCGGATGGTAACCGGTCACGCCTTTCATCTCGGAGGCACGAACGCCAAATAGTCGTGTTGCCACGTCGAAGCAGGCATCAATGATCTTTTCGAGCTGAAGATATGGCTTCAGTTCGGCTTCAGAAAAATTGAACTTCTGTGCACGCAGCTTTTCGGCGTAGTGACGCCAATCCCATGGAGAAACCTCGTGATTACGGCCTTCTTCGCGGATGAGGTCGGCAAGCTCGGCTTCTTCCTCACGGGCCCGAGCAACAGCCTTTTCCCATACCGTGGTCAACAGGCCATTTACCGCCTGTGGCGTTTTCGCCATGGTGTCGTCCAGCTTGTATGCAGCAAAGCTTTCGTAACCGAGCAGACCGGCCTTTTCCTCACGCAGCGCCAGCGTCTGTTTGACAATGTCGATATTGTCGGTTTCTCCACCATTCGCACCGCGCGCCACCCAAGCCTTGAACGCCTGCTCACGCAGATCACGACGTTCGGAAAATGTCAGGAACGGTTCGATAATCGAACGCGACAGGGTTACCGCATAGGCCGCATCCAGACCTTTTTCCTTGGCAGCTGAGGCCATTGCATCACGCAAAAATGCAGGAATGCCAGCAAGCTCCTCGTCACTGGACAACGCCAGCGACCAGTTTTTTTCATCGGCCAGAACGTTTTGGCCAAACTTGGCACCAAGACCAGCCAGTTGCTCGTTAATTGCAGCAAGCCGTTCTTGACGGTCCTTGGCTAGCTTGGCGCCGGAGCGGACAAAACCCTTCCAATGTCGTTCCAGAACCCGCTTTTCCTCAGTCGTCAGGCCAAGCGTCTCACGCTTTTCCCAGAGAGCATCGATGCGGGCAAAAAGCTGCGCATTCATACCAATCTTCGAATAATGACGCGACATTTTCGGCGCGATTTCACGCTCCAGCGCCTGAATGGTCTCGTTGGTGTTGGAGCCCGCCTTGTTCCAGAAGATCGACGAAACACGTGAAAGTTCGTCGCCGGCAATTTCCAACGCAACGATGGTGTTTACAAAGGTTGCGGCCTCGGCATTGCCTGCAATCGCTTCGATTTCCGCTTCGTGATTTGCCAATGCGACATCAAAGGCTGGCGCAAAATCACTGTCTTTCACCGCGTCGAACAGCGGCAATCCGTTCGGTCCGGTCCACTGAAAAAGCGCCTGATTTACTGCGGAATGCGATGTCATATGCCTTCACCTCTGAACTGTTACCTTAAACCGCATATAGTACAGGCGTTGGTCAAAATCCAATCAGCTTCGCAGGTTTAAAATGAGGTTTTTGCGCCCACCATCAAGGCGGAAATGTTACCCGATTTGGCATCAGAAAGGGGGATAAGGGTAGAGAAGAAGTCAGGGATTGCAGGCGTTTTGAAACCTCACGACAATATCCGGTGCATAAAGCCGACACGCTGCCCTTTGAGGCGTGCAGAATATTGACCGACACCCTGAACGTGTGATGTATTTTTCCAATAATATCCCATGATGGAGATATAAATTATGGAGATTTATTCTTTACGGACATCCGCGAATTTCATTTTTAACAATAGCGCCAAGAAAAATCCGACGCCAGAAATTGAAATTCCTCGTATCGAAGAACAATCAAACAGCGAAACCTTTGCGGCCCCGCAAGAGCAAAATGAGCGTGGTAATTTCTCCAGCATGAGCCCGCGCGAATTACGCGACATGGCAACTGAATATTATCAGGCCGGGCAAATACAGCAGACGATATATAGCGAGCTATCGTCTGAACTTCCCACCCATGCCTTGAATGCAATGGGCGAAGTAGTCGATCTTACCCACATCACCGACGATACCTATTTCGATTTTGGCTCCTATTTCCGGGACCAACTGACCATTGCCCAATCCATCGGTGATCCCGCCAAGGCGGAAGTTCTAGAAGATGTCGTGTCGTTTATCGATAGCATTTGAAGCCAAAGCGCATTGATTTGTGGCCTTGCGGCACGATACTTCGCAAGTTGATTTGATTTCCACGGTAAAACTAGTAAGTCTGCCTTATGGAAGGCGGCTCATGACACAGCATCAGGAAACACAATCGATTGCATTTCTGGTCATTTCCGGTGCGCGCCTGTTCAACAGCGCATTTGAAAAACGTGTCTCCATTGCCGGGTTGGAATTGACGCCGGGTGAAGCTCGAACCTTGCTGACAATCGCTGCTATCAATGGCAGCAGGCAAACTGAAATTGCCGCCCGTATCGGCGTGGAGCCAATGACCCTCTGCGCCTATCTTGACCGGCTGGAGGGCTTGAGCCTTGTCGAGCGCCAACAGGATCAGAAGGATCGCCGCTCCAAGCGCGTGTTTCTCGCTCCGGCCTCGACCGTTATGCTCAAGGAAATTCGCATTGAGATCGATGCTCTGATCACGCAGGCGACCAAAGGTCTCACCAAGACAGAGGTTGATACCATGCATCGGTCACTCACCCTCCTGAACAGCAATCTGCAAAACCTGCAGGATCAGCCTTAAGCGGCGATAATCGGAATATCAGAACGAATGCCGCCTCCTCTGCCCGCTCCTACTCCGATCATGACCACACGGCGCACCGCCATTCTTGGTGCCCTGCTAATGGCGATCGGGCCAATTTCCATGGCGATCTACACGCCGGCCATGCCGGAACTGGTCAAAGCATTCGGCACAACGGAAGCGGCAATCAAGATCAGCCTTGCCCTGTATTTTGCAGGTTTCGCGCTGGCGCAGCTTGTATCCGGCCCGGCATCGGATGCTTTTGGCCGCAAAGTGGCCAGCCTTGTTTTTCTGTCGATCTATCTGGTGGGCGGGCTGATTGCGGTGTTTGCTCCATCGGTCGAGTTTCTTCTGGCCGCCCGACTTATCCAGGGTATCGGCGTATCCGTTGGCATGACGGTGGCGCGCGCCATTGTCCGCGACCAGTTCATCGGATCTGAAGCATCCAGCATCCTCAACCTGATCGGCGTCATGCTGGCAATCGGCCCTGCTATTGGCCCGACAATGGGCGGACTGTCGCTTGCCGCCTTTGGTTGGCATTCTGTTTTTTGGCTGATGGTCGGTTTTGGCGTCATCTCGGTTGTCGCAGTCGTATTTTTCCTGCGTGAGACAACCGTGCCGGACAGAAAGCTGATCAGACCGGGAAACCTCGTCAGGGCCTATGCCGAATTGCTGAGAAACAAACGTTTCCTCTTTGCCGCCCTCATTATGGCCGGTTCGGTTGGCGCCCTTTATGCCCAGGCCACCATGCTGTCCTTTATCCTCATCAATGAGGTCGGCCTGACGCCAACGGGATTTGGGCTGAGCATGCTGATGCAATCAGGCGCTTATTTCTCCGGTTCTGTCGCGCTGCGGTTTCTGGTCAAAATCTTAGGTGACCGCCACTCCGCAATTCTCGGACTATGCTGTTCGGGCATCGGCGGAACATTGATGATCCTGTCGGTTTTCCTTCTGGAGCCATCGTTCATTACCATTATGGGGCCGGTGGCTGTTGCCACCTTCGGCATCGCATTGATCACGCCTTACATTGTAACGGCCGCGATGGCGCCCTTTCCGCATATTGCTGGCTCGGCATCGGCAATGATGGGTTTTATCCAGATGAGTTCCGGTTTTATCGCCGGTGTTATGGCCTCCCTTATTGGCTCTCCACTACTCGCCTTCGGCACCGTTATTCCTTTTATGGAATTTATGGCCATCGCTGGCTACATCGGTTTTGCCAGCTTCACCCGCAAAACGGCATGAAAAAACCGCGGCGTCGCCACCGCGGTTCTTTAAATCACAGCTCTGTCGATTACTTGCCCTGATTACGCTTTGCGAGGGTGCGCAGACGAAGTGCGTTGAGCTTGATGAAGCCAGCTGCATCCTTCTGGTCGTAGGCACCCTGGTCGTCTTCAAACGTCACCAGCTTGTCGGAGTAGAGCGACTTGTCGCTTTCGCGGCCAGTCACCATCACATTGCCCTTGTAGAGTTTCAACGTGACTTCGCCTTCAACATGCTCCTGGCTCTTGTCGATCAGTGCCTGCAGCATTTCGCGCTCTGGCGAGAACCAGAAGCCGTAATAGATCAACTCGGCGTAACGTGGCATCAGCTCATCCTTGAGATGGGCTGCACCACGGTCAAGCGTGATGGATTCGATGGCGCGGTGAGCAGCCAACAGGATTGTACCGCCAGGTGTTTCGTAAACGCCACGCGACTTCATGCCAACAAAACGGTTCTCAACGAGGTCGAGACGACCGATGCCATTATCACGACCGTAATTGTTCAGCGCAGCAAGCAAGGTTGCCGGCGACATTTCAACACCGTTGATCGAGCAGGCATCGCCCTTACGGAATCCGATCTTGATGGTTGTGGCCTGATCCGGTGCAGCTTCCGGAGAGATCGTGCGCATGTGCACATATTCCGGAGCCTCGACAGCCGGGTCTTCCAGAACCTTGCCCTCGGAAGAGGAATGCAGCAGGTTGGCGTCGACGGAGAATGGCGCCTCGCCCTTCTTGTCCTTGGCAACCGGGATCTGGTTTTCTTCGGCGAACTTCAGCAGATCAGTACGGCTCTTGAAGGCCCAGTCGCGCCATGGAGCAATGATCTTGATATCAGGGTTCAGCGCATAGGCCGAAAGTTCGAAGCGAACCTGGTCGTTGCCCTTGCCGGTTGCGCCGTGGGCAATCGCGTCTGCGCCGGTCTTCTTGGCAATATCGATGAGGTGCTTGGAAATCAGCGGACGCGCAATGGACGTGCCCAACAGATAGACGCCTTCATAAACAGCGTTGGCGCGGAACATTGGGAATACGAAATCACGCACGAATTCTTCGCGGACGTCCTCAACGAAGATTTCCTTGATGCCCAGCATCTCGGCCTTCTTGCGTGCTGGTTCCAGCTCTTCGCCCTGACCAAGGTCAGCTGTGAAGGTTACGACTTCCGCACCGAGTTCGGTCTGGAGCCATTTCAGGATGATCGAGGTATCGAGACCGCCAGAATAGGCGAGAACGACTTTCTTAACGTCTTTCGGAAGTGCCATGAGTGATGTCCATCTGCGTACCGGCGAGCGATGAGTTCGCCATTTCCTTGGGAATGCGGCACTTTTAGCGAGTTTATTGGCGCACGCAAGGAAAACCGGTGAAAGGCAGTGTCAGAGCAAGTGAAATTCCATCGGGAACAAAATCCGTCCTCGTGAATTAAGCCATCCGGGCATCTTCGCTCTGAAGGGAAGGTTTGAGGAGAGACCGATGAGCAATCCGCATCCAGCATTCGCGCAAGGCAATGTCGCGGTCATCACAGGGGCCGCTTCGGGGATAGGGCTGGCGGCAGCAAAAAAATTCGCAAGTCTCGGTATGAGTGTCGTGCTGGCGGATCTGGAGGGCGACAACTTGGCCAATGCTTACGCCGATGTGTTGGCAGAGGCCGAGGAAGGCGAAGCGCAGGTCGTGTCGATTGCGTCTGATGTTTCAAAACCCGATGACCTCGGCGCACTGGAACGCGCCGTCATCCAGCGTTTCGGTCGGGTGCATGTGTTGATGAACAATGCCGGAATTCAGCCGGGCAGCTCGATCTTTGGCCCGCAGACCAATTGGGAAAATGTGTTTGGCGTCAACCTGCTCGGCGTCATCAATGGCAGCCGAGTGTTTGGACCAGGCATGATTGGCCATGGCGAGCCGGGCCTGATCATCAATACCGGCTCCAAACAAGGCATCACCACCCCTCCGGGCGATCCGGCCTATAATGTTTCAAAAGCCGGTGTCAAAGCCTTTACTGAGGCACTGCAGCATGAACTGCGCAACGTTGCCGATTGCGCGATCACCGCCCATATGCTGATCCCCGGTTTTGTCTTTACCAACCTCACGGCCAATGGTCGCACGGAAAAACCTGAGGGGGCATGGACACCGGAACAAACCATTGAGTTCATGCTGGAAAGCATTGGTCACGGTGATTTCTATATACTGTGCCCGGACGGCGAAGTGGACAGAAAGACAGACGAAAAGCGTATTCTCTGGGCCGCAGGCGATATCGTTGAAAACAGGCCACCTCTGTCACGTTGGCATGGAGATTACACCGGCGCTTTTGATTCCTTTCTCAAGGCGCAGCAGTAGATAGCTGGCGTCGCGATATCCGCGTTCACCGATACCGTTCATCGATCGGCAAACAGAAAGACCAGGCTTTCGACAGCATGGTCTTTTTTTTCCTCTGCCGTTCCGGTCCAAAATTGTTGCTCGCGTTGTGACCGCCATGATCACCGCATTGGTTGTGCGCCGGTTTTAGATCACACGCATTAATTTTCTCGTCGCAATAAGACAGGCTGCCCCACCTTTCGCGGAACATATCCTCGTACAAGGGATGCATTTCGTCACCTCAAAATTGAATCGATTCAATAACAATATGGAAATCAAATTGAACCGATTCAATATTACGCAAAAATTCGCTCTGTCAAACGTTTCTTGAACCGATACAAAAAGCTGCTACTTTTTATGAAGAAAAAAAGGAGTGGTTTTGACAAAAGGCCCGATAAGACTGGCAGATATCGCCAAGGCGGCAGGGGTTTCCCAAGGTACGGCATCGAATGTTTTCAGCCGGCCGGAAATCGTCCGTGAAGAAGTCCGCGAACGTGTGCTCGGTATCGCGCGGGATCTTGGCTATAAAGGACCTGACGTGAAGGGCCGACTGCTGCGTGCCGGCAAGTTCAACGCCATCGGCGTCGCATCATTGGAGCCGCTCTCCTATTTCTTTGATGACCCATGGGCACGCGCCATGATGAAGGCTGTCAGTGATGTTTGCGATGAAACCGGCACTGGCATTGCACTGGTTTCTGCCCGCAATCAGCAAAAACTGGCCTGGAATATCAACAGCGCTCTGGTTGATGGTTTTATTCTTCTCTGCGTCAAAGAAGGCGCAAGGCTGGTTGATCTCAGCCGGCAGCGGCAAGTTCCCTGCGTCGCGCTGGCGCTGGAAAACGCCGAAGACGGCTTTCCGATCATCGAAATTGATAATCGCAAGGGTGCAGAAACCGCTGCCCGACACCTGGCAGAACTTGGCCACAAGAACTTTGCCGTCCTGGCGATCACCCACCGCTCGGCAGTTCCGGGAACGGTGAAACCAGAGGCGGTAACCTCTGCAATGTCATCCAGCGCGAGACTGCGCATCGAAGGTTATTTCGATGCCCTACGGGACTTCGACATCAATCCGCAAGACGTTGCGATCCACGCCACGCTCAACGACAAAAAGAGCGTCGTTAACGCATTGGAAGCGCTGTTTTCGGCACCTGAACCACCAACAGCACTGCTTGCCATGTCGGATCGTATCGCGCTTTACGCCATACAGTGGCTAACTGAACGTGGCATATCTGTTCCCAACGATGTCTCGGTCATCGGTTTTGACGGTGTTCCAGAGGCCGCCTTGAGCACACCAGCCCTGACAACAATGCAGCAGCCATTTGAAGACATCGCAGCCAAGGCAGTAAGTGCCATCCTGAATGACGAGGAACTGGCAAGCAGTCAAATTTTGGATGTGAAGCTGGTTTTGCGGAACAGCACGGCACCACCACGATCATTTTCCGCAAGCCTAATATAAGCAACGATTGGCAGAATTAGAAAATACCGCTACAGCTTGGCCAAAGGACACATTAACCGGGTACCATTCTCATGGATTTCGTGCCAAGCCTGCCAACTCTCATTGCATTCACCATCGCTATTCTGCTTTTGGCTGTCACGCCCGGTCCTGACATGACGCTGTGGATCAGCCGCTCCCTGCGTGAGGGGCGTGCTGCTGGCTTCATGACCCTGGTCGGTACCAATCTTGGCATTACCGTTCACACCATGCTGGTGGCATTTGGTGTTGCCGCCCTCATCGTTGCCTCACCGACCGCCTTTTTGATCTTGAAGACAGGTGGCGCTGCCTACCTCGTCTGGCTGGCCATTCAGGCCATTCGCAAAGGTTCCGATTTCGTGATGGCGAAACCGGCAGAAGAAAAGACACAAGGATCGTGGGTTTCCGCGCTTGTGAACGGACTGTGGGTCAATCTTCTGAACCCGAAGGTCATTATCTTCTTCATGACGTTCCTGCCGCAGTTCGTCAGCGCATCGGATCCGCACGTCACCGGCAAGCTGATCTTCCTGGGCATTTGGTCAATTATCGTCGCGCTGCCAATCGGTATCGGCATTGTCATTGCCGCGGATGCCCTGTCTTCATGGCTGCAGCGTAATCGCAAGGTTCTGCGCGGGCTAGATTATACGATCGCGGGGGTCTTCTCGCTATTTGCAGTGAAGATTTTCCTCACCCAGACCAAATAAAAAGCAAACCGCGCAGGCCTTCGGCAAGAGAGTTTGTTGCGACTTGCCACGAGCTATACGTTCAAAAGTCGACTCTTAGAGAACGCAAGAACGTTTTGTTCTTTGTGACATCGGGATGGAGAAATGCCAAACGAAGACCTTGCCCGCTTGATAAGCAATATTGCGCTATCCGATCGCAAGGCCTTTGTTGTGCTTTACAACCAGACAAGCTCGAAACTTTTCTCCATTTGCCTGCGTATATTAAAAAATCGGACAGATGCCGACGAGGCGCTGCAGGAAGTTTACGTCAAGATCTGGCAGCGTTCTCATTTGTTTTCGGCCATATCCGGTACTCCGGAAAGCTGGCTGGCAACAATTGCGCGCAATCAGTCAATAGATATGATTCGTATGCGTAAACCGATAGCCAGCGAGTTGGATGAGGTTTTTGATCTGAGTGACCAAGCCCCAAACCCGGAGCAGGCGACATTGCAAAGGGATACAGGTCGCACAATAGATTTGTGTCTCGATGAGCTGGAAGAAACCCGTGCGGAGGCCGTAAAACGCGCTTATCTGGACGGAATGACCTATCAGGAACTTGCAGATCGGTACGCTGTACCATTGAATACAATGCGGACATGGTTGAGACGCAGTCTCATCAAACTCAAAGAGTGCATGGAGAGATGACAGGCCCGAAGCAAACTAAAGGGAGCAATCCCCGAGATGACATCATCGCCGCAGAGTATGTTCTGGGCGTTTTGTCGTTTGCTGACCGGAAAACCGTTGAACAACGTCTTCTCAACGACACGACCTTTGCCGACCTTGTTAAAAACTGGGAAGAGCAATTTTCTAGCCTCAATAATGCCTATGAACCAATAGCACCAGATGCGGCGACGCTTGCCAGGGTCGAAGACCGCTTATTTGGCCTCTCTCAACACCAAATCGAGTCCCCGTTCCGAATTTGGAGTTCACTCGGTTTCTGGCGAAGTATGACAGCGCTGACTTCCGCTGCTGCGGCCTTCGCCACGGTCATGATGGTTATGTCACCATCATCCCAGCCATCGACACGTATGTCATACATGGCCGAACTATCATCTCCCGACACACCAATGGCCGTCATGGTGGCTTATGACGCGGAGACGGGGAAAATGGTTCTGACGCCAATGGCGGCGGGGGATAAGGAGCAAAAATCTCTCGAACTTTGGCTGGTAAATGCTGACGGAAGCCCTCGGTCGCTTGGCGTGATTGACCCGCATACCGATGCGGAAATGATCGTGCCGGTCGACATGCGTGATGCGCTACATGATGGAATGACCCTGGCTGTCAGTCTCGAGCCATACGGCGGGTCCCCAACTGGCAAACCAACAGGCCCTGTTCTCGCAAGTGGAACAACGCGCCAATTGTAGGTTTGCTTTTCCTTCATTTAAAAAAAATGTCACCGTCCTGAAACTTCGTGTGAACATCACCCGTATCTCTTCATGTCCCGGATATGCCGCTTGCAACAACGCTGGTGGCGATTGGCGGAACCAGAGGAGAATACGCCATGATAAAATCCACCCTACGCATGTTTGCGCTTGCCGCAGCAGTTTCAACGGTTGCATTCGCAGCCCAGGCCAAAAACCCGATGGTTGGCGGCGCCGCGATGTATGAGAACAAAAACATCGTCGAAAACGCCATGAACTCCAAAGACCACACCACGCTGGTTGCCGCTGTCAAAGCTGCTGGCCTTGTCGAAACGCTGCAGGGAAAGGGGCCATTCACAGTTTTTGCCCCAACCAATGAAGCTTTCGCCGCCTTGCCAAAAGGCACCGTGGATACCCTGCTGAAGCCTGAAAACAAGGCTCAGCTTACCAAGATCCTCACCTGCCATGTCGTTGCTGCAGATGCCATGTCGACCGCGATTGAAAAGATGATCAAGGACGATGGCGGCACCCATGACGTCAAAACCGTTGGCGGCTGCATCCTGAAAGCCAAAGAAAGCATGGGCAAGATCACACTAACCGATGAAGCCGGCAATGAAGCCCACGTCACCATTGCCGACGTCAAACAATCGAATGGCGTCATTCACGTCATCGACAAGGTCTTGCTGCCGAAAATGTAATTGGTATCGTCGCAAGAACCGGAGCGCTTTCACTTGGGTTTCGGATGAATAAAAAAATCTCGACTGAGATTTCGAGGCGCCTTATATCGGCGCCTCTCTTTTTGCCCGGTGCTGGGCAACAATGGTCTAACGGCAGAAAAGATCAGCCGATCAGCAACTCGTCATCATCAAGCGCCTGACCGCGTATCTTGCGGAACATCTCGATAAGGTCTTCGACCTGCAGGCCCTTGCGGCTTTCACCGGACACATCGAGAACGATCTCACCACCATGCAGCATGATCGTGCGGTCACCATAATCCAGCGCCTGTCGCATGGAGTGCGTCACCATCAATGTGGTCAACTTGCGCTCCTCAACCACCTTACGGGTCAATTCCATGACGAATTCCGCCATGCCGGGATCAAGTGCCGCCGTGTGTTCGTCGAGCAGCAACACATCGGAATCGGCAAGCGTTGCCATGACCAGCGATACAGCCTGACGCTGACCGCCCGACAACAGATCCATGCGGTCTTTCAGGCGGTTCTCAAGCCCGAGATTAAGCGAGGCGATGCGTTCGCGGAAGAAGTCACGACGACCACCACCCAAGGCAGGCAGAAGACCACGGAACTTGCCGCGTGATGCAGCAAGTGCCAGGTTTTCTTCGATGCTGAGCGCACCGCAGCTGCCAGCCAGTGGATCCTGAAACACGCGGGCGACCTTGCCAGCACGGTTAGCCGTTGGTTTGCGTGTTACATCACTGCCGCCAATGGTGACCTTGCCAGCGGTTGGCAGAACATCACCCGCCAGAACGCCGAGCAGCGTCGACTTGCCGGCGCCGTTGGAGCCGATAACGGTAACAAAAGACCCGTCTTCAATTTTAAGATCGACCTTCGACAGCGCCTGCTTTTGCAGCGGCGTGCCTCGACCGAAGATAACCTGAATACCATCGAGCGCGATCATGACGATGCTCCTCCGCGACGCAATCTGGGAAGGATGAGAGCAATCGCCACCAGAACAGCTGTAACGAAGTTAAGGTCGGATGCCTTCAATCCCAGACTGTCACTGGACAGCGCCAGCTGGATGGCAAGGCGATAGGCAATCGAACCGAACACGCAGCCGATCAGAGCAATCAGAATACCGCGAGCCCCAAACAGCGTTTCACCGATGATAACGGCAGCAAGACCAACAACGATGGTACCGACACCGGAGGTCACATCGGCAAAACCGTTCGTTTGTGCAAACAATGCCCCACCAAGCGCCACAAGTGCGTTGGAAATTGCCATACCGAGATAAATCTGGTTGCCGGTCTTCACGCCCTGCGCACGCGCCATACGGGCGTTGGCACCGGTCGCGCGCATGGCAAGGCCCGCATCGCTCTCAAGGAAACGCCAAACCACGATCACAGCGATTAGCACCAAGGCTCCAACGAACAACGGACGCACCAGATATTCAGACAGACCAAGACCATAAAATGGTTCGATCATCGTTTCCTGATTGAGCAGCGCCACATTCGGTTTGCCCATGACACGCAGGTTGACAGAAAACAGCGCTATCATCGTCAGAATTGAAGCGAGTAGATTGAGGATCTTGAAGCGGACATTCAGCGTCGCGGTCACAACACCGGCAACGGCACCGGCCGCCATTGCACAGGCAGAAGCGAGCCAAGGATTCAGACCCGCGATGATCAGAACCGCAGCAACGGCTGCACCAAGTGGAAAAGAACCGTCTACGGTCAGATCCGGGAAATCCAACACACGGAATGCGAGGTAAACGCCAATAGCAACAAAGGCGAAAACCAGCCCCATTTCTACAGCACCCCAGAAGGCGATTTGACTCACAAGAAAAATCCTTGGTTTATCGCCCAATGCTCACACTGGGCGCATTTACTGCAGTTCCTAAACTGCCATGAAAGCTGCTCGCTGACCCCGTCGTCGCAATCCTGCCTGGAGGATTAGATCACATCTACCTTTGACGATGCCCGGGACAGGCCCGGGCATGACGAAGATCGTGCGGCAGTTTTCTCAAGACATAACGAGGCTGCCCGAAGGCAGCCCTTCCCTGCTTATTCGATAACCTTGGTGGCGCGCTTCACAACGCTTTCCGGGAACGTCACACCAACCTTTTCCGCAACGGTCTTGTTGATAACGAGATCGGTACCAACAGCAACAGTTGCAGCGATATCACCGGGCTTTTCACCTTTGAGGATACGCACAACAACAGCACCGGTTTGTTTGCCAACGTCGAAATAGTTGAAGCCGAGTGCCGCAACTGCACCACGTGCAACGGAATCTGTATCAGCAGCAAACAGTGGAATTTTCGCTTCAGCGGCAACACCAGCAGCAGCTTCGAAGGCCGATACAATTGTGTTGTCGGTAGGAACGTAGATCACGTCAGCCTTGCCAACCAGCGCGCGGGCAGCGCCCTGCACTTCAGCAGACTTGGTTGCGACGGATTCAACGACCTTTAAACCAGCCTTTTCAGCTTTAGCCTTAAGGAGCTCCAGCGTGGAAACCGAGTTGGCTTCTGCGGAGTTGTAGATGTAGCCGACAGTCTTGGCCTCAGGAGAGATTTCTTTGATCAGCGCCAGATGTTCGTTGACCGGAAGCGCATCGGAAAGGCCTGTGACGTTACGACCTGGCTTTTCCATTTCCTTGATTAGCTGCGCGCCAACCGGATCGGAAACGGCAGTGAAAACAACTGGAATATCGCGGGTGGCGGCAACAACAGCCTGTGCAGATGGTGTGGAGATCGGAACGATGACGTTTGGCGCGTCGCCTACGAACTGGCGGGCGATCTGTGCGGCAGTTGCCGGATTACCCTGCGCGGACTCATAGACAAATTTGAGGTTTTCGCCCTCCTTGTAACCAGCCTCGGCCAGAGCTTCCTTGACGCCATCTCGGGCTGCATCGAGAGCAGGATGCTCAACAATTGCAGTAACGGCGACGGTAACGGTTTCAGCCTTGGCAGGCAGGACAAGTGCGGTTGCTGCCGCAAGTGCCAGAATGAGTGAACGCATGGATGATCCTCCGAGTTTTTTGTTTCGGATATCTTCTTAGGAAAGCGGTGATTTGAAATCAATCAGAGAACGGCCAGAAAAGGCTTATTCCTATAGCTATATTGACTTCACGACGGCCGCACTGAGGGTCAGGCACGCCGACTCAAGAAATAAGAGACAGCGTACTAGACGATCAATCATCTGCACCGTGGTTGGCAATCATCATTGCCTCAAACGCCAGACGCTCGGTCTTGCGCATGCGCTCAGACTCCGACTTCAGCTGGCCACAGGCCGCGAGAATATCACGACCGCGTGGTGTACGGATCGGCGATGCATAACCTGCCTGATTGATGAAATCGGCAAATTTCTCGATCTGCGCCCAATCCGAACACTGGTAGTTGGTGCCCGGCCACGGGTTGAACGGAATGAGGTTGATCTTGGCTGGAACGCCCTTGAGAAGCTGCACCAACATCTTGGCATCTTCCAAACTGTCGTTGACGTCCTTCAGCATTACATATTCAAAAGTGATGCGGCGCGCATTGGACAGACCGGGATATTTGCGACAGGCCTCGATCAGTTCTTTTAGCGGATACTTCTTGTTGATCGGCACCAGCATGTCGCGCAGTTCGTCGCGTACCGCATGAAGCGAGATCGCCAACATCACGCCAATTTCATCACCAGTGCGGAAAATCTCCGGCACAACGCCTGAAGTCGACAACGTAACACGACGCTTGGAAAGCGACAGGCCGTCTCCATCGGTCGCGATCAGCAGTGCTGTCTTCACATGTTCGAAATTATACAGCGGCTCGCCCATGCCCATCATCACGATGTTGGACACCTTGCGACCTTCGCTTGGCACATAGGCACCAACCGGCGTCGAGCCATCTGGGAAGTCACCAAGCCGGTCACGCGCCAATAACAATTGCGAGAGAATTTCTTCCGCCGTCAGGTTACGAACCAGACGCTGCGTCCCGGTGTGACAGAACGAACAAGTCAGCGAGCAGCCAACCTGGCTGGAAATGCACAGCGTGCCACGTCCCTCTTCGGGAATATAAACGGTTTCGATCTCGACCGGACGGCCTGCACCGCGTGGTGGAAAACGCATCAGCCACTTGCGCGTGCCATCATTGGAAATCTGCTCTTCAACGATCTCTGGGCGGGCGATGGTGAATTTAGCCTTCAGCGTCTCACGCAGATCCTTGGCAACATTGGTCATGTTGTCAAAATCAGAGACACCGCGCACATAAAGCCAGTTCCACAACTGGCTGACGCGCATCTTGACCTGCTTTTGCGGCACGCCGGCATCGACCAGCGCTTCGGCCATGTCTTCACGGGTAAGCCCAATCAGGCTGGGCTTGCCAGACATCAGATCGTTATTGGCAACAATCGGCTTCTTAATAGCCAGGCCAGCGGTTTCCATTACGGACATCGCAATATCCCATCATCGAATACAGCATCGAAAGCGGCCGCTTCAAAAGGCCGGAACATCGTCTGCATGTCATGAAAATCAGCGGCAGGCAGCAAAAATGCGCCCGCTTGCGGTTTGTTGCCGCGCCTTTAGCATTATTCCAGCCTCAACGCAAATGGCCGGTCAATGACCGGCCATTCAAAAACATACACTGCAAAAGACTTACTTGCAGGTTTCGATCTGCTTAAGGGCAGCAGAAATGCCCGATAGTGAGTAGGAGTAGGACGTTGCAGTTCCGCGGCCAGATGTAGCCTTCACGGTCATGCTCTTGCCACCCTTCATCGCGGCAACCAGTGCTGGCTCTTCGGCTGCATTTTCAACCCAAGCAGCCTTGTCCTTTGTGAACATGACGAAGTTCTTGTTGTCGATCGTTACATTGACCTTAGAACCTTCGCGCAACGCATAACCAACCATGGCCTGCGGCTCATAGGAGATGTTCTGGCCCGGACGCTGCGATACGATGAAGAAGATATCACCGTGGTCTACATTTGCTGGCTCTTTGGTTGTCGGAATGGACAACACATAACACACGGTACTGTTACCGGATTTGTACGAATAAGCACCCCATGCGTTGAACTGCTGGATGCGCGTGGGCGACTGTGCATAGGCCAGGCTCGCGCCTGTCATCAGGATTGCCACTGCGGTTGCTACACTTCTTACAAACATTGATTTCCTGCCGGGTTTACTGTCACCAAATGCCCGGAACGGCTCTGCCGGGCGCATGAAGTTATTCTCATTTTTAGTTTGGCTTAACATGGGTTACCAAACCGTCAACAAGAACGATAAAATAACGAAAATGTATCACCCTGTTACAATTCCGCGACGTTGAGGCACCTGCTTCTTCGCAGTGATGCAACACGTTTTTACGCGCCGTATTAACGCATGTCTCTGTCCCAAAACCGGTTCCCACTTTTGGGAGACATGCGTGAGCCATAAGGGGAAATTTGGTGTCGGATGCTGTCTCTGCCTACAGCATTGACACAAAGTTTAAGGCGAGAATTTGTTCTTTTCCCGCGCAGCAAGGCAGTGAGCAAGTTAAGTTCTCATTCTTCTTCCTGACGCTCCAGCATGGCATCGGCAGCATCATAATGTTCCATTTTGATATTGGCGCGGATCATCGCCAGCGCCGCTGTCAAAACAGCAATATCGTCAGTAAATCCAATCACCGCAAACATGTCCGGTATCACGTCGATCGGCATGATGAAATATCCGAGCGCTGCAAGGAGAATACCCTTGGCACGCATCGGCGTCGTCGGGTCCATCGCACAGTAATAAGCGGCCGCGGCATCACGGGCAAAAGGCACGCGTTTCATGGCACGACGCATCTTCGGCCAGAACTTCGACCGAACCTCTTTCTCGCGTTTCTCCTGGGTATCAGGATCGCCCGGCAACAAGATTTCACCGATCTTGATATCGTCCATTGTCTCAGCAACCTCCGTCTACCAGCCAATATGGTGGTTTTTCAGCGCTGTTCAATTGCCTCGTCCCGCTGCTGCCTTATTGATGCAGGCAGCAAGCTGGAAATCCCTTTCGCTGACACCCTGTGAATCATGGGTCGTCAACACCACCTCCACCCGGGAATAGACATTGCGCAATTCGGGGTGATGGTTGAGCTTTTCAGCCGACAGGGCGATCTGCGCCATAAAGCCAAATGCTTCCGAGAAGTTCGCGAACTTGAATGTTCTTGTTATTGCCAGACCATCTGGACGCATCACCCAGCCACCGCCCAGTTTTTTTAGTTCCTGCTCAATTGCAGCCGTCTCCAGCCTGTCGTAGTTCATTGCGTAGACCTCCCAAATTGAAGTTGCTCAGTTTATGGATCACAGCATGAAACCAGTCTCGATACTGTTCGTCTGCATGGGCAATATTTGCCGTTCGCCACTGGCTGAAGGCATTTTCACACACATAACTGAAACAGCGCAACAGCAAGAGCGGTTCCATGTGGATTCCGCCGGCACCGGTGGCTGGCACGCCGGAAACGCGCCCGATCCACGTTCTGTAGCGATTGCGGCCCAGCACGGCATTGATATTTCCGGCCAGCGTGCCCGGCAGATAAAAAGGGATGACTTTGAGCACTTCGATCTCATCCTGTGTATGGATGACGACAATCTCAGCCGCGTTCTGCAATCCTGTCCGCAAAGCTTGCGGCACAGGGTGCATCTGTTCAGCCAATATGTTGTTGGCACCAATGATAACGTGCCGGACCCCTATTATGGCGGCGAAGACGGTTTTCTGAGCGTCTACAACATGCTCTTTGCCGGCTGCAGGTCCCTGCTGGAGAAGATCGACGCCGAGGGTGACGTCTCGTAGAGCGGGAACGCTTCTTCAACGATGTAAGGACCGCCGCCGACCGATTCCTTTGACGACATCAGCACAAAGCGCCCGACCGTAAAGTCAACCGTTCTGAAATCGCCCCGCCCCGACAGATAATGCACTACATCGTCCAGCCGGGAATTGCGCAACCGTGCCAACGTTACATGTGGCATGAATTTGCGCGGATCAGGCGGCAGGCCGATGCGCTGGCAGATACGCTCGATTTCGGACTGCAGCGCATTCATCTCCGGCGAAGGTGATACCCCGGCCCAGAGCGAGTGCGGTTTTTTGGACCCGAAGGAGCCGATTCCGGACAGATTGAGCTGAAATTCTGGCCGATTTATCCGGTCGAGACGATCAACCACCTCATCGGCAGTACGTCCGTCTATATCGCCGATAAAGCGCAGGGTTATGTGATAATTCTCCACATCAATCCACCGGGCACCCGGCAGACCACCACGCAACAAAGAAAGGCTTAACGCCGCGTTGCGTGGAATTTCGAGAGCGGTAAATAGTCTCGGCATGGCGAGCTCCCCGAATCTCTTGCAGATATCAGCAGCGAATCATGCAATGCCTTCGCACGCAAGCGCTTATTTTTATTGCCCACCAATTGTCTTGATGAACTCTTCCACCACAGGCAGGGCATTTTTGACCATCACGTCCACACCCGCCGTATTGGGATGCATGCCGTCCTCCAGTTTCAGGGATGCATCCAGCACCATGCCTTCAAGGAAAAACGGATACAGGATCAGCTCGTATTTATCGGCCAGACGCTTGTAGATCGGGTTGAACCGCGCGGCATAGTCGTCACCCATGTTGGGTGGCGCCATGATACCGACCAGCAGAACCGGAATGTTGCGTTTCTTGAAACCTGAGATGATGGCGTCGAGGTTTTTTTCGGTCTCGTCCGGCGAGATACCCCGCAATGCGTCATTGGCACCAAGTTCGACAATCACACCGTCAGTTCCATCTGGAACGGACCATTCGGCACGCGCCAGACCGCCGGCACTGGTGTCGCCGGAAACACCGGCATTGGTTACGGTGACATTGACACCCTTGGCCTTCAATGCCTCTTCCAGTTTGGCAGTAAAGCTATCGGTCGGTGGCAGTTGATAACCGGCCATCAAGCTGTCACCTAGCCCGACCAATTGCAAGGTCCGGTCCTGCGCATTCGCGCCAGAGGCGAAAATCGAGACTGCACAAATGACGATGAAGTGAAACGCTGCGGCTTTAAATCCCATCATACCTCTCCTAAGTTGTTTCAGAACATCGCGAAAAATCGCCTTATCTCCTGTTATATAGGAACCTATTCTGTGACGAAAACCATTATCGAGCTGAACAAGGCTGACCTGACACTTGGAAACGCCGCTGCTTCCGTTCACGTCCTGAAAAAAATTGACCTTAAAATTGGTGAAGGTGAGGCGGTCGGCATCGTTGGTCCATCCGGCTCCGGCAAATCGACATTGCTGATGGTGCTGGCAGGTCTCGAAAGGCTCGATAGCGGCGAAATTCACATTGCTGATAAGGCGCTGCACAATCTGAACGAGGACGCGCTCGCCGATTTTCGCGGCAAGAATATCGGTATCGTCTTCCAGTCATTTCACCTGATCGCCAACATGACGGCGCTTGAAAATGTGGCTGTGCCGCTGGAGCTCGCCAATGTGAAAAACGCGTTTGATATTGCCCGAAAGGAATTGCAGGCAGTTGGTCTGGGTGAGCGTCTCTCCCATTATCCCGGCCAGCTTTCCGGCGGTGAACAGCAGCGTGTGGCAATTGCCCGCGCACTTGCACCGTCTCCAGCAGTGCTGATCGCCGATGAGCCGACTGGTAATCTGGACACCGAAACCGGGCGCCAAATTGCCGACCTGCTGTTTTCCAAACAGGCTGAGCGTCGCATGACGATGATCCTTGTGACCCATGATCCCGCTCTGGCAGCCCGCTGCTCACGCCAGATCAGGGTACGGTCCGGCGAGATTGTCGAAGATTCAGGCACCACGACCGAGATCAAGGAGGCAGCATCCGCATGATGCCGTCTTCCTTTCAGATCCGCACCGCATTTCGTTTGGCCAGACGCGAAATTCGCGGCGGCTTTCGCGGTTTTTATATTTTTCTTGCCTGTATAGCGCTCGGAACAGCCACCATTGCCGCCGTCAATTCGGTGTCGCAGGCCGTCACCAGCTCTATCGCGTCTGAAGGCCAAGCTATTCTCGCAGGCGATGTGCGTTTCGAACTGCGCAATCGCGAAGCAACCCCTGAAGAACGCAGTTATCTTGAAGGGCTGGGTGACATTGCCGTGTCGACCGGTCTTCGGTCCATGGCACGCGCGCCTTCAGGCTCCGAGCAGACACTGGCGGAAGTGAAGGCCGTTGATGGCGCCTACCCGCTTTACGGCACCTTTGAGGCGGAACCGAACCGTCCACTGGATGAGCTGCTCGCCAAGGATCAGGACAGCTACGGTGCGTTGGCCGCACCGCTTTTGTTTGAACGACTGGGCGTCAAACCCGGCGATGAGATATTGCTCGGTTCTGCCCGGTTGAAGCTCACTGGCTCCATCGTCAACGAACCCGATGCGCTTTCGGATGGCTTCGGTTTTGCGCCACGTCTGTTGGTCAGTCGTGATGCTCTTGTGGCATCCGGGCTGATCCAGACAGGCAGCCTCGTTGAACATGCCTACAAAATCAGGCTCACGGATCCGCTCAAACGCGCGTCGATCACCGCTGACACCAACAAGGCCTATCCCAATGCCGGCTGGTCGATCCGCACCAGCGATCGCGCCGCACCGTCCCTGACTGAAAATGTCAATCGTTTCTCGCAGTTTCTGACACTTGTCGGACTAACCGCTCTTATCGTTGGCGGCGTTGGTGTGGCAAATGCCGTGCGGGCATTTCTGGATGCCAAACGCACCACCATTGCCTCGTTCAAATGCCTGGGTGCACCGGCCATCATCGTGACGATGACCTATCTGTTCCAGATATTGTTCATCGCGCTGATTGGCATCCTGATCGGACTTGTGGTCGGCGCTATCGTACCGCTGATTGCCATGCAGTTCCTGGCAGGTGTTTTGCCGGTGCCGAAAGAAATCACCCTTTATCCATCGGCCCTTCTGATCGCTACGGTTTTTGGTCTGGTCACCACACTAGCCTTTACCATCCTGCCGCTTGGCCAGGCGAAAGAGGTTCCCGCCACTGCACTGTTCCGTGACCAGTGTTTCGATGAAGGCCGCTGGCCGTCATGGCCCTATCTGCTGGCGACCGGCCTGTTGCTGGCTTTGTTGGCAGGGCTTGCCGTACTGACCGCCGAAGACCGTTTCATCGCATCGGTCTTTCTCGCCGCTGTCGCTTTTGCCTTTGTTGTGTTGCGCGTGGTTGCCAGCCTGGTACGGCTGATTGCCCGCAAAAGCCCGCACGTCAACTCGACTGCGATGCGACTTGCGATCGGCAACATCCATCGCCCCGGCGCATTGACACCTTCGGTGGTTCTGTCACTTGGCCTTGGTCTGACTTTGCTGGTTACCCTGTCGCTGATTGATGGCAATCTGCGTCGCGAACTGACGTCTACCCTGCCGGAACGTGCACCGAATTTCTTCTTTGTCGATATTCAGGGCAGCGAACTGGAAGGTTTCCGCAACGTCGTCAAACAAAATGCACCCAATGGCACCATTACCGAAGTGCCAATGTTGCGCGGTCGCATTCTTGCGCTGAACGGCCAGGATGTGACCAAGATTGACGTTCCATCATCCGGTCGCTGGGTGCTGCGTGGAGATCGTGGCATAACCTACGCTGGCGACATGCCCGAAAATACCAAGCTCACAGAGGGTAGCTGGTGGGCCGCCGATTATACTGGCGAACCGCTGGTTTCCTTTGCCGCAGAGGAGGCCGGTGAACTTGGCCTGAAAATTGGCGACAGCGTCACCGTCAACGTGCTCGGCCGCAGCATTACCGCGAAGATTGCCAACTTGCGCAATGTCGAGTGGGAATCGCTGTCGATCAACTTCGTGATGGTCTTTTCTCCCAACACCTTCCGGGGCGCACCCCATGCCTGGCTGGCCACTCTTGCCGATCCGGAAGCGACCCCTGCCGATGAAGGACAAATCCTGCGTGCAGTCACCAATGCCTACCCGACCATTACAAGCGTCCGGGTAAAGGACGCACTGGAAGTGGTCGACAGGCTGGTCGGCCAACTGGCCACCGCCATCCGTGCGGCTGCCGCCGTAGCCCTGATCGCATCTGTTTTGGTACTGGCAGGCGCGCTGGCGGCCGGAAACCGTGCTCGCACTCATGACGCAGTCATTCTGAAAACCCTTGGCGCAACACGCATCACCCTCATCAAAGCGTTTTCCTATGAGTATATGATCCTCGGTCTGGCGACAGCGGTCTTTGCGCTGGCAGCTGGCGGTGTGTCCGCATGGTTCGTCATTGCCCGCATCATGAAACTGCCATCGGCATTTCTCACCGATGTGGCGGTGGGAACCGTTGTTGTGGCGCTGGTCATGACAGTGGGTATCGGGCTGCTTGGCACTTGGCGCATCCTTGGTCAAAAGGCGGCGCCGGTCCTGCGGCAGATTGGAGAATAAGTGGCAAAACGCCCCATGCGCGTGATGGAGCAGTAAGCGCTTAATGCGCTACAGCAAAGGCCATTACCGCATCGGTTGCGCTCACCCGTTCTGGGACCATAACTTTAACGATTAATTCTTGGTAATCTTCGATAAATTGATCGCGATTTTCCCGTATTTGGTGTTTTTGGATACAAAAGGTCTTGTATCAAACACATTCTCCCATCATATTTTGGACAGGCTTGCTGAAGCTCCGCAGCGGCGCCTGGGAGTTATCCCGACACCGTGAATAATTCCGGAGCTTGAAAGAGGAACAAATGGCTGATTTCAACAATTACCAAAACCGAATGGCGCAGACCCGCGGCCAGACGGATGCGATGATCGATGAAGGTCTGCGTAGCTACATGGTCAAGGTTTATAACCTTATGGCTGTGGGTCTCGCGATCACCGGTATCGCTGCTTACTTCACATTCTCGATGGCAACTACAACAGATCCATCAGCTGCTGCTGCACAGCTTGGCAACGGAACAATGTTGACGGCTCTTGGCGCGGCCCTTTACGGTTCGCCGCTGCGTTGGGTTGTGATGCTTGCTCCGCTCGGCATGGTGTTCTTCCTCAGCTTCCGCGTTCATAAAATGAGCGTCGCCGCTGCGCAGACCACCTTCTGGGTCTATGCTGCAATGATGGGTCTGTCCCTGTCGTCGATCTTCGTGGTCTACACTGGCCAGAGCATTGTTCAGACGTTCTTCGTCACCGCCGCTTCGTTCGGCGCGCTGTCGCTGTACGGTTACACCACGAAAAAGAACCTGTCCGGCATGGGCTCGTTCCTTATCATGGGTCTGTTCGGTCTGATCATCGCGTCGATCGTCAACATTTTCCTGCAGTCTTCTGCTATGGGCTTTGCCATCTCGGCCATCGGTGTTCTGATCTTTGCTGGTTTGACAGCCTATGACACCCAGAAGATCAAGGAAATGTATTTCGATGGTGACGACGTTGCCGTTGCTGGTCGCAAGGCCATCATGGGTGCGCTGACACTCTATCTCGACTTCATCAATCTCTTCACCTTCCTGTTGCAGTTCCTCGGTAACCGCAACGACTAAGAGGGGTGGAAACCCACATGAAGAAGGCGGCTTTCGGGCCGCCTTTTTTTGTTGCCTCAGATTTACAGCATGCAGCAACCGCGAGTGCCGACGCTCAGCGTAGCAGCGCTCTCGCAACGACAATCCGGCAAAACGATAGATCAGGAAACCGTATAGCAACGGCGACGGAGAAAGCCCGCCACTAACGTACAATAGGGGTTGGCAATCAGTTATTCGACCAGCTTCAGGGTCTTGTCGAAAACCTTCAGCACCTGCCGCAACTCATGGCCACGCTTCAAAATCGTGCCATTCACGTTGATGACGCTGTAAGCGCCCTGTTTCGCCGCAAGCTTTGGGTTCTTTTCAATCCGGTAAAGCGGCATCTCACCTGATCGTTTGAAAACCGAAAACACCGCCCGGTCTTTCAAGTGGTCGATGGCATAATCACGCCATTCGCCGTCGCCCACCATGCGGCCATAAATCCACAAAATGGCGTCGAGTTCCCGACGATGGAAGGTCACCGGCAAGGGATCCTTGTTTCTTTGATATTCACGAAGATCAACGACGGTCGAACCGTCTCGCGTCGAATTACCGCCCTGCGACAAATCCGGCTGATCGGTCATGCGCGCCTCGCTGCAAATCATAACAGGTTGGTGACAGTGTTGCCCCAGCCTGAGAAAATTGCAAGTAAAACGACGCAAAAGCGCGTGTTGCGACGTGAAACAGTGAAATTAGAATCGCCGCATTTCGGTCAAATCACTGCCTAAATTGGATGTCAGTGTGAAGCCTGTCAATTGATGTCTAGGCACCAAATGACCCGGTTCGGTGCATTGACCCTTTACCCCCAGCCCCCAATGCCCGGACCGGATAAGACTATTTCGCCTCATTCATCAAAATGCTGGCGCCGATAATCGCTGAGGGATCACCCGTTTCATTGGCAGTTTGCAGCAGCACCGCACAGCCGCCCTTCTTGGCTTTTCCAAGAACGCTGGCAGGCAGATTGACCTTCATTGCCTCGCCGTTCCACATCCCCACTGTCTGCACGTCATAAACACTGTGCCAGTAGGAAATCTTGCGGCCCTTGTTTTCTCCGCGCGTCACATCAACCATTTGCTGCTGGTTGAAATAGGCTACGACGATATCCGCTTTGCCTTGGCCGGCACCAATATTGATCTCGATCTCGTCGTTGACCAGGCTGGACTGAACAGGGACAACCAGTCCCTTGCCGCTCGAGGCAAATTCCTCAAGCTTGCTGTAAATCGCCTTGCTATCGGCACCCTTTGCATGGTCGCGACCGTTCAGAACGGCTTGTGGCGTATAAACGCCGTTACGGCCAAGCGCGCGGGCATAACCATACTGACGTTCGGTATTTTCCTTGGAGCTAAGGGAATCATTCCAGCCGAGATAGTTCCAGTAATCGACGTGGAATGACAGGCCTATGACGTCACCCTTCTCGATCATCTTCTGCAACGCCGCATCAGCTGGCGGACAGGAAGCGCAACCCTGCGAGGTAAACAGTTCTACCACACCCTTCGGCTGGTCCGGCGATGTTTGTGCAAGAGCAGGACTGGCGGTTGCGACACTGATAAGAAGAAGGGGGAAACCATATTTCAGAAGCATTGCGATCTTGGGCCTTTCATCCGCACAAACGTCCGGATGTTCATCTGCTATAAAACCTATCGGGCGTTGCTGGAAAATAAGCGCGAAACACGTTCAAAGGGAAGTCACGAAGGGGTGAGGGTCGATCACATTTCATGCTCGTCAAAATTTGTAAGTGAACAGACTACATTTGACAATTGCCTCTAATACGCAAAACGCCGGGATTTCTCCCGGCGTTTCTTGTTGCCCTGAGTATTATCAGGCAGCCAGATCGCGAAGAACGGTCTGGAGAATACCGCCATTGTCCATGTAAGTGACTTCATCCAGCGTATCGATGCGGCAAAGCAGAGGAATTTCCTTCACCGTGCCGTCGCCGTAAGTGATCTTGGCGATCTTGGTTTCACGTGGCTTGATCTCGCCTTCGAGACCATCGATCTCGACGATTTCATCACCCTTGAGGCCAAGGCTTGCCCATGTGGTGCCTTCCTGGAAGGTGAATGGAACAACGCCCATGCCAACCAGATTGGAGCGGTGAATACGCTCGAACGACTGCGCAATCACAGCCTTCACACCAAGAAGGTTGGTACCCTTAGCGGCCCAGTCACGGGACGAACCGTTGCCGTATTCTACGCCTGCAAAGATAACCAGCGGAACGCCTTCATCCTTGTACATCATGGCCGCATCGTAAATCGACATCTCTTCCTTGGATGGATAGTGAATGGTGTAACCACCTTCCTTGCCGTTCGGTCCAAGCATGTGGTTGCGAATGCGGATGTTGGCAAACGTGCCGCGCATCATCACTTCATGGTTGCCACGGCGCGTGCCGTACTGGTTGAAGTCGGCAACACCGACGCCATTTTCAGTCAGGTAAGCGCCAGCTGGCGAAGCAGCCTTGATCGAACCGGCCGGAGAAATATGGTCGGTGGTGATCTTGTCGCCGAACAGGCCGAGAACGCGAGCACCCTTGATGTTTTTGACGCCCGTGCCCTTTTTCCCCATACCAACGAAATATGGCGGGTTCTGAACATAGGTGGACTTGTCGTCCCAAGCATAGGTTTGACCTTCAGGAACCTGAACGGCCTGCCAGTTTTCGTCACCCTTGAACACGTCAGCATATTTGGTTTCGTACAGTTCTCTGGTCACATACTTATGGATGAACTGCTGCACCTCTGCCGAGGTTGGCCAGATATCTTTGAGGTAAACCGGCTTACCGTCCTGATCTTCTCCAAGTGGCTCCTTGGTCAGGTCCTTCTGAACCGTACCGGCCAGCGCGTAAGCGACAACCAGTGGCGGCGAAGCCAGGTAGTTGGCCTGCACGTCAGGAGAAATACGGCCTTCGAAGTTACGGTTGCCCGACAGAACGCCAGCGGTAATCAGACCCTTGTCGTTGATGGTCTTGGAGATCGGCGCTGGTAACGGGCCGGAGTTACCGATGCAGGTCGTGCAACCAAAACCAACCAGGTTGAAGCCGAGCGCATCCAGTTCCTTCTGCAAGCCGGACTTGGCGAGATATTCACCCACCACCTGCGATCCCGGTGCCAGGGATGTCTTGACCCATGGCTTGGACTTCAGGCCCTTGGCAACGGCGTTGCGAGCCAGAAGGCCGGCGGCGATCAGGACCGACGGGTTGGATGTGTTGGTGCAAGATGTGATGGCGGCAATGGCTACATCACCATGACCCAGATCGAAATCCGTGCCTTCGACCGCATAACGTGCGTCAATCTGGCCGGGTTTCTTGTAGTCGTTTTCCAGAGCTGTCGCGAAGTTCGGCGCAATGGTTTCCAGCGGCAGACGACCTTCCGGACGCTTTGGGCCAGCCATCGATGGCACAACGTCACCAAGATCCAGTTCCAGCGTGTCGGTGAACACAAGCTGCGAACCATCATTGTCGCGCCACATGCCCTGCACCTTGGAATAGGCTTCCACCAGTGCAATACGATCCTTCGTACGGCCGGACATGTTGAGGTAATTGACGGTTTCACTATCGACAGGGAAGAAACCACAGGTCGCGCCATACTCCGGACCCATGTTACCAATTGTCGCACGGTCTGCCAGTGTCATTGAGTCAAGGCCGGGGCCGAAGAACTCAACGAACTTGGAAACAACACCCTTTTTGCGCAGCATCTGCACAACGGTCAGTACGAGGTCGGTGGCTGTCACGCCTTCCTTTACCTTGCCGGTCAGCTTGAAGCCGATAACTTCAGGCAACAGCATGGACACTGGCTGACCGAGCATTGCAGCTTCAGCTTCAATGCCGCCGACGCCCCAACCCAGAACGCCAAGACCATTGATCATGGTGGTGTGGCTGTCGGTACCAACGCAGGTATCAGGATAGGCAATGGTTTCGCCGTCTTCTTCCTTCGTCCAGACTGTCTGACCGAGATATTCGAGGTTCACCTGGTGACAGATGCCGGTGCCCGGAGGAACGACACGGAAGTTCTTGAACGCCTGCTGGCCCCACTTGAGGAAGCGGTAACGCTCACCGTTACGCTGGTATTCCAGATCCACGTTGCGGGCGAAAGCCTGCGGCGTACCGAATTCATCAACGATAACAGAGTGATCGATAACCAGGTCGACAGGAACCAGCGGGTTGATCTTTTCAGGATCACCACCCAGAGCCTTCAGACCATCGCGCATTGCAGCAAGGTCAACCACGGCTGGAACACCGGTAAAGTCCTGCATCAGCACGCGGGCCGGGCGGTAGGCAATTTCTGCTTCCTTGACGCCCTTGTTGTCGAGCCATGCAGCAACGGCTTCGATATCGGCCTTGGTCACCGAGCGACCATCTTCGAAACGAAGCAGGTTTTCCAGAAGAACCTTCATGGAATAAGGCAGCTTGGAAACGCCCTTCAAGCCATTGGCTTCAGCTTTGGGCAGGCTGTAATAAACATAGTCCTTACCATCAACGGTAAGAACGGAACGACATTGGAAACTGTCAAGAGATTTTGTCACGGATAAACCCCGTTCTCTGATAGCCAACACACGCGTGCAGACACCTATGCACTTATTCATGCACATCAGGATGCGGGTACGGCCATTTCCGCTGTCCGCACGTGAAATTTGCAATTGCAATTCTCAGGTCCGGCGGAAGATGATGATCACGCCGACCGCTGGCGTGGTTGAAACTCATATAGATAATTTCTAAGACAGGTTCCAGATCAGAAGACGATTCAAATCGAATTTTTTTTCGAATTGATCAAAATCTTACATGAGGCGAAGCAATGTTGCTGACGGCGGAGCATCTATCGGTCAAAAGAGGCGAAGATTTCATATTCATGAATATTTCCCTCATGTTAACTGATGGCGAAGCATTGCTTCTGACCGGCCGCAACGGGTCGGGAAAATCCACCTTGCTACGTGTTCTTGCGGGCCTTCTCCACCCGGAAACCGGCACCGTAAAGATAGCCGGCGAAGGAGTTGAGCCGGGCACACGCGCCGCCGAAGCCAGCCATTATCTCGGCCACCGCAACGCCATGAAAACCGAACTCACTGTTTCGGAAAATCTGCAATTCTGGAAAGAGTTTCTCGGCGACTTTACTGGTGGCTGCTCCATCAGCGTGGAAGACGCTGCAGACGCCGTCGGTCTTTCAGGTATCACACATCTGCCGTTCGGTTATCTGTCCGCCGGCCAGCAGCGACGATTCGCCATGGCCAAACTGCTTGTCGCATGGCGCCCAATCTGGATACTGGATGAACCGACAGCCGCTCTTGATGCCAATGCCGATAAAATGTTCACCGGCCTGGTTGAGGCGCATCTGCAAAAGGGTGGCATCGTTATTGCCGCTACACATCAGCCATTGGGGCTAAAGAACGCGAAGGAATTGCAGATGACGGGTTTTGCAGGCGTGGAGACCGTTTGGTGACGTCAGATTTTTCCTTCACCTCGCTCGAGAAAAGTGCTCAGCCATGATCGCGCTGTTTTTCCGTGACCTGAAACTGTCCATTCGTGCAGGTGGCGGTGCCCTGATCGGCGTGCTGTTTTTCATGACTGTGGTTGCCGTCATTCCTTTTGGCGTGGGACCTGATCTCAATCTTCTGTCGCGCATCGGGCCCGCCATCGTCTGGATTGGTGCGCTGCTCGCTGCACTGCTGGGTCTCGACCGGTTGTTTCAAGCCGAACGAGATGACGGTGCACTCGATCTTATCCTGATGAACGAAAACCCGCTGGTTCTGACGGTGTTTGTGAAATGTCTGGCGCACTGGACCGCAACCGGCCTGCCGCTCGTCATCGCCTCGCCGCTGCTTGGCCTTTTCATGAACATGAGCGAGGTGGCTATTGGTGCCGTCATGCTAACACTGCTGGTCGGCTCCCCGGCCTTGACCTTCATCGGCGCGGTCGGCGCAGCAGTCGCCGTCGCATTACCGCGGGGTGGGCTGCTGGTGTCCATCCTCGTGCTGCCGCTTGCCATCCCCGTGCTGATTTTCGGCGTCAGTGCCTCCTATGCCGCCGTTCAGGACCCCGCTCCATTTCTGCCGCCGTTCCTGATCCTGATGGCGATCACGCTATTTTCATCGGTTATCGGGCCTTTCTTTGCGGCTTTGGCGCTGCGCAACAGCAGCGATTGACAGGGATCAATTGCAGGTGGCCATGACACAAGGTAGAAAGACGGCATGAACGACACGAGCCTTGCCATTACCAAATTCAGCGACCTCGCCAACCCAACCCGGTTTCTGGCGTTGGCCTCGCGCCTGCTGCCATGGATGAGCGCCATCACTGCTCTGCTGATCGCGGTTGGCCTCTACCTATCCTTCACGACGGATGGCGATTATCAGCAGGGCAATACTGTGCGCATCATGTATGTGCATGTGCCTGCCGCCTGGCTGGCGATGATGTGTTATACGGTCATGGCAGCTTCCGCGATCGGCACGCTGGTCTGGCGCCATCCACTGGCCGATGTCAGCCACAAGGCTGCTGCACCGCTCGGCGCCGCCTTTACCCTGATAGCGCTGATTACCGGTTCACTATGGGGCAAACCCATGTGGGGAACATGGTGGGTGTGGGACGCACGACTGACCTCGGTCTTCATCCTGTTTCTGATGTATCTTGGCCTGATTGCTTTCAACAAGGCCATGGATGATCCCTCGCGCGCCGCTCGCGTCAGCGCAGTGCTCATTCTGGTCGGTTTCGTCAACATTCCGATCATCAAGTTCTCAGTGGAATGGTGGAACACGCTGCATCAGCCCGCCAGCGTTATCCGTATGGATGGTCCGGCCATCGACCCTGAATTTCTCTGGCCACTGCTGATCATGGCATTTGGTTTCAGCATGTTGTTTTTCACGTTGCATATCGCCGCCATGCGCAATGAAATCCTGCGCCGACGTATTGCCGCCCAGCGCCGCCTGGCCGCGCGTATGGCCAACAGGGAGGCGTAAAACATGAGCCACGCCTTTTACATCGGCCTGTCCTATGGCCTGACCGGCTTGATCGTGATCGCATTGATCGGGTGGGTAATGCTGGACGGCCGCGCACGAAATCGGGAATTGAAAGAGCTGGAAGCCTCTGGCATTCGCCGCCGCGCCTCAGCCAAACCAAAAACCGGGGAAACAGCATGAGCGACGACATCAGCGCCCCGAAACAGGCCCCCAAAAGCAAGGCACGTTACCTCTTTGCCTTGCTGCCACTGGTTGCTTTTGCAGGTTTCGCAGCCGTTGCTGCCAAGATGCTCTACGAACAGGACGTCAACGGACTGGATGTCAGCGCCATTCCATCGGCCCTGATCGGCACGCAAGCTCCATCGCTTGCCATGCCGCCACTTGAAGGATCAGCCACCCCGGCCCTGACCACTGCCGCCATTTCCGGCCAACTGACGTTGGTCAATGTATTTGCATCTTGGTGTGTACCCTGTCGTCAGGAACATCCGATGCTGAAAGAGCTGTCGAAGGATAGCCGCATCAATGTGGTTGGCATCAACTACAAGGACAAGAACGACAACGCGCTGCGTTTCCTGGGCGAGTTGGGTAATCCCTACAAGGCAATCGGCGTCGATCCCAACGGCAAAGCGGCCATAGATTGGGGCGTTTACGGCATTCCGGAAACCTACCTCGTCGATAAGAATGGCACCATTGTTTACAAGAAGGTTGGCCCTATCGATCCTGCAACGCTGGAAAAGGGCCTGCTGCCAGCCATTGAAAAGGCTGTATCCGGAAGCTGAGCACGGTTTGACCGTGGTAAGCCCAATCAAAGAATGGAAATGATCTTTAGCGGCGGCGCAGACTGCGTCGTCAGCACGGACATGCCTTCCTGAACCACCTGATTGCGGCCATTGGATTTCGCTTTGTAAAGAAAGCTGTCGGCTCTCGCGATCGCGTCGTGAATGGAGTGGTCGCCTCTGGCAATTGATGAAATGCCGAAACTTGCGCTGATCTGCCGGTCAATACCGACAGCTGTCCATTCGCGGGCCGCGAAACTGACGCGCAACATATTGGCAAGCACAGCAATTTCCGTCGCCGTTGTGTCTGGCAGATAGACCACGAATTCCTCGCCGCCAAAGCGAGCGATACGCGCTTGTGGCGGCAGGCGTTCCTTCAACAATTCGGCAAAACCGATGATAACACGATCACCGGCCGCATGTCCGAACTGGTCGTTGACATGTTTGAAGTGGTCGATATCGCACATCAAAACGGTGCCTTCCGGCTGTTCCTGTCCGCGGAAATCCGGAGAACGGTCATCAAAACCACGTCGGTTCAACAGACCAGTGAGCGGATCATGATCAGCGGCATGGCGATGCTGCAAAAGAACATTGGCAACCACACTGGCCAGCACGGCAAGCGCCATCAGGAAACCGAAGATACTGGCAGTCATCTGCATCAGGAATGCATAGTCCGACGCCATGAAGGCATCAATGTCACGAGGCGAACCGCCCGGTGTCATCACCAGAAGCACGCTCACGCGAATAATAGTTTCCAATACCACGGCCGAGCTCGCCGCCAGTAGCACCTTGTCCATTACATGCCGGGTCTTATTTGCGACCAGCAGGATGCACGGCGCAAGCAGCGCAGCGCACATCAAATCACTCAGCGCAAGTTCAGCGCGCAAATCGATCTGGAAGACAATAAAATACGACACAACCGCATAGGCTGCGGCCAGAAATCCGATGCGCCAACCAAGTAGCGTCTTGACCTCAAATTGCACCAGCAACGCATGGCCGTAAAAAAAGAACGCGGAAAAAAACAGGATGTTGGAAATCAGGGCATGCACCAGAAAGGCATCATCGGCAAAAAACATCGGGCTTGAAAAGCCCAGAGCCGCACAGATGTAACCAATGCCCCAGAAACGCGCAGGCTTGAAACCCATGGTCTGCAAACCGAGAAATACCAGGCCAAATGTAAGCATGATAAACGGAAGCAGATAGGCGAAATTATCCTGCACGGTGACGAAGCCTTGATCAGAAACAGTTTTTGTTAAATGCGATGCGTGGTGCTACCGGCGTCACGGCATGGCCGTGCATCCGGTTCAATGCGTGATCCCCAGCGAGCATGGACATCTAGATGCTTTCCGTTAAGAATCCATGTGAAGTCAGCACGATGTGACATCAGTTATGTATTGTTTCATAACGATTGACGACTATTACACGGATCAGGAAATCGCGTTCTGCCATTCCTTGATGGCATCGATCGGCCACAGCAGCATGATGACATTGAGCGTCAGATTGTCTCGGATCAGCCACCCCGTGAACACCTCAAAGACAACAGCCACCACGACGGTCACCCATACAGGCATGCGCGCGGCGAAGAAGAAACCAAGCGCCATGAAAACAGTGTCCATGGCCGAATTGAGAATACTGTCACCGGAGTAACCAAGCGCCATGGTGGCACTGCGATAGCGGTCGATAATCAGAGGGGAATTTTCAAGCAGTTCCCAGGCGGCCTCGATCAACACCGCAAATGACAGGCGCATAGCAATCGGTTGTTTGCGAAACAGCAGCCATGCAAGGCCGAAGAACAGGAAGCCGTGAATGATATGCGACGGCGTATACCAGTCGGACAAATGCTGCGAGTTGCCCGGTGTGTTGACGCCCGGCTCGAACAGCTTGACGTAGCTGCATTCGCAGATCGGAATACGGCCCATGAAATAAAGAATGACGATCTGCGCCAGCAGAAGTGCTGCGGCGACGCCAAACCATTTCAGCGATGAGCTACGGCTGACAGTGAGATCCGCAACGGTCATTTTTCGTCTTTCACCAGCGGTTCAACCGAGTGACGCATGATCAGCGGCATCTGTGCCATGGTGAACAAAACGGTGACCGGCATGGTGCCCCAGACCTTGAAAGCGACCCAGAAATCGGTCGAGGAGTTCCGCCAAACGACTTCATTCAACACCGCGAGAAACAGGAAAAAAATGCCCCAGCGAAGGGTCAGCTTGCGCCAGCCTTCGTCAGTCAGTTTGAAAGCGGAATTGAAGACGTAACCCAGCAACGACTGTCCAAACAGCAAACCACCCAGCAGGATCGCACCAAACAGAGTGTTGACGATGGTGGGCTTCATCTTGATGAAAGTGTCGTTCTGCAGCCACAATGTCAGCGCGCCAAACACAAACACCACGATGCCGGAGATCAGCGGCATCATCGGCAGTTTGCGGGTCATGATCCACGACACGATCAACGAAGCGGCGGTGGCAATCATGAACAGACCAGTCGCGATAAAGATCGGGCCACCGAATTCGGTCAGCACCGGAAACTTTTCAGCAAGCCAGTCACCACGCGAATTGGCAAAGAAGAAAACCATCAACGGGCCAAGTTCCAGCACCATCTTCAACAGAGGGCTGGTCTCCTTGACCATATTTTCGCTTTCGCGCTGATTGCTTTCCACGTCCATCATCAAACTCCCGCAATCGCCTTCGCGAAATCTTCTGCCTCAAACGGTTCCAGATCGTCCACGCCTTCGCCCACGCCGATGAAATAAACCGGCAGCTTGTGCTTCGCAGCAATGGCAACGAGGATACCGCCGCGAGCCGTGCCATCCAATTTTGTCATAATCAGGCCATTCACACCCGCCACGTTGCGGAAAATCTCCACCTGGTTCATGGCGTTCTGGCCTGTCGTTGCATCAAGTGTTTGCAAGACAGTGTGCGGCGCGTCTGGATCAAGCTTGCCAAGCACACGCACGATCTTTTCAAGCTCGGCCATCAACTCTGTCTTGTTCTGCAAACGGCCGGCCGTATCGATAATCAGAACGTCGCTTTTTTGGGCCCGCGCCTGCTCATAGGCGTCATAGGCAAGGCCAGCAGCATCAGCGCCCAGCTTCGTCCCGATGAACTCAGATCCGGTACGATCCGCCCAGATTTTCAACTGTTCAATCGCCGCGGCACGGAACGTGTCGCCTGCTGCAAGCATAACCTTGAGCCCGGAACCGGACAGTTTGGCCGCAAGCTTGCCAATGGTCGTGGTTTTGCCGGTACCATTGACACCCACCACCAGAATGACATGTGGTTTGTGATTGAGATCAAGTTGCAGCGGCTTGGCGACCGGGGTCAAAACCTTGGTGATTTCACCAGCCATGATGCGCGCCACATCTTCGCCGCTGACATCCTTGCCATAACGCTCGGACGACAATGCACCGGTGATGCGCATCGCAGTTTCGACACCAAGGTCTGACTGAATCAGCAAATCTTCCAGCTCGTCCAGTGTGTCTTCGTCCAGCTTGCGCTTGGTGAACAACGCCGAGATCTGGCTGGTCAGTTGCGAAGAAGTCCGCGCCAACCCGGCACGAAGACGCTGAAACCATGTCAGCTTCTGCTGCGGTGTTTCTTCAACCGGCACAACAATCTCGCTGGCTGTCGAAAATCCTTTCGGCAGCACAGTCGCAGCCGTTTCCGCAATCGCAGATGAAATAATTTGTTCTTCGGCCTCAACAACGGCCTCGGCCTTATCAGCCGTTGTTACCGGCTCGTCTTCAACGACCGGTTCATCAGCGACGGCAAACGACGTTTCATCCTCTGCCGCTTCGGCTTCCGCTTCAACCTCGAGCAGCGAAAGAGGTACGACACCAATATCGCTGGCTTCCAATGCAGCAGGAAGCAGTGGCGCATCATCCGGTTCCGTCTGCGGTTCAACCGCGTCTGACTGCATCACTTCATCGGGAGCAGGGCCACCAGCAGTTTCGACCTCGACTTCAAGCACCGGGTCATCGACGGGAGAATGTTGCTGCGCTTCGGCCAAAGCCTGTTCAAAGGCAGCTTCAGATGACTGTTCCTTCAGGCCATTTGGTTCAGCCTTGTCGTCTTCGGCTTTGTCCTTGCCGAATGAAAAGACCTTTTTGATGAAGCCAAGGGCCATGATAGTTCCGTATCGTTTTCTCAGGCCGCGTTTGCAGCCAGAAGTTCCATTGTAAGGTGCTTGCCGTTGTGACCGGTAATCGCAACACGCGCAAGAGTGCGCGGCTCAAGCGATGGGGCTGCAACCAGCGTAAAATTGTCGGTATGCGCAAAACCGTTGTTTTCAACCAGAATAGTCTGCTCGCTGCCAACCATATTTTGCAGATGACGAAGTTTTAGCACCTCACCCCGCTCACGTAGCCTTGCCGCACGCTCTTTCACCAGACCACGGTCAAGCTGCGGCATGCGCGCTGCCGGTGTTCCGGCACGCGGACTGTAGGGAAAAACATGCAAATTGGAAATGCCGCACTCTTCCGCAAGTGTGGCAGCATTTTCGAACATGTCTTCGGTTTCTGTCGGGAAACCGGCAATCATGTCAGCACCGAATGCAATATCAGGCCGCAGAGCCCTTACCTCGTTGCAGAAACGAATGGCATCATCGCGCAGATGACGGCGCTTCATGCGTTTCAGGATCATGTCGTCGCCATGCTGCAGCGAGAGATGCAGATGCGGCATGAACCGTGGTTCATCGGCGATCAGATCCATCAAATGTTTGTCTGCTTCTATGCTGTCGATCGACGACAGCCGCAAGCGCAGGATATCCGGCACCTGTTTCAGCAAGGTCTTGGCGAGATAACCAAGCGAAGGTTCACCCGGCAGATCAGCACCATAACTGGTCGCATCCACCCCGGTCAGCACGATTTCGCGGTAACCGCTTTCGGTCAGCTTGCGGGCCTGTTCGACAACCGCTCCCATCGGCACCGAGCGAGAGTTACCGCGACCATAAGGAATGATACAAAAGGTGCAGCGATGATCACAGCCATTCTGTACCTGAATAAACGCGCGAACGTGCCCGTCAATATGTTTGACCATTTGCGGCGCTGTCGCCTTGATGCTCATGATATCGTTGACGCGCAGTTTTTCTTCCGCAGACACACCAAAATCCGGAAGGGCGCGGTAGGAAGCGCTTTTCAGCTTCTCCTCATTACCGAGCACTGCATCCACCTCAGGCATGTCGGCAAAGGTCAGCTTCTCGGTCTGTGCAGCACAACCGGTAACAATGATGCGGGCGTGCGGATTGTCGCGGCGCGCACGCCGAATGGCCTGGCGCGCCTGACGCACAGCCTCGCCCGTCACGGCACAGGTATTGACCAGAACGGCATTGTTGAGCCCGGCTTTTTCCGCCTCGGCCTTCATCACTTCCGATTCATAGGTATTGAGACGACAGCCGAAGGTAATGACCTCGACGCCGCTCATTTTACTGAAGCCTCACGGGACGATGTCTCACTGGCTTCATCGCGCTGCCAAGTGCCATTCTGCGGATCAACGGCACCGGACCATTCCCATTCGGCAGGACCAGTCATCATGACATGATCATCATCGCGCCATTCGATGGTCAGCGGCACACGGATCGGGCTTGAGGCAACATCGATGGTCACGGTACGCCCGGTTCTACCCGTGCGTGCCGCGCTGACGCCGGCTGCACAGGCGGCAGAACCGCAGGCAAGCGTCAAGCCTGCACCACGTTCCCATGTGCGGGTGCGCAGTGATGCGTCTGACGTGACCTGCGCCAACGTTATATTGGCCTTTTCCGGAAACATCGGATGGTTTTCAAGCAGTGGACCGAAACGCTCCAGATCGAAGTCCATCGGATCACGATCGACCCAGAAGATAGCGTGCGGATTGCCCATCGACATTACGGCTGGCGAATGCAGGATGGGATTGTCGATGGGCCCGATCTGCAATTCGATGCGGCTGGTATCATGGAACTCCTCGGACAGAGGAATTTCCTGCCAGCCAAACCTGGGCTTGCCCATGTCGACCGAAATCATGCCATCCTCGTGTTCTACAGCATTCAGAATGCCGGCAACAGTCTGGAAGGTGAAGGTCTTTTTGCCTGTTTCGGACGACAGCGCCTGCACCACACAGCGCGTACCATTGCCACACGCCTGCGCCTTGGTTCCATCACAGTTGAGAATATCGATATAAGCGTCGGTACCGGCAAGTTTGGGGTCATGGATCGCCATGATCTGATCGAACTGGGTGGCTGTATCCGCATTCAGCGCAATCGCAGCTTCCGGCGTGACATCGTCAGTGCGGCCGCGCATATCGACAACCAGGATCTTGTTTCCAAGTCCATTCATCTTCGCAAATTCGACCGTGTTCGCCATAGCTCGTGTACCTGATAGAGAAAATGCCCGTCACAGAGAGCAGGCTTATTTTGCCCTATATGGCGGAAAGTGCAGCAAATTACCAGCCTTGAGCCAACATGCATGGCATGCGTCAGCCGCGTATGATCATGGCTGCGAACAGTGGCTGGCCCTAATCCTGAAAAGGCCACTCACGCAGGAACGTCGAAAACCTCACCGGGACGCATCGGTCGGAAACGGTTGTGCTCCAGCCCTTTTTCATTGAGCGCCAGTTGAAGCGCAAACACCGGTGCATCAATCGCCTCATCAGTCAGCTGAACGGTACCCCAGTGATGACCGCAGACATGCCGCGCATCACACAGCACCATGCCCTCCACCGCCTCTGCCGGGTTCTGGTGTTGCCCCTTCATGAACCAGCGTGGTTCGTAGGCACCAAACGGCAGGTTTGCCAGGCGAAACGCGCCATGTTTTTCCTTCACAGCCCGATAGTTGTTGCCCTGAAAGAAACCAGTATCGCCAATGTGGTATATTTTACCGCCGGGTGTCTCGATGACAAATGCCGCCCAGAGCGCCATGCGCCGATCATTCAAACCACGCGCAGACCAATGATGGCAGGGCTCCACGTGAATTTTCACGCCGTTACCAGCGGTGATCACATCGCCCCAATCACCGACCTCTATCTTCGCATCAGGCACATCGGACAGGATAATGCTGTCATTGCCCAGTGGCGTAATGAATGTTGGTTTATGGGCAGCCTGCAATCGCTTCAAGGTCTCGATATCGAGATGGTCGTAATGATTATGTGTCACCAGAACGATGTCGATTGGCGGAAGATCCTCGAACACGATACCGGGCGGATTGACCCGCTTCGGGCCGGCGAAGGAAAAAGGGCTCGTCCGCTGCGACCAAACCGGATCAGCCAGGATGTTCAGGCCGGCCGTCTGGATCAGGAAAGACGCGTGACCGACAAAAGTAATGCGCAAATCGGCGCCATTGACCCGCTGGTCCGGTTTTGCGGTCGGATAAGGACTGGGATAATCCTGCGGCCAAGTGGCCTTTGCACCGTTGGTGCGCCATTTCAAAAGATCAAAAAAATTCCCCGGAGGTTCACCACCGGGGTTAAAAAAACGTGTCCCGTCAAAGTGATCGGAAACCGGGCCGTGATAATAGCCAGCCGCCTTCGACTTGGTGGCGGCAAAAACACCACCCGCAGCAAGCGCGGCCAGAGCTGACAATCGAAAAAGGTTGCGACGTTTCATCGCGATGATATAGCCACGGCACCGGCTATATTCAATGTGACAGGACCTTGCTTTGCCATCACATTGCCGGGAGTTATTGCCCAAGGCCTCTAAAACACCTGAGAGCCTTGACTTTCCCATCACTTTCCTGTTTATCCGCACCGATTAGCTGGCAGTTTCAAGACTCCAAGCCACCGACCGGGACCCGAAAAGGTATAAAGAGATCCCGGAGGTCAACACCCGACAGCGCGTCGCGCCCTCGGGTGCTTTTTGGCTTTGCGTCTTGTTTTTGCCAGCAAAAGCACCGACGTTTCGGAAACCCCGGAACGAAGAAGGAAGAAACGATGTTTGAAAACCTCCAGGACCGCCTTGGTTCCATTCTAAATGGACTGACCGGCCGTGGCGCGCTGTCGGAAGCCGATGTATCGGCAGCCCTGCGCGAGGTTCGCCGCGCGCTTTTGGAAGCCGACGTGGCGCTGGAAGTTGTACGTTCCTTCACGGACAAGGTGCGTGAAAAGGCAGTTGGCGCTTCCGTTCTAAAGTCCATCAAGCCTGGCCAGATGGTTGTGAAGATCGTTCACGACGAGCTGGTTGAAATGCTGGGTTCTGAAGGCGTTTCAATCGACCTTCATGCACCGGCCCCTGTTGTTATCATGATGGTGGGTCTGCAGGGTTCTGGTAAGACAACCACCACCGGCAAAATCGCCAAGCGCCTGACCGACCGCGAGAAGAAGAAGGTGCTGATGGCATCTCTCGACACGCGTCGTCCAGCCGCCCAGGAACAGCTGCGCCAGCTTGGCGTACAGACCGGCATCGACACCCTGCCTGTTATCGCCGGACAGTCCCCGACAGATATCGCCGCACGCGCCGTTCAGGCTGCGAAACTCGGCGGCCATGACGTCGTCATCCTCGATACGGCTGGCCGTACCCACATCGACGAACCGTTGATGCTGGAAATGGCCGATATCAAGAAGAAGTCCAACCCGCATGAAATCCTGCTGGTTGCCGACAGCTTGACCGGTCAGGACGCCGTCAATCTCGCCCGCAATTTCGATGAGCGCGTTGGCATCACCGGCCTTGTCCTGACCCGTATGGACGGTGATGGCCGCGGCGGTGCCGCCCTTTCGATGCGCGCTGTTACCGGCAAGCCGATCAAGCTGATTGGTACGGGCGAGCGTATGGGCGAACTGGATGAATTCCATCCACGCCGTATCGCAGACCGTATTCTCGGCATGGGCGACATTGTTTCGCTGGTTGAAAAAGCCGCTGAAAACATCGACGCCGAAAAAGCCCGCGCCATGGCCGAAAAAATGGCCAAGGGCAAATTCGACCTCAATGATCTTGCTGACCAACTTGCCCAGATGAAAAAGATGGGCGGCATGGGCGGCATCATGGGTCTGATGCCCGGCATGGCAGGCATGAAGGACAAGATGGCTTCGGCCGGTCTGAACGACAAGATGTTCGACCGCCAGATCGCCATCATCTCGTCGATGACCAAGGCTGAGCGTGCCAATCCTGATATGCTCAAGCATAGCCGCAAAAAGCGTATCGCCGCCGGTTCCGGCACGGATGCCGCCGAAATCAACAAGCTGCTCAAGATGCATCGCGGCATGGCCGATATGATGAAAGCCATGGGCGGTAAAGGCAAGGGCGGCATCATGAAGCAGATGATGGGCGGCCTTGCAGGCAAAATGGGCCTTGGCGGCATGGGTGGAATGGGCGGCATGCCTGATCTCGCCAACATGGACCCCAAGCAGCTTGAAGCCTTGCAGAAGCAGGCCGAAGCCGCAGGACTGACCAAACCAGGCGCAATGCCAGGCCTCGGTGGCCTGCCAGGCGGACTTCCCGGTCTGGGCGGCGGCGGATTGCCCGGCCTACCTGGCTTTCCGAAGAAGAAGTGAGTGCGATCATGACCAATTCTGAAGTGAAAGCCCAGCTCGCAGAATACCGCCAGTCCATCGACAACATCGATGCAGCACTGGTCCATGTTCTGGCTGAACGGTTCCGCTGCACCAAGGCAGTCGGTGTCCTGAAAGCCAAGTACGAATTGCCGCCGGCAGATCCGGCGCGCGAAGAATACCAGATCGAACGCCTTCGCCGTCTGGCAAAGGATGCCAATCTGGATCCGGATTTCGCCGAGAAGTTCTTGAACTTCATCATCAAGGAAGTCATCCGGCATCATGAAGCAATCGCTGCCGAACATGGCAGCAACGAAAAGACCGCCTGATAGGCGGACACGACATCTCAAGGAGTAAATGACATGACACTTAAAATTCGTCTCGCACGCGGTGGTTCCAAGAAGCGCCCTTACTACCAGATCGTAGTTGCTGACGCCCGTTCGCCACGCGACGGCCGTTTCCTCGAAAAGGTTGGTTCCTGGAACCCAATGCTGGCCAAGGACAACCCACTGCGCATCGAACTGAACGCTGACCTGGTGAAGACCTGGCTCGAAAAGGGCGCACAGCCAACCGACCGCGTTCTGCGCTTCCTGAACGAAGCTGGTATTGCTGAGCGTGCAACACGCAGCAACCCAGACAAGGCAAAGCCAGGCAAGAAGGCGCTGGAGCGTATTGCTGAGAAGAAGCAGAAGGCTGAAGACGCCGCTGCTGCTGCTGCAGAAGCTTCTGCTGCCGAATAAGTCCGGCATTTATGCATCAAGAAGCGGGTGGCATGGTTCATGCTGCCCGTTTTTGTTTTGAAACACTTGAGCCATCGACGTTTTAAAAGCGCAACTGGCCGGGTTTCAGGCATTTTTTGTTTCAATTTCGAATGCATGCTTTTACAAGCATCTTCATCAACATTCTCCAACGGACGAGCCCATGGCAAAGCTGGAAAACCCGATTCTGATGGCCAAAATCGGCGCGGCGCAAGGCCTGCGCGGTGAAGTGCGCGTCAGCTCCTATACAGACGACGCTATGGCGCTCGGCGATTACGGCAACCTTGTAGCGGCTGACGGACGTGTTTTCGAAATTCTCGAAATGCGCGAGAACAAGACGGTGGTGATCGTCAGGTTCCGTGGGATCAACGACCGCAATGCGGCAGAAGCCCTGAACGGTCTTGAGCTTTTCATCGATCGGGAAAATCTGCCCGACGACGAACTTGATGATGACGAGTTTTTCTACACCGATCTGGAAGGGCTTGAAGCCGTTGACGCCGATGGCAAGAGCTATGGTTCGGTCACCGCCGTTCATGACTTTGGCGCTGGCGATCTGTTGGAGCTGAAAGGTGCGGGAAGACGCCCTGCCCTTATTCCTTTCTCGGAAGCGGCGGTTCTGGAAATCGATCTCGAAGCTGGCAAGATCCTCATTGACCCGATGGCCGCCGGACTGATCGATAACCCCGATGATGGCAAGGACGATCCTGACCATCCGGTTTTCGGCAAGAAGAAATAACATGACCTTCAAGGCCACCGTCCTGACACTCTACCCGGAAATGTTTCCGGGACATTTGGGCTACTCACTCGCTGGCAAGGCGCTTGAGCGTGAACAGTGGTCGTTGGAAACGGTGCAGATTCGCGAATTTGCAACAGACAAACATCGTAGCGTCGATGACACGCCCGCAGGCGGTGGTGCCGGCATGGTGCTGAAACCGGACGTTCTGGCACGGGCCATTGATCACGTCTCGCAGGGTGATAACAGACCACGTCTGTTGATGAGCCCACGCGGAAAGCCTTTGACACAGGAGCGCGTGCGCCAACTGGCCGAGGCAGAAGGCGCCATTATCGTTTGCGGTCGCTTTGAAGGCATCGACCAGCGCGTCATTGATGCCCGCAATCTCGAAGAGGTCTGCATTGGCGATTACATCCTGTCCGGCGGTGAACCGGCAGCGCTGACGCTTCTGGATGCGGTGGTGCGTATTCTGCCAGGTGTGATGGGCAACGACCTCTCTGGCGTGCATGAGAGTTTCGAGGGCGGCCTGTTGGAACACCCCCATTACACGCGCCCGCAGGTCTGGGAAGAACGCGATATTCCCGCTGTTCTGACCTCCGGAAACCACGCTGCCATTGAAAAATGGCGACGCGAACAGGCACTCGCCCTGACACGCGAACGTCGGCCTGATCTTCTGCCAAAAGACAGTCAGAGCGTGAAGAAATAATACCCTGTCAGCATGGTTCCGACGGCAACGACAAGCAGACGCACCAGCCACTGCGGCACACGTCTTGCGATATGAACCCCAACATATCCGCCGATCGCAGCACCGGGGATCATCACCAGCGCCGCCATCCATGAGACAACGCCTCCGCTGACAAAAACAACAATGGCGATAAAGGCAACGACGACCGACAGCAGGTTTTTCAACGCGTTCATGTAGTGATAGCTGCCACCCGTCGTCAGGCCGAGGACGGCCAACATCATGATGCCAAGACCGGCGCTGAAAAAGCCGCCGTAGATGGACACCAATCCCTGGCACAGCACACTGGACAGGTTACCCGCCGAACGCTCCGTGCTGGATTTGGGCCTCAGCCACGGACCGGCGGCAAAAAGCACGGTTGCAGCAAACAGCAGCCAAGGCACCAGTTGCCTGAAAGAACTGTTGTCCAGCGACAGCAAGAGAAGCGCACCCATCAATGCGCCAATCACTGAGACGATGCACAACACAACGGCCTCGCGCCAATGGCGCCTGATTTCCGGCAGGTAGGCGATGGCCGAGGTGACATAGCCTGGAAACTGGACGATCGCGGATGTCGCATTGGCCGAGATCGGTGTGATGCCAGCCAGTGTCATAGCACCAAATGTCAAAAACGTGCCACCACCGGCAATGGCATTGGCTATGCCGGCGAAAAGCCCTGTCGCAAATAAAAGAACTGCCATAAAGATCGACATGGAACCTCTCCCGGGAATGGGCATGCCATATAGCGTGCTTTTGGGCCTCGCAATCCATGCTGAACCGGCTTTTGGTGATAAATATTGCGTTTAATGGGATGACAAATGCGCCACTTTGCTGTATTTGCGCCCGTGGAAATGGGAAATATCCCTTAACCGCAAGCAAAGAATGGTGAATTCGCTCCTGCCGCAAGGCAAACCCTCGAGGCTTTGATCCAAGAGGACCATGTTGAGCGCTCTGGCTGTTTCAGAAGAAATTAGAGGTTAATATGACTAACATTATCGAACAGCTGGAAGCCGAACAGGCCGCCAAGATTGCTGCCAAGCGCACCCTGCCTGAGTTCTCCCCAGGTGACACCGTTCGCGTTAACGTACGCGTTACGGAAGGTACCCGTACACGCGTACAGGCTTACGAAGGCGTCGTTATCGCCCGTTCCGGCGGCGGCATCAACGAAAGCTTCACAGTTCGCAAAATTTCCTACGGCGAAGGCGTTGAGCGCGTATTCCCGATGTACTCTCCGCTGGTTGAAGGCGTTGAAGTTGTTCGTCGCGGTAAGGTTCGTCGCGCGAAGCTGTACTACCTGCGCGACCGTCGCGGTAAGTCTGCACGTATCATTGAAAACACTGGTACACGCGCTCGCAAGCTGAACGACGCTGAGCGTCAGGCAATTGCCGAAGAAAAGGCACGTCTGGAAGCTGAAAAGGTTGCAGCAGCACAGGCTCTGGCAGCCGAAAAGGCAGCAGCAGACGCCGCTGAAGCAAAGGCTGCAGAAGAAGCAGCAAAGGCAGCAGAAGCAGCTGCTGAATAAGATTTCGAATGAGGCCTCGGCCTCGTTCTGGATATCGGAAGGCCGCACCGGAAACGGGGCGGCCTTTTTTATTTGCGCTAACGAGGTGCTTTGAGCGCGAAAAATACCCCGAAAATCATGAAGGGAGGCACTAATCGCCCATTATCACGCTTTTTTGCCTTTTATCCTGCGTTCTGAGCACTAAATATGAGTTCGAACCGCAAACAAGTTATTGAAACAAAAGGCAAGCAACGCATGACGGCTCGAACAATCCTTCTTGTTGACGACGATGATGACCTGCGTGAGACGCTGAGCGAGCAATTGTCGCCCTATGAGGAGTTCTCGCTGCTGACAGGCGCAAACGCTGCCAAGGCCATCCAGACGGTCAAGGACGCGCAGGTTGACTTGTTGATCATGGATGTTGGCCTGCCTGACATGGATGGGCGTGAAGCGGTCAAATTGATGCGCAAGGGCGGCTTCAAGGCACCCATCATCATGCTGACAGGCCATGACACCGATTCCGATACAATCCTCGGACTCGAGGCTGGCGCCAACGACTACGTCACCAAACCGTTCCGCTTTGCGGTGCTGCTGGCGCGCATCCGCGCACAGTTGCGCCAGTACGAGCAGAGTGAAGACGCCGTCTTTACGGTTGGTCCGTACCAGTTCAAGCCGAGCCAGAAGCTTCTGACGACGGAAGACAACAAAAAGATCCGCTTGACAGAGAAAGAAGCGGCAATCATCCGCTATCTTTACAGAGCCGGAAATACGGTTGTCACCCGCGACGTTCTGCTGGAAGAAGTCTGGGGCTATAACTCCGGTGTGACCACTCATACTTTGGAAACACATGTCTACCGCCTGCGCCAGAAGATTGAACGCGATCCTTCCAACGCCGAAATCCTCATTACCGAAAACGGCGGCTACAAGATCGTTCCCTGAACTTTGCGTTCGGAAGTGCATCCGACACGTCAGATCGCACTGCAAGCGCAGGAAAACTATATGACAGTGCGTTTCCATACCTTTCTCGGGCTGGAAATGCACTGCGTTTTGGTGTTTTGATGCTAGCAATATCTCTTTAAAAAACACAACGCGTTGCGGAGCACGTCATGGCATTGATGGACGACATTCGGCTGCTTTCGCAGGTCCCGCTGTTTGCGGGCCTCAGCGAAGATCAGTTGCGTCTGATCGCCTTTGGTGCCGAGCGTCGCCGGGTGTCGACGGGTCAGTTGCTATTTCGCGAAAACTCACCGGCCGAATGCGCTTTTCTGGTGATCAAGGGATTGTTTGAACTGTCCAACATGGGGCGTGGCGGAAAGCCTGTTCTGGCCACACGGTCGGGTGAAGGCACGCTTCTGTCGGAACTCGCACTTTTTACGCTGTGTGAACGTAAATTCACGGCCGTAGCAGCAGAAGATTCAGAGGTTATTAGGATAACCCGCACCCTCTTCCACCGTCTGGTCGAAGAATATCCTGATGTGGCCGACATGGTTATCGCACGTATTCGCGATAACCTCGCATCACTGGCATCAGGTGCGGCGGCCATGCAGCACCGTTTTAACTGACAAAACCGGTCAGTCAGCCAACACTATGCTCAAAACTTGAAATGGGCCGTCACCGGAACGTGGTCGGATGGCCGGTTCCAGCCGCGTGCTTCGCGCAGGATCTCGATCTTGTCCAGCGATGGGCCAAGATCCGGAGATGACCAGATATGGTCCAGACGACGGCCACGGTTGGCCACATCCCATTCCTTGGCGCGGTAGCTCCACCACGTGTAGATCTTTTCGCTGTCCGGTACGTTAAGGCGCATCAGGTCCAGCCAGTCGCCTTTCTTCATCACATCCAGCAAACCTTCGGTTTCGACAGGTGTATGGCTGACGATCTTCAAAAGCTGCTTGTGTGACCAGACGTCATTCTCCAGTGGCGCGATGTTCAGATCACCGACCAGAATGGAGGAAAGCCCCGGACCGGCATTGGACTTCAGCACCTTCATCTCCTCGATAAAATCCAGCTTGTGACCGAATTTCGGGTTGATGCTGCGATCCGGCTCATCGCCACCAGCCGGCACATAAAAATTATGAACGCGAATCCGACGTGAACCGGCTTCCACGATTGCCGAAACATGACGGGCATCACCCACGCCACAATAGTCCTGACGGTGATCTTCGCTCAGCGGCAGCTTGGAGGCAATCGCCACGCCGTGGTAGCCTTTTTGGCCGTGGATCATCACATGTTCATATCCCAGCGCCTTGAGCGGCTTCAGAGGAAACTCACCATTGGGACATTTCGTTTCCTGAAGGCACAGTACGTCGGGCTGGTAACGGACAAGAAACTGTTCAACGATCGGCATGCGCAACCGCACGGAATTGATGTTCCAGGTGGTTATCGAAAATGTCATGAATTGCTCCGCGTTCCCATGTACCGGCAAGGCCGGTAACCCTTGCGGCAGGCTTACACTATCGAACTGGAAACCTGAACAAAAAAGGCGGCCTAAAGCCGCCTTTCCGTGGAACAGTGCAAAACCGCCAGCAGCTTATTTGCCGCGGCGACGCACTTCATCATAATTGATGTTGAACACACGCTTGTCAAAGTCGACACCGGTCTGAACATTAAAGATCATCACGGTGGTGTCCTTGTTCTGGGTGTCAGTGGTCGTCCACTGGCGCAGATCGAAGGTTTTAGGGTCAAACATCAATGTAATTGTGGCTTCACCAAAAATGCTCTTGTCGCCAAGCACGATGGTGGTGAGGTCTGGCTCTTCCTTGACGTTCTTAACCTTGTCGTTGGACAGGTCGATCTTGTTGGACAAAAGTAGGCTGAGTGGTGTCTTGGACAGCGGGTAAATATCCCAGGTCTTGAGCTTCATATTGCCGATGACGACGTTGTTGCCATCAGAGATAACACGCATTGGTGATGGGTCTTCATAATTGAAGCGCAATTTGCCGGGCCGCTCGATGTAAAACTTGCCACCGGTCTGTTCGCCACGTGGGCCAAACTGCACAAATTCACCCATCATGGTTTTGACGGACGAAAAGTGATTGGCAATCTTCTGGGCGGTTGCGTTGGCCGGGGCCTGCGCCAAAGCAGCAACCGGCGAAAGCCCAACTGCGGCAAACACACCCGCCATGGAAACGGCCGACAACAATCCGCGACGTGTAACGCCCGGTTGTTCCAAGCCTTCATTCGTGTCACGGACCGGTGTGATTTCGTTCATACTATTCTCCTTCATCGCTCACCCAAATGCCTTGAAAAGGCGGCAGCTTCATGACGTTTCAGGTTAACAAACGTTCATGCTGCCCAAGGGGTTGCGCAGATTTATCGCTCTATGATGTCGGCTTCCGTCGGCACGAGAATTTCGCGCTTGCCGGCATGGTTCGCCGGACCGATGACGCCTTCCTTTTCCATACGTTCGATCAGTGAAGCGGCACGGTTGTAACCAATGCCAAGACGTCGCTGGATGTAGGACGTCGATGCCTTGCCATCCCGCAGAACCACGGCAACGGCCTGATCGTAAGGATCTTCCGAATCCGCAAGGTTGCTGGTTCCGGCAGGTCCACCACCGGCACCACCGTCTTCATCTTCATCGATGGTGATGGCTTCGAGATATTCCGGTGCACCCTGTGTCTTCAGATAGGCAACGATTTCCTCGACTTCATTATCCGATACGAAAGGACCGTGAACACGCTGGATACGTCCGCCGCCCGCCATGTAAAGCATGTCACCCATGCCAAGAAGCTGCTCGGCGCCCTGCTCTCCAAGGATCGTGCGGCTGTCGATCTTCGACGTTACCTGGAAGGAGATACGGGTTGGGAAGTTGGCCTTGATCGTACCGGTAATAACGTCAACCGATGGGCGCTGCGTTGCCATGATAACGTGGATACCGGCAGCACGGGCCATCTGTGCCAGACGCTGTACGGCACCTTCAATGTCCTTGCCGGCGACCATCATCAGGTCGGCCATTTCGTCGATGATCACAACGATATAGGGGATCGGCTTGAGATCGAACTCCTCCGTCTCATAGATTGCTTCGCCGGTCTGGCGGTCAAAGCCAGTCTGAACGGTACGTGTCAGCACTTCACCCTTGTCCAGCGCCTGCTGAACACGCGAGTTGAACCCATCGATGTTACGCACACCGATCTTCGACATCTTTTTGTAACGTTCTTCCATCTCGCGCACGGTCCACTTGAGCGCGACAACAGCCTTCTTCGGATCGGTCACCACTGGTGACAACAGGTGCGGAATACCGTCATAGACAGACAATTCCAACATCTTCGGATCAATCATAATCAGGCGGCACTGCTCTGGGGACAAACGGTAGAGCAAGGACAGGATCATGGTGTTGATGGCAACTGACTTACCCGAACCGGTCGTACCAGCCACCAGCAGGTGAGGCATCTTGGCAAGGTCGGCGATAACAGGTTCACCGCCAATGGTCTTGCCGAGCGACATGGCGAGCTTTGCCTTGCTGCCCTCGAAATCACGGCTGCCGATCAGTTCGCGCAGATAAACCGTTTCGCGGCTGTGGTTCGGCAATTCGATACCGATGGCATTACGGCCGGGGACCACGGCAACACGCGCTGCAATCGCACTCATTGAGCGGGCAATATCATCGGCAAGGCCGATAACACGCGACGATTTGATACCTGGCGCAGGCTCCAGTTCATAAAGCGTAACAACAGGACCCGGGCGGACATGGATGATTTCACCCTTAACGCCAAAGTCTTCCAGAACACCTTCCAGCATGCGGGCATTCTGCTCGAGCATTTCTTCGCTCAGCGTATGGTCACGCACCACACCCTTTGGCTCTGCCAGAAGATGGACCGAAGGAAGCTGGAAGCCATCAGGATCGATAAAGGATGCCTGTGCCTCACGCATGACCCGCGCACTTGGCTGCGGACGCGTAACCTGCGGCGTTACACGCAGCGGGTTTTTCTGACCATTGGCCGGGCGTGGTGTGCCTGCCACGAAGTTTTCTGCCTGCATGTCGAGATCATCATCATCGTCATCCGCAGACAGGATACCTGCAGGAAGACGGCGTTCATCGACATCAAATGGTGGCTCGTCATCCTCTTCATCACCAATCGAGATTGGCGGCGGCGCAACGACGCGACGTTCGGACTGTGCACGCGCTTCTGCACGCTGCTCGAACGAGGGTTCGGTGCGCTGTGTTATGCGGGCTGGTTGCGCTGGGGTATGACGGGCGGGTGCTTCATCCGCGACAAAATCATCGTCTTCGTCGTTGAAGTCGTAAGGTTGCTCGAAATCATTGCGGAAGGATGCGCGTGGCTTGATACCGAAAATGCGACGTGCCCGCGCCTGCGTAATGTACCAGTAGTGGGCAGCAGCGCCGATTGGCAGAATACGGTAGAGGAAACTTTCGCTATCATCCTCATCATCTTCTTCCATGTCACGCAAGCTGCGCGCCTTGCTGGTCGAGACTACGGCAGGCTTGTCGTCTTCTTCATCTTCATCGGCCTGCGCACCGGTAATGATGCCAGAGGCAAACAACAGCATCCAGGTCGCCGGTACAGCAAAAATGCAGCCGATGATCATGGCGAAGGTACCGGTAGGGTACGCACCGATGAACAGGGCTGGAAAACGCAGGATCATGTCACCGATCACTCCGCCAATGCCATTCGGCAGCGGCCAGGTGGCGGGTGCGGTAAAACAGCCAATCGCAGCGGCAGACACGAATGCACCACCAAGCCAGGCGGCAACCCGCGCCGGAATACGCCGCAGCCGTCGACCCGAGATCATGCAGAATGACCACGCCAATATCGGCAGCAAACTGACGATTGCCGACAGGCCGAAGAACTGCATCAGAAGATCGGCAAAGGCCGCACCGCTATAACCGAGAATGTTAGTCGGTTGATTCGATGTTGCGTATGACAAGCTCGGATCAGAAACGTTCCACGTCGCCAGAGCGGCAACAGCCAGCGCAAGCGCGATAAAAACAGTGAAACCAGCAAGCGCAATGATCTGACGCATCAGAAATGCGCTTAGCGCAAAGCGATGCGGACCGTCGTCCCAAGCCGGAGAATTCATTTTTCCCATGTCCTGAACCCGTAAATTCGCAGTCCCACAGGCAAGGACGCCCATAGACACAATTCCAGATGACAGGTCAAAATATCTGATGGAGGGTTAACGTCGCATTAACCATGGAATATTTGATATGAAAGCGATCTCTGGAAGTGGGGTAAATCAGGAAATCGATGGCAAAACCACGCGGCGAAATGCGCAACTACTCCAACTGTCTAGTCGTGCGACCAGCTCCCGGTCAAAAAAGCCGGGCACTTTTGCAATATTGTGGGCTGACATTTCAGGCCGCCATTGGCCGCAACGGTCGCACAGTCCTGAAAAAAGAAGGCGACGGCAAAACACCTATCGCCAGCATGCGCATTCTGGACGGCTTCATCCGCGGCGACCGTCTTAAAAATGTCCGCTCGCCTTTGAACCTGAAACGGGTCCACAAAACCATGCTGTGGTGTGACGCACCCGACCATGCCTCTTATAACCGGCCGGTTTCTGCGCCCTTCAAGGCCAGCCATGAAGAATTGATGCGACAGGATGGTCTCTACGATATCTGCATCGTTCTGGACTGGAATATTTCGACACGCGGTCGCAATCGTGGATCGGCGATATTTTTCCACCTGATCCGACCCGGATATCAGCCGACGGCTGGCTGCGTCGGGCTTAGCCTGCGTGACATGCAACGGTTGCTGCAACATCTGCGCAAAGGCATGACGCTCAGGGTTATCTAGGGTCGGAATATAGACGTAAAAAAAACCCGCCATCACTGACGGGCTTTTTTAAAGAATGAAAAAGCTGGGATTATGCAGCTTCTTCCTGGGAATCATCCGCGTCGCTTTCGTCTTCTTCAACGACTTTGCCGCGCTTTGGTCCCTTGTTGAGGTTGGTTTCAACCAGACGGACAGCTTCTGTTTCCGACATCTTGTTAACGGCAGCGATTTCGCGTGCCATGCGGTCAAGTGCGGCTTCATAAAGCTGGCGCTCGGAATAGGACTGTTCCGGCTGATTTTCAGCGCGGTACAAGTCGCGAACCACTTCTGCGATAGCGATCAGATCGCCCGAGTTGATCTTGGCATCGTATTCCTGGGCACGGCGGGACCACATGGTCCGCTTTACCTTCGCCTTGCCTTGAACAACCTTCAGCGCACGCTCAACGAAATCAGTCTCGGAAAGTTTGCGCATGCCAATGCTTACCGCTTTGGCAACAGGAACCTTGAGGCGCATCTTATCCTTTTCGAAGTCGATGACAAAAAGCTCAAGCTTCATGCCAGCCACTTCCTGCTCTTCAATAGCGGAAATGGTGCCGACTCCATGAGCGGGATATACAATCGCTTCGCCGGTCTTGAATCCGTGGCGCGCCGGAGATTTCTTCTGCTGGGTCGTCATTCGTTCTAAAAACTCCCTGTTACACACCCGGAGTTTTCTCCGGGTTCGGGTCGGTCAGGCCCGTATGAGACGGGGGAAACCGTCAGGTGACTCCATACTGATCCAATCCAGCACGCATAAAAAAACACCATCGCAATCGTAGATTCGATAACATAAAACTAGACTATGTCACGGAGACAACGTGCAAAATGATATTTGCTTTCGTGGCGGTTTCGGGCACGCAAAATGCCACTAAGTGGATCAGTTCTTTTGGTGTATCACAAAAATACGTGGAAATCAATAATTTGCTTCAATCGTGGCGAAGCGGCCACGCTTCTGGTGGCAATAAGGTGGCTTGGCCGTTAATTTCACACTGTCCACAGTGATGATTTTTCCGGCCTAAAGAGATTCGGACGCCCTTACAAACAAATTTTCAGTTTTTGGACATTTTTGCGAGATTCCGCCTCAAAACTATTCATATTTAGCGTCCATGATCGCGATTCGAAGGGCAAGAGGCCCAAAAAATCGCAAAACTGTATTGGATTCGTCGTCCGCACGGGGGAACACATGGTCTACAGGAACAATCCCAAGAAAGAAAAACAGCTCTCTCAGGCCAGTGAGGTTGCGAAATCACTGAAAAAGCCATTCCTCGACACCGCGCTTCTTTATGGGCGTGCAAGTGCAGACGACCTTGAAAACTATTCTGCCGCCATGCTGGCAGCAACCGCGGCCCATACCCATAATGAGTTAGCCAAATGGAACGGCAAGAAACCGCATGTCGACATCAGCCAGATTGATGGCGTTTCGCCAAAGGGCGTTCCCGTCTGCATTCTGACGGTCATCGATCGCAACATGCCGTTCCTTTATGATTCCATCATGGGGGAAGTCACCAGCAACCACCGCGATCTCTATCTGGCGGTTCACCCCATTCTCGTTGCAGATAAAAAGGCCAGCGACAATTATCATCTGGCGGCAGGCGATAGCGACCCTGCAGACAGTGTCAGTCTAATTCAACTGCATATCGCACCGATCGCCGCTCATGCGGCAGCCAATCTCATTGAACGGCTGCAGACCATCCTTGAACAGGTTCATTCCGCTTCCAACGACTGGAAGCCAATGCTGGCCAAACTCGACACGGCCATCAGCGAGTTGGCAGAGCGCGGTTCGGACCGCCGCAAGGCTGAACGTACAGAGGCTGTCGCTTTCCTTGAATGGCTGCGTGACAACAACTTCACTTTCCTCGGCATGCGCGACTATACCTATTCCGGCAAGGGCAAACATGCCAAGGTTGAACGCGGCGATGAAACCGGGCTCGGCATTCTGACAAATCCGGACGTGCGCGTGCTGCGCCTCGGCAAAGATGCCGTTACAACGACACCCGAAATTCTGGCGTTCCTTGATGGCCCGGATTTCCTGATCATCACCAAGGCCAACGTGAAGTCCGTTGTGCACCGCCGCGCCTACATGGACTATATCGGTGTGAAGCGTTTCGATGCTGACGGCAATGTCATTGGTGAACTGCGCATCGTCGGTCTGTTTACGGCTACCGCCTACACCCGTCAGGTCAAACACATTCCGCTTCTGCGCGCCAAGGCGGCAGCGGTCGAGCGACATTTCGGTTTCGACCAGAACAGCCACTCGGGCCGCATTCTGCAGAACACGCTGGAATCCTACCCGCGTGACGATCTGTTCCAGATCGAAAATGATGTGATGGTTCGTTTCAGCGAACAGATCATGGATCTCATCGACAGACCGCGCGTGCGTGTCCTGCCGCGTATTGACCGTTTCGACCGTTTTGTATCGGTCATCGTGTTCGTACCACGCGAAGAATACAACTCGCTGGTTCGCGAAAAGATCGGTGCCTATCTCAGTCAAGTCTATGAAGGCCACGTGTCCGCCTATTATCCGGCTTTCCCGGAAGGTGCGGTGGCACGCGTTCACTTTATTATTGGTCGCACCGACGGCAAGACCCCACGCATTGCGCAGGACAAGCTGGAAGAGGCCGTCAGCGATATCGCAGCCCGCTGGATCGACCATTTCGACGCGCTGGGTGAAGCCGGTGCACCGACACTGGATGTCGATCAGGCCTATAAGGAAGCCTTCACACCGGAGGAAGCCTTTGGTGATATGAGCGATATCATCGCCTGCGCGGCAGGTGATGCAATTCGTATCGAGTTCTATCGTGCGGCCGGCGAAGGGCAGGAACATCTGTCCCTGAAGATTTTCCACCGCGACGGCCACCTGCCGCTGTCACGCCGCGTGCCTTTGCTGGAAAACCTTGGCTTCAGCGTCATCAGCGAACGCACATTCGACATCGGCGTCGTCAAGGATGACGAAAACCGCCATATCGTGCTGCATGACATGGAGCTTTCCATTCAGAACGGCATGACGATTGACCTTGCCAAGCACGGCCAGCAGCTTGAAGACGCGTTTCTCGCTGCTTTCAGCGGTCAGGTCGACAACGACAACTTTAACCGGCTTGTGCTGGCAACCGGCCTGACAGTGCGTGAAGTCTCCGTTTTGCGCGCCTACGCGCGTTATCTGCGCCAAACCGGCATTGTCTACGCTCAGGAGCACATCTCCGAGACGCTGTTTAAATATCCTCATATCGCCCGCGATATCTTTGAACTGTTCCGCCACGGTTTCGATCCAAAGCTTTCGGAAAAGAACCGCCCGCGCAAACTGTCTGAACTGCACAAGGCCATCGAAACCGGCTTGGCGCAGGTACCAAGCATTGATGAAGACCGCACTTTGCGCCGCTACGTCAATGCCATCGATTCCACACTGCGCACCAACTATTTCCAGAAGAATGAAGACGGTACGCCAAAGGCAATGCTGGCCTTCAAGTTCGATCCGCAATTGCTGGATGGTCTGCCAGACCCGCGTCCGTTCCGCGAAATCTTCGTATACGGCACGGAAGTCGAGGGTGTTCACCTGCGCTTCGGTAAAGTCGCACGCGGTGGTCTGCGCTGGTCGGATCGCGGCCAGGATTACCGCACCGAAGTTCTCGGTCTGGTCAAGGCTCAGCAGGTCAAGAACGCCGTGATCGTTCCGGTTGGTGCCAAGGGCGGTTTCTTCCCTAAGACCCTGCCAGTTGGTGGCAGCCGTGATGAAATCTTCAACGCTGGTCGTGAAGCTTACAAGACCTATATCCGCACGCTTCTGTCCATCACCGACAATATTGTCGGCGACGACATTATTGCACCGGCCGATACGCTGCGTCTTGATGGTGACGACCCGTATTTCGTGGTGGCAGCCGACAAGGGCACGGCCACCTTCTCCGATACGGCAAACGGTCTGGCCCAGGACGCCGGTTTCTGGCTGGATGACGCCTTTGCCTCGGGTGGTTCCGCCGGTTACGACCATAAGAAGATGGGTATTACCGCGCGCGGCGCATGGGAAACGGTAAAACGCCACTTCCGTGAAATGAATATCGATATCCAGACGACACCATTCACTGTTGCCGGTGTGGGTGACATGTCCGGTGACGTGTTCGGCAACGGCATGTTGCTGTCGGAGAAAATCCGCTTGATCGCGGCATTCGACCATCGTGACATCATTATCGATCCTAATCCGGACACCGATGTTTCCTTCGCCGAAAGAAAGCGCCTGTTCGATCTGCCGCGCTCCAGCTGGCAAGATTACAATCGCGCCACGTTGTCCAAAGGTGCGATGATTATTTCGCGTGCGGAAAAATCTGTGACGCTGACACCGGAAGCCGTCGCGGCAATCGGCATCGACAAGGCCGTGGCAACACCGGCTGAAATCATGACCGCGATCTTGAAATCGCCTGTTGACCTGATGTGGTTTGGCGGCATCGGCACGTACATCAAGGCGGCCGCAGAAACCAATACCGAAGTCGGTGACCGCAGCAATGATGCCATTCGCATCAATGCTGGCGAGGTTCTTGCCAAGGTAATCGGTGAAGGCGCCAACCTCGGCGTAACCCAGAAGGGCCGTATCGCCTATGCATTGACCGGTGGTCGATGCAACTCTGACGCCATAGACAACTCGGCCGGCGTTAACTCCTCTGACGTTGAGGTGAACATCAAGATCGCCCTTTCACCGGCGGTGAAGGATGGCAGACTGCCCATCAACAAGCGCAACCAGTTGCTGTCGTCGATGACCAGTGAAGTGGCTTCGCTTGTTCTGCGCAACAACTACCTGCAATCGCTAGCCATCTCGCTTGCCGAACGCAAGGGGCTGGAAAACCGTGAAGAACTGGGGCGCCTGATGAATGCACTGGAAGCGGCTGGCAAACTGAACCGCAAGGTGGAAACCCTGCCCAATGACGCGGAGTTCACCGAGCGTTACACCGCCGGAAAACTGCTGACCCGTCCGGAAATCGGCGTCTTGCTGTCCTATGCAAAGTTGACACTGTTCGACACGCTGGTGGCCAGCAATCTGCCTGACGACGCCTATCTGCAGCATCTGCTGGTTTCGTACTTCCCGGCAAAAATGCAGAAGAACTATGCTGGCGACATCGAAGCCCATCGTCTGCGCCGTGAAATCATCGCAACGGTGCTTGCCAACGATGTTGTCAATCGTGGCGGCCCGGGCTTTGTGCAGAAACTGTGCGATGCCAGCGGTTTGCTTGCTGCTGACGTGGTGAAAGCCGCAATCATCGTGCAGGATGGTTTTGGTCTTGACCGGTTGTGGAACGCAATCGACAAGCTCGACAATGCTCTGCCGGGCGATATCCAGAACGGTCTCTATGCTCGTGTCTCGCAGATTTTCCTGGATGCGACACGGCTGTTCCTGCAGACCCAAACAATGGATGACCGCTCGATGGGCGATGGCATTGCCCGTCTCAAAGATGCGATCAAGAGCCTGCAGCCGCTGCTCGTCAAGCGTTTGCCATCGGCGGATGTTCTGGAAGAAAACGGTGTGCCAACAGAACTGGAGAAAGAACTCTCCGTCCTCGCACATCTGGTCTTCACACCGGAAATCATGCAGATCACGGAACGTGCCGGCACCACGCTGACGCGTGCGGCAGAAAGCTATGCTTCCGTGTCGACCACCTTCCGCGTGACTAGACTGCTGGAAGCAAGCAGCCGTATCATCACCGGCGACCACTACGAGAGCCTCGCCCTGTCACGTGGACAGGACCTGATTGCCTCCTCACGCCGCCGCATCGTCATCTCGGCGCTGACTGCATATCCCAAGGAAAAAGATCCGGTGCAGGCATGGTACGCGGCTGACCGCGTACGCGTGAACCGTATTGCCTCGGAGCTTTCCAGCCTGACGGACACCAGTGAACTTAATCTGGCACGGTTGACGGTAGCAGCCAGCCTGCTGTCCGATATCGCGCAGGACAAGGTCTAAAAAACAACCATGCCCGGCTTCGCCACCATGGCGGAGCCGGGCATCTTTCACTATTGAAGAGACGTACTATTATCTGATCCCTTGCCAAAACGGGGCTGCCTTTGACCGAGACTTCGATTGAGACAGCCGTCAGCAAACGCGGCATTCGCGGATGGATTATGTTTGACTGGGCAGCCCAGCCCTTTTTTACGGTTGTCACCACCTTCATCTTCGGACCCTATTTCGTATCGCGCCTAACAAGCGACCCGGTTTCCGCGCAGGCCATGTGGAGCAATACGGCAACCATCTCGTCGATCATTATTGCCATCCTGTCGCCGGTTCTCGGTTCAATTGCCGACCAGTCCGGCGCGCGAAAGCCGTGGATCGCCTTTTTTGCGACAATCAAGATCGCCAGCCTGTTCATGCTGTGGTTTGCCGCCCCCGGATCGCCCATCCTCTGGCCCGTGCTGTTTATGATTCTAGCCTCGATTGCCGCAGAGTTTTCAATTGTCTTTAACGATTCGATGATGCCGAGGCTGGTACCCTCACGCGAGATCGGCAGACTTTCGAATATCGCCTGGGGGCTGGGTTATCTCGGTGGCATGATCGTTCTGATCGGCGTGGTGGCTTTGCTGGCCGCCGACCCACAAAAAGGCACCACGATCATTGGTGTGCAACCACTATTCGGGCTCGATCCGCAACAAGGCGAAGACGCCCGGATAACAGGTCCCATCTCGGCCGTCTGGTATTTGATTTTCGTGATACCGATGTTTCTGTTTACGCCAGACGCTCCGAAAGGCGTGGCATTTAAAACAGCGATCCGCCAAGGCATTCACGAATTGCGTGGCACCTTGCAGGAACTGCGCAACAGACGCCCCCTGACCCGCTTTCTGATTGCACGGATGATCTATCAGGACGGCGTAAACGGACTGCTGATCTTGGGTGGGGTTTTCGCGGCCGGCATGTTCGGCTGGGCAACCATGGAAATCGGCATTTACGGCATCATCCTCAATGTCGTCGCGATTTTTGGATGCATGATTGCGAGCTCGCTCGATAGCCGTATTGGCTCCCGAACAACCATCCTGATCAGCCTCATATTGCTGCTTGTGGCGACGCTGGGCATCGTTTCAACGGAAAGAGGTTCGACCCTATTTGGACTGCTGCAATTATCGCAGGACGACAATGGCGGGATTTTTGCCACCGGGGCCGAAAAGGCGTATCTGCTGTTTGGCATTCTGATCGGTTTTGCCTTTGGTCCAGTACAAGCTTCGTCACGTTCCTATCTGGCAAGGAATGTCGCTCTGTCGGAAGCTGGCCGATATTTCGGCATCTATGCGCTAACCGGCCGTGCCACCAGTTTCATGGCCACCCTGTTTTTCTCAATCGTGACCTATGCCACGGGCTCTGCGCACCTTGGCATGGCAACGTTGCTTATCTTTCTGGTAGCCGGGCTGCTGCTGATGTTGCGCGTTCCCGACACAATCAAAACAGCCCACTAAGACGAAACTGCTGATGAGGAATATGAGGCACCTCCCAATGCCTCATATCGCCGCTCATTCAGTGGTCGAGGCGATCCAGACGGTGCTGGATGACTTTCAACTGTGCTTTCAAATCATCGATTTCCGATGCACCAAGTCTTGGTTCACGATCGCTGGCTGGTTTGGTTGCCAGGAATGGTGAAAAAGCCTGAAGGTTCTGCCGAAAATTTTCCGTATTGCGACGCACCTGTTCATCCACGGCCGGAACCGGAATATCCTTGGCAAGCGGCGTGTTACCGAAAGTGCGGTTCACCTGATCGCGAATCTGTACCTGCTGCTCCGAAAAAGACCGGAGTGACTGGTCAAGGAATGCCGGAACGAGTGTCTGCATCTGATCGCCGTAATAGGAAATCAGCTTGCGCAGGAACGATACGGGCAGCAGCGAATTTTCGGTTTTCGCTTCCTGCTCGAAAATGATCTGCGTCAGAACGGTGTGGGTAATGTCTTGAGATGTCCGGGCATCAAGAACCTTGAACTGCTCTTCCCGCCGGACCATCTGGGCCAGATCGTCAAGCGTGACATAGGTGCTGGTGCCGGTATTGTATAAACGCCGGTTGGCGTATTTCTTGATGATTATCTCATCACTGATGCGCTTCGCCATTCTCGCCTCCTCACGATATAGCAAATTATAAATCTATGGTGTTTCATGCTCTCCCGTCGGCAAGTGTAAGCGCAAATGTGACGCTATGACAACAGAATTGTGCGTCGCAATAGCATAATGTGCAGTGCAGTCATGCCGATTGCTTCTCAAAGCCTGCGTGAACAACATTTGACTTGGCTGATATGCTTTGACAGTCTGCCGCCCTCTCAAGAGGAGACAGAGCATGACTTCCCCGTCCATCGTCATCGCCAGCGCTGCGCGCACTGCGGTTGGCTCATTCAATGGCAGTTTTGCCAACACACCAGCCCATGAACTGGGCGCAGCGGTCATAAAGGCCGTTCTGCAACGGGCAAATGTCGAAGCATCCGAAGTCGACGAAGTCATTCTTGGCCAGATACTCACCGCCGGCGCCGGCCAGAACCCTGCACGTCAGGCCGCCATGAGCGCGGGTATTCCGCAGGAGGCGACCGCCTTTGGCATCAACCAGCTATGTGGCTCCGGACTGCGCGCGGTCGCACTTGGCATGCAGCAGATTGTTGCCGGTGACGCCGAGATCATCGTGGCTGGCGGTCAGGAATCGATGTCGATGGCGCCACACTGCGCGCATTTGCGCGGTGGCGTAAAAATGGGTGACTTCAAGATGGTTGATACCATGCTGAAGGACGGCCTGATCGACGCCTTCCACGGTTACCACATGGGCATCACCGCTGAAAATATTGCCCGCCAGTGGCATTTGTCGCGCGAGGTTCAAGACAGCTTTGCTGTGGCATCGCAGAATAAAGCAGAGGCCGCTCAGGCCGCCGGCCGTTTTGACGACGAGATCGTGCCCTTCACCATCCAGAGCCGCAAGGCCGAGATCATCGTCGACAAGGACGAATATATCAGGGCGGGCTCCACCATCGAACTGCTTGAGAAACTGAAACCAGCCTTCGACAAGGACGGTACGGTCACCGCCGGGAACGCATCAGGGCTTAACGATGGCGCAGCAGCCGTTCTGCTGATGACGGAAAATGCAGCTCGGCAACGTGATATCCTTCCTCTGGCACGTATTGTTTCATGGGCAACCGCCGGTGTCGATCCAAGCATCATGGGAACAGGGCCGATCCCTGCTTCTCGCAAGGCACTTGCAAAGGCGGGATGGTCGACGTCAGACTTGGGACTGGTAGAAGCGAATGAAGCATTTGCCGCTCAATCTTGCGCAATTGTCAGGGATCTGGAACTCGATCCGGCCATCGTCAATGTCAACGGCGGCGCTATTGCGATTGGCCACCCAATCGGGGCCTCCGGTGCCCGTGTTCTCAATACGCTGCTGTTTGAGATGAAGCGCCGTAACGTCCGCAAGGGAATGGCGACCCTTTGTATTGGTGGCGGCATGGGTATCGCCATGTGTGTTGAGGCAGTGTGAGTAAAACCAGTTTAAACGGCCACAACCTGTCGTTTCATCGCCTTTGGAATTACAAATATCGCGCATTCATAACTGCGGCATTTTGTCGCAGTTATTAGAGAATTGAAAATAAGAATACTAAAATTTTTACACTCGCGAAATTCACTAAGTAAATGAAAATACGATAAATTCCATCAAGTTTAGAATGAATCTAATTTATTCGGAAAACAATTTGGCGATGCTTTTTCTTGACAATTAGCATCCTGTTTTGCTTTAAGTGCAAAAACAATATGTTGCGTAGTACGGTCTAACTTCACCATGCTGGTTTGTAGCTGCAATTACATCACTGACCACGACATCCGGGACGTCATTAACGAGCTCCTGGACGAAGACTGTTGGCAGCTCATCGTTCCTGCAAAAGTGTACCACGCGATGGAAAAACGGGGTCGCTGCTGCGGCTGTTTTCCAACCGTCGTAGACCTTATCATCAAGACAACCGAAGAATACCACGCCCGTCACCACTCGACGGAAGCCGAAGTTTTTGATTTCATGTCCCGCCTGAGACAGTTCCATGATGAAAACAGGAGAGCGGACATTGAAAGGCGACAAAAAAGTCATCGAGCGGCTTAACGAGGCACTGTTCCTCGAACTCGGTGCTGTAAACCAGTACTGGCTGCACTATCGCCTTCTTGACGACTGGGGCTACACCAAGCTCGCAAAGAAGGAACGCGCTGAATCCATCGAAGAGATGCAGCACGCCGACAAGATCATCAACCGCATCATCTTCCTTGAAGGTCATCCGAACCTGCAGACCGTTGCACCGCTGCGCATTGGCCAGAACGTCAAGGAAGTGCTGGAAGCTGATCTGGCTGGCGAATACGACGCACGCACATCCTACAAGAAGTCGCGTGACATCTGTTATGAGGTCGGTGACTACGTATCGATGAAGCTGTTCGAAGAACTGCTGATCGATGAAGAAGGTCACATCGACTTCCTTGAAACCCAACTTGAGCTTCTCGGCAAGATTGGCGAAGAAAAATACGGTCAGCTCAACGCTGATTCCGCCGACGCCGCTGAATAAGCGACAGGATACGCAAGGCTTGTGCCTTGCAAACGAAAGCCCCGGTTTTGCCGGGGCTTTTCATTTTACGGGTCTTTAAAACGATATTCAGCGCGATCCGAAGATGGCCGACCCGACCCGCACACTGGTTGCGCCGAATTCGATCGCCGTTTCAAAATCCCCGGACATGCCCATGGAAAGCTTGTTCAAGCCACACTCCTTGGCAATTTTGGCCAGCAGCGCAAAATGTGGACCTGGGTTCTCATCGGCTGGAGGAATACACATCAGCCCTTCGACGGGAAGTTTCAGCTCATCGCGGCATAAAGCTACAAATGCAACGGTTTCCCGCGGATCAATGCCCGCCTTCTGCGGCTCCAGCCCGGTATTGACCTGCACATAGAAGCGAAGTGTACGGCCCTGCTTCTGGCATTCGTCCGCCAGTGCCCGGGCAATCTTTTCCCGGTCAACGCTTTCGATCACGTCAAATAGCGCCACGGCATCGGCCGCCTTGTTGGATTGAAGAGGTCCGATCAGCCGCAGTTCAATATCAGCGGTTTCCTGCTTCAGATCAGGCCACTTGCCCTGCGCTTCCTGGACGCGGTTTTCACCGAAAATCCGCTGCCCGCACGCAATCACCGGCCTGATATCATCGGCATCGAACGTTTTCGAAACCGCAACAAGTGCGACATCGCCAGCCTTGCGACCGGATTTCTTGGCCGTTGTTGTTATGCGGTTATTGACCTCTGCGAGGCGTGCTTCGATTTCCATGATGCCGCTTTCATTCCTGATAATACCAGCAATTACCTAGACGCCACACTATCGAAAGCCAAGCCGCTTTGTGCCCTTTGTGTGCCAATTGCAAAGTTTGAACGCCCTGTGATGCCACCAAACTTGACGCACCGGCTGTTTCATGGTGAAGGTCAGCGCAATTTTCCCATGGATACCGGATTTTGAGAATGGCCACCGAACGTTACAATCCTCGCGATGCCGAGCCACGCTGGCAGCAGAAGTGGAATGAAGACAAGGTCTTCGAAACCGATAACGCCGACCCGCGCGAGAAGTACTACGTTCTTGAGATGTTTCCCTATCCGTCGGGCCGCATCCACATGGGCCACGTACGCAACTACGCCATGGGTGATGTCGTCGCGCGCTACAAGCGTGCCCGCGGTTATAATGTTTTGCATCCAATGGGTTGGGACGCATTCGGCATGCCTGCTGAAAACGCCGCCATGCAGAACAAGGTTCACCCGAAGGACTGGACCTATCAGAACATCGCAACCATGCGTAACCAGCTGAAGTCCATGGGCCTGTCCCTGGATTGGAGCCGTGAGTTCGCGACATGCGACGTGGAATATTACCATCGCCAGCAGGCGCTCTTTATCGACTTCATGCAAAAGGGCCTGGTTCATCGCAAGCAGTCAAAGGTCAACTGGGACCCGGTCGACCACACCGTTCTTGCCAATGAGCAGGTTATCGATGGTCGTGGCTGGCGCTCCGGCGCTCTGGTTGAACAGCGCGAGCTGACTCAGTGGTTCTTCAAGATCACCGACTTTGCGGAAGATCTTCTGGAAGCGCTGGACACGCTCGACCAGTGGCCAGAAAAAGTACGTCTGATGCAGAAGAACTGGATCGGCAAGTCCGAAGGCCTCTCGCTGCGTTGGGAAACCGTGGCTGCAACCGCGCCACAGGGTTTCTCTGACGTTACCGTCTACACCACACGCCCTGACACGCTGTTTGGCGCATCGTTCCTGGCCATCTCTGCCGACCATCCGCTGGCCCGCGCATTGTCTGCCAACAACCCTGAGATTGCTGCATTCTGCGAAGAATGCCGCCGTCAGGGCACATCGCTGGCAGCACTGGAAACCGCTGAAAAGAAGGGCATGGATACCGGCGTCAAGGTCGTTCACCCACTGGACGCATCCTGGGAACTGCCCGTTTACATCGCCAACTTCGTGCTGATGGATTACGGCACCGGCGCGATTTTCGGTTGCCCGTCCGGCGACCAACGTGACCTTGATTTCGCACGCAAATACGATCTGCCGGTTGTCGCTGTCGTTATGCCGGAAGGCGAAGATGCGCAGACATTTGCGGTTGGCGACACGGCCTATGTCGATGACGGCGTGATGATCAACTCACGCTTCCTCGACGGCATGACAACCGCCGACGCCTTTGAAGCCGTTGTTTCCAAGCTGTCGGCACAGACGCTGGGCAATGAGCCACAAGCCGAGCGCAAGGTGAACTTCCGCCTGCGTGACTGGGGTATTTCACGCCAGCGTTATTGGGGCTGCCCGATCCCGGTCATTCACTGCGAAGTCTGCGGCGTCGTGCCGGTTCCGAAGAAGGACCTGCCGGTCAAGCTGCCTGACGATGTAACGTTTGACGTTCCTGGCAACCCGTTGGACCGCCATCCCACATGGCGCCACGTGTCCTGCCCGCAATGCGGCAAGGATGCACGTCGTGAAACAGACACGATGGATACATTCGTCGATTCCAGCTGGTACTTCACCCGCTTTACGGCACCATGGGAAGACAAACCAACAGATCCGAAGGTCGCCAACCACTGGCTGCCAGTCGATCAGTATATTGGTGGTATCGAACACGCGATCCTTCACCTGCTCTATTCGCGTTTCTTTACGCGCGCCATGCGGGAAACAGGACATGTGGATGTGAAGGAGCCCTTCAAGGGCCTGTTCACACAGGGCATGGTTGTGCACGAAACCTACAGCCGTGGCGAAGGTATGAGCCGCGAATGGGTGCCGCCGGCGGACCTGCGGATTGACGAAGCCGACGGCACACGTCGTGCTTTCCTGCTGTCGAACGGCGAAGAGGTAAAAATCGGCTCCATCGAAAAGATGTCGAAGTCGAAGAAAAACGTCGTTGATCCCGATGATATCATCGCGTCCTACGGTGCCGACACGGCGCGTTTCTTCGTACTATCCGATTCACCACCTGATCGTGACGTGATCTGGTCAGAATCTGGTGTTGAAGGCGCACACCGCTTCGTGCAGCGCGTCTGGCGCATCATTGGCGAGGCTGCCGACGAACTGAAGACTGTCAAGGCGGCTCCGGCAACCGAGGGCCCGCTTCTTGCAGTGTCCAAGGCCGCGCACAAGACGCTGAAGGCAGTGCAGGAAGACCTGGACAAGCTGGCATTCAACAAGGCAATTGCCCGCATCTACGAATTGGTCAACACCATTGCCGGCCCGTTTGCCGATATCGCGGCCGGTGGCAAATCCGATGCGGACAAGGCAGCAGCACGTGATGCCGCTGAAATCCTTATTCGCATGATCGCACCGATGACGCCGCACCTGGCGGAAGAGTGCTGGACTGTAATTGGCAATGACGGACTCGTTGCTCAAACCCCTTGGCCAGCATTCATTGCAAAGCTGGTTGAGGAAAATGAAGTCGTTATGCCAGTACAGATAAACGGCAAGAAACGTGCAGAATTGACAATCGCGCGCGATGCGGATCAAGATGCCGTCAAAGCTGCCGTGCTTGCGCTCGATGCCGTTGTCACGGCATTGGCAGGTAACGCGCCGAAAAAGATCATTGTGGTTCCTCAAAGGATTGTGAACATTGTCGTCTAACGTCTCTTCCGGATGGAGCCGCATCGCGTTCGTGGTTTGCGCAATTGTTTTGTCCGGTGCTCTCGCCGGCTGTCAGGTGCGCCCGCTGTATTCCAAGGAATCAGGAACCACTGAAAAGCTGGCATCGGTGCAGTACGCACCGGTGACCGGCCGCATTGCGCAGGCTCTGCGCAACGAACTGATCTTCAAGTCCGCTGGTGGCGCAGGTGAACCTGTGAAGCCGGAATATGAGGTGAAGCTCGTTGTGTCGTCATCGTCGACCTCGACAGAAGTAAACGACAATGACCTCTATCTGAACCTGCCGGACAATACGTTTGAAGGTCATTATCCAGGCCGTGTCGACGTGTCAGCACAATATGTTCTGGTTCGCATTTCCGACCAGAAGGTCATTCGCTCCGCCACACGGACGGTGACCTCGATGGTTGACCTTCCGCAGCAGCAATTCGCCAATATGCGTGCGATCCGTGATGCACAGGACCGTGCCGTGCGTGAAGTCGCGGAAGTGATCCGTACGGACATCGCCTCTGCACTGAGCCGTTGAGACGCCAGCATGGCGGAAATAAAGTCCCATGAATTTGACCGCTTCGCCGAAAAACCGGTGGAGCGGTTTCGCATGTTTGTCGTCTACGGTCCCGATCGCGGCCTCGTATCGGAGCGTGCATCGCTAATCGCGTCCAAGACAGGCATTGATGCCAACGACGCTTTCTCCTCACTCAAACTGAACGTCGGCGATTTGCAGGGCGATCCTGGCCGCTTGCTGGATGAAGTCAACGCTATCGGACTGTTCGGTGGCGAAAAGCTGGTATGGGTCAAGGGTGCGGCAAACGAAAAAGCTTTGGTCGACGCATTGCAGGTTCTCAACGAGACCCCTCCGCAATCTGCATTCCTGATCATCGAAGCCGGAGATCTGAAAAAAGGGACCGGCCTTCGCAAGATCGCTGAGGCATCCAGAGATATCGCCATCATTCCCTGCTATGCCGACGATGCCCGAGCGCTCAACGCCCTGATTGATCATGAACTGGCTCAGGATGAGTTGAGAATAGCGCCTGCAGCCCGCCAGAGGCTGATAGAATCGCTGGGCGGCGATCGCATTGCCTCGCGCAACGAAATCCGCAAGCTGGGCCTCTACTGCCGTGGAAACAGCGTTATTGAGGAAGAGGATGTGCTGGCCATTATTGGTGATGCCAGCGCCATATCCGCAGACGATGCGGTTGACGCCATCCTGAAGGGTGACCGCAACGCATTTTTCCATGCGACGCAAAAAATCGTATCGTCCAAAACGCCAATCTTTCTGGTGTTGCAAGGCTGCCTTCGCCAGTTCCAGCTTCTGGACCAGATGCGCGCGGAAATGGACGAAAAAAAACTGCAGGCAGGCCAGGTCATGCAGACACTTGGCCGGCATATCCATTTCCGCCGCAAGCCGATCATCGAGCGTGCGCTGCGTACATGGCAGCCAGCGGCGATTGCGCGTGAGATGAACCGGTTGCAGGCCGCGATCCTGCAGAGCCGCCAGCGTCAAAGCCTGGAGGACAGCGTGGCTCTTCTGACGCTGTTGTCTACCACACTGCAATCCGGCCGCAGCGGGTAACAGATACACAAAAGCCCTTGTGCAGCAGCAACAAGGGCTTTTCCATTTCCAAGCTTATCAAAACCTTATCAGTCGCCGCTACCGGGTTCGGCAGAGAAATACAGCGCCAGCTTACCTGAGACGCCATCCATTTCCTTGGCTTCAGGCATCGCGTCACGTTTGATGGTGATGTTCGGCCAGATCTGCGAATATTCGGCGTTCAGCTTCAGCCACTCATCAAGACCTGGCTCGGTGTCCGGCTTGATGGCTTCGGCGGGACATTCCGGTTCGCATACGCCACAGTCGATGCACTCATCGGGATTGATGGCGAGGAAGTTCTCACCCTCGTAGAAGCAGTCCACAGGGCAGACTTCAACGCAGTCAGTATATTTGCAGCGAATGCAATTGTCGGTCACGACATATGTCATGAAGAACTCCAGAATACACGTTCCGGGAATGAAGGCTTTGGCAAAAATCCGCAGCCCGGACTTGCGGTATTGGTATTTTTGCCAGTGACGTAATGCCTTTACACAGTGAAGGCAAGAATAATTATTTCACAAAACATGTGTGATTTAGTCATATATTCTAGTCGGAAACGTCGTTGGCAGTATTGATGAACTTATCCAGTTCACGACGCTCTTTTTTGGTCGGCCGCCCTGCTCCCGGCTGCCGTACCGCCTGCTCAAGCAGGGTCAACCGCGTCGTCTTTTCACGCGGTGGCGTCTGGTCATCATAGAGGAGTTTGGCTTCCTCATAAGGTCCGCGTCTGTCACCAGCGGACTTCACGACAAGAATACGATCCATTCGGTCGAAGCTGATTTCCAGCTTGTCACCCGGCTTCACCATATGGCTTGCCTGCCGGATGACTGTTCCGTTGACACGCACATGGCCGGACTGGACATGGCTTTGCGCGATTGAACGGGATTTCGCCATGCGAGCGAAGAACAGCCATTTGTCGATGCGCTGGCGCGCGTGCTGACCTGACTGTTCTTCGTCCATGAGCTTATTTCTTCATTTGTTCCTTGAGCGCAGCGAGCTTCGCGAAAGGTGAATCCGGATCCAGCGGCTTCTCCTTGCGCGGTGGCTTGGATTCGAAACGCTGCGACTGCGGCTTTCCGCCACGGTCATTGCGATCGTGCTTGTCCTTGCGCTCGCCACGGTCGTTGCGGTTGCCACGATCTGGTCTTTGACCACCATCACGCTTGCGTTCACCGTCACGATTGTTTTCGCGATTACCATCACGGCCGGCAGCGGCACGATTGCGGTCACGACCTTCGCCACCTTCGTTGCGACGTTCACCCTGGCCACGGGACTGCCCGTGACCTTGACGGCGGTTGTCGTTACGCTGGTTTTCATTACGTCCACCTGGACGCCACAACAGAACCGGCTTTGGTTCGGCTGTTTCAGCAGACGCATCGGAAGAATGAGGCGCTTCAGCAGATGCAACCGCCTCTTCCGCTACAGCCTTGGTTTCTTCGGCAGAAACCTCGTGTTCAGCCGCATCAGCGTCATGCTCGTCACCAGCCTCTTCGCCAACTGGCGCTTCAGCGGAAGCAGCAGCCTGACCACTCTGGCCTGCCAGGAAGGTCGCTGCATCTTCAGCGCTTACCTGATCTGCACGATAACCAAGACCCTTGAGAATTTCTTCCATGTCATCCAGCGTAGCGCCGAGAATGGAGAGCATACCCGTAGTCGTGGTGAAACGACGGCCGTCATATGCGCCCTCAGGACGCGGCTGCGCGCCGGGCTTCCACTGCAGCAGCGGACGGATGATATCCGCCAGACGCTCCAGAATGTCGATACGAACGGCGCGCTTTCCGAGGAAACGGAAACCGGCCAGCTTATAGAACATGCGGTCGAAGCTCGGGTCAGTGACGACAGACGTACGACCAGCAGCCAGAACCGGGATAAGATCGCCATAACCGGCATTGCCAAGACCGTCGTTCTTGAGCGCCCAAAGCAGGGTCACAAGTTCGGCTGGTGCTGGCTTCAAAAGCGCAGGCAGGAAAATGTGGTAAGCGCCAAAACGCACGCCGTAACGGCGCATGGATGCGCGCGCGTCCTGATCGAGCGACTTTACCTCTTCGGCCACGTCGCGACGGAACAGCACACCAAGGTTTTCGACGAGCTGGAAAGCCAGCCCCTTCGCCAGTCCCTGCAAATCTTCAGCGCGGGAAATATCATCCAGCGGCTTGAGGATCGTCGCAATCTGGTGATTGACGAAACGTTCGATACGGGCAACGGCGTGTTCACGCGCATTTCCGTTCAACTGTTCATCAGCCAGCATAATGACACGTGGCTTCATGATATTGTCGCCGGCGGCAAGCCGGGCAACAGGCTCACCGAGCCAACGCACCGCACCATCCGAGCCAAGCGCCAGATCATTATTGCCGCTGGCATGCAGACGGGCAGCACGTGCCTCATATTCGAGGGCAAGCGCCTTCTGCGCAGCCGACTGTACGGCCTTGGCATCTGGACCTTCGGTTCCGCTTATTGGCGTAAACCGGAATCCCGCCAATTGACCGACGTGATGTCCTTCAACGAAGACATCACCATTCACACTGATTTCAGCTTCAAGCATCGCATTCTCTCTCAGGCGCTTCATGAGCACAGATGTCCTGCGATCTACAAAGCGTTTCGTCAACCTTTCATGTAGCGCATCGGACAATCGATCCTCGATTTCCCGCGTCTTTTCTTGCCAGTGTGTCGGATCGGCAAGCCATCCGGGACGGTTGGATACATACGTCCATGTTCTTATCTGCGCAATCCGTGCCGACAGCGTATCTATTTCGCCATCGGTTCGGTCAGCCCTGCGCACCTGCTCGGCCATGAAATCTTCATTCACCGTGCCGCGACGAACGAGATCGAAATAGAGTGTCGAAATCAGATCGGCATGCTGGGCAGGTGTGATTCGCCGGTAGTCAGGCAGTGCACATGCTTCCCATAGCCGTTCCACTCTCTCCGGGGTAGTGGTGAGATCAATGATTTCCGGATAACGGGCAAGATAATCAAGCGCCTGCTGGTCCACAGCAGGCAAAGCACGCGACAAGCCTTGAAGAGCAGGTGCCACTTCAAGGCTTGAGCGCAGATTTCCAATCGAGGAATAGTCAAGCGCCTTGCTGCGCCACTGCAAAACCTTCACCGCATCGAATTCATGCGCTTCAATGCGTTCCACCAACTCATCATCGAAAGGTTCGACGCGACCGGTGACACCAAAAGTGCCATCACGCAGATGACGGCCAGCACGACCGGCGATCTGTCCCAGCTCTCCGGGGTTCAGATTGCGGAACTGATAACCGTCGAACTTGCGGTCTTGAGCGAAAGCAACGTGGTCGACATCCAGATTGAGGCCCATGCCAATGGCATCGGTCGCAACGAGATACTCCACATCACCCGCCTGGTATAAGCCGACCTGCGCATTACGGGTGCGCGGAGACAGAGCGCCCATAACCACGGCAGCACCACCACGCTGACGTTTTATCAGCTCGGCGATCGCATAAACTTCATCCGCCGAAAACGCGACAATTGCCGAGCGTTGCGGCAGACGGGTGATTTTTTTCTGCCCGGCATAAAAAAGTTGCGACAGACGCGGACGCTCAACGATGGTGATACCGGGAAGCAGCTTTTGTAAAATGGGCCGCATGGTACCGGCACCGAGGAAAAGTGTTTCCTCCCGTCCGCGCAGATGCAGCAGGCGGTCGGTAAAAATATGCCCGCGCTCCAGATCGCCAGCCAGCTGGACTTCGTCGATGGCCACAAAAGACGCATTGGTTTCGCGTGGCATGGCCTCAACGGTGCAGACGGAAAAACGTGCCTTGGGCGGAGAAATCTTCTCTTCGCCTGTCACCAGCGCGACATTGGCGACGCCAACCTTCTCGACCAGACGCGTGTAAACCTCACGTGCGAGCAGACGCAAAGGCAGACCAATGATACCGCTGCCATGCGCAACCATGCGCTCAATCGCATAGTGCGTTTTGCCGGTATTGGTGGGTCCGAGTACGGCGGTTACGCCGCGCCCGCTCAAGATCATTGGTTGAAAATTCAACGTACTGTCCGTGCGATGGTCATGCCTGTCGCTTCACCGGACGACAATCCGCCAGAAGCATGGACTTAACACATGGCGATGAGCAGCGACAAAGGCAAGGAATGTTTGCAGCAAAGCGCATTTTTCCATGTCTGTGACGGTTTTCGAATCCGGGAAAACAATGCCGGAATTAACATTTGGAACAGCGTGCGAACGAATCAGCGACGAATCGCTGACTCCATGAGATTCAGGGTTTGTTCACCGCAACATATGGTTTCTTAATCGTCGACCTGCACGACATGCTGAATCCGGTTAAGAACATGCGCCGCATTCGAGCCGGCTTTCATTTACCTTCGTAAATAGATTGTTAAAATTTGAATAAATCACCTTTAAGATTCTGAAAAATATAGATAATTTTCAAATTCTTCTGAAAACACGATATTGACGCATTAACCTTTGGAGTAAATGGAGAACGAATCGCTGACGAATCACAGACATCGAAAGTTTCCCGGTTTGTTCTCCACCATATATTGTGGAATAATAGTTTGTTAACCATACGATTATGTGGATAACGCAAACTGCTGACGCGCAATTTCATCGCAGCGTTAACATTTGCAGGGTAGCGGGCAGTCGTAAAACCCGAGGGGTTTTCGAGACGACACCCAAGTGATGTCCAAATGCAAAAAGACGGCCCAACCGAGCCGTCTTTGACATCAAACATCATCCCTTTTTGGGCGAAGGAAACGCCCTTAAAGCGGCTGTCCTGCCAGAAGTTTCGGACTGCTTTCACCCGCCAGACCCGCGGCTTGATCGATGAAATAAGACTTCAAAGCTGGCAGTCGGTCGACAAGCCCCAGGCCCAGATCACGCACAACGCGGATTGGCGTGCTGTCATTCGAGAAAAGGCGGTTGAGCACATCTGTCGTTATGCCCATGCGTAGCGTATCGAACCGGCGCCATGCCTGATAACGCTCCAGAACATTCAGCGAGCCGATGTCGAGGCCCAGCCGATCTGCTTCAACGATCGTTTCGGCCAGTGCTGCTACATCCTTATAACCAAGGTTCAGGCCTTGGCCTGAGATTGGATGAATGCCGTGGGCAGCATCGCCCGCCAGCGCAAAGCGTGGTGCGACGAAAGCCCTCGCAAGTGTCAGGCCAAGCGGAAACGCCCGACGAGGACCAACCGCACGGACAGAACCAAGCTTGTGGCCAAAGCGGCGTTCAAGTTCTTCATCAAACAGGAAGTCATCGGATGCCACCAACTTATCGGCATCGGCGCGACGTTCAGTCCACACCAGCGATGAGCGATTGCCCTTGAGCGGCAGTACAGCAAATGGTCCGGATGGCAAGAAATGCTCTTCAGCCACACCATTATGAGGGCGCTCATGTTCTACCGTCGTGACGATACCGGACTGATCATAGTCCCAGCGAACCGTCTTGATACCGGCCATATCGCGCAGAGAGGATCGAACGCCGTCACAGGCGACCAACAATCTGGCATCGAGAACATTGCCATCGGACAGGCTGATGCTGGTGCTCTGGGCACCGGTAACAAAACCGGACACTGTGAGACCGTGGCGAATGGTAATACCGAGACGATCACAAAGGCCTCTCAAGGCGCCGACGATCGCAACATTGGGAATCATATGCGCGAAGGGGCGTCCCTCTTCTACTTCGCCATCAAAGGTCAGGAATACCGGGCGAACCGGATCTGTCGTCTTGGAGTCCGTCACGATCATCTTGCGGATAGGCTCAGCCTCCGGCTCGATCTCGCTCCAGATGCCGAACACGTCGAGCATACGGGTTGCCGCTGAAATAATCGCCGAGGCACGCATATCCTTTTTCCACACATCCTGCGGTGCCGCCTCGACGATCTCGACCTGCATATGTGGAGCCGCCTGCTTGATGGCGACAGCAACGGCAAGTCCGACATATCCGCCCCCGGCAATCACCACATCCAGCATAATCAAACTCCTGCATTCTTGAGAATATTGCCCCGGCACTATAGACCATGGAAATCCATCTTCCTACAGCAGGAGCAAAGCTGAATGACGATTGATTCCGATCCGACGGAAAAATCCGCCATGCACAAACTGGTTGATACACTCGATCTGGAAAAGCTCGAGGAGAACCTGTTTCGTGGCACAAGCCCGCAAATTGGCTGGCAACGGGTTTTCGGCGGACAGGTCATCGCTCAAGCTCTGGTGGCTGCACATCGCACCGTCGATGCAGATCGGTTCATCCATTCACTGCATGCCTATTTCATGCGACCCGGTGATCCCTCGGTGCCGATTATCTATCAGGTTGAACGCATCCGGAACGGCTCCAGCTTCAATACCCGCCGTGTCGTCGCCATCCAGCACGGCGAACCGATCTTCTCGATGTCGGCTTCGTTCCAGATCGAGGAAGAAGGTTACGACCATCAAATGCCAGCACCAAAGGTTCCAGCACCGGAATCGCTGCTCAGCGAAACCCAATTGCAAGAAGCCTTCTTGGCAAAAGCGCCGCCGATGATCCGCAAATACTGGCAGAACAAACGGCCGATCGAGATAAAGCCGGTATCGCTGGCCCATTACATCTCCAACGAGAAGCTGGCGCCCAATCAGGATGTCTGGGTGCGCGCCGTTGGCGACGTGCCCGATGACCGCTGTTTCCAGGCAGCAATTCTCGCCTACCTCTCGGATATGACGCTGCTCGACACCTCGCTTTATGCGCATGGCACAACGATTTTTGATCCCAGTATCCAGGTTGCCAGCCTTGACCACGCCATGTGGTTCCACCGTCCATGCAAGCTGGATGATTGGCTGCTTTATTCGCAGGACAGCCCAAGTGCATCCGGAGCGAGAGGTCTTACCCGCGGCAGTATCATGACGCGAGATGGTGTGCTGATTGCATCGGTTACACAGGAAGGTTTGATTCGGAAAAGAGCAAATGATTAAATTTTGCGCTTAAATTTCAAACTGCATAATTATTGCGCGATTATTGTGCAAACAAATGCCTCCAAAACAGACTGTAAGAATATAGCTTTTACTTTTCAATAACTTATTCCCCATCCTCAAAACTGGCACGCGCCTTGAATGTATAGCTGCAGTCGCTGTTCAGTGCGCCGCCAGCGGCAAGGAGAGTCGGCTCCGTGCCGAGGAAAAACAAAGGATGGGAAACCTGATGAAAATTGTGATGGCCATTATCAAGCCGTTCAAGCTGGACGAAGTGCGCGAAGCACTCACCGCTGTCGGTATCCAGGGCCTGACCGTAACCGAGGTCAAGGGTTACGGTCGCCAGAAGGGACACACGGAAATCTACCGTGGCACGGAATACGCCGTGAGCTTCCTTCCGAAGCTGAAAATTGAAATCGCCGTTCCTTCAGATGTGGTTGAAAAGGCTGTCGAGGCAATCGCATCCGCCGCCAAGACCGGCCAGATCGGTGACGGCAAGATTTTTGTCTACTCGATCGAGCAGGCAGTTCGCATCCGCACCGGCGAAACCAACACTGAAGCGTTGTAATCGGCTGATCAGGGAGTTTTATACAATGTCGTTTTCAAGAATTTCTACCTCTCTCGGTCGGCTGGGCGCCGGCACGGCGGCCCTTTTGGCCCCTGCCTTCGCTTTCGCGCAGGAAGCAGCCGCTCCTGCCGCTGAAGCAGCAGCCGCTGCACCGACAATCGACTCCGGCGACACCGCATGGATGCTGACGTCGACCGTTCTGGTTCTCTTCATGATCCTGCCGGGCCTCGCCCTGTTCTATGGCGGTCTCGTCCGCTCCAAGAACATGCTGTCAGTGCTCATGCAGTGCCTCGTGGTTTCCGCAGCAATCATGATCGTCTGGGTATTCTACGGTTACAGCCTTGCCTTCTCCAACGGTGGTGGCCTCAACACCTTCATCGGCGGCTTCGAAAAGCTCTTCCTGTCCGGCGTTACCTCTGAAAGCGTCAGCGGCAGCATTCCGGAATACGTCTTCATCTCGTTCCAGCTGACCTTCGCTTGCATCACGCCAGCGCTGATCGTTGGTGCATTTGCAGAGCGTATCAAGTTCTCTGCCGTGATCCTGTTCTGCATTCTCTGGGTTACCTTCGTGTACTTCCCGGTTGCTCACATGGTCTGGTCGGGCGACGGCGCCCTGATGTGGGACTGGGGTGCACTTGACTTCGCAGGTGGTACGGTTGTTCACATCAATGCTGGTGTTGCTGGTCTTATCGGCGCAATCCTCGTCGGCAAGCGTACAGGCTTCGGCAAGGACATGATGGCTCCTCACTCGATGACCCTGACCATGGTCGGCGCTTCGATGCTGTGGGTTGGCTGGTTCGGCTTCAACGCCGGTTCCGCCGCCGCTGCCAACGGCGTTGCAGGTCTCGCCATGATCAACACGCTTACTGCAACAGCAGGTGCAATCGTTGCATGGTGCGTGATTGAAAGCTTCGCCCGTGGCAAAGCTTCCATGCTCGGCGCTGCCTCCGGTGTTATCGCCGGCCTCGTTGCCGTCACTCCGGCCGCTGGCGCGGTTGGCCCGATCGGCGCGATCTTCCTCGGCGCAATTGCCTCGGCATTCTGCTACTTCTTCGTGTCTGTCGTGAAGAACAAGTTCGGTTACGACGATACGGCTGACGTATTCGGCGTACACGGCGTTGGTGGTATCGTAGGCGCTATCGGCACCGGCATCTTCGCAAGCACTTCTCTGGGTGGCGTAGGCTACGCAGAAGGCGTGACCATGGGCGCTCAGGTCTGGGTACAGATCAAGTCTGTTATCCTCACCATCGTATGGTGCGGTATCGGCTCCTTCGTCCTCTACAAGCTCGTTGATCTCATTGTTGGTCTGCGTGTACCGGTTGAAGCAGAACGCGAAGGTCTTGACCTCGCATCGCACGGCGAAGCTGCTTACCACAACTAAGACACTTAAGCCGGTGCGAGGTTACGGCCTCGCACCTCGCAAACTTTCGAACCGCCCTCCGGGGCGGTTTTTTTATGCCGAGATTTGCACCGCAAACATGGCCAAAGAAAAACCCCGGCTCATCACCGGGGTTTTATCGATTCCGCTTTGTAACGGCAGATGATCAGAAACGATCATCCTCTTCATCATCGTCGTTCTTGGAAGACTTGAGGGATGCCAGTTTCGCAAATACGGCGTCAGCGTCGATTTCTTTTTCTTCTTCGCGCTGGTAGTTGAAGTCCAGACCTTCGGTCTGGGCAGCTGGCTGCAGCGTTGCATCCAGCTCTTCAGCTGTCGGCAGCGGACGACCGCGCGATGCGCGCTCTACTTCCAGGTCCAGATCGATCTGGCTGCAGAGGCCGAGCGTCACCGGGTCCATTGGTGTGAGGTTCGCAGAGTTCCAGTGCGTACGATCACGAATCTGCTCAATCGTCGACTTGGTTGTACCGACGAGACGCGAAATCTGCGCGTCTTTCAGTTCTGCATGGTTACGCACCAGCCACAAAATAGCGTTCGGGCGGTCCTGACGCTTGGAAACTGGCGTGTAACGTGGGCCACGACGCTTGGATTCCGGTACACGAACCTTAGGCTCGGAAAGCTTCAGCTTATGGTTCGGGTTGCCTTCACCACGCGCAATTTCATCACGCGACAACTGACCTGTAGCAATAGGGTCGAGGCCCTTGATGCCTTGTGCCGCTTCGCCGTCGGCAATCGCTTTCACCTCAAGCGGATGCAACTTGCAGAATGTCGCGATCTGTTCGAACGACAGTGCAGTGTTGTCAACCAGCCATACGGCGGTTGCCTTTGGCATAAGCAGTGTTTGAGCCATAGATACAGTCCTTCTGTCCGTCCGCTCCGGTGTCGCGGTCCGTGGATATTAACCACCAATTTCCGGGATATGTCTGCTCTATAAACGTATTGTATCGAAATTGCAATTCTTTGGGACACAAATGACCTTTGTCTAATTGCCGTGCGAGCGCGAAGTGTTATGAATTAAACACATATCGGAGGTGGGAGTCTCCGAACCGAAATTGACGTAATGCTTTTAGGAGGAGTTCATGTCAGCCAAAGTCTATCCAGTGTTGAAAACGGCGAAAACCCGAACACTGATTGATAATGACCGTTACCAGAAGTGGTATCAGGAAAGCGTAGAAGATCCGGAAAAGTTCTGGGACAAACACGGTCGCCGCATCGATTGGTTCAAGCCATATACCAAAGTCAAAAACACCTCATTTAAAGGCAAGGTACCGATCAAATGGTACGAGGACGGTCTGACCAACGTTTCCTATAACTGTATTGACCGTCACCTGAAGACGCATGGCGAACGCACCGCTATCATCTGGGAAGGTGACAACCCCTATATCGACAAGAAGATCACCTATAACCAGCTGTACGAACAGGTGTGCCGTCTGGCCAACGTTCTCAAGAAGCATGGTGTGAAAAAGGGTGACCGCGTTACCATCTACATGCCGATGATCCCGGAAGCGGCATACGCGATGCTCGCCTGCGCGCGTATCGGCGCAATTCACTCCGTGGTGTTTGGCGGCTTTTCTCCCGAAGCACTTGCAGGCCGTATCGTTGACTGCGAATCGACCTTTGTTATCACCTGCGACGAAGGTGTTCGTGGCGGCAAACCTATTCCACTGAAGGAAAACACCGACACCGCGATCGACATTGCCGCCAAGCAATATGTCATGGTCAATAAGGTGCTGGTTGTGCGCCGTACCGGCGGCAAAACCGGTTGGGCACCTGGTCGCGACTTCTGGTACCATCAGGAAATTGCAAGCGTTAAGCCGCATTGCGAACCGGTCAAGATGCGTGCGGAAGACCCGCTGTTTATTCTCTACACTTCTGGCTCCACCGGCAAGCCGAAGGGCGTGCTGCACACCACAGGCGGTTATCTCGTCTACACGTCGATGACGCATGAATATGTGTTCGATTACAAGGACGGCGATATCTACTGGTGTACGGCTGACGTCGGCTGGGTGACAGGCCACTCCTATATTGTCTACGGACCACTCGCCAATTGCGCGACTACGCTGATGTTTGAAGGCGTGCCGAACTTCCCGGATCAGGGTCGTTTCTGGGAAGTCATCGACAAACACAAAGTCAATATTTTCTACACCGCACCAACCGCACTTCGTTCGTTGATGGGCGCTGGCGATCACTTCGTGAAACGCTCCTCCCGCTCCAGCCTGCGGCTGCTCGGCTCGGTCGGAGAACCGATCAACCCAGAGGCATGGGAATGGTATTACCACGTGGTTGGTGAGGACCAGAGCCCGATTGTCGACACATGGTGGCAGACTGAAACCGGGGGTATTCTGATTTCACCACTGCCGGGTGCGACGGATCTTAAGCCCGGATCGGCAACCCGTCCGTTCTTCGGAGTCCAGCCACAGTTGGTGGATGCGGAAGGCAATGTGCTGGAAGGGCCGGCCGACGGCAATCTGTGCATCACAGACAGCTGGCCAGGGCAGGCACGAACGGTTTACGGCGACCATAACCGTTTCGTGGAAACCTACTTCTCCACCTACAAGGGCAAGTATTTCACCGGCGATGGCTGCCGACGTGACGAAGATGGTTATTACTGGATAACCGGACGTGTCGATGACGTGTTGAACGTCTCTGGCCACCGTCTCGGCACGGCGGAGGTCGAATCTGCGCTGGTCTCGCACCATCAAGTGTCGGAAGCAGCGGTGGTCGGTTATCCGCATTCCATCAAAGGACAGGGCATCTATTGCTATGTGACGCTGATGGCAGGGCAGGTCGGCGACGACGCATTGCGCGCGGAACTGGTCAAGCATGTCCGTAATGAAATCGGCCCGGTTGCCACCCCGGACAAGATCCAGTTTTCTCCAGGCCTGCCGAAAACCCGTTCCGGCAAGATCATGCGCCGCATTCTGCGCAAGATTGCCGAGGATGACTTCGGGTCTCTGGGCGATACATCGACCCTTGCCGATCCGGCTGTCGTTGAAGATCTCATCGCCAACCGTCAGAACAAGGCAGTGGCGGCATAAGCAAAAAACAAAGCAACAAAAAACCCGGCTACCGAAAAGTAGCCGGGTTTTTTAGTCGAAAATGACCGGCTTATTCGCCGCGAATTTTCTTCAGCTCGGCCAAAGCGGCGTCGACAACGTCTGCACCGATGGCTGCCTTGTGCTTTTCATAAACAACAGCCGACTTCTCACGAATACGGGCCTGCTCTTCTGGCGAAAGCGTGTTTACCTGCAGGCCTGCTTCCTTGATCTTCTCCAGAGATTTCTGGTTCAGTTCGCGGATAACCTTACGTTCTACGTCACGGCCAACGATGGCGCACTCACGAAGAGCCGCCTGTTCTTCAGCTGTGTAGCTGTCGAAGATTGGCTTGGAGAAGAGGAACAGGAACGGCGTGTAAGCGTGGTTCGTTTCCGTAACAAACTTCTGAACTTCGTAGAACTTCGACGTATCGATAGTCACGTAGGGGTTTTCCTGCGCGTCGATAGCGTTGGTTTCGAGAGCCGAGAACACTTCACCAAAAGCCATTGGCGTTGCGTTGGCGCCAAGGTTCTGGAACGTGTCAAGGAAGATGTTGTTTTGCATCACGCGCACTTTCATGCCCGAGAAGTCTTCCCACTTGTTAACAGCATGCTTGGAGTTGGAAAGGTTACGGAAACCGTTTTCCCAGTAAGCAAGGTTTACGAGGCCCTGCTCTTCCAGCTTCTTGTTCATCATGTCGCCGAATTCGCCATCCATCAGGGCGTCAGCTTCTTTCGCATTGCCAACGAGGAATGGCAGGTCGAATACGCCGAGAGCCGGGATAAGGCCAACAAGTGGAGACGAAGACGTTACAACTGCTTCCTGAACGCCGGAACGCAGTGCTTGCGTAGCTTGCAAGTCGCCGCCGAGAGCGCCACCCCAGAATGCGGTCAACTTCAGCTTGCTGCCAGTCTTATCATTGAGGCAAGCCTGCATGGCTTCGATACCGTTACCAACCGGATGATCCTGGTTGATGCCGTTCGAAACGCGGATGGTGCGATCATTGAATTCTGCCATGGCAGGTGCAGCGGCACCCATAGCGAAAGCAATAGCGGTGGTGGTCAGAAAAAATTTTCTCATAATATCCTCCCTTGGACTGTTAGCGAGAAAACAGATTAACGATTACTTGAGGTAAGCCAGTGGTACCAGGACGATGTCCGGGAAGAGCACCAACAGAGCCAGAACGATGGTTTCAGCAACAAGGAATGGCCATACACCAACCGTGACCTTGCCCAGCGGAATACGACCGACGCCACTGACCACGTTCAGAACTACACCTACAGGTGGTGTGATAAGGCCAATTGCATTATTAATGATGAACAGAACACCGAAATAAACCGGGTCGATACCTGCCTGCTTGACGATTGGCATCAGAACAGGCGTTAGGATCAGAATGGTCGGTGTCAGGTCAAGCGCTGTTCCGACGATGAACACCAAAACCATGATGACAGCCATCAGCAACATCGGACGGTCAATCAGAGGTTCGATGTAGCCAGCAACTTCATTTGGAATGTTTGCAGCGGTGATCAGCCATGCGGAAACCAGAGCGGCGCAAACCAGGAACATGATGATCGACGTGCTCTTTGCGGCACGCAGAAGAACATGCATCAAATCGGCTGGTTTAAGTTCGCGGTAGATAAACATGCCAACGAACAAGGCATACGCAGCAGCGATAACCGCAGCTTCGGTTGGCGTTACAACGCCGGCCTTGATACCGCCGAGAATGATGACTGGCATACCGAGAGCCCAACCGGCACGTCCTGTTGCCAGCAAACGTTCTTTGGCAGAGGTTTTTGGCAGCGGCTTGACGTCATCTTTGCGAACAACGATCAGCCAGGCGATGATCAGGGAAATACCCATCAAGATACCGGGCACGATACCGGCCAGGAAGAGCTGGGTGATCGAAACGTTGGCAGCAACACCAAAGACGATGAATGCCATGGAGGGCGGGATAACCGGCGCGATGATACCACCAGCGGCGATCAGGCCACCGGACCGCGGGATATTGTAGCCAGCCTTCGCCATCATCGGAATGAGGATAGCAGCAAGAGCTGCCGTGTCAGCTGCGGCCGAACCCGAGATACTCGCCATGATGATAGCAGCGAAAATCGCCACGATACCAAGACCGCCACGGATGTGACCGACGCAGGCAATAGCAAAGTCGATGATACGGCGAGACAGACCGCCCGAGTTCATCAACTCACCAGCGAGAATGAAGAATGGAATGGCAAGCAGCGTGAATGTGTCAGCGCCTGCAATCATGTTCTGGGCAATGATCTGCGTGTTGAACATGCCCATATAGGCCATGAGCACGACACCGCAGAACATCAAAGAGAATGCAACCGGAACCCCGATGGCCATGGCTCCGAGCAGGGAGCCAACAAAAACGAGAAGTGTCATGTATCAGCGCTCCGAAAGCTGTTCGATTGTCAGGTTTTCGCCGGCAAAAACGGCGATTTCCTCTTCGGTTACCCGACCGGTCAGCAACCGGAACAATCGCTCAAGAGCAATGATGAACATCATAGCACCTGTAAACATGCCAATGCCATAAACCCAGATCATCGAAAGGCCGGTGACCGGCGCATGCATGCTGGCGTTGATGCCCGACTGCTTCCAGGTTCCCCAGAAGAAGATGGCCGAACAGGCAATAATGATGATGTTGGACAGGATCATACAGAAAATGCGCTTGCCGCGCGAAAGGAACATGACCAACGTTTCGATACCCATGTGGCTATTTTCACGGAAGGTCAAAACGGCACCGATGAAGGTGATCCAGACGAAGAAGTAGCGCGACATTTCTTCCGATACATTGAGACCGGAGTTCATGGTGTAACGCATGACGACATTCACGAAAACCATGATCGCCATGCCAGCAAGCAGAGCAATCAGAATGATCTCGAGAAGCCGGTAAAAAAGGTTGATCGCCTTTTGCATTTTCCCTCCCTGAGAAAACATGAGCAGACGTCGAAAGATCCAGGATGCTTTCAAAAACGCACTGCTACTAAACTGAGAATGAGAAAAACGGGCGCTCTAGGAGCACCCGCAGTCCTTAAAGAAGGCCACGCCCGGCCAGATTACGCATCAACGCCACGGTGCCGAATGTCCATTCAGGGCAATCGGAAGTCGAGGCAACCCGGTTGATGAGCTTGCCAAGCTTCGGGCTGGAGATTTCCACCCGGTCACCCTTTGCATGGGTGAAACCAAGGCCTGGGCCATGACGATCCTTGACCGGAGCAAACATGGTGCCGAGGAAAAAGACGGCACCATCAGGATACTGGTGATCACGGTTGAGAAGCTGCGATACCAGATTTTCCGGTGTGCGGCTGATGGCTTCCATTGGGCTGACACCCGTCATGGTGAAGCCATCTTCCCCTTCAACAACCAGAGAAATCTGCGACTTCTTGACATCTTCAAGCGTAAACTTGCCGTCGAACAGTCGGATAAACGGACCAATCGAGCAGGACGCGTTGTTGTCTTTCGCCTTGCTGAGCAGAAGGGCTGAACGACCTTCAAAGTCACGCAAGTTGACGTCATTCCCCAAAGCAACACCGACGATACGACCGTCGGACGTTACCGCCAGAACCACTTCCGGCTCGGGGTTATTCCACTGCGACTTCGGATGCACACCGATCAGCGCACCGCAGCCAACGGAGGACATGGGCTGAGCCTTGGAGAAGATTTCAGCGTCCGGGCCGATACCGACCTCAAGATACTGCGACCAAAGACCCATATCCTGGAGAAGGGCCTTCACCTCGGCGGCCTTGGGAGAACCAGCTTCGAGACCCTTGAGATTGTCACCCAGCACAGGCGCCAGACGGCCACGGATTTCCTGCGCACGCAGTGGATCACCCTTGGCCTGCTCTTCGATGACACGTTCCAGCATGCTGTCGGCGAAGGTAACGCCAGCTGCCTTGACGGCCTGAAGGTCGTTTGGAGCAAGAAGCTCACCGGAAACGCCATCGAGGAAAGATTGTAAATCGCCCAACGCCGGGAAGGCGGAGACATCTGCCAGCAATTCGACAAGATTTTTCTTTTCGAGAACCTCGGACATGACAGGTGCGATTTTGGTAATATCGTAAAGGGTGCCGTCTTTCAGAACGACAGGGCAAGGGCCATTGGCAGCCTTGGACCAGACGCGGCCAACCAGTACGGCAGTTGCAGCATCTTCAGGCAAAATCATATCTGTCGTGATCGACAAACGGTCAGTCATATTGTTCTCCTCCCACCCAGGCAATTCCAGCGGCTGCACTCCAAGCAGTCGTATTGTCTGGATGTCTGACAAGCTTTAACGATCTTCATAGTATGACTTTTGAGCCGAGTCCAGCGCATCGCCCAGAAAATGTCGTAAGCCTTAATTTTTATTGTGCGCCGCGTTATTGCACTTGCAACAAAAGCTGTCGACAGTTTCTGACGATTGTCACACCCCAAAGTCAAACCGGTCTGACAAGATATTGAAAAAATTCAACTGTCAGAACACGTCGAGATCGATGTTTAGCCGCTTGGCAGCACCCATGATATGTCTACGCATCGCGTCACGCGCCATCACGACATCTCGTGATGCAATAGCTTCACGCAAAATCACATGCTCATTGATGGTGACCTCAAGGATCTCTCCATACACGGCGCGTGAAAATGCAGTGTTAATCGCCAGGCTGATACGCTGGGCTATGAAGCCCAGAAAAATCAGAAAATATTCATTACCCGTCGCTTCGGCCATGGCGCGGTGGAAGTCGAGATCGGCTTCAACGCCGTCCTTCGACCACTCTATAGCATTGCGCATGCCGTAGATAGCCTTGTCGAATTTTTCCAGATGTTCGGGCTTATGATGAAGGGCTGCAAGTCCGGCCGCATCGATTTCTAGCGACATGCGAAGCTGCATCAGATCACGGAAGTTTTCCGGATCATTAAGCGCAGATTGCTCAATGCGCACCGAAAGCCTTTGCCGTGGATCGGTCACGAAGGCACCGACACCCTGGCGGGTCTCGACAAAACCTTCATTACGCAGCTGTGCAATTGCTTCGCGGATCACTGAACGGCTGACACCAAATGTCTTCGCCAGAATATGCTCAGTCGGCAATCTGTCGCCCGGCCCCAATTTTGATTCGGTAATCTCGCGCGTGATTTCGGCGGCAATTCTGCCGGGCAAATGTTCATTGCGATGAATCTGGTTGAATTCGAGCGACATGCGGCCTCCCAGCCCTTACAGCTTCGCCCCCTTTGCGGGGGCGACGATTGAACGGAAAGGCAAGCCTAGCCTGCCGTCATATTTGCTCGAGAGCGACCCGTAAGAGCCGCTCTCGAATTCCTCCGAGCATTAGCTATCCGCTTGCAGGGTAATCTGGCAACCGGGATTCATTCGAAACTCCGGATCGAACGCCTTTTTCAAGTTCATGATCATATTCCGCTGAACTTCAGGCAGACGTGCCTCGAAATCGCTGCGCTTCAAGCGACCGATGCCATGCTCGGCACTGATGCTGCCGACGTAACGGTCGAGAACCTCATTCACCAGCACCTTCGACTTGTAGATGTAAGCATCACGCTCTTCGCGGCTAGAGCCATCCGGCGGCAGAACGTTGAGGTGAACGTTGCCGTCTCCGACATGGCCGTAGGATACGGCAAGGCATTCAGGCAGCTTTGCCTGCAGTTCGGCCTCTGCCTCAGCGACAAATTCAGCGAGCTTGGAAAGCGGCACCGAGATATCAGTACGCATATGCGCACCGCGCAGCGCCTGACCTTCATTCATGCCTTCGCGGAACAGCCATAGCGACTGCGCCTGTGCACGCGAAGACGCGATAACGCCGTCCAACACCAGACCATCTTCCATCACACCTTCAAGGAAACGGCCCATCAGGTCAGCCGTATCCACAAGACCGGAACCGGAAATTTCCATCAGCACGTAGGCTGGATAGTCGCCCGCGATCGGCATCTTGAGATCCGGAATAGCTTCGATTGCCAGTGTGAAGGCGACAGGTGGCATGAACTCGAAGGCAGACATCAGGTCACAACATTCGCGGCGCGCACGACGGTAAAGCTTGATGGCATCATCCAGCGAGTTGAGGCCAAGAAGAGCTGTCTCGACATGTTCCGGGTTCGGATAAAGCTTGACCGAAACCGCAGTGATAATGCCAAGCGTACCTTCCGCACCGATGAACAGTTGCTTGAGGTCAACACCACGGTTGTCCTTGCGCAACGTCGAAAGGCCGTTCCAGATCGTTCCGTCCGGCAGCACAACCTCAAGACCAAGCACCAACTCGCGTGTCATACCATAACGCAGGACGTTGATACCGCCGGCATTGGTGGAGACATTGCCGCCCATACGGCAGCTGCCCTGCGCACCTAGCGACAGCGGGAAGAACATGCCTTGTTCAGCAACGGCATCCTTGAATTCAGACAGAATGCAGCCGGCTTCAACGACAGCCGAAAAATCATCCGCATCAATGGCGCGAATGGCATTCATACGTTCGAGGCTCATAACGACTTGGCGGGCAGGATCGTCAGGCGTGCCACCGAGAACCAGACCTGTATTCCCGCCCTGCGGGATAATTGCCAGACCAAGCTCAGCACAAGCGCGAACGGCTGCCGATACATCTTCCGTGGAACGGGGCCGGATCACGGCAACCGCAGAGCTTTTCACGTCGCCATGCCAATCGCTGCAATAACGCTGCATGTCTTCCTGCGCCGTCAAAAGCAAACCTTCGCCCAGCACCGCCTTGAGCTTCTCGCGCAGGCTTTCAGTCCCGCTAACCGCATCGGCCATCTTATACCCTCTATAATGACTGTCCTGCCCACGCATCAGATGCAACGATCGCCGTGTCGTTTTTGGCGACGCGTGAAAAATACTATTTTCAAACCGACCATATAAGGTTATCAGACAACCCTACAAGATATTTTCTCACGAGACAGCAATCAAAGTGTTTCAAGCCAGGGATTAGGTTAAGGCTGGAACACGCAAAGGGAGGCATTAATGCATATTGCAATTATCGGCGCAGCAGGCATGGTTGGCCGCAAACTCACTGAACGCCTGGTTCGTGATGGCGCACTGGATGGCAAGACCATCGAAAAGTTCACTCTGCTCGACGTCATTCAGCCTGAGAAGCCAGCCGGTTTCAACGGCGCAGTCGAGACCCGCGCCGCCGATCTCTCGGCGTCAGGAGAAGCTGAAAAGCTGGTTGAAAGCCGTCCTGACGTGATTTTCCACCTCGCTGCCATCGTGTCGGGCGAAGCAGAGCTGGACTTCGACAAGGGTTACCGCATCAACCTTGATGGCACCCGGTATCTCTTTGATGCCATTCGCATTGCCAACGGCAAGGATGGCTACAAGCCACGCGTCGTCTTCACCTCTTCGATTGCGGTATTTGGCGCACCACTGCCTTATCCGATCCCCGACGAGTTCCACACAACACCGCTGACAAGCTACGGCACCCAAAAGGCAATTTGCGAACTTCTGCTGTCCGATTACAGCCGTCGCGGTTTCTTTGAAGGCATCGGCATTCGTCTGCCAACCATCTGCATTCGTCCCGGCAAGCCAAACGCCGCAGCATCGGGTTTCTTCTCCAACATCCTGCGCGAGCCACTGGTTGGTCAGGAAGCAGTCTTGCCAGTTCCAGAAAGCGTTCGTCACTGGCACGCTTCGCCGCGCTCTGCCGTCGGCTTCCTCATCCATGGCGCGACTATCGACGTTGCAAAGGTTGGTCCACGCCGCAACATCTCTATGCCGGGCCTCAGCGCCACCGTTGGCGAACAGATCGAAGCACTGCGCAAGGTTGCCGGTGAAAAGGCTGTTGGCCTCATCCGTCGCGAACCGAACGAAATGATCATGCGCATGTGCGATGGCTGGGCACCCGGCTTTGAAGCAAAGCGCGCTCGCGAACTCGGCTTCACCGCTGAAAACTCCTTCGAAGAGATCATTCGCGCCCATATCGACGACGAACTCGGTGGAAACATCTGATGAGCAACGCGGGAGGGAAAGCAACAATCGCGTTTATCGGCACCGGCCTTATGGGCGGGCCGATGGCTCACAACCTGTTGAAGAACGGGTTTACCGTGCGTGTCTGGAACCGCAGCGTTGAAAAGGCTGAGGCACTTGTCACTCACGGTGCAGTATTGGCTCCCTCCCCGGCAGAGGCTGCCACGGGCGCGGACATTGTCATCACCATGCTGAGCGACGGCCAGGCCGTGGGTGAAGTGCTGTTTGAGAAGGGCGTTGCCAACGCTCTAAAAAAAGGCGCGGTCATTATCGACAGCAGTTCGATCGCTCCACCGATTGCCCGCGAACATGCCGGCAAACTCGCGGAGATCGGATTGGCTCACGTCGACGCTCCGGTATCCGGTGGCGTTCCCGGCGCGACCGCTGGAACGCTGGCCATCATGGCCGGCGGCGACGAAAAAATCGTTGCCAGCCTGGCAGATGTTTTTGCTGTCATGGGCCGCGTGACTTATGTTGGTCCTTCCGGTGCAGGCCAACTTTGCAAACTCGCCAACCAGCAGATTGTTGCCGTAACGATTGGCGCTGTGGCGGAAGCAATGATGCTGGTGGAAGCTGGTGGCGCATCCCGCGAAGGTTTCCGCAATGCGATCCGTGGCGGTTTTGCCGAAAGCCGCATTCTGGAACTGCATGGCGAGCGCATGGTGAAACGTAATTTCGTGCCCGGCGGTCCTTCCAAATTCCAGCTCAAGGACCTCAATGGCGTCATGGCCATGGCGGAACAACTGTCGCTTGATTTGCCGCTGACGGCACAGGTTCGGCAGGAATTTGCCGACTTCGTTAATGACGGCGGCGCCGATATCGATCATAGCGGTCTGCTGATCCACCTTGAAAAACTGAACAACCGTCAAAAGGACTGAGCTGCGCCATGGCCCAAGAGATTACCGGAAAACGCCGCTTGCGTTCGCAGGACTGGTTTGACAACCCCGATCACATCGACATGGCAGCGCTCTATCTCGAGCGATTCATGAACTACGGCGTGACGCCGGAAGAACTGCGGTCCGGCAAGCCGGTCATCGGCATTGCCCAGAGCGGCAGCGACCTAACCCCATGCAACCGCGTCCATGTCGAACTGGTCAAGCGCGTGCGCGACGGCATTCGTGATGCCGGTGGCATTCCAATCGAATTCCCCACCCATCCGATCTTCGAAAACTGCAAACGCCCAACAGCGGCCCTCGACCGTAACCTTGCCTATCTTGGTCTGGTCGAAATTCTCTACGGTTACCCGCTGGACGGCGTCGTTCTGACCACCGGCTGCGACAAGACTACGCCATCTGCGCTGATGGCAGCCAGCACGGTCGACATTCCGGCCATTGTTCTATCCGGCGGCCCAATGCTTGACGGATATCACGACGGTGATCTGGTTGGCTCCGGCACGGTGATCTGGCGTATGCGCCGCAAATACGGTGCAGGTGAAATCACCCGCGAAGAATTCCTCGAGGCAGCACTCGAATCGGCACCATCGGTCGGCCACTGCAACACCATGGGTACAGCATCGACCATGAACGCCATGGCTGAAGCGCTCGGCATGTCGTTGACCGGCTGCGGCGCCATTCCTGCCGCCTACCGCGAGCGGGGCCAGATGGCTTACCGTACCGGCAGACGCGCCGTGGAACTGGTCATCGAAGACATCAAGCCATCGGACATCCTGACCCGCGAATCCTTCCTCAATGCCGTTCGCGTCAACTCCGCCATTGGTGGTTCCACCAATGCACAGCCGCACCTTGCTGCTATGGCGCAGCATGCCGGTGTCGAGTTGAAGGAAGAGGACTGGCAGGTTCACGGTTACGACATTCCATTGCTGGCCAATGTACAGCCAGCAGGTAAATGGCTGGGTGAAAAATACCACCGCGCAGGCGGCACGCCGGCGATCATGTGGGAACTGCTGCAAGCCGGCAAACTGGATGGCAACTGTCGCACCGTTACCGGCAAGACGATGGCGGAAAACCTGTCAGGTCGCGAAGCAACCGACCGTGACGTTATTCTGCCCTATGATGCGCCATTGAAAGAGCGTGCGGGTTTCCTTGTTCTCAAGGGTAATCTGTTCAATTTCGCCATCATGAAAACCAGCGTTATCTCCGACGAGTTCCGCCAGCGTTATCTGAGCGAGCCGGGCAATGAAGGGGTTTTCCAAGGAAAATGCGTGGTATTCGACGGCTCTGAAGACTATCATGCCCGCATCAACGATCCTTCGCTGGATATCGATGAGCGCACCATTCTGGTTATTCGTGGCGCTGGTCCGCTCGGCTGGCCGGGTTCCGCCGAGGTGGTCAACATGCAGCCACCGGATGCACTGTTGAAGCAGGGTATCACCAGCCTGCCGACCATTGGCGACGGACGTCAGTCCGGCACCGCCGACAGCCCTTCCATTCTCAACGCATCACCTGAAAGTGCGGCAGGTGGCGGATTGGCCTGGTTGCGTTCCGGAGACATTATCCGCATCGACTTTAACCACGGAGAATGCAATATGCTCGTCCCGGACGAGGAGATTGCCCGCCGCAAGGCTGATGGTATCCCTCCGGTTCCGGCAGATGCCACGCCGTGGCAGCGCATCTATCGAAAGTCGGTTACCCAGCTTTCGGATGGTGCAATTCTGGAAGGTGCAGCAGATTTTCGTCGGATTGCCGAGAAAATGCCGCGGCACAATCATTGACCGCAAGGTCCGAGCATGAACAGGGAGCATGTTTTTAAATGACCATCTATCAAAATCTTATTGCCGGTGAGTGGACTGGAACCAACAGTTCGCAGAACATCAATCCATCTGACACCAACGAAGTTGTTGGCCTTTACGCGCAGGCTTCTTCTGAAGATGCCCAGTCTGCTATCGCAGCGGCAAAGGCAGCATTCCCTGCATGGTCGCGTTCCGGCATTCTGGAGCGTCACAGCATTCTGAAGAAGACTGCGGACGAAATCCTTGCTCGCAAGGAAGAACTCGGCGCGCTTCTGGCCCGTGAAGAAGGCAAGGTTCTGGCTGAAGGTATCGGCGAAACCATCCGCGCTGCGCAGATCTTTGATTTCTTTGCTGGCGAAGCACTGCGTCTGGCCGGTGAGGTTCTGCCGTCTGCCCGTCCGAACATCGGTGTTGAAATCACCCGCGAACCGCTCGGCGTTATCGGCATCATCACGCCATGGAACTTCCCGATCGCTATTCCAGCGTGGAAGATCGCACCTGCACTGTGCTACGGCAACACCATCGTCTTCAAGCCTGCCGACCTGGTTCCAGGTTGCGCATGGGCCATCGTTGACATCCTGCACCGCGCAGGCCTGCCAAAGGGCGTTCTGAACCTCGTTATGGGCCGTGGCTCGGTCGTTGGTCAGGCCATGCTTGACAGCAAGGACCTTGCCGGCATCACCTTCACCGGTTCGACAGGCACTGGCCAGCGCGTTGCAGCGTCTTCACTGCCGTTCAACCGTAAATTCCAGCTTGAAATGGGTGGCAAGAACCCGTTCGTCGTTCTCGACGACGCTGATCTCGGCGTTGCCGTCGAAGCTGCTGCAAACTCCGGCTTCTACTCCACCGGCCAGCGTTGCACGGCATCTTCGCGCATCATCGTGACCGAAGGCATCCACGACAAGTTCGTGGCCGCCCTGACCGAACGTCTTGCCAAGATCAACGTTGGCAACGCGCTCGACAAGGACACCCATGTTGGTCCGGTTGTTGATGAAAAGCAGCTCAAGCAGGACACCGATTACATTGAAATCGGCAAGAAGGAAGGCGCGAAGCTGGCCTTCGGTGGCGAAGTGCTCAAGCGCGACACCCCCGGCTTCTTCCTGCAGCCTGCTCTGTTCACCGAAGCGACCAACGACATGCGTATTTCGCAGGAAGAAATCTTCGGACCGGTTGCTGCTGTTATCCGCGTCAAGAACTACGACGAAGCGCTGGCTGTTGCCAACGACACGCCGTTTGGTTTGGCATCCGGTATCGCCACCACCAGCCTAAAGCACGCCACCCACTTCAAGCGCAATGCTGAAGCTGGCATGGTCATGGTCAACCTGCCAACCGCAGGCGTGGACTTCCACGTTCCGTTCGGTGGACGCAAGGCATCGTCCTTTGGTCCTCGCGAACAGGGCAAGTACGCTTCGGAATTCTTCACCACTGTGAAGACAGCTTACACTCTGGCCTGATCCGCCAACGAATTATGAGACAAGACGATCCCCGGCCAAGCGCCGGGGATTTTCGTTTGGCCACCTGAAACGCGTCATCCTTTTGCGGTTTGACTGGCCGCAAAACCGTCTTATGGTTTTGCCGACCTACCCCGTGCCCCATCCCCGCCTGAAAGGATATCCCGCATGACCAGTATTGCAATGATTGAAGCCGCACGTCAGCGTATTGGCGATCAGGCGCGCCGCACACCATTGCTGTCCTCTCCCTTTCTGGATGAGATTGCCGGGCGAAAAATCCTTGTGAAAGCTGAGTGCTTGCAGCGAACCGGCTCTTTCAAATTCCGCGGAGGATGGTCCGCCGTTTCAGCATTGGATCCAGATGTTCGAAGTCGCGGCGTTATTGCCTTTTCCTCTGGTAATCACGCGCAGGGCGTTGCTCATGCCGCAGCGCTGCATGGCGTCCCCTCCGTCATCATCATGCCGGCAGACGCTCCGAAGATCAAAATAGACAATACCAGAGCCTTTGGCGCCGAAGTGGTGCTGTTTGACCGTGCCAAGGACGATCGTGATGCACTGGGCGCCCGTCTGGCCAGCGAGCGCCAACTGACGCTGATCAAACCCTTCGATGAACCTCAGGTCATTGCGGGACAGGGTACGGTTGGTCTGGAAATCGCAGAACAGGCGGCAGAACTGGGCATTCAAAAAGCTGACGTCCTGATCCCTTGCGGTGGCGGTGGCCTGACCTCCGGCATCGCACTTGCATTGGAGGCCAAGGCACCGGGCCTGACCGCCCGCCCCTGCGAACCCGAAGACTTCGATGACACGACCCGCTCTCTGAAAAGCGGTCAGATCGAAAGAAATGCCAGATTGGCCGGGTCACTCTGCGATGCCATCATCACACCGCAACCGGGAAACATCACTTTTCCAATCATGAAATCCCTGTGTGGTGAGGGCATTGTCGTTACCGAGGTAGAAGCTCTGAAGGCCGTGGTACTGGCATTCACGCGGCTGAAAATCGCACTGGAACCCGGTGGTTCCGTGGCACTTGCCGCCGCACTTTTCCATGGTAATGCGATTTCTGGTGACGAGGTTATTGTTGTTGCGTCAGGCGGCAATGTCGAGCCGGATGTCATGCGCGACGCACTTTCCAGATACGCCTGAAGGATCGGGCAGTCTTAATCTTTATGCCAAATGAGCCCGGCGACGGAACTGACCGGGCCAAACGGCGTTCTCTATGCGGAGATGAGGACAGGCTTTGCTCGATCAAGGCCAAAAACATCAGTATTTTTCCGAAGGGGCCGCATGGTTGAAAATTTATCTCTACACAATTGGTAGAGATAAGATTAATCTTTGTTAACAGTGGGCAAAGCCACAATGGAGGAAACCGCGATGACCTATATGAAGGCAGAGAAAGTCAAAACTTTTTCGACATCGTCTACGCCCCGCAGCACTTGGAGCAGCACGCTCAACAGTGCACTTGTCGGCGCAAGCTTCCTGTTTGTCGCAGCTGTGGTCTGCGGACTGTTTGCCTAATAGTTTTTTTAAAATCCTCCCATATTTTAAGAAAAAGGCCGGTTGTTAAACTGGCCTTTTTATTGTCCGTGAGATCGCTTTCACGCCTTGAGGTAATCCTCGACCAGTTCTGCCCAGAACGCCGTGCCGATCGGCAGAATGTCATCATTGAAGTCATATTTGGGATGGTGAAGCGGCGGATCGTTTTCCGTGCGTGCACTGCCCAGGAAGAAATAGGCACCGGGTCGCTTTTCCAGCATATAGGCAAAATCTTCAGCCCCCATGGAGGGGCGCGACATCTCTGCTACATTGTCATCGCCCGCAAAACGTCGAGCGAGATCAAATATGTAATCCGTTTCAACCTTATGATTAATGGTGGCGTTATAACCACGCTGATAGTCGATATCGACACTCATGCCGTAGCTTGCGGCCTGTCCTTCTGCAATCAGACGAATGCGCTTTTCCAGCTCATCACGCACTCCGGGATCGAAGGAACGAATGGTCAGCGACATCTGCGATGTCTCGGGAATGACGTTACTGGCAACACCGGCATGGAACGCCCCAACCGTCACGACGGCCGACAGCTGCGGGTGAATGTTGCGCGACACGATGGTCTGTAACGCCATGATGATGCTTGCACCCGCCACGATCGGATCTGAAGCATCCTGGGGCTCGGCTCCATGCCCTCCATAACCCTTTACGGTGATGGTGCATTCATCGACGGCCGCCAGCAGCGGTCCGTCACGGAGGATAAACTTGCCAAAAGGCTGGCCGGGATCATTGTGCAGGCCAAATACCGCATCACAGGGGAATTTTTCGAACAGGCCGTCCTCAATCATGATGCGGGCCCCACCGAAATTTTCCTCGGCGGGCTGGAAAATCAGGTGCACGACGCCGTCGAAATTCCGGCGCTCGGCAATGATCTTGGCTGCGCCCAGCAACATTGCCGTATGACCATCGTGTCCGCAGGCATGCATCACGCCGGGATGCTCGCTCTTATACGCGGCACCGGTTTCCTCGTGAATCGGCAGCGCGTCAATATCCGCCCGGATACCGACAGAACGCGTGGAACTGCCATTGCGAAGAGTGGCGACAACACCTGTACCGGCCAGACCGCGCGTCACCTCATAGCCCAGAGCCACCAGCTGTTCCGCGACAAAATCCGAGGTCTTGAATTCCGAAAGCCCGATTTCAGGAAACCGGTGCAAATGCTGTCGCGTGGCAACCACGTCGGGCATGTGGTTTGCAAATTTTTGCGAAACGGAGAATTGGCGCGTCATGATCAGCTTCCGGTATATTCAGTCTTATGAACATGTGCTTGGACAATCGAGATCCAACACACTGAAAGATGAAGCTTTAGCAGCATCCGGACAGGCTTGTAAGGCCTCCACATGATCCGTGAATTTCACCAAAGCAGCGGGGCAAAAATGACTTTGCGGCCCCGACTACGTTTTGTCGCGCAAAGGGGCCAAGGCCATTGAAATGATTCAACTCTTGCATCCAAACGCAACAGGTGGCATGGAACTGTAAATGGTCCGGTTTGGTCTTTTGCTACAGGCGGTTAAACGCCCTTACGAGTGAAATGATGATCACGAAGGTAAAACCGGAAAACCATGTTGGCTTGGGGGGAGTTCGCCAGATCGCACGCGATTGCTGGGGCAGTTTGTCCTGAAGAATGCGCTTGCCTCAAACGACTGATATTCAACGATTTCCGACACTGCGACCCAAAAATGCCACTATCATGGGAAAGCAGAGTTGTAGTGAATTAATGACTGTCTGAACAAAAAATCCATATTTTCGTTCAGACTATAGACTGGCCTGCCCAAGCAACGCCGAAAGTCCTTTTTGGTGTTGCGAAGCGGGTAAACAATTAAATCTTTCATCACACAGAATTACGAGCCGATGTCCTTCCATATCACGCCGAAAGCCGCCGCCCGTGAAGCCGAGAGCAAGCAGATCGATCACAACGATTCGATCCGCTCTGACTATCTTGCTATGGAGGAGCTGAATGCATATGGCGCCTCTCTGTCGCGGGACGGTGCAAGTGACCTCCCTGGGTTCATGAGCTTCGATTTCTTCGCCCGCCACCGGGAGAATGAAAAGGAGATTTTACGCGTCTATCGCGCAACAGCGGCCGATGTGGAAAATGGCGCAACGATCACGCCAGCCGCCGAATGGCTGTTGGACAATCACTACGTCATCGAGGAAGCCATTCAGGAAGTTCGGCGCGATTTCCCGCGACGCTTCTATCGCCAGCTTCCAACCATGCAAATCGGTGATGTCACTATCCCGCGCGTCATGGCGCTGGCATGGCTTTATGTTGCCCACACGCACAGCACGGTTTCCCGTGAAAGCCTGACGGCACTGGTTGAAGGTTACCAGACCACAAATACCCTGCAGATCGGCGAGCTGTGGGCGCTTCCGTCCATCCTGCGTTTTGTGCTTATCGAAAACCTGCGCCGCATCGCGTTTCGCGTCGACCGCTCGCGTCGTATGCGCCAGAAGGCCAATGAGGTTGCCGACGAGATCATTCGCCTGAATGACCCGGAAGCATCCGTCGAGGTTCTCAAACGCATCGACAGTTTCGCTGAAGATCGCACCTTCGCGACCCAGTTCCTGTATCGCCTGCGCAACGGATCGCAGAGCTCAGGTTTCGCCGTTTCCTGGCTGGAAGAGCGCCTGATCAGCGCCGGTACAGACGCCGAAGAAGTGATGATGGCGGAGCATAACCGCCTCGCCTCTGGCAACGTGACGATGGGCAACATCGTCAAGAGCCTGCGTGAAATCGACGATACCGAATGGTCTGTATGGTTTGAAGAGGTCAGCCATATTGACAAGGTGCTGCGTGAGCACACCGATTACAGTGTTCTGGATTTCGGTTCGCGCAACACCTACCGCAACACGATCGAGCTGCTGGCGCGCCGTTCCGGCAAGACAGAAGTGGAAGTGGCACAGCTGGCGGTCGACATGGTCACCGCAGCAGAACAGGCCAATGAACACCATCCGCATGTTCCTAACGTCGGCACATTCCTGGTCGGACGCCGCCGCAAGGAGTTGGAGGAAGCGATTGGCTATCGCCCGCTGATTGCCCAGCATGTCGTTCGTTCGGTGCGCAAATTCCATTGGATGGCAGTTGCGGTTCCAGTTGTTCTGCTGACAGTGCTTGCCATGACCGTAGCCGGTTGGCTGCTGGGTCGCGCCGGCATGGAATGGTACGTCATTCTTGCCTTCCTGCTGATGTTTTCTCTGCCTGCATCCGAAGGTGCAACGGGCCTGTTCAACACGTTGGTCACGCTGTTCGTCAAGCCGTTCCGGCTTGTCGGATACGAGTTCAAGGAAGGCATCCCGCAGGATGCCCGCACGCTTGTTGCGGTTCCCTGTCTGATTACCAACCGCGATAGCGTCGATGAACTCGTGCGTAACCTCGAGGTCCATTACCTCGCCAATCCGCATGGCGCGATTTCCTTTGCGCTGATCAGCGACTGGCGTGACGCCAAGACCGAGGAATTGGCCGGCGACCAGGAAGTTCTGGATTATGCCCGCAAGGAAATAGCGCGTCTCAATACGCGTTACCCATACAGTGACGGCCAGCGTTTCCACATTTTCCACCGCCGTCGTCTCTACAATCCGTCCGAAGGCGTGTGGATGGGCTGGGAGCGCAAGCGCGGCAAACTGCACGAACTGAATCTGCTTCTGCGCGGCGACAAGGACACCAGCTTTATCGCAGGTCTCGAAAATGTACCGCTCGATGTCCGTTACGTTATGACGCTTGATGCCGACACACGCCTGATGCGTGAAGCAGTTACCAAGCTTGTCGGCAAGATGCACCACCCGATCAACCGCCCGGTTCACGATCCAGAAACCGGACGTGTCATCTACGGTTACGGCCTTCTGCAGCCGCGTGTAACGCCATCCCTGACCACGGGCAAAGACGCGTCGGTGTTCCAGCGCGTCTATTCGATCAACCGAGGTATCGACCCTTACGTCTTTACCGTGTCGGACGTCTATCAGGACTTGACCGCCGAAGGCACCTTTACCGGCAAAGGCCTTTACGACATTGACGCGTTTGAAACCGCCCTTAAGGGTCAGGTGGATGAAAACGCCGTTCTCAGCCACGACCTTCTTGAAGGTTCGTTTGCGCGCTGCGCCCTGATCACCGACGTTGAGCTGGTCGAAGATTTCCCGACCCGTTACGAAGTGGAAGTATCGCGCCAGCATCGCTGGGCACGTGGCGACTGGCAGCTGCTGCCTTACATTCTCGAAGCCAAGCGTGGTGTGACAGCCATTGGCCGCTGGAAGATGATCGACAACCTCCGTCGCTCGCTGACGCCGATCGCATGGTTCTTCGCATCTGTTCTCGGCTGGTACTTCATGGACCCGCTCGGTGCGCTGATCTGGCAGATACTGCTGATCTTTTCGCTGTTTGTGGCTCCGACCCTGTCCATTCTTTCGGGCATTGTTCCGCCAAGCACCGACATCATTCCACGCGCGCATTTCCACACGCTTTGGTCTGAAATTCGCGCCACAAATGCGCAGGTTGCTCTGCGTATCGTGTTTATTGCTGATTCTGCCTGCATGATGACCGACGCGATTGGTCGCTCGCTTTACCGCCTGTTTGTCAGCCACAAGCTGATGCTGGAATGGAAAACGGCGGCAAGCGTGCAATCCAGCGCGCAGGGCAGTATTACCGACTATTACCGCACCATGTGGCATGCACCGGTTATCGCGCTTTTGGGTCTGCTGTTTGCGGCACTTCCAGGCGACAATGCCTTCCTGGTCGGGATTCCATTTGCTGTGCTGTGGGTATTGTCTCCAGTCGTCGCCTGGTATGTCAGCCAGTCGGCTGAAACCGAAGACCGTCTGTTTGTGGCCGATCACGTCTCTGACGAACTGCGCAAGATCGCGCGTCGGACATGGCGTTATTACGAAGAGTTTGTCACGCCCGAGCAGAACCACCTGCCGCCGGACAACTTCCAGGAAACACCGCAGCCGCTTGTTGCCGAGAGAACGTCTCCGACCAATATCGGCGTTTATCTGCTGTCGGTGATTTCGGCCCGCCATTTCGGTTGGATCAGCTTTGCAGACACCATCGACCGGATGGAAAAAACCATCACCACCGTCGAGAGCATGGAGAAATACCGCGGCCACCTGCTCAACTGGTACCACACCGATACGCTGGCGCCTCTTGGCCCGCACTATATTTCGGCGGTGGACAGCGGTAACCTTGCGGGTCATTTGATTGCGGTGTCGTCTGCGTGCCGTGAATGGTGTGAAGCGCCATCCGCTCACCTTCAGGGCAACCTCGATGGTATTGGCGACGTCGCCGGTATTCTTCAGGAATGCCTCAAGTCCCTGCCGGACGATCGCAAGAACCTGCGACCGCTGCACCGTCGTCTCGAAGAGCGCATCACCGGCTTTGCCAATGCCTTAGCATCGGTCAAGCGCGAACACGAGTTTGCATCGATCCGCGTCATCAATCTTGCTGTGCTGGCACGTGACATCCAGAAACTCGCTTTCAACCTTGATCACGAGGTCGATTCCACACAGAGCGCCGAAGTCACCCATTGGGCGGCACTTCTGGTCAATGTCTGTGAAGCACATATCTCTGACAGCGCTTTCGACCTGACCAATATTGAACCGGTGCGTCAGCGACTCGCCGCTCTGCGTGACCGCGCGCGCTCCCTCGCCTTCTCGATGGACTTTACCTTCCTTTATCGCAAGGATCGTCGTCTACTTTCAATTGGTTACCGCGCAGATAGCAAGGAATTGGACGAAGCCTGCTACGACCTTCTGGCATCCGAGTGCCGTCTGACCAGCCTTTTCGCCATTGCCAAGGGCGATCTGCCAACCGAACACTGGTATCGTCTTGGCCGCCAGGTCGTGCCGGTTGGTGCGCAGGGTGCGCTGGTATCATGGTCCGGCTCCATGTTCGAATATCTGATGCCGCCACTGGTCATGCAGGAGCGTCAGGGTGGTATTCTCAACCAGACCAACAATCTTGTGGTTGTTGAACAGATGAACCACGGTCGTCGCCTCGGCACGCCGTGGGGCATTTCTGAAGCGGCCTTTAACGCCCGCGACCACCAGATGAACTACCAGTACACTAACTTTGGTGTGCCGAGCCTCGGTCTCAAACGTGGCCTTGGCCAGAACGCAGTGATCGCACCTTATGCGTCGATCCTCGCCAGCCAGTACAATCCGGAAGCAGCCCTCGAAAACCTCGAGAAGCTGCGTAAACTCGGCGCACTTGGCCAATATGGTTTCCACGACGCCGTGGACTTCACGCCAACCCGCGTGCCGGATGGCAAGACATGCGCCGTGGTTTACAACTACTATGCCCACCACCACGGCATGTCGATTGCAGCCATTGCCAACGTGGTGTTCGACGGCCGTCTGCGTGAACTTTTCCATTCCGATCCGGTTATCGAAGCCGCGGAACTGCTGTTGCAGGAAAAGGCACCGCGCGAAATACCGGTCATGAGCGCCAAATACGAGCCGGAAACACCCGGCAAGGAACAGGCAGATCTGTTGCGCTCGGAAGTGCGCACCGTGACAGACCCGGCCATCAAGGACCGCGAAGTCGTGTTCCTGTCTAACGGTCACTATTCGACCATGCTAACCGCCACCGGTTCGGGTTACTCCCGCTGGAACGGCCTTGGCATATCCCGCTGGAAAGCAGATCCGACCGAAGACCGTTGGGGCACCTTCATCTTCCTACGCGACACGACGACAGGTGAATGGTGGAGCGCAACCACGGAACCAAGAGTAGCCGAGGGAGAAAAGACAAAGGTCGTGTTCAGCGATGACAAGGCCGAGTTCCATAAGACCACAGGCGACCTGACCAGCACCGTCGAATGCATTGTCGCCACCGAGCATGATGCCGAAGGGCGTCGTGTAACATTGCTGAACGTTGGTTCGGAAGACCGTTACATCGAAGTGACGTCCTATATGGAGCCGGTCATTGGTGCAGAAGACGATGACAACGCACACCCTGTCTTCTCACGCATGTTCCTGCAAACCGAAATCGGCCGTCGTGGCGACGTCATTCGGGCATGGCGAAATAAACGCACCCCGAATGAACCGGGCACCGTTATCGCGCACCTGACAGCCGACACCACCGGTACATCGCGTCCGACAGAATTCGAAACCGATCGCAGACGCTTCATCGGCCGCGGCCGCACGCTTGCGGAAGCAGCAGCCTTTGATTCCGGCGCAAGCCTTTCAGGTTCGGACGGCGTTACGCTCGATCCAATCCTGTCTCTGCGCCGTGTTGTCCGCGTTCCGGCCGGCAAGAAAGTCAGCATCATCTTCTGGACGATTGCTGGACCAAGCCGCGAAGAAGTCGATAAGGCGATTGACCGCTACCGTCACCCGGATGCGTTTGCCCACGAGCTTGTTCATGCCTGGACAAGAACCCAGGTGCAGATGCGCCACGTTGGCGTTACCTCGCAGCAGGCTGCCGCTTTCCAGCATCTCGGCCGTTATCTGGTCTATCCGGACATGCACATGCGCATCGATGCGGCGACTGTCCAAAACACGCTCGCATCACAACGCAAGCTCTGGCCATTGTCCATTTCGGGCGATTATCCGATCTTCAGCCTGCGCATCAATGACGACATGGACATGGAAATTGCGCGTGAGGCGCTCAGTGCCCATGAATATCTACGTTCGCGCGGTGTACTGTTCGATCTGGTAATCGTTAATGAACGCGCCACCTCTTACGCGCAGGACATGCAGCACGCGCTGGATGTCATTTCCGAAGGACAGCGCCGTATCAACCCGGCAGATGGCGGCAAACCGCATGTCTTCTCCGTCCGCAAGGATTTGACGGATGAGGAAACATGGGCAGCCTTGCTGGCTGCGTCGCGCGTCGTCCTGCACGCCCGCAATGGCAAGATTGTCGATCAGGTCAACCGTGCAGTGTCGCTATTTGCAGCGCACCGCACACCGGATGGCAGCGACAGCATTGTTCCACTGCCCGCCGAGCAGTTCCCGGCAGCCCAAGCCGTGGACGACAAGGGCGATCTGGATTTCTGGAACGGCTTTGGCGGCTTCAACAAGGTTGGTGACGAATACATCGTGCGTCTGCGCGGCGGTCAGTCGACGCCGCAGCCGTGGATCAATGTGATCTCCAATGAAAACTTCGGTTTCCACATTTCAGCAGAAGGCGCAGGATTTAGCTGGAGTCGCAATTCGCGCGACTATCAGCTGACACCATGGTCGAATGATCCGGTCAGCAACCGTCCGGGCGAAGCATTTTATGTGACTGATCTGGACAGTGGCAAACTGCACAGCCCGCTCGCCACGCTGTCACGTAATCCGGAGCTTGTCTTTGAAGCCCGCCACGGCTTTGGCGTTTCAAGCTTCACGGTTGAAGACAATGGTCTGGCGCTTGGCCTGACGCAGACGGTAGACCGCAATCATCCGGTCAAGCTGTCACGTTTGACCATCAAGAACACCGGCGGCGAAACTCGCCGCCTGCGGACCTATGGTTATGTGGAATGGGTGCTTGGCAATAATCGCCAGAAAACCGCACCGTTCATCCTCAGTTCGCATGACGAAGAAACCGGCGCACTGCTTGCAACCAATGCCTACAGCATTGACTATAGCGGCAACTTCGCCGTCTTTGCGTCAGACAGCAGCAAAGCCGGCTACTCGACCAGCAGACGCGAGTTCATCGGTCGCCATGGCAGTGTTGTCAAACCAAAGAGTGCGGCAACAGGTGCAAGCCTGTCAGGCAGCATCGAGCAGGACGGTGATCCGTGCGCAGCACTGAGCCAGGATCTGACACTGGCGCCGGGCGAAGAAAAGAGTGTCCTGTTCTATCTTGGCGACGCCGACAGTGCTGACGCTGCCAAGGCACTGGTAAAAGATATTCGCGCGACGGATTTTGACGCAACCGTCAAAGCAAACCGCGATTTCTGGAATGACTTTACCGGCCGCCTGCAGGTTGAAACGCCAGACAAGGCGTTTAACCACATGGTCAATCGCTGGCTGCCCTATCAGGCCCTGTCTTGCCGTATGATGGCACGCACCGCCTTTTACCAGTCGAGCGGCGCATTTGGTTTCCGTGACCAGCTGCAGGATACACTTGCCTTCCTCATCCAGCAGCCGGAACTGGCCAGAGGCCAGATCATTCGTGCAGCTGGCCGCCAGTTCGCGGAAGGCGACGTTCAACACTGGTGGCTGCCAAACAGCGGCGCGGGTGTACGGACACTGATCTCGGACGACGTTGTCTGGCTTGGCTTCGCCATCAATCAGTATCTGGCGGCAACGGCCGACACCGCTATCCTTGAGGAACAGATCCCGTTCCTGAAAGGCCAGCAGCTTCTGCCGGGTCAGCACGACGCATTCTTTGAGCCTGAAGTTTCGAGCGAAACGGTAAGCCTCTATGAACACGCGGCGCTGGCGCTTGATCTGGCAATTGCCCGCACCGGCGAAAACGGTCTGCCACTCATTTTGGGCGGCGACTGGAACGATGGCATGAACCGTGTTGGCACCAGCGGACGCGGCACCAGCGTGTGGCTTGGCTGGTTCCTGGCCGGTACGTTGCGTGACTTCATCGGTGTTGCCGAACAGCGCGGCGACCATAAACGCGCCAAAGCGTGGAAAATCCATCGCGATCGACTGCGTTCAGCACTCGAAACAGCCGGTTGGGACGGTAGCTACTACCGTCGTGGATATTACGACGACGGTACGCCACTCGGCTCCTCTGAAAGCGACGAATGCCGTATCGATTCTCTTGGACAGAGCTGGAGTGTTCTGTCCGGTGAAGGTGAAGATGCCCGTTCGCAGCAAGCCATGAATGCCGTGCTTGAGCAGCTGGTGGATAGTGAAAAAGGCATCATTCGCCTGTTCACACCACCGCTTTCCAAAACCGATCAGGATCCCGGTTATATCAAGGCCTATCCGGCCGGTGTGCGTGAGAATGGTGGCCAGTACACCCACGCAGCCACCTGGGTTGTGATGGCGCTGGCCAAACTTGGTCGCACGCAGGATGCATGGAAATGCTTCTCGCTGCTGAATCCGGTCAACCATGCGACCGATGCCACCTCGGCGGAACACTATCGCGTTGAGCCTTATGTCGTAGCAGCTGACGTGTACGGCGAAGGCGCTCTTGCCGGTCGTGGTGGCTGGAGCTGGTACACTGGCTCTGCCGGTTGGCTCTACCGCGCAGCCGTCGAGAGCATTCTTGGCCTGAAACGTGAAAATGGCGAGCTTCACATCAATCCTGCTATTCCGCAGGAATGGGATGGCTTCTCTGCCGACATCAACGTCGATGGCAAGGTCCGCAAAATCACGGTTAAGCGCTCCGGCGATACTGTGACTGTCTCGGTGGATGGCAAGCCACTGGACGCCGCAAAGCGTACAATCAAGCTCGGCTAAGTCTCTTCTCCGAACCGACACCGGTTCGGGATGAGGACGAACCTCAGACGATAACCGCCACCTGCAAGGGTGGCGGTTCTTTTTTGTCTGCAGTCTGCGTATTTCAAATGAGGGGCGCTCAATACCAGCCAGCAATACGGAGGTTCTGGCCGACCAGACAGCCTATGATGGACGGCACAAAAAAACCTCCGTTCGCAAACGGAGGTTTTCAGATTAATGACAATCGACAGATGACTGAGGTTCAACCCATCAGGTCAAGGCAGGAGCCGTTTGGCGATTGCCCTCTTCCGCCAGGATGCCACTGGTGCGCAGAAGCGATGCAAAGCGGCCGTCACGGGCACTCAGCTCATCAAACGTACCCATTTCAATGATGCGTCCGTGATCTAGGAACAGCACGAGGTCAGCGTCCCGCACGGTCGAAAGACGGTGGGCAATAATGAAGGTGGTGCGGTTCTTGCGCAGAGTATCGACCGCCGCCTTGACGCGCGCTTCTGTTTCAACGTCAAGCGCACTGGTCGCCTCGTCAAGAACCAGAATAGGCGCATTCTTCAAGATGGCACGTGCGATCGCAACACGTTGGCGTTCACCACCCGACAGACGGTTACCGCGCTCACCAACATGGGTGTCATATCCCTCCAAACGACCAACGATAAAATCGGTCGCCGCAGCCGCTGTCGCAGCTTCAGCAATCTCGGCATCCGTTGCATCCATGCGGCCAAGTCCAATATTGTCACGGATACTGCGGTTGAGAAGACCGGCATCCTGGAACACAGTGGCAATGTTGTTGCGCAAGGATTTGCGCGTCACCGTCGAGATGTCGATATTATCGATGAGGATTTTGCCCTGGCCGGGATCATACACACGCTGCAACAGGTTGATGAGCGTAGTTTTACCGGCACCGGTCGGCCCAACAATAGCAATTGTCTGCCCCGCTTGCGCAATAAATGAGACGTTGCGAACGCCCTGCGTGGTATTGACAAAATCAAAGGACACATCGCGGAATTCCACCGTGCCTGCCGCATGGCCAAGATCCTTGGCATCCAGTGGTTCTTCACGGTCCTTCACGCTGTCTTCCAGCGTGAAGAAGTCTTCGAGCTTGGAGCGGGCTTCGAAAATCTGTGTCGCAAAGGCACGCATTTGATCAAGACGACCAATCAGCAGGTTGGCAAAACCGATAAAGGCAATGACATCGCCAACGCGCAGTTCGCCGCTGCGAACCAGAAGTGTGCCGATAATCAGAATGATCATCATCGATACGGTGGATGCCGTGCGGTTCAACGCACTAGCCAGCGCCCACCAGTCTAGAACAGGATACTGTGCGCTCAACAGGCGCTCGGTAAAGCCCTTCAGCGCCTTTGTCTCTGCTTCAATCCGGTTATAGCTGTGCAGCACGGAGACGTTGCTGATCGAATCGCTGACATGCGAAAAAACCGTGTGGTAGTGTTTTTCCACAGCAGCCTGACCATTCTTGGTCCGCTGCATGACCATTCTGCCGATGATCCAGTAAACCACACCCAGCGCAATCAGCACGAAGCTGAGACGCAGATCCATGGAAATGGCTGTCGGGATAAGCAGCAGCAGAGCGACAGCTGTTGCCAGGTGCGTGCGCATGAATTCCAGCCACAGACCAAACAGGGTTTCACTGGCGCGCAGAAGCGTGTGCAGCGCATTGGAGGTACCACGTTGCTGGTGCCAGGAAAGCGGCATGGAAATGATGCGCCCGAAGGCTTCTGTCAGCAGGGTAGCGCGCCGTCCGTGCGCCAGCCGGTCGGCCTCACGCGCCACAAGCACATAGGCAATGGTGTTGAAAACACCGAAGGCCGCCCAGATCATCAGGATGCCGGTTGCATCACTGCCGCTCGAAATCGCATCAATAATGCGACCGAACAGAATAGGCTCGGCAATGCTGATTGCCGCCAAGATGACGTTGGCGATCACAACGATCCCGACGCGCAAACGGTTTTCTGCGAGATAACGAAGGGCTCTTGCGTAAACCTGAAACAGTGTCAATTTCGTATCCAATCCTCATGAAGCCGGCTTCAAACTCCGGTATTCATTTTTCGCCTTCGGGTGCACGCGCAAATCGCACGCGAAGTTCAAAAAAAGTCCCTGTGCTGAACTATCAAATAAACCGCACAACTCATAGCATTTGATGGTTCAATGGTTTGTATTTCCTGGAGAGCATGGCAAGATTTAGCCGTTGTGTTTTAGGTATTGATAACCAAATGGGGTGAAACCTGACCGCGGTCTAACCTGCGTAACATGACGTCACCAAAAAACGGTTCGGGTCCATAGTTATTTAGGATTTATGCCAATTTCGGGACGTGCATCGTCATGCGTCATATAAATGAGTTTCTTTTCATCTGCTCGGAAGCCGACACGAGAGAAGAACTTCTGACTGGTTTCGGACGCCTTCTGGAACAGTATAACTTCAAGTTTTTCATATTTTTCAAGCGTTCGCAGGACGATGTGGACGATCTTGGCACTCCTCTCGGCGAAAAATTGCCGGAGGGCTGGCGCGATTATTATCACAGCCGCAAATACCCGCTGATCGATCCGACACGCAAAATGCTGGCCTCTTCCCATCGTCCGTTCAGATGGCAGAATAGCGTTGGCCCGTTCAAGCCAACCGCATATCGCAAGCGTATTGCCAGATTGTTTCAAGATAGTGCCCGTTACGGCATGACCGACGGATATGTCTTCCCGATCCACGGCCGTGGCGGCTTGTTGGGCAGCGTCTGGATTGCAGGCGAACCGGGCGACATGGCGCCTTCGGAATTGGCACTTTTTGATGCCGCTGCCCGCGCCACCTTCTGGCGCCTTCTGGAACTCTCACAGGACGATGCTGCAAAGCTGGACATGCCGCTGCCACCGGAAATTCGTCTCACCCAGAGAGAGATGGATATTCTGATTTTGCTGTCAAAGGGCATGACGTCCCCAGAAATGGGCAAAGAGCTGTCAATCTCCAGTCATACGGTCGACTGGTATATCAACGGCATTCAGCGGAAGCTCCATGCCCGCAATCGCCAACATGCCATCGCTCTGGCATTCCGCTACGGACTTATTTCCTGATCTCAACCGATTGGTCTTCTGTCGAGCGAACGCTTTGGCGCTGAATAGCCCTTCCCAAGACAGGGTTTTGCTGCTTAATTTCGCGCTGCAACATATATGCATCCGCGACGATTTTGGGAGACCGTCTTGAAGATATCGAAAATTCTTGTAGCGAACCGATCCGAGATAGCGATCCGTGTATTCCGTGCAGCCAACGAGCTGGGAATAAAAACGGTGGCGATCTGGGCTGAGGAAGACAAACTTTCGCTGCACAGGTTCAAGGCGGATGAAAGCTATCAGGTTGGTCGCGGCCCGCATCTGGCCAAGGATATGGGACCAATCGAAAGCTACCTGTCGATTGATGAAATCATTCGCGTTGCCAAACTCTCCGGCGCCGATGCCATCCATCCAGGTTATGGCCTCCTGTCCGAAAGTCCGGAGTTTGTAGAGGCCTGTAACGTTGCAGGTATCATTTTTATCGGTCCTACCGCCGACACGATGCGCCAGCTTGGCAACAAGGTAGCAGCCCGTAATCTAGCAATTTCGGTTGGCGTACCCGTCGTACCGGCAACCGACCCGCTGCCTGAAGACATGGCCGAGGTCGAGCGTATGGCCGAACAGATCGGTTATCCAGTAATGCTGAAAGCCTCCTGGGGCGGGGGCGGACGCGGCATGCGCGCCATCCGCAAAAAGGAAGATCTGGCGCGTGAGGTTATGGAAGCCAAGCGCGAAGCCAAGGCTGCCTTTGGCAAGGATGAAGTTTATCTGGAGAAGCTGGTCGAGCGTGCACGCCACGTTGAAAGCCAGGTGCTTGGCGATACGCACGGCAATGTCGTGCATCTATTTGAGCGTGATTGTTCCATTCAGCGCCGTAACCAAAAGGTCGTCGAACGCGCGCCTGCCCCTTACCTTTCGGAAGAACAACGTCAGGAACTGGCCAATTACTCGCTGAAAATTGCCGCTGCCACCAATTACATCGGCGCGGGCACCGTCGAGTACCTGATGGATTCCGACACCGGAAAATTCTACTTCATCGAAGTTAACCCGCGCATTCAGGTGGAACACACGGTTACCGAAGTTGTGACCGGTATCGATATCGTCAAGGCGCAGATTCATATTCTCGAAGGTGAAGCGATCGGCACGCCCGAATCCGGCGTACCAAAGCAGGCTGACATTCGTCTCAATGGTCACGCACTGCAGTGCCGTATCACCACCGAAGATCCGGAACACAACTTCATTCCTGACTACGGCCGTATCACCGCCTATCGTTCGGCAGCCGGCTTCGGCATTCGTCTGGATGGCGGCACGGCTTACACCGGCGCTATCATCACCCGTTATTACGACCCGCTGCTGGTCAAGGTAACAGCATCAGGCGGAACACCACAGGAAGCCATCAGCCGCATGGACCGCGCGCTGCGCGAGTTCCGTATTCGCGGCGTTGCAACCAACCTGACCTTCCTTGAAGCCATCATCGGCCATGAAAAGTTCCGCAACAACACCTACACGACACGTTTCATCGACTCGACACCAGAGCTGTTCCAACAGGTCAAACGGCAGGACCGTGCCACCAAACTGTTGACCTATCTGGCTGATGTGACCGTCAACGGCCACCCGGAAACCAAGGGTCGCGCCACACCATCGGACAAAGCTGCCAAGCCGATTGTACCTTACATCGACAAGGCCATTCCCGACGGCACGAAGCAACTGCTGGACAAGCTAGGGCCGAAAGGTTTTGCCGAGTGGATGCGCAATGAAAAGCGCGTTCTCGTCACCGACACCACCATGCGCGATGGCCACCAGTCGCTGCTGGCCACCCGTGTGCGCACCCATGACATTGCCAGCGTTGCCAATGTTTACGCCAAGGCACTGCCGCAACTGCTGTCTCTGGAATGCTGGGGCGGCGCGACATTTGACGTATCGATGCGCTTCCTGACGGAAGATCCTTGGGAACGCCTGTCGCTGATCCGTGAGGGCGCACCGAACCTCTTGCTTCAAATGCTGCTGCGCGGTGCCAATGGCGTTGGTTACAAGAATTACCCGGACAATGTCGTCAAATATTTCGTGCGTCAGGCTGCCAAGGGTGGCGTAGACCTGTTCCGTGTGTTCGACTGCCTCAACTGGGTTGAGAACATGCGCGTCTCGATGGATGCCATAGCCGAAGAAAACAAGCTGTGTGAAGCAACCATCTGCTACACGGGCGATATCCTGAATTCGGCGCGCCCGAAGTATGACCTGAAATATTATACCAACCTTGCAGGCGAACTCGAAAAGGCTGGCGCCCATATTATCGCCGTCAAGGACATGGCCGGCCTGCTGAAGCCAGCAGCCGCAAAGGTTCTGTTTACCGCGCTGCGTGAGGCAACATCCCTGCCAATTCACTTCCATACCCATGACACGTCAGGCATTTCGGCTGCGACCGTTCTTGCCGCTGTCGATGCAGGTGTGGACGCGGTGGATGCAGCCATGGATGCGCTTTCCGGCAACACATCCCAGCCTTGCCTGGGTTCGATTGTCGAAGCCCTCTCCGGCACCGAGCGTGATACCGGCCTTGATCCGGAATGGATCAGACGTATTTCCTTCTATTGGGAAGCGGTACGCGGCCAGTACGCAGCCTTTGAAAGCGACCTTAAGGGACCAGCTTCCGAAGTCTACCTGCACGAAATGCCCGGTGGACAGTTCACAAACCTCAAGGAACAGGCCCGTTCGCTTGGCCTTGAAAGCCGCTGGCACGAAGTGGCGCAGGCTTATGCTGACGCCAACCGCATGTTCGGTGACATCGTCAAGGTAACGCCTTCGTCCAAGGTTGTCGGTGATATGGCCTTGATGATGGTCAGCCAGGATCTAACGGTTGCGGATGTCGAAAACCCTGACAAGGATATCGCGTTCCCTGAGTCTGTTGTCTCCATGCTGAAGGGCGATCTTGGACAATCACCAGGCGGCTGGCCGGAAGGCCTGCAGAAAAAGGCTCTGAAGGGCGACAAGCCCTACACGGTACGTCCCGGTTCACTGCTGGAAGATGCTGATCTGGATGCAGAACGCAAAACCATCGACGCGAAGATCGGTCGCACCGTCAATGACTTCGAATTCGCATCCTATCTGATGTATCCGAAGGTGTTTACGGACTTTGCCTTGGCATCCGAGCAATATGGACCTGTTTCAGTTCTTCCCACCCACGCCTATTTCTACGGCATGGCAGATGGCGAGGAACTGTTTGCCGATATCGAACGCGGCAAGACATTGGTTATCGTTAATCAGGCGATGAGCGGCACCGACGACAAGGGCATGGTCACCGTGTTCTTCGAAATCAACGGTCAGCCACGCCGCATCAAGGTGCCAGATCGTGCCCATGGCGCATCCGGCTCTGCTGTCCGTCGCAAGGCCGAGCCAGCCAATGGCGCACATCTGGGCGCACCAATGCCAGGCGTCATCTCTCGCGTCTTCGTCAACCAGGGCCAGACGATCAAGGCCGGTGATGTATTGCTGTCAATCGAAGCCATGAAGATGGAAACAGCACTGCACGCAGAAAAGGACGGCACAATCGCTGAAGTTCTGGTGCGCGCAGGCGATCAGATCGACGCCAAGGACCTGCTGGTCATCTACGGCGAGTAACAGAATTGCCACTCATGACGCTTCAACATCATGCCCGCTGAAAAGCGGGCATTTTTCTTCTTGCTGTTTTAACTCAATCGATTTATGCGTGTTTTTGCACGTTTATTCACGATTGATAGTCAATGTCCAAAACAGAGCATTTTGTAAGCGAAAGACAGGCCTTCATTCTCTCGGAACTCGAGACGAAAGGTCGTGTCAATGCGCAGGAACTCGCCCAGACCTTCAGCACCTCGGAGGATACCATCCGCCGTGACCTGCGTGAGATGGCCGCCCGCGGTGAATGCGAACGCGTTTATGGCGGTGCGTTAAAGACAACGGGTCTCACCACGCCACTGCAGACACGGCTGACCGAAAAAACCGATCGCAAAGCGCTTCTCGCACAAACGGTCGTCTCCCTGCTCAGCGAGGGGATGGTTGTCTTTATCGATGCCGGCTCGACAAATCTCGCGGTCGCACGTCAGATACCGCAGGATTTGCGTCTGACGGCAATTACCAACACACCCATCATTGCCGCAGAACTTGCCAGTAAATCTGGTGTTGATCTTATTGTGATTGGCGGCAAGGTCGACGCCAATGTCGGCGCCTCCATTGACGCCACGGCCCTGCGGCAGCTGGAACAGGTACGTCCTGATCTGTGTATTCTCGGCGCCTGCGGCATGACTCTGGAACATGGCCTTGCTGCAGACATTTACGAGGATGCGGTTTTCAAGCGCTTGGCATGCCAGGCAAGTGCAAAAATATTGGCCGCCATTACCCGTGAAAAACTTGGCCACAAGGCCGCCTTCAATGTGTGTGATCTCGGTGATCCGCTGTCGCTCATTCTCGAACATCAGGCAGATCAGGTCTTCGCCGATGCGTTGATCGCCCGCGGCATTGAAATTCACATGGCAGCATCCGCTTCATTACAACCCGTAATCCCCAATCCCTGAGGATAACTCCGATGTCTGGCTCTGCCATGAACACCACCTTGCCCGTCCGCACGCCCTATATGACGAAAACACGACTGGCCATTTCTCTGCTGTTCCTGATGAACGGTTTCATGATGGGCTCCTGGGCACCAATGATCCCGGAATTTGCCCATCGACTTTCCTTGAGTGAAAGCCAGCTCGGTCTTGTCATCTTGATGTTCGGCGTAGGATCATTGCTGATGATGCCAGTGGCAGGCGCAAAAATCGCCCGTTACGGCTCCAGAAAAGTGTCACTGACAGCCGCCGTTGCGTTTCTGCCGACCCTTCTGCTGATCACTCTCACCAACAACGTCTGGAGCGGTGTGGCTGCAGTGGTGTTGTTCGGTGGTCTTACGGGCGCCATGGACGTGGCGATGAATGCCAACGCTGTCGCAACAGAGCGCGGCATGCGCCGCTCGATCATGTCGTCTTGCCATGCCTTCTGGAGCCTTGGCGGCTTGCTTGGCGCTGGTCTGGGCGGCTTGCTCATCAAACAAATCGGCGTTTATGGCCATGCAATAACTCTGACGGTGGTCGCCGCAATCCTGCTGACAATCGCATGGCCACGTGTTCTTGCCGATCCTCCGCATCCTGAACAACACCACGAAAAGCTTCGCCTGCCGATGACACCACTACCTTGGATCATTGGTATCATGGCGCTGTTTTCCATGGTGCCGGAAGGTGCGATCCTTGACTGGGGTGCACTTTATCTGCGCAATGAACTTGGCGCTTCGGTCACCGCCTCGGGTTTTGCCTTCGCCGCATTCTCCATGACAATGGCCATCATGCGTTTCGCCGGCGATCTGGTGCGTGACCGGTTTGGTGCCGTAAACACCTTGCGTGTGTGCTCGGTGATCTCGATTATCGGCCTGTTGATTGCCGGCATCGCCACCAACCCGGTTGTCGCTATCGCCGGCTTTGCTATCGCCGGTATCGGTATTTCCAACATGGTGCCAATTGCCTTCTCGGCGGCTGGCAACATGCCGGGCCTCGCACCCGGCATTGGCCTCTCGGTTGTCACGACCATGGGGTATTCCGGTATTCTGGTTGCTCCGTCTGCCATCGGCTTCATTGCCGAGCATATCGGGCTTGGAACAGTATTCATCGGCCTGCCGGTACTGCACGTTATCGTCCTGCTTCTCTCGAGGCTGGCCCGCCACGCAGATGGTGCCAGCGGCCACTGACCGGTTTCCACCGCAGAAAAATGTCCGCCACATCAACTGGCGGACACATCGACACCGTTTAAGACGCCTTTATTATCATAACCTCAATCAAAGATTGCATCGCAGGAAAATCTGCAGCCTGTATGTATTTCATTTTTTGTGATTGATGATAATTCCTGACAATGATCATCAAAGCGCCTGAAATAGGCGACAAATCAGCTCTTCCTGGCGGCAGGTAATGCAACTCAAAGCAAAACGTGATAGGTATAATATTGACAAGGCACGCGCCTTGATCCACCTGAATAGGCGCATTTGTCGCAAGCGTAGAGATAACGATGTCATCACCCACTGATTTTGATCCCAAGCCACGCCGTGCCTCGGTTGCCGTCGATGTGGGGGGCGTCATCGTCGGTGGCGGAGCGCCTGTTGTTGTGCAGTCGATGACCAACACCGACACGGCCGACATTGACGCGACTGTTGCGCAGGTTGCTGCGCTTTATCGCGCTGGCTCTGAAATCGTTCGCATCACCGTTGACCGCGACGAGAGCGCTGCCGCTGTACCGAAAGTACGCGACCGGCTGTTGCGCCTTGGTCTTGATGTACCGCTGGTTGGCGACTTCCATTACATTGGCCACAAACTGCTGGCGGATCATCCCGCCTGTGCGGAAGCGCTTGCAAAATACCGCATCAACCCCGGCAACGTCGGCTTCAAGGACAAAAAGGACAAGCAGTTCGGCGATATCGTCGAAATGGCGATCCGTTATGACAAGCCGGTTCGAATCGGCGTCAACTGGGGGTCTCTCGATCAGGAACTGCTGACCACATTGATGGACAAGAACCAGGCTGAAGGTTTTCCTCTGTCTGCCCGTCAGGTCACCCGCGAAGCCATCGTTCAATCGGCATTGATTTCCGCTGAGCTGGCCGAAGATATTGGCTTGCCACGCAATCGCATCATCCTGTCGGCCAAGGTCAGTCAAGTGCAGGACCTGATTGCCGTCTATTCCATGCTGTCAGAGCGTTCTGACCACGCCCTGCATCTCGGCCTGACCGAAGCGGGCATGGGCTCCAAGGGCATTGTCGCCTCGTCTGCGGCCATGGGTTATGTGCTGCAACACGGCATTGGTGATACGATCCGCGTTTCTCTGACGCCGGAACCCAATGGCGACCGTACCCGTGAAGTGCAGGTTGCGCAGGAACTCCTGCAGGTCATGGGCTTCCGTCAGTTCATTCCTGTTGTTGCGGCGTGTCCTGGCTGTGGTCGCACGACCTCGACGGTGTTCCAGGAACTGGCGCAAAACATCCAGAACGACATCCGAAAAAACATGCCGATCTGGAAGGAAAAATATCCCGGCGTCGAGGGTCTCAACGTTGCGGTCATGGGCTGCATCGTCAACGGCCCGGGCGAAAGCAAACATGCCGATATCGGTATTTCCTTGCCCGGCACCGGTGAAACTCCGGCCGCTCCGGTCTTCATTGATGGTCAGAAAGCCCTGACCTTGCGTGGTCCAGATATTGCAGCAGATTTCGAAGCGCTGGTCATCGACTACATTGAAAAGCGGTTTGGACACAAACACGCAGCAGAATAATCAACACCCGCCGGGATTTTGCCCGATTCGTGGTATTTCAGGTCCATCAATCAAGGAGCCATGATTCGATGATCAAAAAGTTTGCAATCCTTGCGCTTGCCGCAACATTCCTTTCAGCCTGCACCACGACGGACCCCTATACTGGCGAACAGAAGATGTCCAACATGGCAGGCGGCGCCGGTATCGGTGCTGTTGCAGGTGCGCTTGGCGGTCTGGCTGTGGGCGGCGGATCTGGCAAGTCCGGCCGTAATGCCATCCTGCTGGGCGCAGGTATTGGCGCGCTGGCTGGCGGTATGGTCGGCAACTACATGGACAACCAGGAGGCAGAACTGCGTCAGCAGCTTCAGGGCACCGGCGTTTCAGTGACCCGTCGTGGTGACAGCATCGTTCTCAATATGCCATCCAACATCACTTTCGCAACCGATCAAGATCAGGTGATCCCACCGTTCTACGACACACTGAACTCGGTCGCCATTGTTCTGAACAAGTTCAACCGCACGCTGATCGATATCAATGGCCATACCGATTCCACCGGTAGCCTTGCCCATAACCAGGGTCTGTCTGAGCGCCGTGCCGCGTCTGTCGCCAACTACATCGGCGCGCGTGGCGTAGACCAGCGCCGCATTTCGACACTGGGTTACGGCCCGTCGCAGCCGGTGGCATCGAATGCATCGCCAGAAGGCCGCGCGCAGAACCGCCGCGTTGAAGTGCTGATCTCTCCGCTCACCCAGAGTTGATAGAATTCACATACAAACTAATTGAAAAACGCCGCTTTATGCGGCGTTTTTTGTGTCAGACAGATGCAAAAACCTGATCCAGCGCCGTGATCAGTGCCTGGCACTGCTCTTGCGTGCCAATGGAAATACGCAGGAAATCCGAAATACGTGGCTTGTCGAAATGGCGCACCAAAACGGCACGTTCACGCAAAGCAAGAGCAAGTGCCTTGCCCGCCCATCCATCCTTGCGGGCAAAGATGAAATTGGCCTGCGATGGCAAAATATCAAAACCACGTTCGCGCAGTGCCTGTTCCAGCCCCTGGCGATTGTCGATCAGCTTCTGGCGGTGGTCCATGAACCAGACATCGTCCTCGATCGAGGCAACAGCCGCGACCTGCGCCAGCCGGTCGAGCGGATAGGAATTGAAGCTGTCTTTCAAGCGTTCCAATGCGTCGATAAGCGGGCGCTGCGCAATTGCATAACCGACCCGCATCCCAGCCAGCGAACGAGACTTGGAAAAGGTCCTGATAACGATCAGATTGTCATGGTCGCGGACAAGCGGAACGGCCGTTTCACCGCCAAAATCAATATAGGCTTCGTCAATCGCCACCACCTGATCGGCATGGGCGCTGACCAGTTTTTTGATATCGGCAAGCGGCAATCCGATACCGGTCGGCGCATTGGGGTTTGGCAGAATGATCGCACCACATTCACCTTCGTAATCCTCCAGACGGATCTGGAAGTTGTCGTCCAGCGGCACGGTTGTGGTTTTAACGTCGAAAAACCGGCTGTAGGTCGGATAAAAGCTGTAGGTGATGTCAGGGTAAAGCAGCGGCTTGTCATGTTTCAGAAGGCCTGCAAAGATAAATGCCAGAACCTCATCCGAGCCGTTGCCGACAAAAACTTCATCCGGCGACACACCATGATAGGCGGCAATCGTCTCTCTCAGCTTTTTGGCTGAAGGATCAGGATAGAGCCGCAAATCATCCGTCGCAGCATCCTTGATGGCTTCCACGACACGCGGAGAAGGCCCCCACGGGTTTTCATTGGTGTTGAGTTTGACCAGATTGGCGATGGCTGGCTGCTCTCCCGCCACATACGGATGAAGCGATGCAACAATAGGAGACCAGAATTTGCTCATCTCAACTCTTTCTTTCCGCGATAAACCGCGCCGCCGCGGTTAGAATATCGGCACGTTCGCCGTAAGGCTCCAGAAGCTGTGAGGCCTCATCAACCAGTTCACCCAGACGCTGTTCAGCCCACGCCTGCCCACGCAGAGCAACCAATGTACCCTTGCCACGTGCCGCGTCCTTGCCAGTTGCCTTGCCCATGGTTGCGGCATCGGCCGTCAGGTCAAGAAGATCGTCAGCCAACTGGAACGCAAGTCCAACGCGCTCGCCGAAGGTTCTGAGCCGCTGACGTGTCTCGGCATCAGCACCAGCAATGATCGCACCGGCCTCACAGGCAAAACGCAACAACGCGCCGGTTTTCATGGCCTGCAGGGTGATGATACCCTGCTCGTCCGGCGCTTGTTTTTCAGCCGCCAGATCAAACGCCTGCCCACCGGCCATGCCACCGATACCGGCTGCCCGTGCAAGCGCCAGTACAAGAGCCGTTTTGGAAGCGTCCGGCAGCGGAGTTTCTGGTGCTGCAATAATGTCGAATGCGATTGTCAGCAGGCTGTCGCCAGCCAGAATGGCGGTCGCCTCATCAAACTTGCGATGTACTGTTGGCTGTCCGCGGCGCAGATCATCATCGTCCATCGCCGGAAGGTCGTCATGGACAAGAGAATAGCAATGCAGGCATTCCAGCGCCGAGCCTACACGCAAGGCCGCCAGCGCGTTGCCACCCAGCATCTTGCTGCTCTCGATCACCAGAAACGGCCGCAAACGTTTGCCACCATTCAGTACGCCATAACGCATCGCTTCCAGCAGGTTGTCCGGTCTGGTGATTTCATCGCTGCGATGGGCTGGGGAAAGAACGTTATCCAGCAGATTTTCCACCTGCTGCGCGTTTTCACGCAATGCGCGTTCGAATAAGGTTGTTTCTGGCTTCATGGCCGCTCTTTGCCATGAGAAGTTAACACAGGCAATGAAAATCAGGCTTTTTGCAGCATCGGCAAGGCTTGATCGCATCTTGCCAATGTGAAACGGTTCGGCAAACAAAAAGGCACAGGTTTGAAAGATTGGCAGTCGCACCTGAAAACCAGAATGATGACGTTGTACTGTCGCAGGATGACGATGCGCAGGATAGGTCCATGCTGAGGGAACGCAGTCTCCGGCAGCGTCTGGTCATGGCGATCTTAATCTTCCTTGCCCTGCCCTATTTTCTCATTCTGGTTTACGCACTGCCATTCATGCGGCCCGTTTCTACGCTGATGCTTGCCGATCTGGTGGCGTTACAGGGCTATGACCGGCAATGGGTATCGATCGATGACATTTCACCAAATGTTGTTCGGTCCGTCATGATGTCGGAGGACGGCCAGTTCTGTTTCCATGGCGGTGTTGACTGGAAACAGATGAGTGGTGTGATCGAGGGCACATTGCAGGGTGATACCACCCGTGGTGCCAGCACCATTCCCATGCAGACCGCAAAGAACCTGTTCTTGTGGAATGGTCGTTTCTTCGTTCGTAAAATTCTGGAAATTCCATTGGCCATGACCGCCGACTTCGTCTGGTCGAAACGGCGGATGATGGAAATATATCTGAACGTCGCCGAATGGGGACCGGGTATTTACGGCATCGAAGCGGCGGCCCGTTATCACTTCAAGACATCAGCCTCCAAGCTCAGCACCAGACAGGCGGCACTTCTGGCCGTCAGCCTGCCGAACCCAATCGAACGTGTAGCCTCCAAACCGGGACGTGGCACTCAGCGGCTGGCGACGCTCAATGAGCGCCGCGCCCGTGCATCCGGCGGCTATGTCGGATGTGTTCTCGATTGACTGGCTGATCAGCCGCGCGTGAAGATATAATCGGTTTCCTGACGCAGAATCTCGCCTGGACGCAAGATGCCGTTCGGAAAATCGGGATGATTCACTGCATCCGGCCAAATCTGTGTTTCAAGGCAGAAGCCTGCAAAGGCACCGTAATGACGGCCATCGAGACCGGGAACGGCTGTGTTGAGCTTGAAGCCGGAATAGAACTGCACGCCCGGCTCCGTGGTGTGCACCTCAAGTGCAACACCGGAAGCAGGTGCAAACACCCGTGCCACCTTGCGCTTTTCGCGGCGCTCAGGCGACAGGCAGAAATTATGATCGTACAGAACCTGTTCGCCATTGTCCTCACGCTTCATCGGCGTGGATGAGCGCAGGTCAAATGCAGTGCCTTCAACAGCACGAATTTCACCGGTCGGGATCTGCCGTTCATCCGTCGGCAGATAGTGGTGAGCCGCAATCATGATCTCGTGATCGAGTGCGTTGTCAGCACCATCCAGATTGAAGTAGGAATGCTGGCAAATATTGGCGATGGTCGGCTGGTCAGTGGTTGTCTCATAGAGAACCGAAAGCACACCACCTTCACGGATTGTGTAGGTCACGTTTACCGTGCAATTGCCGGGATAACCGGCACGGCCATCGGGATCAATGATCTGCAGCACGACGTGGCTTGGGCCATGTTCCATGATCAGCCAGTTGCTTTTACCGATACCATCACTGCCGCCATGGATATGGGTGACGCCTTTTTCGTTCAGTTCAAGCTGGTATTCTTTGCCGTCAATCGAGAAACGCCCGCTATCGATACGGTTGGAGTTACGGCCGGGCGTTGCACCGAAATAAGAGGAATATTGCGGATAGTCCTCAAACTTATCAAAGCCGAGAACCAACGGTGGCTGATGGCCATCGAGGCGCAAATCCTGAATGACTGCGCCCCAGGTGATAATATTGGCGGTCAAACCGCCTGCCGAAATAATGACGCGCTCCACTTTTTCGCCGGTGGGCGTTACGCCGAAGTTTTCCCGTGTGGCACCATTCGTCATTATATCGACCTCCGTTTGCAAGAATTACGGGCCAGACGTTGCGTCATTTCCCATCGCTTCGCAATCGGCAAATTTCACTTTCCGATTTCGTTCAGATCGTAATAGGTCGTCTGATAGATTTCATTGATCCAGTTGCCGAAAAACAGATGGGCATGGCTGCGCCAACGGTTTTGCGGGGTGATATCAGGATCATTGTGCGGAAAGTAATTATGCGGCACCTTGATCGGAATACCAGCATTCACATCCCGGAAATACTCATCGGAAAGCGATGTGGAATCATATTCCACATGGTTGAACATGTAGAGACGGTTGCCCTTCTTTTCATGCACCAGGCAGACACCCATCTCCTCCGATTCCATCAGGATTTCAAGCTCGGGGTGCTTTTCAATGTCCTCGCGACGGACCTCGGTCCAGCGTGAAACCGGCACCTGGAAATCGTCGGAAAAACCGTTCAGATAGATGGACGACGGGCAAAGATTGCGGTGACGATAAACACCAAACGCCTTTTCCTTGAGCGGATGTTTTGGCACGCCATGGAAATGGTAGATGGCCGCCATCGCGCCCCAGCAGACGTTCAGGGTTGAATGGACATTGGTCTGCGTCCACTCAAAAATCTTCTGCATCTCGTCCCAGTAGGTCACATCCTCGTAAGCAATGGTCTCGACCGGTGCGCCGGTAATGATGAAACCGTCAAACTTGCGATGCTTGACCTCTTCCCAGGTCTCATAGAACGACAAGAGATGCTCTTCAGAGGTGTTCTTGGCACGGTGTCCGCCAATACGCACCAGCGAAAACTCGACCTGCAAAGGGGATGCGCCGACTAGGCGCGCCATCTGGATTTCAGTTTTGATCTTGTTCGGCATGAGGTTCAAAAGCCCGATCTGCAACGGGCGGATATCCTGACGAACAGCCGCCGTTTCGGTCATCACCCGCACACCCTCATTGATGAGGGTTTCAAAAGCAGGCAGCGTATCGGGTATTTTGATGGGCATATTGGAACACTCTCATCCGGCGGGTAACCAAGGCAGACAGCCCGGACAAACCGCACAAAACAAAAAAACCGGCAACGAAATCGCAACCGGTTCTTGGAAAATCCACGTTTCCTCGACCCTTTAGCGACTTCTTTAAAGTGGCTGCAAGCCGGTCGGCAAATCACCACTATGAGATTACATAATCCCGCATGATGCGAAAATCAATATAGCCGCATTTGCGGGCGCTGGCCGTTCCCTTCTGCGAACATTTGGGCTATTGGCGGGGCATGGAAAAAACGGGCTTTACAATTCTGCTGGGCGGCAACCTGTCGGTGACCGAGCGCGTGCGCAAAGCCGCAGACGGAACACGCGTCATCGCAGCCGACAATGGCATGCGCCATGCGCAGCCGCTATCGCTGACACCGGAATTGTGGGTGGGAGATTTTGATTCCACCGACACCACTCTTCTCACCGAATGGCCGGATGTGGAGCGTCACACCTTTCCCGCAAGCAAGGCCGCAACAGATGGCGAGATCGCTGTCTCGCAGGCGATTGAGCGTGGTGCCCAAAGCCTCGTTCTGATTGGCGCACTGGGTGGCGACCGAACCGACCATGCCTTTCAGCACATGCTGAATGCCATCAGCCTTAAGGAAAAAGGTTACGATGTCACCCTTCTATCGGGTGAAGAAGAGGCCTACCCCTTGGTATCCGGTGGCGAGAAAGCACTCGACTTACCCGCCGGTTCGCTGTTTTCCGTTCTCGGTTTCAGCGATCTTGACGGCCTTGACATCGAGAACGCCCGTTATCCGTTGAATGACTATTCGCTGACCTTCGGCACATCCCGCACAATTTCCAACGTTGCGGAAGGTCCGGTGCGCTTCTCCCTGAAAAGCGGTAGAGCCATCATCCTTGCCCGCCCTTATGACATGACTGGAGCCTGAGCCTTGGCGCCTCCCATTTTGAAACTTGACGATATCACGCTGACCTTTGGCGTTACGCCGCTGCTGAACGGTGCCAACCTGCAAGTGGAACCGGGTGACCGTATCTGCCTCGTTGGTCGCAATGGTTCCGGCAAGTCCACGCTGATGAAAATTGCCGCCGGCCTGGTCGAAGCGCAATCGGGCGAGGTTTTCCGTCACCCCTCCTCGACCATCCGTTATCTTGAGCAGGCACCGGATTTCAGCGGTTACGATACCGTACAGGCCTATGCCGAAGAAGGGCTTGGACCGGGCGATGATCCCTATCGGGTGACATATCTGCTTAACCACCTTGGCCTGACGGGACAGGAAGACCCCAAAAGCCTGTCCGGTGGTGAAGCCCGTCGTGCGGCGCTTGCTCGCGTCATGGCACCTGAACCCGACATCCTGATGCTGGACGAGCCGACCAACCATCTGGATCTGCCGACAATCGAATGGCTGGAAGATGAACTGCAGAAAAGCCGCAGCGCACTGGTCCTCATTTCGCACGACCGTCGGTTCCTTGAAAAAGTTTCCAACTCCACTGTATGGCTTGATCGCGGTACTTCGCGTCGCCTCAGCCGCGGCTTTGCCCATTTCGAGGAATGGCGCGACAAGGTGCTGGAAGAGGAAGAACTCGAGCAGCACAAACTCGGCAAGGCGATTGAGCGCGAAGAACACTGGATGCGCTATGGTGTAACCGCCCGTCGCAAACGCAATATGCGCCGCGTCGGCGAACTTCAGGCGATGCGCGCTCAACATCGTGGCCACAAGGGACCGCAAGGTTCCGTGCAGACCACAGCTGTCGATACCCGTGAATCCGGCAAACTGGTGATCGAGGCCGACAGCATTACCAAGTCCTATGGTGATCGCACCATCGTGGCACCCTTCTCACTGCGCGTGCATCGTGGCGACTGTATTGGTCTGGTTGGGCCAAACGGAGCAGGCAAGACCACGCTTTTGAAAATGCTGACCGGACAGCTGCAACCAGATAGCGGCACGGTCAAACTTGGCACCAATCTCGACATCGCCACGCTCGATCAGAAGCGTGAAGAACTGAACCCGAATGACACGCTAGCGCACTATCTGACCGACGGACGTGGTGAAAACCTGCTGGTCAATGGCGAACTGAAGCACGTGACCGGCTATATGAAGGATTTTCTGTTCCAGCCGGAACAGGCCCGCACACCGATCAGGAATCTCTCCGGTGGTGAACGTGCTCGTTTGATGCTGGCGCGTATTCTCGCCCGCCCCACCAACCTCCTCATTCTCGACGAACCCACCAACGACCTCGATATTGAGACGCTTGATCTGTTGCAGGAAGTGGTCGCCGGATTTGTCGGCACCGTCATTCTCGTCAGCCACGACCGCGACTTCCTCGACAGAACAGTGACCTCGACCATTGCGCCGGCCAATCCCGATGCGCCAGATGGCCGCTGGATCGAATATGCCGGCGGTTATTCCGACATGATGGCGCAGCGCAAGGGCGCGGCCGAGGAAAAGCGCAAGGCGGAAAAGCAGGAAAAGGCAAGAAGCACCTCCTCTTCAACTGCGTCGGATGATGCACCAAAGGCCAAGGGTAAATTGTCCTTCAAGCAGAAGTTCGCTCTGGAGAACCTGCCCAAGGAAATGGAAAAGGCCCAGATCGAAATCGCCAAGCGCGAAGAAAAGATGGCCGATCCCAACCTCTTCACCAAAGACCCCGCAGCTTTTGGCAAGCTTGCCGACGAAATGGAAAAGCTGCGACACAAGCTGGTCACTATGGAAGAAGAGTGGTTGGAGCTTGAAATGCTGCGCGAGGAACTGGAAGGCTAAATTCCTTCCACCATATCGGAACCTCTGTTCTTCATCCGTCTTTGACAGGGAAGCGATTTTACGTTTTCCTTGGCAAAGATGGAGGAGTTCAGAAAATGCGTATGATTTTCGTCAATCTGCCTGTTCGCAATATCGAAACGACAAAAGCTTTCTTCACCGCACTCGGCTTCAGCTTCAATCCCGAATATTCGGACGAGAGAACGCTCTGCATGATCGTGGAGCAGAACATCTTCGTCATGTTGCTCCAGGAAGAACGTTTCCGTGATTTCATCAACGGCGATATTGCCGACGCCACCCGCACGACCGAAGTGTTGACCTGCCTGACGGCAGAAAGCCGCGAAGACATCGACAGGATGATTGCGACAGCATTGTCATCCGGCGGCCGCGAATGGAAACCGATTCAGGATCATGGCTTCATGTATGCCGGAAGTTTTCAGGATCCCGACGGCCATGTCTGGGAACTGGTCCATATGACCGGGCAATCCTGAAACCATCGGATTTGACACCCGACTGTTGCCATGGCTGGCTATCTTGCCAATTGATGACAGTAAGATTACATCTTGCCTTGCTCTAACGGGGTGCTTTGTCTTTACCGACAAGGCTGAGAGGCTTCCGCCAACCCGAAGAACCTGATCCGGTTAACACCGGCGGAGGGATTAGACGGCTCATTATCAGCGCCCTATTCCCGTTCAACATATGAAAGAGGAGGCGCGGATGCGCAGCATTTTGAACAATTCCCTGATTGCCAAGGCACTGGTGCTTGCGGCATTTGCCGTGCCCGGCGCAGCATTTGCAGCCGACAAGGCACTGACGGTCTACACCTATGAAAGCTTCGTGTCCGAGTGGGGTCCTGGCCCCAAGGTCAAGGAAGCATTTGAGAAAAATTGCCAGTGCACTGTCAATTTTGTCGGTGTTGCCGATGGCGTTGCGCTTTTGACGCGCCTCAAGATGGAAGGTGAAACATCCCACGCCGATGTCGTTCTGGGGCTCGACACCAACCTTGTTGCTGAAGCCAAGGAAACCGGCCTGTTCGAGGCAAGCGGCATCGATACGTCAGCTGCCAGGATTCCAGGCGACTTCAAGGATGATATCTTTGTTCCCTACGACTACGGCCACTTCGCCATCATCTATGACACCCAGACCATCAAGAACCCGCCACAGAGCCTGAAGGATCTGGTCGAAGGTGATCCTTCCCAGAAGATTGCCATTCAGGACCCGCGCACCTCTACTCCCGGCCTTGGCCTGCTCCTGTGGGTGAAGTCCGTTTATGGTGATCAGGCACCGGAAGCCTGGGCAAAGCTCAAGAACCGTATTTTGACGGTCACGCCGGGCTGGTCTGAAGCCTATGGCCTGTTCACCAAGGGAGAAGTGCCAATGGTGCTGTCCTACACGACCTCACCTGCCTACCACATGGTCGCAGAAAACACCGACCGCTATCAGGCAGCCAGTTTCTCGGAAGGTCATTACATTCAGATCGAGGTGGCCGGCCTATTGAAAAATGCTCCGGAGAAAGACCTTGCCAAGTCATTCCTCTCCTTCATGCTGACACCAGGTTTCCAAGACGCCATACCGGAAAATAACTGGATGATGCCGGCTGCGGCAACCAGCGCACCGCTGCCAGAGGCGTTTTCCAAACTTGTTGTACCGACCAAGACATTCCTGATGTCACCTGAGGAGGTGGCCAAGAACCGCAAGGCATGGATTGATGAGTGGCTGACAGCCATGAGCATCTAACCTTTGCAAATCGGAAATTCGGGCCAGCGCCATGATTTCAAAGGCCGAACAACGGCAATCGATAGGCACGGGAATGGCGGCTTTTGCCGCTGTTCTCGCATTCATTGGCCTTGGCACATTTGCCCTTCTGTCTTTTGATGCAGGTGCTGCAAGCGATGAGCTGTTCGGTACCTACACCTGGCGTATCCTGCGCTTCACCCTCTATCAAGCAACGTTATCGACCGGACTATCGATCCTTTTTGCGCTGCCTGTCGCACTGGCTTTGGCAAGACAAACTGCGTTTCCCGGTCGTATCTGGATTATCCGCCTTATGGCCGTTCCCATGGGGCTACCGGTTATCGTCGGTGCGCTTGGCCTTATTGCCATCTGGGGAAGACAGGGCTTCCTGAACACCACACTGACATCACTCGGTGTTGAACAACCTTTCAGCATTTACGGCCTGTCAGGAATTCTGCTGGCACATGTCTTCTTTAACCTGCCGCTTGCCACCCGTTTGCTACTGGCCGGGCTGGAGCGTATTCCCGGTGAATATTGGCGTATGGCGGCAAGCCTTGGCATGCCCTCCTGGTCCATTTTCCGGTTCATTGAATGGCAGGCGCTGATAAAACTGGTTCCCGGTGTCGCCGGGCTGATTTTTATGCTCTGCGCCACCAGTTTCACCCTTGTGCTAATGTTGGGCGGCGGGCCTGCGGCGACAACGCTTGAAGTGGCGATCTATCAATCGCTGCGCTTTGATTTCGATCCTCCACGCGCCATTGCACTTGCTACTCTGCAAATCGTCATGACCGGGTTGTTGCTCGCCTTATTAGGCTGGCTGCCCAGACCTGACGACGAGGGTTTGAGCCACGGCCGAGCAATCCAGCGCTATGATGGAAAACGGCTTCAGGTACGGCTGCGCGACGGTATTCTAATTATCGCCGCTGTGGTTTTTATGATGGCACCCTTACTCAGTATCGCCATATCCGGCTCCACCGCCAACTTATCGCGCCTGTTGGCGGCCGATGTGTTCTGGCAGGCAGCCGGAACCAGCCTGTCCATTGCGCTGGTTTCAGCCAGTATTGCCATTGGCATTTCCGTCGCCCTCATCAACGCGCGCTCGACGATCCGTGGCAACCGCAAGGCAAACCTGACACTACGTCTTATGGCCTCCACGATGTCCGGTGGCGCATCCATGGTGCTGCTGGTGCCACCAGTGGTGCTGGGGAGTGGCTGGTTCCTGCTGTTACGGCCGCTTGGTGACATCACGCTGTTTGCACCGGCGCTGGTTGCCTGCATCAACATGCTGATGGCGCTTCCCTTCGTTATGCGGGTACTTGAACCGGCGTTCCAGACCCACCAGGCACGAACAGCAAGACTGTCAGCCAGTCTCGGCATGCATGGTTTTGCCAGATTGCGTTACATCCATTGGCCAATCCTGCGTAGACCCCTGGCAACGGCCTTCAGCTTTGCAATGGCGCTGTCGCTTGGCGATCTCGGCGCAATCGCCCTGTTCGGCTCGCAGAACTTTATCACGCTGCCTTGGCTGGTTTACAGCAATATGGGCAGCTATCGTACCAATGACGCCGATGGTTATGCGCTGATCCTGGGTGTGATCTGCCTGATATTGGCCATGGGTGGCGCAGGCACCGCACAAACCCGCAAGGAGCAAAACCAATGACTGAAACCGCTCCTTCCGGCATTCGTTTTAATGATGTAGCGCTGAAACTTGGATCGCAGGAGTTTTCCTTTGATTGCCACTTGCCGCAGGGCAAGATCACGGCAATTACCGGCCCATCCGGCTCAGGGAAATCAACCCTGTTGAATCTGGTCGCTGGTTTTGAAACAGCAGATGCCGGCACCATCATGATTGACGGGCAGGTCGTCACACACCTAGCCCCGGCCGAGCGACCGGTCTCGGTGATCTTTCAGGACAACAACCTGTTTTCGCACCTTGATGTGTTCACCAATATAGCGCTCGGCATCAATCCTTCGCTGAAACTTTCCGCGCAAGAGCGGCAGTCCGTTTCAAATGCCCTGCAGCGTGTCGGTCTTGCGGGCTTTGAAAAGCGTCTGCCGCCAAATCTGTCGGGTGGAGAACGGCAACGCGTTGCCATGGCACGGGCTCTGGTGCGCCACCGCTCGGTTCTGTTGCTGGATGAGCCCTTTGCCGCTCTTGATCCCGGTTTGCGCGCCGGGATGGCTGAATTGCTGTCCAGTTTGCATCAGGAAACCGGCAACACTGTATTGCTGGTCACCCACAAACCCGAGGAAGTACAACAGTTGGCCAAACATGTCGTGTTCATGGATAAGGGGAAAATCCTGTTCCAGGGCACACCGGAGATTTTTTCCGAGAACGGGAACATCCCCCAAATTCGTACGTTCCTGAACGGATAGCTGCGGCACACGCCGTTCGCCACAATTTCGACGCGGGCAAGTGGCAATCGGCTTAGTACGGCTTCAACAGGGGATTGAGTTTATTTGATCGTCTATTTGCTAATTTACTTTGGTTGCCTGATGAGCCATGCAAGATGGTCAAGAATATTGAAAAGATTCGTCATCGATAATAGCACACCACAAGGCGTGACAATTTGTGTCCATTGATGGACAGTATTCGCACAATAAACTAGCAGTGCGTAACATCAGGGGCATAGGAACTGACTGACAAGATGACGATTTCCATAATAGCAAGGCCGGCAAGGACATCTGATCCGCGCGCGCAGCGTTATGGCAAACTTGTGCGCTCTGTTGCCGGCCTGACAATTGCTGCGATGACGCTCAGTGCATGCCAGTCGCTGTTCAGCCAATCCTACCAGGCAAGTGTTCGCCCGTCGGACAACCCGCAGACTGTTGAAGAAGTTCAGAAAAATGACCCGCGTGCCCAAATGGGAGCACGCGAACACCCGCGTATTGTTGCAAGTTATGGCGGTGAATACCGCGATGAAAAAACCGAACGGCTGGTTGCCCGCATTACCGGTGCACTGACGGCCGTTTCGGAAAATCCGCAGCAATCCTACCGCATTACCATTCTCAATTCCCCGGCGATCAACGCATTCGCGCTGCCCGGTGGCTATCTTTATGTGACACGCGGACTGTTGGCGCTCGCCAACGACGCGTCGGAAGTTGCCGCCGTTCTGTCGCACGAAATGGCCCACGTCACTGCCAACCACGGCATTGAACGCCAGCGCCGAGAAGAGGCTGAGGTGATTGCCAGCCGTGTTGTGGCGGAAGTGCTGTCCAGTGATCTGGCTGGAAAACAGGCATTGGCGCGCGGCAAGCTGCGATTGGCAGCATTTTCTCGCCAGCAGGAGTTGCAGGCCGACGTCATTGGTGTACGCATGCTGGGTGAGGCGGGTTATGACCCCTATGCCGCTGCGCGCTTCCTCGATTCCATGGCCGCTTATGCCCGTTACACATCCGTTGAGCCGGATAGCGACCAGAGCCTCGACTTCCTTTCCAGCCATCCCAATGCGCCACAGCGCGTTGAGCTGGCACGTCGCCATGCTCGCGCCTTCGGGCAGGAAGGCAGCGTCGGAGATCGTGGCCGCGAATGGTATCTGAACGGCATTGACGGCCTGCTTTATGGCGACAGCCCGCAAGAAGGCTATGTACGTGGCCAGACATTCCTGCATGGCAGCCTTGGCATTCGTTTCGATGTGCCGGAGGGTTTCCAAATCGACAACAAGGTTGAAGCCGTTCTTGCAACCGGCCCAGGCGAAATGGCCATCCGTTTTGATGGTGTGGCAGATGCCAAGCAGACCGATCTTGCCAATTACCTGACCAGCGGCTGGGTGGCCGGCCTTCTGCCGAATACCGTGCGCAAAACGCAGGTCAACGGTCTCGAGGCAGCAACTGCCCGCGCCACAGCTGAAAAATGGGATTTCGACGTTACTGTCATCAGGCAGGGTCAGCAGATTTTCCGCTTCCTGACAGCTGTACCGAAGGGCAATCCACAGCTTGATACGGTCGCGAACGTCTTGCGTACCAGCTTCCGGCAGATGACCAGCGCAGAAATCGCCTCACTCAAGCCATTGCGCGTGCGCGTGGTAACGGCAAAGCCAGGCGAAACCATAGCCACCATGGCGGCGCGCATGATGGGCACGGACCGCAAACTGGATCTGTTCAAGATGATCAATGCGATGGGCGCCGGTGCAGTGTTGCAGCCCGGACAGCGCGTGAAGATCATCGCGGAATAACCGGCGAATTACGCCTTCTATCCGAACAAAAAGCCCTCAGGAAATTTCGTTTCCTGAGGGCTTTGTCTTATTCGGCAGTCTTAAATCTTATTTCCACTCGCGCACGTCAACGAAGTGGCCAGCGATGGCAGCAGCAGCGGCCATGGCAGGCGACACAAGGTGCGTACGGCTCTTGTAGCCCTGACGTCCCTCGAAGTTACGGTTCGAGGTCGACGCACAACGCTCACCCGGCTGCAGGCGATCATCATTCATCGCAAGACACATCGAACAGCCAGGTTCGCGCCATTCGAAACCGGCGTCGAGGAAGATCTTGTCGAGACCTTCGGCTTCCGCCTGTTCCTTTACTAGACCGGAGCCGGGAACAATCATAGCCGAGACGGTTGGTGCAACCTTGCGACCATCGACCATCACCGCAGCAGCCCGTAGATCTTCGATACGTCCATTGGTGCACGAACCGATGAACACCCGGTCAATGGCGACGTCAGTCATTTTGGTGCCCGGCTGCAGGCCCATATATTCGAGCGCACGCCACTTGGAGTTACGCTTGTTTTCGTCAGCGATATCATCCGGGTTTGGAACGGTGCCCTGAACCGAAACAACGTCTTCCGGTGACGAACCCCAGGAAACGATCGGCGGTAGATTGGCGCCATCGAGAACAACGATCTTGTCGTAATGTGCGCCTTCGTCAGACTTCAGAGTCTTCCAGTAGGAAATTGCCTGTTCCAGCGTTTCACCCTGCGGTGCACGTGGCTTGCCCTTGATATACTCGAAGGTCGTTTCGTCCGGAGCAATCAGGCCCGCACGTGCGCCGCCTTCGATTGTCATGTTGCAGACCGTCATACGGCCTTCCATTGACAGAGACTGAATGGCTTCGCCTGCAAATTCAATCACGTGACCGGTACCACCGGCTGTGCCGATTTCACCGATGATGGCGAGGATGATATCCTTGGCTGTTACGCCTTCCGGCACCTTGCCATCGACACGCACCAGCATGTTCTTGGCCTTCTTCTGGATCAGCGTCTGGGTCGCCAGAACGTGTTCCACTTCCGAAGTGCCGATACCGTGCGCCAAGGCGCCAAACGCGCCATGCGTCGATGTATGGCTGTCACCGCACACAATCGTCATGCCGGGCAGGGTAAAGCCCTGTTCAGGACCGACGATGTGAACGATACCCTGACGTTTGTCGCGCTCGGAATAATATTCAACACCGAATTCCTTGGCATTTTGTGCCAGCGCTTCAACCTGAATACGGCTTTCTTCGTTCTTAATGCCTTCAAGACGGTCAGCAGTGGTTGGAACATTGTGGTCGACCACGGCCAGTGTGCGGGTTGGCGAATGAACGGGACGACCCGCCATACGCAGACCTTCAAAGGCCTGCGGCGACGTCACCTCGTGAACAAGGTGACGGTCGATGTAGAGAAGACAGGTTCCGTTGGGATCACTATTAACGACGTGATCATCCCAGATTTTATCATAAAGGGTGCGGGGTGCGCTCATGGCTTTATCCATCGGATATTGAAAAAGGGAAATGGGCTTCGCAAAAAGGCTGACAGCCTTGAAGGGCTATCAGGCGAGCGTAAGTCGGCTGTTGAGCGCCCCGGACAAGCGCGCGAAGAAACGTGCCGGCAGACGCTTATGATCCTGCAGCACGAAAATATTTTGCGCGAGACATCCGAATTTCGATCCCATGGCCATTTCATTAGCAGATTGCTGCCTGCGCTTCAATATCAATCACACGCAGGAACACGGGGGCTCGCCTTATCCAGCCGGAGCCCGCCGCATGGCCTTTTCAATACGCCTGAGAACAAGCGACAAACCAACCGTGAGGATCAGGTAGATATAGGCGACGATCGAGTAGGTTTCGAAGAAACGAAACGAGCCAGCTGCGTAGACCTTGGCCATCTGGGTTATGTCGGCAACGCCAAGCACCGACACCAACGAACTGTCCTTCACCATCGATACAAAGTCGTTGGAAAGTGGCGGAAAAACCGTCCTGACCGCCTGCGGCAGAATGATCAGCCGAAACCGTTGGTAACGATTAAGCCCAAGAGCCTTTGCGGCCTCAATCTGTCCTTCGTCAACGGACTGAATACCAGCGCGAAAAATTTCCGCGAGAAAAGATGCGTAACCAATCGTAAGCGCGATAATCGCCCGCCAGACCAGCGAGAAGTCACGCACCAGAACCGGCTCCAACCAGCCTGCCGACACAAGCGGCGTAGTCACCCAGTTGTAGAGACTGACAAGCCCCGGCGCCCCGACAAAAGCAATATAGAACAGCAAGACCAGGATGGGGATGCCGCGGATAACTTCAATGTAAAAGCGCGCAATCTGCCGCAGCACCACATTGTGAGACAGACCGAGTAGTGCAATGCCGAGACCAAACACAACAGCAAGAAAAAAAGCTGCGAGCGTCACGAAAATGGTGATACCGATGCCTTTGACAACGGTGGAAAAAACCTGCGCGTAAAGGTCGGTGGCAATGATTGTTACCGCTAGTCCAGCACCGATCACGACCAATGCAACAAGCCACCACGGAAAGTCTTTCTCCGTGGTGCTGTGTTTGATAAAACTCATCGTGACAATTTCCGATAAACGGAAATCAGCATGCAGGCGATGATTTCACTCATTCGCCAAGCTTGTAATCGAGGAACCACTTCTTATCGAGCGCGGCAATGGTGCCGTCTGCCTTAAGGGCCGCGATACCTGCATTGATCGGTGCGACGAGGTCCGAGCCCTTTTTGAAGATGAAGCCGAAATCATCGCCGCCCAAAGGCGCACCAATCAGCTTCAAGGTGCCGTTGGACGCGGCTACGTGACCATTGCCGGCAACTCCATCGGTCAGGACCAGATCAACGTCGCCGGTCTTGAGCGCCTGTACGCTTGCACCGAAGGTTTCCAGCAGCTTGATACGCGGGTTCTGCTCGTTGCCGTCGAGAACATCATAAACGGCGGTGTAAAATGGGGTTGTTCCAGCCTGCGCACCAACAAGGCCTTTTTCGAAGGCAGCAAAGCTCTTGGCATCGGCGAAGCGGTTTTCATCAGCACGCACCAACATGAACATTTCCGAGCGCATGTAGGGGTCGGAGAAGTCGACCTTTTCCTTGCGGTCATCCTTGATGCTGATGCCGGTCATGCCGATGTCATATTGGCCATCCGAAACCGCCTGGATCATCGCGTCCCAGGAGATGTTCTGATATTCGACCTTGAAGTTCAAACGCTTGGCAAGCTCGGCAACCGCATCATATTCCCAGCCGATAGCCTTGCCAGACTTAGGATCGACAAACTGCAGCGGCGGGTAAGCATTTTCCGTAACCACTACCACCGTACGCCCTTTAAGGTCGGGAAGATCGGCAGCAAAACCCGTGAAAGGGGCAACAATTGCGGCCATGATGCCGGCAAGCAGCGTACGTCTGAAAAACATGTCTTTCTCCTGTGGCGGGAGCGGTGAAAATGTCACATTTCAAGCCGCAAAGACAAGAAACAAATTGGCTTGAAACATGCGGCTTTTAAAACGATCCGGTTAAATCAGGCCTGCGGAGAGAGGTGCCGGAATTCGGCGATAACCTGCTCGTAAACACCGCGTTTGAACGGCACGATAAGGTCCGGCAGGCTTTCCATCGGCTTCCAGCTCCAGGCATCGAATTCCGGATAATTGCCGGTTGGTGGCGGGTTGATCTCGATCTCGCTTTCGTCGCCGTCAAAACGGAAAGCAAACCAGCGCTGCGCCTGCCCACGGAATTTTCCTTTAAGGCCAATGCCAAGAAGATGAGGTGGCAGGTCGTAATGTATCCAGTCGCGCGCTTCTGCGAGCAGTGTGATGCTACGCATGCCGGTTTCTTCATAAAGCTCGCGAATAGCGGCGTTCAACGGCTTTTCGCCATCATCGATGCCGCCCTGAGGCATTTGCCACAGCTGCTCGGAGCCATCATATTCCGAGTTCTTTTCAGGGATACGTCGTCCGGCCCAAACCAGCCCTTGCGCATTCAACACCATAATCCCAGCGCAGGGACGGTAAGGCAAATCTTCAGGCTTGATTGTCATGAACAGTCCTCACGGAAAACGGCATACGATAGCCGCAGCAGCGATCTTTACTGTCCCGGCCTGTCAGAAACAAGCGCCGAAACCGCAACGATCTCAATGCCGCGTGATGTCGCTTCGGAGACCCAGTCGGACACCGCGGTAATGCTCTCATCAAAGGCCGAGGCAACGCCAATCGCCGAGCCGTTGCGACGCGCCAGACGTTCAAGATCATCAAGCCGTGTCATGATGGATGAACGGTTCACCTGTTCGTCGATCTGTATATCGCCAAACGCGTGCGGCATTGCCAAAGCTTTGGCGACCGCGCCGGTCTGGGATTGCGCCGAAGAACCATCATCAAGGAACAGCAGCCCGCGCTCGCTGACGTCACGCAAAACAGGTTCCAGCATCTTGGCATCGGCCATGTAGCGGCCGCCAAGGTAATTCATCACACCGGTATAGTTGGTGATCTTGGCCATGGAACGGTGTAGGCGCTCCATATTGATCTTCTGGCTGTCACCAACCAGTAAGGTATCAGGACCGGGATTGTTACCGGGATAACCGAACGGTTCAAAAGGTACCTGCAGCAGAATTTCATGCCCCTCACGCCGCGCCTCCTGCATCCAGCGCTGCAAGCTGTTGCCGCTGGCTGCAAAGGCAAGCGTGATTTCCGGTGGCAATGTTCTGATAGCGTTCTGGGTGCCGGTCTGACTAAGGCCAAGTCCACCAATCACAATGGCAATACGTGTACCACGCGCGCCAGACCAGGGACGGGCATATTGTTCCAGCGAACGCAAACCATCAGCTCCGGTTTTCGGCAATTTGCCAAATGCCGAATCCTCCAGCAGATCCTCGTTCGGCATGGTGGCCATGCGCGGGTTCTGACCATAAGTCTGACCGGTCATCAAAACCGGACCGTCACCATCCCGGGGGCGGGGTGAAAACACCGATACGACATTGCCGTCTTCCGTGGTGTCCTGACGTATATTTGCGCCGGACCGGCCACTGCTGACGGGAAGTCCAGCCGTTTCTTTTTCCGTTTTGGTTTGAGGCGACGGAGTTGTTTCCGCCTGCGCAACGTCAGGCGATGATTGTGGATCGAGGCCGGGTTTTGCCAGATTGTCAGGAGCAATCACTGTGTAAACAGACAATCCCAGAACCGCGCATAGCGCAACGGTACCGGCAAGAGCAGCAACAGAAAAACGCCGGCTTTTGCCGGCGCTTTCCTTACGATCTTGCCCCAAGGGTTTGCGCAGTTCAGATACCAAAACGCGGCCTATCCCGATTGTTGTATGCAGGGGTAGGAAGCGCCGGAAAACCGGCGCCCCTTATTACTGCTTGGTTACGACAGCTTTTTCAGGGTTTGGCGGGAAAGACGGGTCGGTCTTGTCGCCGCGCAGCAGATCAAGCGCGTAGTTCAGCTGAATGTCGTCCTTGGCTTCCGGCGGCACATAAGCAGCAGAACCCGAACCTTCGTCCGTTTCGCTCTGGCCCTGGATGTGACCCGGCAGGCTGGATTCACCTTCGGAGCGAATGCGGCCCTGAAGCTCTGGCGGCAGCGGCTGGTCGACCTTGATATCAGGTTCGATACCTGTGCCCTGAATGGACTTGCCAGATGGCGTGTAATAGAGCGCCGTGGTCAAACGAAGCGCACCGGTTTCACCCAGCGGGATGATCGTCTGGACAGAGCCCTTGCCGAACGAGCGAGTGCCGACAACGGTGGCACGACGCAGATCCTGCAGAGCACCGGCAACGATTTCCGAAGCAGACGCCGAACCACCGTTCACCAGAACGATAACCGGCTTGCCGTCCGTCAGATCGCCCGCGGTTGCGTTGAAGCGACGGGTTTCTTCCGGGTTACGGCCGCGGGTCGAAACCACTTCACCTCTTTCAAGGAAGGCATCCGATACGTTGATCGCCTGATCAAGCAGGCCGCCCGGGTTGAGGCGAAGGTCGAGAACATAACCCTTCAACTTGTCAGCAGGTACCTCGGCCTTGATTTTTTTGATCGCGGCTTCGAGATCGTCATAGGTCTTCTCAGTGAATGAGATCACACGCAAATAACCAACATTGTCACCTTCAACACGCGACTTGACGGCACGTACGGCAATGATGTCGCGCATAACGGTGATATCAAGCGGCTTGTCAGCACCCTGACGAATGATCGTCAGCTTGATAGGTGTCTTGACCTCACCGCGCATCTTTTCAACGGCCTGCTCGAGCTTGAGACCTCGAACCGGCTGACCATCGATTTCCGAAATGAAGTCGCCGGCCAAAATGCCAGCTTTGGAGGCAGGCGTATCATCGATTGGTGTGATAACCTTGACCAGTTCATTTTCCATGGTCACTTCGATACCGAGGCCACCAAACTCACCCTTGGTCTGGCTACGCATATCGGTAGCATCCTGCGCATTGAGGAAGCTTGAATGCGGATCAAGAGAGCTGAGCATGCCATTGATGGCGTTCTCAACCAGCTTCTTGTCATCCGGTGGCGTTACATATTGTGCACGTACGCGCTCGAATACGTCGCCGAAAATCGACAATTCCTTATAGGTAGACGGCCCAGCGGCCTGCGCCGGGATGCTCGCAGAATAAATGACACTCATCGCCGTGGCACCCATGAGTCCACCGATGAGCAGAAGCGAAACCTTACGAATCATTGTGCGCCCTTCCGGTATTTTTTGCGGTCCACCAAGGTTGGGAATCAACCGGCACACCGTCTTTTCTGAATTCTATGTAAAGCGTTGGCCTATCAGTTTCCAGCGCCAATGCTGCTGCACTGGCCACTCTTTTTGCTCCCATGGAAGCAATGGGTTCACCTGAAAACACGAACATACCCTGGCGGGTTCTTATCGCATCCATTCCGGTCAGTACCAGATGGTACCCGTCACCTGCATTGAGAATAATCATTCGGCCATAACTGCGGAATTCTCCAGCAAAAACAACATACCCGTCTGCGGGGGCTGTTACCAGTGCGCCGGGACCGGTTGCGATCACAACACCGCGAGAGGTATGGCCAGTTCCATCGGCATCGCCAAACTTTCTCAGCACATCGCCCGTTACCGGCATATCCAGTTTGGCCTTCAGACTTGCAAACGGATATGCGGGCGCAATGCGGTTTTTATCGGGCATGCCAGCATCGGCATTTGCCCTTTCACGCTCGCGCTCATCTTCCGACAAACGACGAACCCGTTCCTCTTCGGCGCGCATCTTTTCCTGCGCTTCACGGACGGAGAATATCTCGTTTTCCAATGAGGCAACGAGGCTTTCAAGACTCGTTGCCTTAGAGGCAAGTTCTTCAGAGCGTTTGCGTTCCGCTTCAAGGTCCGCAGCCGTGCGCGTTCCCTGCCTGTCATTTTCAGCGAGCAACAGGTCGAGGCGCTTTTCTTCCTCGAGCTTTGCCGTCATCATGGCGGTCAGGTCAATCTTCTCACTGGCGATGGCCTTGCGCACATCCGTCAATGCCTTGAGGTCCGCGACCAGCTTGTCCGTTTCATGCCGCACACCGGGAACCACAGCTCCAAGTAAAATGGCGCTACGCACGGATGCGAGAGCGTCTTCAGGCGAAACAAGCAGGGCAGGCGGCGGATTACGCCCCATACGTTGCAGAGCAGCCAACACTTCAGCCAAGACACCCCGACGCTCACGAAGCGACGCCTTCACGCCGTCTTCTTGCACACCAAGTTTGGCCAGCCGGTCTTCACCCTCTTCAATCTTGCGTTCAAGATCTTTTCTACGCGACGCAGAATCGATCAATTCCTGGCGGATACGACTGCTGTCCTGATTGAGAAACGCAATGCTTTCTTCCAGCTGTCGAGCCTTGTCTTCGGAAAGACCGATACTATCGACCAGCTCTTGCAAGTCCTCGCGATTACGATCACGCCGCGCTTCAAGGTCATTCAGGGCGTCTGGCTGCGCGGTCTGCCCATTCTGTTCGGTCGGTGCAGCCTGGGTCGGAAAGGGCGCAGCCACCGGCTCTTGCGCGTACACACCCTGCGCAAGCACAAAAAGAGAGACAGCCAAGGCTGCTCCCGCAGAGGTCACGCATCTGGTGTGGGCGCTTTTCCGGTTCATGCCGCTTTCTGGAAAATCAAAATCAAGCGATTAACATACTCTGCTTCGCAATCGCCAGCCAACAACATCCTTTTATTCAGGCAACACAATGGCGTGTTTCCTTATACCCTGTGGTAAGGATGCCCCGAAAGAATGGTAACGGCGCGATAAAGCTGCTCGGCAATCAGGATTCGAACAAGCTGGTGTGGCCAGGTCAGTTTCCCGAGACATAAAACAGCTGAGGCTTTTTCATAAAGGGCAGGATCGAGACCATCTGCACCACCGATGGCAATGACAAGATCACGTTTGCCACCATCACGCAGATTGCCGATGGCATCTGCAAAGGCCGGGCTATCAAGTGCCTTGCCGCGCTCATCCAGCAAGATAAGCGCTGCCCCGTCGGTCAAATGTTTCTCAAGCAGTGCCGCTTCTTCGCGTTTTCTGGTCTCGGCATTCGATGCACGGCTTTCAGCCACCTCGATCACCCGTGAAAACTCAAGACCGATGGCCGGACCACTTTTGGCAAAACGGTCTAGATAACGCGACGCAAGATCCTTCTCAGGACCGGATTTGAGCCGCCCCACCGCAAAAATCGCAATCCGCATTCCTGCTCCACATTGGTTGGTGATCAACGGTAGCAAGGGTCAGAACGCTGAACAATGACATGACCGCGGAATTTTTTTCGGCCAGACGCCCATCGTCCGGCCGCGCTTGACGACAATCAAGAATGCTCCAGGTCTGAAATCCAGTTCAGAGGGAGCTTTCGTTCAGTGCAGTGTTTCTTCCTCGATATCCGGCGTCGCCCACATCTTTTCGATGTTGTAAAACACACGAATTTCCGGACGGAACACATGCACGATAATGTCACCCGTGTCGATCAGAACCCAATCACCGGTTTCCAGCCCTTCCACGCGGGCGTTACGGAAACCATCATCTTTGAGGTCTGAAATAAGGTGTTCACAGATAGCCGAGACATGCCTGCTCGATCGCCCGGAAACTACAACCATGTAGTCCGCGAGCGCCGATTTCCCGGCAATATTCAAGGTAACGATATCTTCTGCCTTGGAGTCATCGAGGCTGGCGATGACGGTTTCGAGGGCACGTCTGGCGGCATCGGCGCCACTGTCATGACCCTTCGGGATAGCAACGGATGCTCTTCCCTTAGCGTGTACTGTTGTCAGAGGTTGTCCTTTCATATTTGACAAAACAAGCACAAAACGAACCGATTCTTCTTTCGATCCGTTACATGAAGGTGGCATCAAAGCCACCGGTTTTCAAGGGATCGCTTAAATCACCTTTTATCTCTTCACTGAATTGCGCAGAGCCGTGGAACTTAAGGTCGAGCGGGGACCATGGACAAAGGTCCAGGCTGGGGCGTTTTTGGTCCACAATACGCCGGCGTCATCTTCATCGACACGCGCATGACTGTAAGCCTGCGCCATCGTGGATGACAAATAGGACAGGGTCGCTCCCGGTCTATCAATAACTGCAATTGGAAATGTCTCGGCGATTTCCCGCCATTTCTGCCAGCGGTGGAAGCTCTTTAAATTGTCTGCCCCCATGATCCAGATGAACCGGACTCCCGGGTTTCTAGCCTTGATCTTCTTGAGCGTATTGGCGGTATAACTGACCCCGAATGACTTCTCAAAGGCCGTGATCTTGATACGTGGATCATGAACCAGATGTTCACACGCCTGGATGCGCGCGGAAAGCGGGGCAAGTTCCTTGTGGTTTTTAAGTGGATTGCCCGGCGTCACCATCCACCACAGTTGATCCAGCCCCAAACGGCGCAACGCGATTTCTGCGACCAGCGCATGCCCACCATGTGGTGGATTGAACGACCCACCAAACAGCCCCACCACCATGCCGCGCTCCACATGCGGGATGGTCAGGTAACGCCGGTTGACAGGGTCTGCCATCAAAACGTCAGGTCCGTATCTGGCCGGTGCCATGCACGCGATATTTGAATGACGTCAACTGCTCCACCCCAACCGGACCACGCGCATGCATCTTGCCGGTCGCGATACCGATTTCCGCACCCATGCCGAATTCTCCGCCATCCGCAAATTGCGTTGAGGCATTGTGCAGCAGAATGGCTGAGTCGATCTCGTTGAAGAAGCGTTCAACAACCGCGCCATCTTCGGCAATGACCGCTTCCGTATGGTTGGAGGAATAGGTGCTGATATGCTCGATCGCGCCGGAAATTCCGTCCACCAGACGGACCGAAATGATCGCATCCAGATATTCGGTGCGCCAGTCTTCCTCGGTCGCGGCCTTCACACCGGAAATGGCCTTTTCAACGGCTTCGGAACCGCGAACTTCACAACCCGCATCAAGAAGAACCTTGACCAGCGGTTCCAGATGCGTGGAAGCAACAGCCTTATCGATAAGCAGGGTTTCAGCGGCACCGCAGATACCGGTCCGGCGCATCTTGGCGTTGAGAACAATCTTTTCGGCCATTGCAAGGTCAGCGGATTTGTCCACGTAGATGTGGCAAATGCCTTCGAGATGCGCAAAAACCGGCACGCGGGCCTCCGTCTGCACCCGCGAGACAAGGCTTTTTCCGCCGCGCGGGACAATGACGTCCACGGTGCCATTCAGGCCGCCAAGCAAGGCACCGACCGCTGCACGATCGGCAACGGGGACCAGTTGAATGGCATGTTCCGGCAGGCTGGCAATTTTCAAACCTTCAACGAGGCAGGCATGAATTGCTTGCGACGAATGTAAGGAGTCCGAACCACCGCGCAAGATGACCGCGTTGCCCGCCTTGAGGCAAAGCGCGCCAGCGTCCGCAGTCACATTGGGTCGGCTTTCGTAAATCACACCGATAACACCAAGCGGGGTCCGCACGCGTTCGATCTGTAAGCCATTGGGGCGATCCCACGCGGCAATGACCTGACCGACCGGGTCAGCAAGTGCCGCAATGGCGCGAATGCCTTCTGCGACCGAAGCAATACGGGTTTCATCAAGGGTCAGGCGGTCAATAAAGGAGGCAGCAAGGCCCACCTTTTTGCCAGCCGCTAGGTCTATCGCATTGGCCTGAAGAATCTTGTCTTTCGATGCCTCGATCGCAGACGCCATAGCCAGCAACGCACGGTTCTTTTGATCCGTCGACGCCACTGAAAGAGGTCGCGCAGCAGCTTTCGCCTGAAGACCGATCGTATTCATCAGTCCGTCAATATCAAGGCTACGGCTCACGGCCTGTTCAGGCATGGATTTCATCCTTCTTTACGGCTGCTACGGTCACACTTGCGCCGGTCATAACGAGATCGTCGCGGTGGATCATGGCGGAACGTCCGACATAACCCAGAATAGCTTCAATTTCCGAGGACTTGTGCCCAGTAATCTGGCGGGCCTCTTCGGCATCGTAACCGGCAAGACCACGCGCGATTTCACGCCCGTCCACGCCGATGATGGCCACGGCATCGCCGCGTCCGAAATTGCCGCTCACCCGACGCACACCGGCCGGCAAAAGGCTTTTGCCGGCATAAAGTGCGGTCTGCGCACCGGCATCGACATGCACTTCACCGGCAGGCTGCAATTGTCCGGCAATCCAGGTTTTGCGTGCGGTGACAGGTGTGCCTGACGGCGCAAACCACGAGGATCGTGCACCCTCGTCAATGGCACGAAGGGGATTGAGGGTCTTGCCAGACGCGATAATCATGCCGCAACCGGCAGCCGTCGCAATCTTGCCGGCATCAATCTTGGTGCGCATGCCACCACGTGACAGTTCCGACGCAGCGCCACCTGCCATCGCCTCGATTTCAGGCGTGATAGTAGCAATGCTGTCAAGAAATCTTGCATCAGGATCAAGATGCGGGGGCGCTGTATAAAGCCCGTCAATATCCGATAACAGAACCAGAAGGTCGGCTCCGGTCATCGTCGCAACACGTGCTGCAAGACGATCATTGTCGCCATAACGGATTTCGGTTGTCGCAACCGTATCGTTTTCATTGATGATCGGAATGGAGCCGATCTTCAGAAGCTGGTTGATGGTCGCGCGGGCGTTGAGATAACGCCTGCGCTCCTCCGTATCAGACAGCGTCAACAGGATTTGCCCGGCTATAATGTCATGCCGTGAAAGGCTCTCAGACCAGGCGCGGGCCAGAGCAATCTGGCCAACTGCTGCTGCTGCCTGGCTTTCTTCCAGCTTCAATGCGCCGGATGGCAGTCCTAGGACGGTACGCCCGAGCGCAATCGCACCCGAAGACACCACCTGAACATCAGCGCCCTTTGCCTTCAAAGCGGCGATGTCTTCGCAAATCGCGTCCAGCCAGTCTTTTTTCAGACCGCTCTTACGGTCAACAAGCAGAGCCGAACCGATCTTGATAACGATGCGGTGGTGGCTGGAAACAGGTTTGCGCTTTGCGCTCATAACCGGTCGTCTCCGTCATCCTCACCGCTTCTGTCCTCGATCGGCATGGAACGGTCTGGCAGCGCAGTTTCACCGCCTGCTGCAGAAACAATAATGTCACGCAGCGCACGCAACACTTCCGTCATGCCGGCATGGGTCGCTGCCGAAATCAGAAGTGGCGGACGTCCACACGCCTTTTCCAACTCTTTGGCTTTTTTCTTCAGTTCTTTTTCGTCGAGAACGTCGATCTGTGAAAGGGCGACAATTTCCGCCTTGTCGGTCAGACCACCGCCATAGGCCTCAAGCTCGGCCTTGACCGTCTTGTAAGCTTGGCCAACCTTTTCTTCCTGCGCCGAAACCAGATGCAGCAATACGCGCGTCCGCTCGACGTGACCGAGAAAACGGTCGCCGATACCAACACCTTCATGCGCACCTTCGATCAGGCCCGGAATGTCAGCCAGCACGAATTCGCGGCCATCGATGGTCGCAACGCCAAGGTTGGGATGCAGCGTGGTAAATGGGTAGTTGGCAATCTTCGGGCGCGCGCGGGTAACCGTGGCGAGGAAGGTGGACTTTCCTGCATTCGGCAAACCAACCAGACCGGCATCGGCAATCAGCTTGAGACGCAGCCAAACGGTTTTTTCTTCACCGGCCAAACCAGGATTTGCCCAGGTCGGTGCCTGGTTGGTCGAGGATTTGAAATAGGCGTTGCCGAAACCACCGTTCCCACCGGCGGCCAGACGGAACCGCTGGCCTTCCTTGGTCAGGTCGGCAATTAGCGTTTCATTGTCTTCTTCAAAAATCTGCGTCCCAACTGGCACTTTCAGCGTCACGTCAGAACCCTTGGCGCCGGTACGGGTCTTGCCCATGCCATGCTGGCCGATCGACGCTTTGAAGTGCTGCTGAAAGCGGAAATCGATCAGCGTGTTAAGGCCGTTGACCACTTCCACCCAGACATCGCCACCACGTCCGCCGTCACCGCCATCCGGTCCGCCGAACTCGATGAACTTTTCGCGCCGGAAGGATACAGCGCCTGCGCCGCCATCACCGGACTTGATATAGACTTTTGCTTCATCGAGAAATTTCATTGTAGTGCCGTTCTGTCAGCCGTTTACGCAACATTGCTTTTGTCGCTTGGAATATAGGCGCTTTGCCCGCACGTCAAAGATTATCGTGACGGGCGGCGCCATGTAAAACAAGGCCGACTTCGCACGAAACCGGCCTCGTGTATGGTTATCGCGGTCGTGAAGGCACGAAATCCTCTGCCGTCAACACGGTATCCAGATGCGCAACCATTGCCGCGCGCGAGACAGCGTAGGTCTCATGGCAGCCGGTAATCCGGAAACCCAGCTTCTCCTGAACCCGCAGCGAACCGGGGTTATCCGCAAAGACACCAGAATGCATGGTCGCATTCGGCATGCGGCGGAAGAACCGTTCAACAACACCGCTAACCGCCTCGGTCATGTAGCCCTTGCCCCAATAGAAGCGGTTGAGCCAGTAACCGAGATGCCATTCGCCGTGACGGAACTCGACGGAAACGACGCCAATCAGGGTATCGTCATCGCAGGTAATGGCAAAATCCCAGTCCGGCAATGTGCCGGATGTTCGCAGGATCAGCCATTCCAAAGCATCCTGCCGGTAATAAGGGGCAGGAACTCTGGCCAGCATGCGTGTTACTGCAAAATCACTCAAGGATTCTGCAATACTGCCGGCATCGGCAAGCCGTTGCGGCCTAAGCACGAGACGGCGTGTTTCAATGGTCGGGCAGGGACCGGGAGGTGGCAGGGTATCAACCTGCCTGCTGCGCAACAATTCAGCGTTGGTCATCGCATATCCCCCCAGCTTCTGAGAGAAACCCAGGTCTTGCGATCCAGCCGGAACCATTCAACAGGCACCATGCCGCCCAAAGCCAGCGAACCGACCATGCCGGAGCTCTGGAACTGGAAACCGCACTTCTGGATAACGCGGCGCGATGCGACATTGGTGACCCGGCAACGTGCATCGATGAAGTCGATGTCACGGGTGCGGAACGCCATGTCGATCAGGGCATGTGCAGCTTCGGTCGTATAACCATTATTCCAGTAGGGTTCGCCTAGCCAATAGCCAAGCTCGACCGTACCGGGATCATCAGGGTCAGGCTCCAGACCGCAGCACCCCATAAACTCGCCATTGTCCATGCGGGTAATCGCATAGACGCACTTGCCAATCTCGCCAGCTTTCGTACGTCGCACAAAATCAGCGGCATCTTTGGCCGTATATGGGAGCGGCATACGCGACACCATGGTCGCAATATTGGCGTTGTTGGCGAGATGGGCAAGGGCGTCAATGTCTTCTTCGTGTGGCGCGCGCAAAACGAGCCGTTGCGATAATAAGACAGGGCAATCGGTCCTTGACCGCTGCGGCCTCAGCCGTTCCTGGGGTAACCGCTCTTGGTCAGCCCTGATCAATTCATCCTGCATGGTTCAGTCCTCCTGTTGGGATAAAGAAAAAGGGGAGATGGGTGGTGCCCCATCTCCCCTGTTTTCTGACTGAACCTAAAGCGTCAGCCGGGTCGATGAGACACCGGCTGCATATAACGCTTACCGGCTTATTCTGCGGCTTCCGCTTTCGGTGCCACAGACACGTATACGCGGCCGTTAGCCTTCGTACGGAAGGATACGTTACCGGCGGTCAGCGCAAAAATCGTGTGGTCCTTGCCGAGGCCAACGTTGGTGCCCGGATGCCACTGCGTGCCGCGCTGGCGCAGGATAATGTTGCCTGGAATGACGGCTTCGCCGCCGAACTTCTTTACGCCAAGGCGCTTGGAATTCGAATCGCGACCGTTACGCGATGAACCGCCAGCTTTTTTGTGTGCCATTGGAGTGCTCCTTTAAAACCTAGTTTCTCGTGACGCGCCGATTAGGCAGCAACGATGTCCGTGATACGAACAACAGTGTGATGCTGACGATGACCGCGAATACGCTTCGAGTTCTGACGACGACGCTTCTTGAAGGACAGAACCTTCTTGCCGCGGTTGTGTTCAACAACTTCAGCCTTGACGGTCGCGCCCTTTACGAAGGGTGCACCGAACTTTGCGTCGGCGCCTTCGCCGATAACGAGAACTTCGGTGAATTCTACAGTGTCACCAGCTTCGACTTCCAGCTTTTCGATGGTAAGTACGTCGTTGGCGGCCACGCGGTACTGCTTACCGCCGGTCTTGATGACTGCGAACATTTTTTATCCTTTCATGTTCGTTCCGGCTCTGATCACTTGAAACCAAGTGTCCGGCCGTCTTTTTATCAGTCGGAGTAGTGAAAACCCTGAGCCAAATGGCGTCAAAATCTTCACCGGTGAAACCTGCCCGAAAAGGCAGAACAAAACAGAAGACGCACTACGCCCCTTCAATTCGCGTGCCGGGATACTTGAGCGCCCTTGATCTGTCAAGGCACAAACCACGCAAAATCCCTTGTCAGCCATGCCATTTGCGATGATTTTTCATGTTCTTGCAAACGGCTCTCGAAATTTCTGCTTCAACTGTTTATATGATGGCCATAGCAAGGAGTAAAAATGGCCCGCATTGACCAGACCGACGATTGGCGGGACCGCCATGCACCAACAATTTCCAGTTTTGAGTCATTGGCCATCGAGGCGTACGGCCACCTGCCGGAAGAATTCCGCGGACTGACCAACAATCTCATTATCGAAATTTCCGATTTCCCGACCGATGAAGTTTTCGAGGATATGGCGCTCGAAACCCCGTTCGACCTCTTGGGATTGTTTGAGGGTAGGGGCATTACCGAACGTTTCACCATGGAAACGGGTGAAATGCCGAACCGTATCACGCTCTATCGCCGTCCTATCCTGGATTATTGGGCCGAAAACGAAGAGACACTAGGCGACATCATCACCCATGTTCTCATCCACGAAATCGGCCACCATTTCGGTCTGTCCGATGACGACATGGAGCGCATCGAAGAAAGCGCTGAAGCTGCTGCTTCCGAACGCTGAAAGACAGATACCCGCATATTGAATGCGGGCACCATCTTCCAGGACATGCTGAAAAAGATAGCCGCGATTATTGCTCGCCGAGCTTCATGTCCGGGTGATAGTCCTTACCCTCAACGGTCTTGGTGACCGGCTGGCCGCAATGCATGACGCCAGCTGCCGCGTTGAAAGCATAGGTCGGTGATCCCGCAAGTTCCCAGCCCTTGTTGAGGGCATCGGTGACGCGATGGCAAAACTTTGCATCATCAGGACCGGTGATAAAACGGTAGAGTTTCATAGTCTGTCTGCCTTTCTTGCGTCTATGGCACTGGCCATCTGCAACAGTTTTTCAGCACCCGTTACATGCAGGCGCTCAATCATGCGACCATTCGCGTTGATAATGTTCAGACCAGCCGCCTCGGGCGCAGCAAAAGCAACAACGATGCTGCGTGCTTCCTCCAAAGCGTCTTCTGACGGCGCAAAATGCCGGTTTGCAGCAGCAATCTGCGCCGGATGAATCAGCATCTTGCCATCAAACCCCATGGCACGGCCTTGTTCGCACTCGGCTGCATAACCGTCGAGATCACGGAAATCATTCGACACGCTATCGATGACATCAAGGCCGTAGGCTCTTGCAGCCAACACGATCTGCATCAGCCAGGGAACCAGATAGGTACGGCCGGGCAGATTGGGCACACCGGTTTCCTTGCGCAGATCGTTTAGCCCGACAACAAAGGCCGAAAGACGCGAGTCTGGTGTGTGTGCGGCCTCGGAGATGGCAGCTGCATTCAGAACACCGCGCGGTGTTTCAATCATGGCCCAGATGCGCATGTTCTCCGCGCCATCTCTTTCGGTCAGAATATCAGAGATGTCATGAACGTCAGACGGCTGGTCGACCTTGGGCAACAAGACCGCATCGGGCGCGCAACGCAAAACCGTTTCAATATCTGCACGGCTGAACGTGCTGTCAAAGGCATTGATGCGGATGATCGTTTCGCGCCCGACAAGTGGGGTCTTGTCAAAAAAACGCTCCAAAGCTTCGCGCCCCTGCTGCTTGGCATCAACAGCCACAGAATCTTCGAGATCAAAAATCACCGCATCACAGTCGAGATCAGGTAGTTTTTCTAGCGCACGTTCATTGATTGCGGGCACACAAAGTACCGAACGGCGCGGACGAGCAATATTTTCAGGCTCAAATTTGGTCATGCCGCACTTGTGTCAAGGTTTTATGGCATCCGCAAGCACACTTCGCGTCGAATCCTCTTGCAAGCAAGGCAAACAACGCCCACATTGCTGATGAACGAAAGGTTTTGAATTATGCAAGGCATCCGCACTTTAATCATAGCGGCTTCCAGCATCGCAATTTTGGCGCTGGCCGCCGTTTTCACGGCTTCTCTTACTGTGGCATTTGTTGGCGTGCTCGCGCTCATCAGCCTTACTCGCGCAGTAACTGCCCGACTGAAACCGGCACCTATTCCGGTCAAGACCCGCAATCAGAGCCAGCGTGACATGCGCGTCTGGAACGACGGCAAGGGCACAATCATCGACCTTTGATGATATGAAAGCGAACTGGAAAAGCAGCGGCGTTCCGCTGCTTTGAAGTGGCGTATGCCCGTTGAGCTGTTTTCCCTTCAAATCTTGCGGGAATTGCTTTATTGGCGACATCATCATGCGCAAAGCCCGATTTTGCTTTGCAAATACAGCCAAGCTGGAGCGATAGATGGACAAGTTCACCAAGCTAACGGGTGTTGCCGCCCCCATGCCGGTCGTTAACATCGATACGGACATGATTATCCCGAAGGATTACCTCAAGACCATCAAGCGTACCGGTCTGGGCAAGGGGCTTTTTGCGGAATCCCGTTACCTTGAAGACGGTTCACCAAACCCTGATTTCGTGCTGAACAAGCCAGCCTACCAGAATGCACAGATCCTTGTGGCTGGCGACAATTTCGGTTGCGGTTCGTCGCGTGAGCATGCGCCATGGGCGCTTCTTGACTTCGGCATCCGTTGTGTCATCTCGACCAGCTTTGCCGATATCTTCTACAACAACTGTTTCAAGAACGGCATTCTGCCGATCATCGTCAGCCCGGAAAATCTGGAAAAACTGCTGGACGACGCATCGCGCGGCTCCAACGCCGTTCTCAGCGTCGATCTCGAAAACCAGCAGATCAGTGGTCCTGACGGAGGCACGATCAGCTTCGAAATCGATTCCTTCAAGCGCCATTGCATGCTGAACGGTCTCGATGACATTGGCCTGACGCTGGAACATTCTTCAGCTATCGATACGTTTGAAAAAACCAACGCATCCGTCCGTCCCTGGGCGTAAACAGCTTTACCTGACTATTTAGAGCCGATTTGGAACGAAAATCCGTACCAAATCGGCTTTTGCTTTCCTTGAAATGCCCTCATCCCAAGGATATGAAACCTGGACCCCCGCAGACCGCGTCACGTCTCACGTGAAACACGGTCAGGCGGGATTGAGGTTTTCACGTTGTGCATGCCGTTATCGCAAAACTGGTTACGGTTTTCCGGTATGCGCCAAGGAGAGGTTCCCATGACAGTTCGCACCCTGTTTCTGCTGCCCGGCGACGGCATCGGCCCTGAGGCCATGGCTGAAGTCCGCAAGCTGATCGACCACATGAACAGCGCCCTAAACACCGGCTTCAAGATCGAAGAAGGTCTTGTTGGCGGTTCGGCCTATGACGCCCATGGTGTAGCAATTTCCGATGCAGACATGGAAAAGGCGCTGGCGGCAGACGCCATTCTGTTTGGTGCCGTTGGTGGTCCGAAGTGGGATGGCGTGCCGTACGAGCAGCGTCCGGAAGCAGGCCTGTTGCGCCTTCGCAAGGATCTCGAGCTTTTCGCCAACCTGCGTCCGGCCATCTGCTACCCGGCACTTGCTGCCGCTTCCTCGCTGAAGCAGGAACTGGTTGAAGGTCTCGATATCCTCATCGTTCGAGAACTGACCGGTGGCGTCTACTTTGGCGAGCCAAAGCAGATTATCGACTTGGGTAACGGCCAGAAGCGCGGTATCGACACACAGATCTACGACACATTCGAGATTGAACGTATCGCCAGCGTTGCCTTCGAACTGGCCCGCACCCGTGGCAATCGCGTTTGCTCGATGGAAAAGCGCAACGTCATGAAATCGGGCGTGTTGTGGAACCAGGTTGTGACGGAAACCCACGCTGCAAAGTACAAGGACGTACAGCTGGAGCACATGCTGGCAGATGCCGGCGGCATGCAGCTGGTGCGCAAACCAAAACAATTCGACGTTATCGTTACCGACAACCTGTTCGGCGACATGCTGTCCGACGTCGCGGCCATGCTGACTGGTTCGCTGGGCATGCTGCCATCCGCTTCGCTTGGCGCACCGGATGCCAAGACAGGCAAACGCAAGGCCATGTATGAGCCGGTTCACGGTTCGGCACCGGATATCGCCGGTCAGGGCATTGCCAACCCGATCGCCATGATCGCCTCCTTCGCCATGTGCCTGCGTTATTCATTCAACATGGTCGACGAGGCAACCCGACTGGAAACAGCAATTGCCAACGTGCTGGAAAAGGGCATTCGCACCTCCGACATCATGGATGAAGGTTGCCGTCAGGTTGGCACATCTGAAATGGGTGACGCGGTTCTGGCCGAGTTCAAGACACTGTCTGCCTGATCAAACCCAAAAACTTTAAAGAAGACGGGCAGAGGAGCATTGTTTCTCTGCCCGTTTGTTATTGAGTGCCCGCATCCTTGGGCAGAAGATGCTCATACTGCTTGTCGGTCAGCGTTTTCATGAACGCCACCAAAGCATCGACGCGATTGTCATCAAGCGCCGGCCCTGCCGTCAACTCTGTCATGGCGATATTTTCAGGGACTTCCGGTGCAGCCCAGACGTCACCGGTTTCCGGATTGATCTGACGGCTTTTTTTCTTGCTATTGTACTTCACGTAAAACAGCACAACGGTGCGCAAATCCTTGAACACGCCATTGTGCATGTAGGGCCCGGTCACGGCGACGTTGCGCAGTGTCGGTACCTTGAACTTGCCGCGCTGCGCATCGGCATCTGTCACCGCCGGGTTCTGCGCCAGACCCGTGTCGACTGTACCCACTTTTGAGCCATTGGCTTTGCGCACCGCCGTATTCTCCGGCACGCCAATATTGAAATATTTGTGGTTGGTGAACAGCCCTTTTTCAATACCGTTCGGTCCGTTGACCTCATGGCAGAGATTGCAGTTGGTGAACTGTTTGGAGAAAAACAGTACCCGACCCAGTTCTTCCTGATCCGTCAGTTTTTCTTCGCCGCGCAGATACCGATCATATTTGGAATCGAAGGGCGCGAATTCGTCGGTGCGCTCAAAAGCAGCCAATGCCTTTGTCATCGCGTCATAGGCATCATCAGGATTATCAAATACTTTGGATCCAAATTGCGTGCCGAAGGCTGCAACATAATCCGGATTTTCTTTGAGACGTCCAACCACTGTGGCCTTATTGGGCATGCCCATTTCCACTGGGTTCAAGGGCGGACCTGCGGCCTGATCTTCAAGGCTCGAGGCGCGACCATCCCAGAACTGGCCTCCGACATATTCGCCCGCTTCATTTTTGCTGAACGGGGGAGAGAGCTTTGCGTAAGACGCGGTTGGCGCGTTGCGATCACCAAGTGAACTGCCATTGTCGCCAAGCGATACGTCTTGGCCAGCACCGTCATTCTCCCGCACGTCCACCAAGCCGAAACCCTGCATGTGGCAGGTGGAGCAGGCTTGGCTGCGATTATGGGAAAGATTGGGGTCGTTGAATAACGCTTCGCCCAGTTTCTCTATCGTCGCGTAATCCTCGCCACTATGGGCAGGCGAAAACCAAAGAGCACCATTCGCGGAAGCGAACAAGGCCACGCTGGTTATGACAAGACGGAAGGTGATCTTAAACATGGTCTTTCAATACCGGCCTAATGCCGCATTATTGTTGACCTATATCACCTCAGCCCATTCAAACGCCAGAAACTTTCTTTTTTGCTTCCACTTTGCCGTGGCCGTGACTGGCAGCAGCCATCAAGTGTTACGAAGGCGTCCTTGCATCAGGTCTACAACCGCGCGTGCTGCTTCAAGCACATGGGTGCCAGGACCAAACACGGCAGCTACGCCATTATCGAGCAGATACTGATAATCCTGGCGCGGAATAACACCGCCAACCACCACAATCACATCTTCTGCACCCTTGGCCTTTAGCGCCTGAACCAGCTGTGGCGCCAGCGTCTTGTGACCCGCCGCAAGCGACGACATACCGACCACGTGAACTTTGCTCTCAATAGCCAGGGTTGCCGCCTCTTCAGGCGTCTGGAACAGGGGGCCAGCTACGACCTTGAAGCCAACATCGCCAAAGGCCGAGGCAATGACCTTGGCACCGCGATCGTGCCCGTCCTGTCCAAGTTTTGCGACCATGATTTTCGGTTGGACTTTCAAGACACCGGCAAGTTCGGTCAATCGACCCTTCAGCGTCGAAAACTCGGGATCGTCACCATAGGCTGCGCCATAGACATTATCGACAACATCTGGCACGGCGGAGTGATCGCCAAATACCACACGCATGGCATCCGAAATTTCACCAACAGTCGCACGCGCACGCGCTGCTTCAACAGCCGCTTCCAGCAGGTTACCCTGTCCCGACGTTGCCACGTCGGACACTCGGGCAAGTGTCTGCTCCAGTGTTTTCGGATCACGCTGCTGGCGCAGCTTCTCCAAACGTTTGATCTGTGCTGCTCGGACTGCACTATTATCGATTTCCAGAATGTCGATAGGTTCTTCGTTTTCCAAACGGAAACGATTGACCCCGACAATCACCTCTTCTCCGCGATCAACCGCAGCCTGCCGGCGCGTCGCCGCCTCTTCGATAAGCCGTTTTGGCAGACCATCCGACACGGCCTTGGTCATGCCGCCCAACCCTTCTACTTCCTGGATAAGCTGCCAGGCTTTCTCTGCCAGCTCATGGGTCAGACTTTCCACATAATAGGAACCAGCCAGTGGGTCGACGACCTTCGTCACGCCGGTTTCATGCTGCAAAATAAGCTGGGTATTGCGGGCAATACGCGCCGAAAAATCGGTCGGTAGGGCTATTGCTTCATCCAGTGCATTGGTGTGCAAGGATTGCGTACCGCCGAGCGCTGCCGACAGCGCTTCATAGGCGGTGCGGATAACATTGTTGTATGGGTCCTGCTCTTGCAGCGACACACCCGACGTTTGGCAATGGGTGCGCAGCATGAGGGAAGACGGCTTCTTCGGTTCAAATTCCTCCATGATACGAGACCACAAAAGACGCGCAGCGCGCAGTTTGGCAGCCTCCATGAAAAAATTCATGCCAATGGCAAAAAAGAACGACAGACGACCAGCAAAGGCATCCACATCAAGACCTTTGGCGATGGCGGCGCGCACATATTGTCGGCCATCAGCCAAGGTGAACGCCAGTTCCTGTACCAGTGTCGAGCCCGCTTCCTGCATATGGTAGCCGGATATCGATATCGAGTTGAAGCGCGGCATCTCTTTCGCGGTATATTCGATAATATCGGCAATGATGCGCATCGACGGTTCTGGCGGGTAGATATAGGTGTTGCGCACCATGAATTCTTTGAGAATGTCATTCTGGATGGTGCCGGACAGTTCGGCGCGCGTACAGCCCTGTTCCTCCCCCGCAACGATGAAGTTGGCGAGAATGGGAATGACGGCACCATTCATGGTCATGGAAACCGACATGTCTTTGAGCGGAATGCCGTCAAACAGGATCTTCATGTCCTCGACACTGTCGATAGCAACACCGGCCTTGCCTACATCACCCTCTACCCGCGGATGATCGCTGTCGTAACCGCGATGGGTTGCCAGATCGAAGGCAACTGACAGGCCTTTTTGGCCAGCAGCAAGATTACGCTTGTAAAATGCGTTGGATTCTTCCGCTGTGGAGAAACCAGCATATTGGCGGATCGTCCAGGGACGACCGGCATACATGGTCGCACGCGGTCCACGCACAAAGGGCTTGAATCCAGGTAAGGTATCGAGGTGATCGATGCCCTCAATGTCCTGCGCGGTGTAAAGCGGCTTGATATCGATGCCTTCGGGTGTGTGCCAGACGAGTGTCTCTGCGGGAGCCTTCACTTCCTTCTCGGCAAGCGCTTCCCAGTCCTTCACTGTCTTGTCCACCGGCATCAATCTTTCCCTTTACCTTCATTCATCCATAGGAAACCACGCTCACCGGATTGGGTTCCAGCCGCGAAGTCCTCATTCAAATTCCAGTATGATTTCGTCAACACTCAGGCTTTGACCGGTTTTTGCAGCAACACTTGAAATGCGCCCGCGTTTTTCAGCTCGCAGCACATTTTCCATCTTCATGGCTTCAACGGTCGCGAGTGCCTGTCCGGCCTCCACATCATCCCCCACGGCCACCAGAACTGAGGTAATGATACCTGGCATTGGGCATAGCAGCATTTTAGAGGTATCAGGTGGCACCTTGACCAGCATCAACCGGGCAAGTTCAGCGATACGCGGCGAGCGAACATTTGCAAGCACATCGATTCCCCGCCAGCGCAAACGAATGCCGGTGCCAGCAATATCCACCTTGGCAAAAAGAACGTCGCCATCAATGGTAAAGACGCCGAGAGTTCTACCCGGCAACCAGTCGGTGGTAACATGTAGATTTTGCTGCTTGTCGATCTGTACAACATCGCCGTCATCGTTTGCTGAGAGGACGATGTGTCTTTCCTGCCCAGCAAGGGAAACAACCCAATCTGGACGAAGGACTTTGTGATGACCGCCAAGAGATCCGGAAATTGCTGTCGCGCGATTTTGCAAACGCTTGTGAATGACGGCCGCAATCGCCACCAACCTGTTTAAACCTTCAGAATCCGGCTCAACGCCGACAAAACCGTCCGGAAATTCCTCAGCGATAAAGCCTGTCGTCAGATTTCCATCGCGAAAACGTGGTTTCTGCATGACCGCTGACAGGAAGGCCAGATTGTGACCGATGCCGTCCACCTCGAACTTGTCCAGCGCCTCAGCCATCGCATCAATGGCGCTTATACGATCCGGCGCCCAAGTGCAGAGCTTTGCAATCATTGGATCGTAATACATGGATATCTCGCCGCCTTCGAACACGCCTGTGTCGTTGCGTACAATCACACCCGTTTCCTGCTGCCCTTCGGCTGGTGGCTGGTAGCGGGAAAGCCTGCCAATCGACGGCAGAAAGTTACGATAGGGGTCTTCAGCGTAAAGTCGGCTTTCAATCGCCCACCCGTTAAGAACGACATCATCCTGCCCAAAAGTGAGTTTTTCGCCCGCTGCGACGTGGATCATCTGTTCGACTAGATCAATACCGGTGATCAACTCGGTGACCGGATGTTCAACCTGCAGCCGGGTGTTCATTTCAAGGAAATAAAAGTTCTTTTGCCCATCAACGATGAATTCAACCGTTCCTGCTGAAAAATAACCGACGGCTTGGGCCAGTGCGACCGCCTGTTCACCCATGGCCCTGCGTGTTGCCGCATCCAGAAAAGGCGAAGGGGCCTCTTCAATAACCTTCTGGTTTCGGCGCTGTATCGAACATTCGCGCTCGCCCAGATAAATCAGATTGCCATGCTGGTCGCCAAGCACCTGAATTTCAATATGGCGCGGTTCGGTGATGAATTTTTCAATAAAGATGCGGTCGTCACCAAAGGAAGATTTCGCCTCGTTTTTTGACGACTGAAATCCTTCGCGAGTCTCCTGATCATTCCAGGCAATACGCATGCCCTTGCCACCGCCACCAGCAGAGGCCTTAATCATCACAGGATAACCGATTTGCACAGCAATCCGGACCGCTTCATCAGCATCAGCGATCAGATCCATATGCCCGGGCACGGTGGAAACGCCTGCCTTGGCCGCAAGCTTCTTGGAGGTGATCTTGTCGCCCATCGCCTCGATGGCACCAACCGGTGGGCCAATGAAAACCACGCCCGCTTTTTCCAAAGCCTCAGCAAAGGCAGCATTTTCAGACAAAAATCCGTAACCGGGATGCACCGCATCGGCACCGGTCGTACGGATTGCCTGAAGAATTTTGTCGATAACGATATAAGACTGGTTTGATGGGGCAGGGCCAATATGCACCGCCTCATCGGCCAGCTTTACATGCAGTGCATTGGCATCTGCATCTGAGTAAACTGCGACAGTGGCAATCCCCATCCTCTTTGCCGTGCGAATAACGCGGCAGGCAATTTCACCACGATTGGCAATGAGGATTTTGGATATCATCTATCACCGCCTCCCAACGGCATAACGCTCAATCAATCAATGTCAAATACTCGGCAGGAACTGCGTCAATCAGCCAGACATCATTGTCTGTCTGATAAAATTGATGCCCGGTGTGTGTTGACATCGAACGTCTATTCCTTGCTGGCGAACGCATGCAGGCTCAAACCTCGAAAACGTCGTCGAAGGATTCCGGGAAGCTCAGGCGCGCCACTTTCTCATTGATCTGCAGCAATGCCTCGTAGGACAAGGGATCAAAATTCTTTTCGCCAGCAATAACCTCACGCCCGAAGAGCAAATTGATGCGTGCCGCATCAAGATTGCCGCGTTCGAATGGCTCTGAGCCAAAGTGATGCCAGAGAGCATGCAGGAAGGCCGCATCGATACGGTGTTCCTTCGTATCGGGACGAGCCCGACGTGGTAACGCCTTGATTGGCGTTACCCCTTTCGGATTGGCGCGGCGTATCGTGAATTGAACGCCAGTGCCCGGCATGCCGGATGGGAAACCTCGGTGTTTTGTCATGTCGGGCAGGTTTGCCATGGGTAGTCTCCTTACGCCTTTGCAGACGAATTCTGGCCAATTTTGTCCTGTGTCTTCGTATCGAAGTCAGAGGCATCATGGCGCTCATGCAATTGTTCAGATGGGTCGCCGGACGTCTTGTTGACCATGCAACCCCGTTTTACCGCTGGACGCGCGGCAATCTCGTCAGCCCAGCGTTTGACGTTTTTGTAGATGCCGGTATCGAGGAAGGTTCCGGCATTCGGATAGGACTGGTCGAGAGCCAGCTTGCCATACCACGGCCAGATCGCCATGTCCGCGATGGTGTATTCATCGCCAGCAACAAATTTGTTGTTGGCCAGATGCTGATCGAGAACATCCATCTGGCGCTTGGTTTCCATCGCATAACGATCAATGGCATATTTGATATGGATCGGGGCATAGGCATAAAAATGGCCAAAGCCACCACCAACAAAGGGTGCAGAACCCATCTGCCAGAACAGCCAGTTCATGGTTTCCGTGCGGGCTTTCAGATCCTTTGGCAGGAAGGTGCCAAACTTTTCAGCAAGGTAGACAAGGATCGAACCGGATTCGAAAACGCGGGTTGGTTCCGGTGTCGAATAATCCATCAGTGCCGGGATTTTGGAGTTTGGATTAACCTCGACAAACCCCGAACCGAACTGCTCGCCTTCACCGATCTTGATCAACCAAGCATCATATTCAGCACCGGTATGGCCTGCCGCGAGTAGCTCTTCCAGCATGATGCCGACCTTCTGGCCATTGGGTGTCGCCAAGGAATAAAGCTGCAACGGATGTTTGCCGACCGGCAATTCTTTCTGTTTCTGCGCGCCTGCGGTTGGGCGGTTGATACTGGCAAACTGGCCACCATTGCCCGTTTCCCATTCCCAGACTTTCGGGGCTTCATAACCAGCGGGGAAGTTATTCGCGGGAGATCTCTCGGTCATCAAAATGTGTCCTTGTTCCTGAAATGGCGCATCCGGAAAACCGGAATGACCCGGAAGCAATATAGTAAGGCCTCCAAAGCATTTCTGCCCCTATAACGGAATTGTATCGTGTTTTTTCCACCGTACGTCCACCTGCTTGCCACGCAGTGACGCAAAAGCCCGGGCAATACGACGGCGAGAGGAATGCGGCATGATGACCTCGTCAATGAAACCGCGCTCCGCCGCCACAAACGGATTGGCGAAACGCTCTTCATATTCCTTGGTGCGAGCAGCAATTTTCTCCGGATCAGCCAATTCAGAGCGATAGAGAATTTCGGTGGCCCCCTTGGCGCCCATCACCGCGATTTCAGCCGTTGGCCAGGCGTAATTGATATCGGCACCAATATGTTTTGATGCCATCACGTCATAGGCACCACCATAGGCCTTGCGGGTAATCAGCGTCACCATCGGCACTGTTGCCTCGGAATAGGCATAAAGCAGTTTTGCACCATGCTTGATGACACCGCCATATTCCTGGGCCGTGCCGGGAAGAAAACCTGGGACATCGACCAGCGTCAGCAGGGGAATGTTAAATGCATCACAGAACCGCACGAAACGTGCAGCCTTACGCGAGGAATCAATATCAAGGCAGCCCGCCAGCACCATCGGCTGGTTGGCGACTACCCCCACAGTCTGCCCCTCCAGCCTGATAAAACCGGTGATGATGTTTTTGGCAAAGGCTTCCTGAAGTTCGAAAAAATCGCCTTCGTCAGCCAATGCGTGGATCAGTTCCTTCATATCGTAAGGTTTGGCTGAATTGTCTGGCACCAGCGTATCAAGCCGCATTTCAAGCCGTGCAGGATCATCGAAATGCGGTCTTACCGGCGCTTTCTCACGGTTGTTTGCCGGCAGAAAGTCAAACAACAGCCGCACCTGTTCCAAGGTCTCGATGTCGTTTTCGTAGGCGCCATCAGCAACGGAAGACTTCTTTGTATGGGTTCCGGCTCCACCCAGTTCCTCAGCCGTAACAATTTCATTGGTGACGGTTTTCACTACATCCGGCCCGGTCACGAACATGTAGGAGGTGTCACGAACCATGAAAATGAAATCTGTCATGGCAGGCGAATAGACCGCACCACCTGCGCATGGCCCCATGATGACAGAGATCTGCGGCACGACGCCCGACGCAATGACGTTGCGCTTGAAGACTTCCGCGTAACCGCCAAGTGAGGCAACGCCTTCCTGAATGCGGGCTCCGCCACTATCATTGAGGCCGATGGTCGGCGCACCATTGCGCACCGCCATATCCATGATCTTGCAGATTTTTTGCGCATGAGTTTCAGAAAGAGACCCGCCCAGAACGGTAAAATCCTGTGCAAACACATAAACCTGGCGTCCGTTGATCGTTCCCCAGCCGGTCACAACACCATCCCCGGCAATCTTTTGGCTTTCCATACCAAAATCCACCGCACGGTGGGTGACATACATGTCGTATTCTTCGAAAGAGCCCTCATCGAGCAGCACATCAATGCGCTCGCGTGCTGTCAGCTTGCCTTTGGCATGTTGCGCATCGATACGCTTCTGCCCGCCACCAAGACGCGCCTCGGCACGGCGTTCCTGCAACTCTTCAAGAACTGACGGCATTGCTCCTCCCCCAATCACCAAATCAACCTTATGACAGACCGACAAGGGAGGCTATTCAGCCAAAAGTCGCAAGGATTAAATCCATGGCTGGCAATTTCAGCCTTTGGCGATGGCGTGGAAAAACGTGCCGGTAACATGACCGCGCCGTCCGCCGGAAGGACCAAGTGGCCGTCCCTGGCCATCGGCAATCTCTGCAAATGGCGCATCATGACCGGGTTCCGTCACCCGCGCATAATGGAACTCGTGCCCGCGCAAGACGTCACCGGCCGAACCGACAGGACCGTCAACGGCAATGGTTGCCTGCCGGTAGCCCAGATTCATCTTGCGTTTGGCAAAGCTGGTCGAATGCGACAGAAGACCCGTCATGGCATGGGTGACACCCTGCGCATCTTCCAGCGCTTCACCCAGAACCATGTAACCACCGCACTCGCCATGAACCGGTTTGCTTTCAGCAAAACGTGATAGGCCTGCTTTGAAGTTTGCAGCAGTACCGAGCGTTGCAGCATGCAGTTCCGGATATCCACCCGGCAACCAGCAGACGTCACAATCATCCCGCGGCGCCTCATCGGCCAGTGGCGAAAACGGAATGATTTCGGCACCTGCCGCCCGCCAATGTTTGTCGAGATGCGGATAGAGGAAGGTAAAAGCAGCGTCCTGCGCCAAAGCGATACGTTGGCCTGGCGGCGCAATCGCGGTTTCACGTGAACCACAATCAAGACTGACGGGTGCTGCGAGTGCCATCAGCGCATCGAGATCAAGCGACTTTTCCATCGCATCGGCCAAGGCCTCGATATGGGCATCAATTTCGGGATGCTCACTGGCCTGTACCAATCCCAGGTGTCGTTCTGGCAAAACCAGCGACGGATCGCGCATCACGCACCCAGCGACAGGCAAGCCGATTTTTTCAATGGCATCGGTGCACAGCGTGCGGTGTCTTTCGCTGCCCGCCCGGTTCAGCACAACAGCAGACATTTTTACGTCAGGATCATAATGGGCAAAACCATAGGCAACCGCTGCCGCGGTTTGCGATTGGCCAGAGACATCCAGCACCAGCAGAACCGGAATGCCGAAAAGCCGCGCCAGATCGGCAGCGCATCCAGTGCGATTTTCGGCAACCGGAATACCATCAAATAGACCCATGGCACTTTCAATCAGCAGCAGCTCCGCACCATCAGCCTGCTCGGCAAACAAGTGCTGCAACAGGTCCGGCTGCATCGCCCAGCTATCCAGATTAAGGCCCGGCGTCCCCGTCGCAACCGCATGAAAGCCGGGATCGATGTAATCCGGACCAGTCTTCACGCCACGGACCTTCACGCCACGGCGTGCGAAAGCCCGCAGCAAGCCAATTGTTACGCTGGTCTTGCCAGACCCGGAACGGGGTGCGCCGATGATGAGTGCGCGCGCAGTCATTCTTTCACTCCAAGGCGAGACCGCATCGAGACGATGTCACCGATCACAATCAGTGCCGGCGCTTCAAACTGTTCGCGCTCGGCATCTGCAGCAATCGTCTCCAGACGACTGGTGAAAATCCGTTCCTGTGGCGTGGTTGCAGACATGATGACCGCAACCGGCGTTTCAGGCGCACGCCCGCCCTGCATCAGCATGGAAACGATCTTTTCGATGTTTTTCAGTCCCATATAAACCACAACAGGCTCATTGGTTTTAGCCAATGCTAGCCAGTCGACGTCATCGTCAGTGCCGGCGGCATGCCCGGTTGCAAGTGTGATAGCCCGGCTGATACCACGCATGGTGACAGGAATGGAGGCTGACGCCAAAGCCGTCAGTGACGAGGTCATACCAGGAAGCACCCGAAACGGAATGCCTGCATCCACCAGAGCTTCCGCTTCTTCGCCACCACGACCGAAAACAAAGGGATCGCCACCCTTAAGACGTAAAACTCTTTTACCCTGACGGGCGAAATCAATCAGCGATGCAGTAATATCGTCCTGCACAGCAGAGGGTTTTCCCCCACGCTTGCCCGCAAAAACAATCTCCGCCTGTGGCGCAAGCTTGAGAACCATGTCGCTTACCAAGGCGTCGCGTACGATGATGTCAGCCTGTCCCAAGGCCGCAGCCACTTCCAGCGTCAGATAACGCGGGTCGCCGGGACCGGCACCGGCCAGCCAGACATGTCCCGGCTGGAGATGCGGACCAGTGGACATGATGCTGTTGAGAATTTCGGCTGTCGTCATTGTCTTTACTTGCTGTTTAACGATGACGGAAAAGCCGCCACCGGTTATAGGAATGGTCATGGAAACGGATGGAAAAAACCTTCGCCGCGGCTGGACCACGGGCACTTGCGCAACCGCAGCGACGAAAGCTGCCTGCGCCGCCCTGTTGACCGGCGATTTTCCATACCCTGTCGAGGTGGAACTTCCAAGCGGTGCCAGACCGGGCTTTTCGCTTGCCACCCATGAAATGGGCACAGATTACGCCCGAGCCGGGGTTATCAAGGATGCGGGTGACGATCCTGATGTCACCCATGGGGCGCTGATTGAAAGCACTGTCAGACGCGGCCAACCGGGAAGCGGAATTGTTTTCAAGGCAGGGCAGGGCGTCGGCGTCGTTACCCGTCCCGGTCTGCCGTTGCCGGTTGGAGAGCCGGCTATAAACCCGGTTCCCCGCAAGATGATGGAAACCGCAATTCATGAAGTCGCCGGTGCCAACGCCGATTTTGAAGTCGAGATTTCCGTTCAGGACGGCGCAAAAATTGCCGAGAGAACCCTGAATGGCAGACTTGGCATTGTCGGCGGCATTTCCATTCTCGGCACCACCGGTGTGGTTATTCCCTTTTCCTGCTCGGCATGGATCCACTCCATCTGGCGCGGCATCGATGTGGCGCGCGCGGCCGGTCTGACCCATGTCCTCGGTGCCACCGGCAATACCTCCGAAAAAGCCGGACAGGCTTTTTACGGGCTGGATGAAATCGCACTCATCGATATGGGCGATTTTATTGGCGGTATGCTGAAATATCTGCGCAGCCATCCCGTTGAAAAAGTGACCATTGCCGGCGGCGTCGCCAAGATGACCAAGCTGGCGCAAGGCATGCTGGATGTACACTCCAAACGTGGCCTTGCCGATCTTGATGCGCTGGCGGCTTTGGCCAGCGAGGCCGGCGCCGAGGCAGCGCTTATCGACCAGATAACTTCCGCCAACACGGTTGCCCATGCGTTTGAAATGGCCGAAACCAACGGTATCGATCTGGGCGCCGTGGTGGCCAAAAAAGCGTGGGTCACCGCTGCAGCGGCGCTGAAGCATCCCGATATGTCGCTGGAAATCCTCGTTTTTGACCGCCTTGGCATACTCAAGGGCCAAAGTGGCTTCGCCTGCTCGGTTCACGCGTCTGCATTCCCCTTGGGTGAACGGAACCTGCGGACATAGTCTGTGCTGTAAAGCGCGCTTTCACGGAAATCTTCCGAAGCAAGGCCCTTGCCGACAAAGATCAATGCGGTACGCCCAACCGGTTCCTCAGCAAGTTTTGCCTCGATGTCCCCAAGCGTTCCACGGATAATCCGCTCCTCTGGCCAAGAGGCACGCACCACGATGGCCACCGGGCAATCACCGCCATAAAGCGGTGTCAGCTCTTCAACCACCTTGGCAATGGCGTGAATGGCAAGATGAATGGCAAGTGTTGCCCCTGTCGCACCAAATGCCCTAAGGTTTTCCGTCTCCGGCATTTTGGAGGCGCGACCAGACACACGGGTCAACACAAGGCTTTGCGCCACCTCCGGTACAGTCAGTTCCCGCTTTAAGGTGGCCGCTGCTGCTGCAAAGGAGGGCACGCCAGGCGTTACCGTATAATCCAGCCCAAGACGTTCAAGTCGGCGGATTTGTTCACCCATGGCACTCCAGACCGAAAGGTCGCCCGAATGCAAACGCGCCACGTCCTTGCCTTCACGGGCAGCCGCAGCATATTCCGCTTCGATTTCATCCAGCGACAAGGCCGCCGTATCAACAATACGTGCGCCGGGCGGGCAATAATCCAGCAACGCCTTTGGCACCAGTGATCCCGCATAAAGGCAGACCGGGCAGGCGGCGATCAGATCACGCCCGCGCACTGTAATGAGGTCTGCAGCGCCCGGACCGGCACCAATAAAATGAACTGTCATTCCTGATCTCCTGACGTGGCAATTGCCACCGTAATCTCATTGATCACCATACGCGGCGCGATAAGTCTTGAACTTGGTCCCAATGCCGCAAGGGCCGAGGCCTCACTGAGGCTTGGGGAACCGGAATGCGCTTCGCTTACTGCCGAGCGGGTGAGGGTGCGGCTCGCCGCCTGTTCAAAATCTGCCTGCGCCACGACAACAAAGGCCATGTTGCGTATGGTTGCGGCCTCCAGCAAAGCTGGCTCGTCAGCCTTTAACGGTGCCGTGGCGATAAAGTCGATATTGACCTTATGCTGCCTGGCCGCCTCATCCAACGCCGCCATGACCGCTTCAACGCTGACGCCCTTGCGGCATCCAATGCCCGCAACAATCACGCTGTTTCTCCTGGTTTTACCCAGGACCATTGGGTGACCGGCATGGCCGGACGCCAGCCTTGCATGCTACCGACCGGTGTAGCACGCGATACTTCCAGCCGGATCAGTGAACCGCCAAGCCGGGCTTGAGCGGCCAGCAACACGGCCTCCATTTCCAACGTCACAGCATTAGCGACCAATCGACCACCTGGCTTCAACGCTCTGACTGCGCCATCCAGCACGCCAGCTTCACTGCCGCCGCCGCCGATAAAGATTGCATCCGGCACCGGCAAACCCTCAAAAGCATGAGGTGCAGTACCGATGACAACTTCCAGCCCCGGAACACCAAAGTTTTCGGCATTACGAACAGCGCGTTCTGCCCGCTCCGCATTCTGCTCGATGCCGATGGCCCTGAGGGACGGGTGCGACAGCATCCATTCAATCCCAATGGAGCCGGAACCCGCACCGATATCCCAGAGAACTTCGCCATAACGGGGGGCAAGCGATGACAAAGTCACGGCGCGAATTTCCCGTTTGGTGATCTGGCCATCATGCTCAAACAGGGTGTCGTCGAGACCGCTCGTAAATGGCAAGACACGCGCTGTTTTATGCGCAACCACGTCCACCGCCAGCACATTCAGGGGATCAACATCAGTGAATGAAAATGCAGAGGCCTTTGTTTGCCGTAGTGTTTCACGTGAACCACCCAAGGCCTCGAGCAATGTCAATTCCGAAGTGCCGAAACCAGTCTCCGTCAAAAGCTCCGCCACCAGGGCAGGCGCCTTGTCATCGGATGTCAAAACTATGAGTTTTGCGTCCGGCTGCAAATACGGACGGATGAGATCAATCGAACGACCATGCAAGGACACACATTCGACATCCTGTAACGCCCAGCCGAGCCTTGATGCGGCAAGCGAAAACGCCGATGGCGCGGGATAAGAGAGGGTTTCCTCTGCCGCCACATGCCGCAGAAGCGTGACGCCGACCCCGTAAAAGAACGGATCGCCAGAGGCCAACACGCAGACTTTTTTGCCGCGCAGCGCCACGACGTCGGCCATTGCGACATCAAACGGCACCGGCCAGGATTTCGCGTCGCCCTTAATCGCGTCGGCAGCAAGTACAAGATGTCTTTTGCCACCAAACACAAATTCTGCTTCCTCAATGGCAAGGCGGGCATTTTGGCTGATGCCATGCAGCCCGTCTTCGCCAATACCGACGATCGAAAGCCAAGAGGTTTGTGCCTTTTCGGTGGAAGCCTGTCCATTTCCGGCATATTCAGAAGCCATGACACGTTCCATTCTTATTCTTGGCGGTACCGCCGATGCCCGTATTCTCTCGGGCAAACTGGCGGAAGAATCCGGCTATCGGATATTGCTTTCTATGGCAGGACGCACTCGCGAGCCTGTCAAACAGCCGGTTCCGGTGCGCATTGGCGGTTTTGGCGGAGCAGATGGTCTTGCTTCCTTTATCATGGAAAATGCGTTTGATCTGCTGATTGATGCGACGCATCCCTACGCCGCACTTATCTCTGCCAATGCCGTTCATGCTGCGCAGCAGGCGCAAGTGCCGCTGATTGCGCTGGAGCGGGCGCCGTGGCAAAGGCAGGTGGGTGACCGCTGGCAGGCCGTTGCCGATGTCAATACGGCGGTCGGCGCAGTGGGCTCCAGCAGCAAGAATGCCTTCCTTGCGCTTGGTCGCCAGGAGCTCTTGCCATTTGAGGCCGCGCCCCAACATCATTACCTGGTCCGCAGCGTCGATCCGGTTGAACCACCTCTCAATGTGCCCGATGCCCGTTACATCACCGCGCGCGGACCCTTTGTACTGGAGGACGAGATTACCATGCTGCGCGATAACCGGATCGACATCATCGTGTCCAAAAATTCCGGCGGCACGGCGGCTTATGGTAAGATCGAAGCGGCGCGGCAGCTGGGCATCGAGGTGGTGATGATCGAACGCCCGCCGCATCCCTGCGCCGCGACGGTACCCAATATCGAAGCTGCGCTCACCGCCATTAAGCATCAGCTTTCCCTTTTGGAAAACCGTGGTGAATAAACAATCGGTTCTTCGCCATCGCGCATGATAAGCCGGGTTTCTTCGGTACCGACGATAATGCAGGTTGCCATGTCGGCCATATCGCTTGTCGCTTCCGACAGCGGCACAACACGGATACGTTCGTCAACACGCCCTGCCGCACGGCCGAAAATAACCGGCACCGTGCCCGGTAGATGGGCTCGCAACACCTCGAATGCAGTCGACAACTGATGCGGGCGTGCCTTGCTGACCGGATTATAAAACGCCATGACAAAGCCGGCACCTGCCGCCGCAATCAGGCGCTTTTCAATCAGCGGCCAAGACTTGAGATTGTCCGAGAGCGATATTGCGCAGAAGTCATGCCCAAGAGGAGCACCAGCCTTGGCCGCAACCGCCAGCATGGCCGTCACACCTGGCACCACCGAAAATTCAATATCGCGCCACGCGTCAGGACCATTTTCAATGGCTTCACAGACCGCCGCAGCCATGGCGAAAACGCCGGGATCACCACCGGATACCACGCAGACATTGCCACCCGCCGCAGCGAGCGTCAGCGCGGCTTCGGCGCGGGAGATTTCCTCGCGATTGTCAGAGGCGTGGCGACGCTGATCCGGCCGCAAGGACAGGCGGTCGAGATAGGGAATATAGCCGAAAAAATCGTCTGCCGCTTCCACAGCTGCCAGAGCTTGCGGTGTTATCTGCGCCAGATTGCCCGGACCAAGTCCAACAACGGTAAGACGGCCGCTCATGGACGGTCCTTCCAGCCAGGAACCAGAACAAGCGAAAAATAGGGAGCCGGAGAACTGTCCCGCTCGCGCATCGGAATGGCCGCACTGTTCGCCATCGTGCCACGCTCGACATAAAGCGCGCTCTCCAGCTTGCCTGCCTTTTCCAGTGCCTTGCGAATTTTGGGCAGGTTGCGTCCGACCTTCATGATAACAGCACCGTCAGTGCCAGACAGACGTTCTGCGAGGATGTCTTCCGAGAGCGTGCCAGGCAGGACACTCAAGATATCATCGCCCTGTACCAGTGGAAGACCAGTCATCGACCAGCAACCAGACATCGCCGTGATACCCGCCACCACTTCCGCCGGATACGATGGCGCAAGTCGCAAATGCAGATGCATATAGGAACCATAAAACAGCGGGTCGCCCTCGGACAGCACCGCGACATTACGTCCCTGATCCAGATGAACGGCAATATCCTTGGCCGACTGATCAAAGAATCCGGCTATCGCACCGCGATAGTCCTCGCCGTTCTTATCGCTTTCCACCGTAACTGGGTAAACCAGCGGCATCTCGATGGTGCCTGGTCGGATGAAAGCCTCGACAATACCGCGTCCATTGCCGGTGCTGCCTTTTTTGCAGAAGAACGCCAGCACATCGGCAGTTTCAATGGCGCGAACGGCTTTCAAGGTCAAAAGCTCAGGATCACCCGGGCCGGTGCCAACACCAATCAGCTTGCCTTTGACATTTTCAAGAAGAGCAGCACTCACAGACCCGCCCTCGCGATGGCATTAACCGCGGCAGCAGTCATGGCCGAACCACCCAGGCGTCCCTTGACGATGGCGTAGGGAATGCCGAGCGGGCTGACCTCCAAAGCATCTTTCGATTCCGCAGCCCCGACAAAACCAACCGGCATGCCGATAATGGCGGCCGGACGCACTCCGCCCTTGTCAAGCATCTCAAGCAGATAGAACAGCGCGGTTGGCGCGTTGCCAATGGCCACAAGCGCGCCATCAAGCTTATCTGCCCACAGATCAAGCGCTGCTGCCGACCGGGTATTGCCAATCTGTTTGGCGAGCTCAGGCGTGCGCGGATCACGCAAGGTGCAGATCACTTCGTTATCGGTCGGAAGACGTGCGTGGGTAACGCCACGCGCAACCATCTCAGCGTCACACAAAACAGGTTTACCGGCCTGCAATGCACCACGCGCAGCGACAACAAAGTCTTTGGAGAAACGGAAGTGCTGCGCGGCTTCGACCTGTCCGCAGGCATGGATCATACGGATCGCAATGTCAGCCTCATCAACTGTGAACGCAGAAAGGTCGGCTTCCTCGCGGATAATGGCGAATGAGCGTTCGTAGATGGCATTACCATCGCGGATGTAATCGTAGTCGGTCATCAATTATCCTGTTGGAGCAGCGCGCTGACGGTTTCGCTTCCCAAACGGGAAAAAAATGTACGCGCGTTTTCTCCGGGCTTATGTTCTTTTTCGTAAAGCTGGGCAAGCCGCGAAAGCGCAGCCTTTTGTGCGCCAATCGGCAGAATAGCAGTTGGTGGGTCTCCGACACGCGCTGAAAGGCCAAAAGCCAGACCTTCAGCACGGCCGTGAAAAGCCAAAAGCGCTGGTGAGGGATGTGCACATCCCTTGGCGCAGCCTGATAAATGCAGCGTAAATGATCCGTCCAGTATCGAGCCACATTCAGCAGCTGCATGGTCTGCAAGCGCATGGGTCGGCATGAAGGCTGAACCACAGGCTGGAGCACCCGGACAGACGGCGATGGCAGATCGGGGATCTCTTGCCATTGTCACAAAACCAGCCGTGGCAGCATAGGAAAGCAACTCTCGGCAATCCGCTTCGCGGCCACAAAATATCAGTGAATGTGACGGCCCGGGCCTGACATTTGCCAACCCCAGAATGGTTGCCTGTTGAAAGAGCGATGCCAGAACGTCGGCCGAGATTTGCCCGAATGCCGGTGCAAGCCCGACGGCAAAGAAACCATCACCCAACGGCATCAGACCGTAAGGCAAATCTACGACGCATCTGGAAGCATCATCAATATCTCGGTCCAGCAACCGTTCAGCGCAGACAGCACGCACCGTTGACAAATCCAAATCACGTCCACGTGCATCTGGCCCGATTGTCGCAAGGTGCGAAAGCAGATCAATGACCACACAAGCAGCGTGTTCCTGGCGCAGCAAACCGGCCCTCAAAGCCTTATTTTCCGCGCCACCCAGCATCAATTGCCAAAATATGCCGTCATCTAGTGTGACAGCGTTCAGACGGATATCAGCGAGCAAATCACCGAGAATGACATGGCCGCCGCCATCAACGATAACCGACATCTTTGCCGCCAGCCTGTCGTGAAGATCAAGCTTTTCAGCCGATAAACGAATCCGGCTTATGATATTTCGTGTGTCCGCAATTGCGGTTTGGTCGATACCAGCCAGCGGCGACGTTTCAACGGCCAGGCCTTGGCGAATAGGCATGCCAAGCTGCAAAACATCACGCTCCAACCCAGTCGCACTTTGTACTGTCAGACCACGAAACTGAAGCCCGCCACGGGCGGTGATATCAACCAGACCATTGCCGTGCCGGGTGGCCAATGCGCAAAGTGTGACAAAATCCTGCGGAGACACATAACCGGTAAAGGCTACCCGAGACAGCAACCCGTCACCGGTCTGCATCGGTGCAGACAGTGCCGGACAAACACCGCGACGCGAAAATGGCTGTACATCGGAAAGCGGCAATGCACTCATGTTGCCACCCGCATCTGTCGGGGTGTGAGCAGCATTTCCAACTCCGCGTCCACGGCGTTACGACGGCTGTGCCAGAGATTTCGGCGGCGGGCAGAGATAAAGCGCTGCGCCATTAATTCTGCAGCCTGCGGATTTTCTTGCAGAATAAAATCCCGAACCGCCTCATCGCCAAAATAGGCATCATAAAGCGCCTCGATCAGCGATGACGGAACGACATGAGTGGTTTCAGCAAATCCTATCAGTCGATCAACCGTTTCGGCAAATTCGGCAGCACCACGCGGACCATGCCGCATTTGTCCGGCGATGAACCGTGGATTGACTGCGCGAGCCCGCACCACACGGGTCAAAGCTTGGGCGATGGATCTTGCCCTTGGGCGAGCCGGATCAGTGGTGTCCAGTGCCACGACATCTGCGGCTTGACCAAGTGCCGCCTTGGCTGCCGCAAAACCACCAATAAAGGCGACATCCGATGAACCATCGAGAAGATCGCGTCCAGGATCATCACCAGTATGGATCAGAAATTCAGCCTTTTTCACCTGACCAGCAAAGCCGGTATCAGCAAAGACATCCAAACCGTCGGCACCGCCAAAGGCATGGCTAGCAGCATCAAGATAGATTTGCCCCAATTCATCGCGCTCATCCCAGCGGCCATTTGCCAGTTTTTCTTCAATCCCCGCTCCATAAGTGCCGGGTGCAGAACCGAAGATACGCGAGGGAATACGACCCAGAGTGACCGCTTCCTCAGCCAGTGGATTATCGCCGGGCGCTTCTTCACGCTGCGCAATCGCCTTGGCCGCAGCATCCAGCAGCGCAATGAGAGCTGGAAACATGTCGCGGAACAGGCCGGAAATACGGAATGTAACATCCACTCTGGGACGTCCAAGCGCAGCCGGTGGCAAAACTTCGATCCCAGTCACCCGGCCAGTGGCAGGATCATAGATCGGCCTTGCCCCCATCAGATGCAGAGCTTGCCCGACATCCTCGCCACCATTGCGTAAGGAGGCCGATCCCCAGAGGTCGAAAACCAGATGTTTTGGCCAATCACCGTTGCTTTGCAGATAATGCCGCAACACCTCTTCACCCGCCATCCGGCCCAGTTCAAACGCCGTTGGTGTGGGCATGGTGCGCGGATCGGCAGCGTAAAGATTGCGCCCGGTCGGCAACACATCCAGCCTGCCACGCGCAGGAGCACCTGACGGGCCGGGAACTATGTGCTGGCCGTCCAGCGCTGCCAACAAAGCAACTTTTTCTGCGGTTGCACTTTGAGTTCTCAGCGGGTCCTGTTCACCATCCACCGCGCGCCCAAACACGTGCTGGCCATCCTTGATGGCAAAATCCTTGAGATCGCAGAGAAAAGCATCAATGCGCGACAGCGCGGTATCGGCATCGTCACCCAAGTCAACGCCGGCGTCAGCTGCCAGGCCCGTATCGCGCGCTTTTTCAACGATCAGCGTGGCCAGTCTATCGCGGCGGCGGCGGTCCAGACCATCGGCCTGCGCATATTCATCAACAAGCTGCTCCAGCGCCGCCTGATCTGGTGAGAGTCCGGCATCCACAAGTGCAGGCGGAATATGCCCAATGGTTACGGCAGCAATACGCCGTTTGGCGACGGCAGCTTCACCCGGATTGGACACGATAAATGGATAGATGACAGGCAGCGGTCCGGTAACAATTTCCGGAAAACAGGCTTGCGACAGCGCAACGGTTTTACCCGGCAACCATTCAAGGGTGCCATGGGCACCCACATGGATCACAGCATGCGCGTTAAGCTTTTCACGCATCCAGGCACCAAAAGCCACCAATGCATGACGCGGCGGCAAGGCAGGATCGTGATAATCAACACGCCGGTCTTCGTTGCGTCCGCGATCAGGAGCAAGTGCGACCGTCACCGCGCCGAAATGCGCTGCTCTAAAATGGAAATGACCATCAGTAACGACATCGTCCAGTGCCGCGTCACCCCAGGTGTCTTGTAAGGCCTGAAGGGCAGACGAGGGAAGGGATGCGCAAAAGGCGGCATAGTCAGCCTGCGAAAGATCAGCTGTTTCACCTTCAATACGATCCAGCAAACCGCGTGCGGTTTCAGGGATGTTTTCAACGCGGTAACCAGCATCACGCAGGTCACGCATCATCTCCAGCACGCTCTGTGGCACATCCAGACCAACAGCATATCCGGTTCGGCCCGGTGCGGCACCGGGATAGTCCGGCATCAGAATGAGGAGGCGTCGATCAGATGGTTCTGCACTCTTGAGCCGAAGAAAAGCTTGGACGCGTGCAGCAACCTGCTCGACGCGATCAGCCTCAGTGACGTTTACCAGCCCTTGCCCACCCTGCGGATCAAGCTGCTTGAACGAGATGGCCCCAGCCAGAATGCGCCCGTCCAGCTCTGGCAGCACCACATGCATGGCAAGATCAGACGGGTTGAGACCGCGCATATTGTCGACCCAACCATCATGACGTGTTGTCGCCATGATGACCTGAAAAACCGGAACGCCCAATCGGTCGAAAAGCGTATCGCCAACATCGTCGGTGTGGCTTGCAAAAGCAGTCGCAGCGATGATCGCTGCAGGTTCCAACAGAGGCAGCTTCTCCTCTAGAAACCGAATTGCCTCAGCGTCCTTCAGGCCGCTGACGAAAATCGGCAATGGCGCAAACCCACGCCTTTCCAAAGCCGCAAACAACGCATCGACAGGCGCGATATCCGCCGCCAGCAACATCGAGCGGTAAAACAACATTGGCAAGACAGGTGCATCGGGAGCAAAGCCATCCAATGCTCGCTCAAGATCGACAAACCCCTCACCGGGTCGGTAGAAGCCGGCCTTTGGCAACGGGTCTGGTACGATCTCTGGCCATGCTTGACCCTTGGAAAGGGCCGTTAGACCGGTCGAAAGCCGCGCCATATTGACAGCGCCGCCTTCGCGGAAAAATGACAGGATTGCCGAAAGAGTAGAAGCATCAACAGTCGATGCCGCTTCCAGCTTTTCGTCCCGTTCACTGCATTCACCGGGCAAAAGGACCAGTTTGATGCCACGTCGCCTAGCCATCAAACCAAGCTGATCGACACCGTAACGCCAACGATCTGCACCGCCGAGAATCCGGATAAGGATCAGTTTCGCCTTTTCCGCCGTCTTCTCAATCCAGAGATCGACAGACATGGGATGGCGAAGTTCGGACAGGTTGGCAGAGACGAGCGAGAGGGAGCCAGCACATGCCTGCGTCCAACCGCGCTCCAGACCTGCCAGATCGCTGCTAGAAAAAGATAACACCACCACATCCGCCTGTGGCTGGTTGAGATCAACCGGCTCGATCAGGTCGTCGAGAGACGAAGATGTGGTGGCGAGAATATGCATGGATCAGGCCGCAAGCATCTTTTCGATTTTTGCGCGATCGATACCCTTTTCACCAATAACCACCAGACGGCTGCGGCGGGTTTCGCCTGCTGCCCAAGGGCGGTCAAAGTAATGATTGACGCGCGAACCTACTGCCTGCACCTGCAGGCGCATAGGCTTGGCGGAAACCTCGACAAATCCCTTGATGCGCAGCACGTTTTCCGCAGCGGCTGTTTCAGCGATACGGGACGCCAGAGCTTCAGGGTCACTTACCGCGGACAATTCCACAACGAAGCTGTCGAACTCGTCGTGATCGTGGTCTTCTTCCTCATCGTGATGGGTATGGCGATTTTCAATGTCGTCTTCCACAGCAAGACCAAGACCGATCAGGACAGCGGGATCAATGGCGCCATTGGACGCTACAACGATCTTTGCAGCCTTGGGCAGATGTTCGCCAATATGCGCCTTGGCGCGTTCCAGACCTTCGGCATCCAGCAGATCGCCCTTGGTCAGGACGATAAGGTCAGCGCAGGCAATCTGGTCTTCGAACACTTCTTCAACTGGATCATCATGGTCAAGCGCCTCGTCATTGGCACGCTGGGCAGCAAGAGCATCCAGATCATGCGAGACCATGCCTTCTGCAAGTGCAGCACCGTCGGCAACAGCGATAACAGCATCCACCGTGACGCGGCTTTTGATTGCCGGCCACTGGAACGCCTGCACCAGAGGCTTCGGCAGGGCAAGGCCGGAAGTTTCGATCAAAATATGCTCCACCTTCGGCTGACGGCTGAGGATCTGCTCGATCGCTGGCTGAAAATCATCGGCAACCGTGCAGCAAATGCAGCCATTTGCCAGTTCAACGATATTTTCTTCCGGGCAGCTTTCGATACCGCAGCCCTTGAGGATTTCGCCATCAATGCCAACATCGCCAAACTCATTGACGATAATCGCAAGACGCTTGCCTTCCAGTTTTTCCAGAAGACCACGCAGAAGCGTGGTTTTTCCAGCACCCAGAAAACCGGTGACGATGGTGCAAGGGACACGGTCCAGCGAATTGCTCATGATTTTTCCTCTGTGTAATCAAATGGTGGAATACGGGCAATCATGCCGCGTTTCAAACTGTCGGGACGTCCGCGCCAAGGCATAAGACCGTCCGGCGCACTGGCAAGCAATTGCGCGCCGATCAGCAGGTCGTCAGCATCGTCTTGTGCAAGGCCGCCAAAAATATAGGACCAGCCATCAACACTGCGAATACTGGCGCTCAAACCACGCTTGCAATTGGCAAGACAATTGACGCTACGTACCTCGATGCCAACATCCTGGGCCTTCGCGATAGCGGCAGATGACAAAAGCGCGCCGGGTCGGGGATCGGCATTCGGATCGTCCTCGCTGCGACAGTTTCGGCAGACAAATACAACGACACCATCAGCGGTGCCGTTTTGTGTTTTACCGTCAAGGCAGGGTGACGTTGCCGTAATATCCAAATCCGTATTCGCTTTCCGCGCCTTCAAAAAAATCATGGGGTGCGGTTATCGAAAACGGCAATTCATCGCGATGAGAGCCAGATATTCGATCGGTTCGACTGACCGGAGCACCCCGCCCGACAGACGTATTTTCCTGAAACGGCAGGTCTCCTGGCTTGCGGCTTATGGCGCCCGTGTCGCCGCCTTCCCGAACATATGTCCAGTGGCGTTTCGGCGTGGGCTGACCGCTTACAGTTGCGGGGGCAGCCACGGAGTGGCCCGTCAAATCGGGGCGGAACCGTGTTCCCTCTTAGCTTTTCCCGTTGCCGGAAAAAGACCGTCAGTGATTTACACTTAGGCGCAACCGCTGCTGCGGTCAATGCAAAGCCCACATGCCGCCAGCATTGCCGGGTGAGGCAAATTGGCTATAGTTGCCGCTTCGCAAATAGCAGATAAGCGTTTTTAGACATAGCAATGACAGGAATACCGCCATGACCCGCGAGATTACCGAGACTGAGGCCGAGCGTCACCGCCAAAAAATGGTCAATCGCAAAGCCGTCCAGGATGCCGAAGTCGCGGAAAAAACGGTCGAAAAAGGGCTTTTGATCGTCAATACCGGACCGGGTAAAGGCAAGTCTACCGCGGCCTTCGGTCTGGCGCTGCGCATGCTTGGCAATGGCCGCCGCGTCGGTGTCGTGCAGTTCATAAAGGGCGCTTGGGCGACCGGTGAACAACAAGCCTTGACTCTGTTCGGAGACCGCGTCGAATGGCGCACCATGGGCGAAGGTTTCACGTGGGACACTCAAGATCTGAAACGCGATGTCGCCGCAGCCGCCAAGGCATGGGCGGAAGCAAAGACGCTTATGGAGGACAAAACGATCGGACTTCTTGTCCTCGACGAGTTGAACATTGCTCTCCGCTACGAATATCTTGACCTGAACGACGTGATCGAGACATTGCAGAACCGTAGCCCCGATTTGCATGTTGTCGTCACCGGCCGTAACGCCAAGCAGCCTTTGATCGATGCTGCTGATATGGTGACTGAGATGACGCTGGTGAAGCATCACTTCAAGGCTGGCGTCAAAGCCCAGGCCGGTATCGAGTTTTAGGATAAAACCACATGGCAGCACGCGTTCTGATGTTTCAGGGCACCGGCTCTGATGTCGGCAAATCGCTTATGGTCGCAGGCCTTGCCCGCGCCTTTGTCAAACGTGGCTTGTCGGTGCTGCCATTCAAACCTCAAAACATGTCCAACAATGCTGCTGTGACCGCTGACGGCGGTGAAATTGGCCGCGCCCAGGCGCTACAGGCGCGCGCTGCCGGCGTTCCTCTATCTGTTCACATGAACCCGGTGCTGTTGAAGCCGCAAAGCGAAACCGGTGCGCAGGTGGTTGTGCAGGGAAAGGTCATTGGTAATGCTAAGGCTGCCGATTACCAGCATATGAAGGCAGGTCTGATGCCGCATGTGTTAGAGAGTTTGGAACGTCTTAAGTCACAAGCTGATCTGGTGCTGGTCGAAGGTGCTGGCAGTGCCTCCGAAGTCAATCTGCGCGCCAATGATATTGCCAATATGGGATTTGCCCGTGCCGCCGATGCACCCGTCATTCTGATCGGCGATATTGACCGAGGAGGCGTTATCGCCAGCCTGGTTGGCACCAAAACGGTTCTGGACCTGGATGATGCGGCGATGATCGAGGGATTTATCGTCAACCGTTTCCGCGGCGATCCAACACTGTTCGACAATGGAATGCGGATCATTGCCGACAAAACCGGATGGCGCAGCATAGGCCTTCTGCCTCACTTTGCCGAGGCGCAACAGCTACCGGCCGAAGACGCGCTTGGCCTGAGTGGGCCCGCCACACAAAAGCCCGGCGCAAAAATCCGTATTGCAGTGCCGATCCTGCCGCATATTTCCAATTTTGATGATCTCGATCCTCTCGACATGGAAGAGACTGTCGAACTTGTCAGGGTGAGACCCGGACAGACCATTCCAGCCGATTGCGCGCTGGTTCTCCTGTGCGGATCAAAGTCGACAATTGCTGATCTGGAAGTGCTGAAAAAGTCCGGGCTTGATATCGATATCAAGTCTCACGTCAGACGCGGCGGTTATGTGCTGGGCCTGTGTGGCGGCTATCAGATGCTGGGCAACACGATCGCCGACCCAAAGGGCATCGAAGGACCGCCAGCCACGGTCGAGGGTTTGGGCCTGCTTGACGCCGACACCGTTTTGACAGGCGATAAGCGCCTCGCCTCGGTGACCGGTTCAAGTTTCGACGGTACTTCATTCTCCGGCTATGAAATGCACGTCGGCATTACCACTGGTAAAGACTGCGACCGACCGTTTTCATCTGTCGATGATCACATTGAAGGGGCGATTTCACCGGCGGGGCGTGTTCTCGGCACCTACATCCACGGTCTTTTTGCCGATGATCGACAAAGAGGCGTGTGGCTGGAGCGGTTAGGTGGCAGCAGTTCGGCACTCAATTACGAACAGCAGGTTGATGAAGTCCTTGATCGATTGGCGGCCCATATGGAAACTCATCTCGATCTGGACAGACTTTTGGCTATCGCCCGATAACAAGAACTAGACAACCAAACAGCGCAATCAGCAATCCATCGGCGATCCGTGTCAGCTTCAAGGCGCGACGAATGTCGGCGGCCGTCAAGTCACGACGTCCACCTCTGCCCATAAAACGTGCCTCAATCATCTGGCCATCATAGGAACGCGGGCCAGCAAGCGCGTAGCCCAAAGCACCGGCAAGTGCCGCTTCCGGCCATCCAGCGTTGGGAGAGCGATGATGATGCGCATCACGTTTGATGGCATTCAGCGCACGCTTGGGAGACGCGTCCTTTACGAACACGGCAGCAACAACAAACAGATAACCAGTCAGACGTGAGGCTGGCAGATTGACCAGGTCATCCAGCTTGGCTGATGCCTTGCCAAAGGCTTCATAACGCTTGTTGCGGTGGCCGATCATGCTGTCTGCCGTGTTGATAGCCTTATAGGCTGCACCACCGGGCAAACCCAACATGCCGATCCAGAAAGCGGGGGCAACGATGCCATCGGAAAAATTTTCAGCCAGACTTTCAATCGCTGCCCGGCATACAGCGGCTTCATCAAGCTGCTCCGGGTCACGGCCGACAATCATCGAAACGGCTTTGCGACCACCTTCCAACCCTTCGGTCTCAAGTGCGATTGCAACCGCCTCGACATGCTGCTCAAGGCTTTTCTGCGCGGGCAATGCAGCGCAAACGATCGCCACAAACAAAAGGCCAAGGGGCAGAAGAAACAAAACGGACTGCACCAGCGATGCCAGAAAAATGGTCACCACCAGCAAAACAATCAACGCCGTCATACCCATGACTTTTCGTTTTGCAAAATCGTCACTCTCCCGGTTCCATTTTTTATCGAGGAGCGCAATAAACGAACCAACCCATGTCACGGGGTGCCCGATACGGGCAAAAAGCCAGTTCGGATAACCGGTGAACCGTTCGATCAGCAGCGACAGGAAGGCGAGAGCGAAAAACATGGACAGTCCAATAGCAGAAAAGATTGAGCCTGTGATCCTGCACGGTGGAAATCTTGCCCGCGCCCGTAGCCTGTTTCCACAGGCGCCAGCCCCCTGGATCGATCTTTCGACCGGCATCAATCCAATTTCCTATCCACATTCGCCCATTCCGGCAGAGGCTTTTTCGCGCCTGCCAGAACCAGCATTGGCAGAGATACTTAGAGAACGCGCTGCACGCGCCTATGGGGCGCGCTCTGCTGCCCACGTTGCGGCGGCACCGGGCACGCAGATCTTGCTGCCGCTGGTTTCTGAGCTGGCAAAAAAATCGGCCAAACCAAAAGCTGTTATTCTGTCACCTACCTATGCCGAACATGCCCGCGCTGCACGATTGAATGGGTTTGAGGTGATCGAGACGGATGACTTTGCGACGCTTTCAACGGCTGACCTCGCCATCGTCGTCAATCCAAATAATCCGACCGGTCGCGTCATCTCGAAATCAGACCTTTTAGCGCTGGCCACAGCACTGAAGGTAAAAGGTGGCACGCTGATTGTCGATGAAGCATTTGGTGACGCTGGCGACGGTTATGAAAGCCTGTGCGGTGATGTCGATCAGGGCGGTATTGTTGTATTGCGCTCATTCGGCAAGTTTTACGGCATGGCAGGTTTAAGACTTGGCTTTGCAGTGACAACAGCGCAGACCGTTGGCCTGTTGGAAAACCGTCTCGGTCCCTGGGCCATTTCTGGTCCCGCGCTCCACATTGCCACGGAAGCACTGAACGACAAGCATTGGCAGGTGGATATGCGTCTGCACCTTCGGCAAAAGTCAGAACGACTGGATGAGGTGCTGTACGCTGCCGGCCTGACGGTATCAGGTGGCACCAATCTCTTCCGGCTGGTCCGCCATGAAAATGCAGGCAAGATTTTCAGCCATCTTGGCGAACATGGCATTCTGGTGCGCGCCTTTGAAGAGAGACCGCAAGATTTGCGTTTCGGACTGCCGGGACGCCAGGAAGAATGGCAGCGGCTTCGTGATGCCTTGAAAGGCGTGTAATAAAAAATCCCCGGTCAGAACCGGGGATTTTTTTGGCTTAATCAGTATCAACCCTTGAAAGTATATTCCGCAATCGATGCTGGCTTCATTTCAATGGAGAAGCCCGGCAATTTTGGCGGCATATAGGCAGCCTCACGGATATCGCAGGGCTCGATGAAGTGCTCATGCAGGTGGTCGACATATTCGATCACGCGGCCTTCCTTGGTGCCGGAAACAACGAGATAGTCGATCATCGACAGGTGCTGAACATATTCGCAAAGACCAACGCCACCGGCATGCGGCCAGACCGGCAGATTGTATTTTGCAGCAATCAGCAACACGGCCAGAACTTCGTTCAGACCGCCCATACGGCATGAATCGATCTGCACCACGTCAATCGCACCTTCAGCGATGAACTGCTTGAACATGATACGGTTCTGGCACATTTCACCAGTCGCAACCTTCACATCGCCAATCGCCTGACGGATCTTGCGGTGGCCGGCAATATCATCCGGGCTGGTTGGCTCTTCGATGAAGAACGGCTTGGAGAAGGCCAGCTTGTTGACCCATTCGATTGCCTGATCAACTTCCCAGACCTGGTTGGCGTCGATCATCAGATAACGATCCGGACCAATCACTTCACGTGCAATGGTCAGACGGCGGATATCGTCTTCCAGATCACGGCCAACCTTCATCTTGACGTGGTTGAAACCGGCATCGATGGCTTCCTTGCAGAGACGACGCAACTTGTCGTCGTCATAACCCAGCCATCCGGCAGAGGTCGTGTAGCAGGGATAACCTTCATTTTTCAGCGTCTCAACACGGGCCGCTTTACCGGCTTCCGCCTTCTTGAGGATAGCCAGCGCATCTTCACGCGACAAAACGTCGGTCAGGTAACGATAGTCAACGATATCAGCGATTTCTTCTGCGCTCATATCGGCAACAAGCTGCCACACCGGCTTGCCAGCCTGCTTGGCCAAGAGATCCCAGACGGCATTGACGACGGCACCGGTGGCCAGATGCATGGCACCCTTGTCTGGACCGATCCAGCGCAGCTGGCTGTCGCTGGTCAGGTGACGCCAGTATTGACCCGGATTTTCCAAGACCTTTGCGAGGTCGGTACCGATGACGAGGTGGCTCATCGCCTTGATCGCCATGCAGCAAATGTCATTGCCGCGGCCGATGGTGAAGGTCAGGCCGTGGCCTTCCAGACCATCCGTGTCGGTTTTCAACACCACATAGGCTGCCGAATAGTCTGGATCGGGGTTCATGGCGTCCGAACCGTCGAGGCTCTGGGAGGTCGGGAAACGCAGGTCGTATACTTTAAGGTCGGTAATCTTGGTCATGGCCGGTTACTCGCGGTCAGGGAAAATAAAGGTTCTCAGTCGTGGTGGAATGTTTCTTCCATCATAGCCCACCACTCTCCATCCTTGCGGCTTTCAAGCGGTTGCTGACAGGGAATGGTGAAAGACCACCATTCCTGATTTTTGGGGTCGGCAGCGATACGGGCCATATCGGCTTCATAATCCGTGCCGTGATATTCCCAGTATCCGAAAAGCAGGTTCTCCGGCTCGCGCAGGAAGATCGTGTAGTTGCGGATATTGCTTTTGCTGATCAGTTCCAGAACTTCCGGCCATACCGCAGCATGAAGCCGCTTGTATTCCGCAATCATGTCCGGCTTGACGCCAATGACCATGCCCATGCGCTGCATTGATAACTCCTGTTACTGCTTTATGGTCGCCATTGCAGCGCGAAGACGCGTCTGCGGCAGATTGAGGCCGAGCTTTTCAGCCCATGCGATAACCGGTGCGATACGGCGGCGTTTTTTCTCGTCGTGATTGCCGGCAATGTCGGCAAGTCGGTGAGCGAGGTACGGGTTGAGAAAACGCTCGCGAACATCGTCCACATAGGCCTTTGCCTCAGTTCCCAAACCTTCAGCGGCAAACAGCGGCAGAACCTCTTCATGCCAGACGGCTTCAAGATCGGCACGTAAGTCCAAATCTGCCATGGCTTCACGCACGGTCTCGTCCTTGGCACGCGCATCTGCCAACCAGCGTTCGGCCAGATAGCTGTGGCCGAAATTGAGAAGGTAGAGCTTCAGGTTTTCGTAATGATCGAGATCATCAGTCAAAACGAGATGAGGGTGCACACAGGGCAATGTCAGCCCGGCCTGATTTTCAACAGCCCAGATGGCGTAGGGTTCTGCAACCGCACCAACCGGCTCGATTGGCTCCGAAACAATCCGGTCAACGAGGCTGTTGGCAAAACGACACTTTTCCGTCAGGTAAAACGTGAAACCCGCAGGCAGTTGCCAACTGTCGGCAAGTCCACGTATGATGTCCTTCAACCGGTCGCCATTACGCGGGATCAGTTCGCAAGGGAAAATCGAGATTTCACTTTCCGGGTGGAGCTGCCAGCGCTCCAGCAGCAACAAGCACAGCTTGGCCGGAAAGCTTTTTGGAACCCGGGTAAAATCATCAGCCAATTCGACGGTATCGTCCGAATCCAGCTCATAACCCTTGTCGCCGGTGTTTGAGATAATCACCTTCGCAACAGAGGCAATCTCGCGAACGGTCTGCCAATCCTGGTTCGCACTCAGGCCAAACGCCACAGCCATGCCGCGACGCTCCTCATCAACAGCAACGCCGTTTTTCAGACCACGAATACGCACCGGATAGCCATCGGGGTTACCCAGTGCAGCGATACGTGCCGCACTCTGTGCGTTGCCTGTTGTCTGGACAATGGCAATCTTACCAAGCGCTTTGCCGGCTTCTAGCGCTTCCGACACGAAGAGGTCGGCATGCGCCAGGAGAAAACGACTTGTCCCGAACTGCAGGATGGGAGTGGCTTCGCTCATTGAACCTCAACCATGCCTTTCACAACGCCAGCAGCCGGATCGAGCAGATCAGAAAACTTCTCCGGAACCTCTGTGAGTGTCATACGGTGTGTGATCAAGGCATCCGGCACGCCACCGCTGCGCTGTGCAGCAATGACCCGTTCAAAATCCTCATTGGTCGCGTTTCGGCTGCCGAGCAGTGTGGTTTCCCGCTTGTGGAACTCCGGATCATTAAAGGTGATGTCGCTGCTGACGATCGAGACCAGCACGTAAGTGCCGCCGTGACCGACAAAGGAAAAACCACGCTCCATGGCCTTCGAATTGCCTGTTGCATCAAAAACAGCATCAAAGAAATCGCCACCGGTAATCTCCGAGAGCCTGTCCTTGTCGCCATCGCCGAGCTGAACGGTCTCATCGACACCAAGGTGTTTCTTGCAGAAATCCAGACGGTCTGTGCGTCCGTCAATGACAGTGACGCGTCCGCCATCAAGCTTTGCAAAGACAGCAACGGCCATGCCGATGGGACCACCGCCAACGATCAAAACATTCTGGCCTTTTTCGACTTTGGCGCGGCGCACGGCATGCGCACCGATGGCCAGAAATTCGGTCATCGCGGCCTGATCAAGGCTCAAGCCTTCGGCCTTGAGAACGAATTGCTGTGGCACGCTGAGATATTCCGCCATGCCGCCGTCGCGATGCACGCCCAGAACGCCAATATTGCGGCAGCAATTGCTCTTGCCTTTGAGGCAAGCGCTGCAGTGACCGCAGGAGATGTAAGGAATGATCGTGACAACATCTCCCCTTGCAAAGGCGCTTCCCTGCGGTGCCTCTTCTACAGTACCGGACAACTCATGTCCCATGATGCGCGGATAGGACAGATAAGGCTGATTGCCCGTGAAGATGTGCAGATCGGTACCGCACACACCAATGCGTCGTACACGCACCAGTACTTCGCCATCGCCACGTGACGGCATGTCTTTGTCAACGGCTGTCAGTGTTCCGGGAGAATCGCAGCTTATTGCAAGCATCACATCACCTGTTTTCAGAAGACGACCGGCGGTCGGTCAGATTGTAGAAAGAAACGGCGTTTCCACCGAAGACGGCATCGTGATGCTGTTGCGGCACGATATCGCGGCACATCTCCAGCCAGCCAGCGTAATCGCCAGCAAGCCGCAGCACAGGCCAGTCACTGCCCCAGATCACGCGCGAAGGACCGAAAAGCTCAAGGATCGTTTCCGCGTAAGGACGGACAGCCTGAGGTTTCTGATCACCGGCCTCGGTCAGCAGACCCGACAATTTGCAGGATACATTGGGTAGGCCTGCCAATGCCGCCATGTTCTGACGCCATTCGCTGTAATGGCCGGTCGCTATCCAAGGTTTGCCACCATGGTCGATAACCACCGGAAGATCAGGGTGACGTGAGACAAATTTGAAAAGTGCAGGCAGATGTCGAGGCAAAACCAACGCATCGAACACGAGACTACACGCAATCATCGCGCCGATTGCCGGGTCCAGCGCGGGATCATCGATCCAATTGTCGTCTTCCAGACCCTGCAACATGGGCCGAAAACCCTTGAGCACCGGATTGGCGGACAATGCCTTGATGGCCTCTACAGCCACCGGGGCCTTCAGATCCGTCCAGCCAACCACACCTTTGATAAAGCTGTTATTGGCCGCCAGATCGAGCATATAGGCGGTGTCCGCCTCGCTCTCCATCGTCTGGACCAGAACGGTGCCGTCAATGGACTGCGCGTCCAGCAAAGGCTTCAGATCCTGAGGGGAAAAATCCCGGTAGATTGCCTCCAAGGACGGCGGAGGCCATTGGCCCTGCCGGTCCTTCATAAGCCAGAAATGCTGATGGGCATCGATCCGCATGTCGATCAAGCCTTGCCGCCAGGAACCGGTGCACCCTCGGCAATCAGGCCACGCTTGCGCAGCTCGGCCCAGAATTCGGCCGGCACGTCTTCCTCGAACCACTCGATGTTTGAGGTCAGCTGGCTTGCGTTGCGCGCACCCGAAACCACCGTGACGGAGGCCGGATGGGCGAGAGGAAATTGCAAGGCGGCTGCCTGTAACTTGACGCCTGTGTCAGCGCAAACAGCTTCCAGTGCTTCAACGCTTTTGACGATATCAGCTGGCGCATCGGCATAGTTGAACTTCTTGTTGCCTGCCAGAATGCCGGAGTTGAACGCGCCGGCGATGACGATCGCGGTGCCAGCCTTGGCGCAATTGTCCATGAAGGCAAGGCTCTGCTGTTCCAGCAGCGTATAGCGACCGGCCAGCATGGCGACATCAACGTCGAAAACCTGCATGGCATCACGAATGACTTCCCACTCGTTGACGCCAAGGCCAACAGCCTTGACCGACCCTTCTTCACGCAGCTTTGCAAGCGCCTTGAAACCGCCGCCAGAGGTCAACTGCTCCCAGTAATGCGGGTGCTTTTCACCATGCGTCGCAGAGCCGATGTCGTGGATGTAGAGAATATCAGGTCTCAGAATTCCAAGACGCTGCTGGCTGGCGTCAAACGAACGCAAAATGCCATCATAGGAATAATCATAATTCGGGCGGAACGGCAGCGGAGCGACATAGGCATCCTCCTCCGGACCAACCGTATCGTCAGGAACCATTACGCGACCAACCTTGGTGCTGACGGTGTAATCCTTGCGATCATGTTCGGTCAGCATCGTGCCGAGACGACGCTCCGAACGAGTGTAACCGTAAAACGGTGCGGTATCGAAATAACGAATGCCGCTTTCCCATGCCTTTTCGAAAGCACCCTTCGATTCCTCGTAAGGCGTAACACGGTAAAGATTGCCCATCTGGGCGCAGCCAAGCCCCATAAGGGTAACGTCAACGGAGCGGCGGGGCAGCTTGCGCGTATCGGATACTTTCATCGTCTGGCACTTTCAATCAGGCGTTTGCAGGAGAAGCCGGCGCGCCGCCTGTCGCGACGCGCCCTGTCTGGCAGATTAGTAAAGAACGTTCTTTGCTTCTGGCTTTTCGATGTTGTCCTTGGTGACAACAACCACACCGGTATCAACGAACTTCTCGACCTTTTCCTTGTTGAGGATTTTGCCAATTGTCTGCACGCCAAGTTCACCCATCTGGTAGGAGCCCTGAACGGCAATACCGGCAAGTGTACCATCCTTGACGAATTCCTGCAGGTCCTGGTTACCGTCAAAGCCGATACCAACAACCTTGCCAGCCTTGCCAGACTGAACGAGCGCACGGCCAACACCGATTGCTGTTGGCTCATTGGCACCGAAGATGCCCTTGAGGTCTGCATTGGCAGCAAGAACGTCAGTCGTCTGGTTCAATGCAGTTGCCATCTGCGACTGCGAATAGAATGGACCAACGATTTCCAGCTTGGAGTTTGCCTTGACGTAGTCAGTGAAACCACCAACGCGGCCAATTTCCGAACCGGCACCGGCAACGTAGGACATGACGGCAATCTTGCCCTCAGTGCCAACCTTTTCGATCAGCGCCTGCGCTGCAAGTTCACCGGCCTTCTTGTTGTCGGTAGCAAGGAAAGACTGGTAGTACTGCTCGGAACCCTCAGCAAGCTGGGAGTCGATCAGCACGACAGGAATACGGGCTTCCCATGCCTTCTTGACGGCTGGAACCAGTGCGTCTGGATCAGACGGAGCGAGAACGATGCCGTCAACCTTACGGTTTACTGCGTTTTCAACCATGTTCACCTGGTCAGCAATCGCAGATTCCGAAGCCGGGCCCTGGAATGTGATCGTGTGACCGTTCAGGTCCTTGATCGCAGCGTCTGCGCCCTTCTGGACGTTCTGCCAGAAGGTGGAGTTTACCGTCTTGACGATAACTGAAATTTCACCGGCCTGAACGGTGGAAACGCTCCACAGTGCGATGACAGATGTGAGAAGGGCAGTCGAAAGTTTCTTCATCTCTTCCTCCAATTATGGCCACTCTGGCCTCTTCGGGAGAACTCCTCGTCCCCCTTGTTGTTTACGGAAAGGGTCCGCGCCCTTCTCAGCGGCGGTTACGCAACTGGTCGATCCACACGGTCACCAGAATGACGAGGCCGATGATAATTTGCTGCGTGAATGCCGAAACACCGTTCATGTTAAGACCATTGCGCAGAATACCGATGACAAAGGCACCAATGCCTGTACCGGAAATTGTACCAACGCCACCGATCAGCGACGTACCGCCGATCACCGCGCTGGCAATCGCGTCCAGTTCGTACATCACGCCTTCATTCGGCTGTGCGGTCACAAGACGAGACATCAGAACGCAGCCTGTCAGGCCGGCAAGCGTACCTGAAAGAATGTAGGTAAAGTTGGTGACCCGGCTGACATTGACGCCGGACAGGCGCGCAGCTTCCGCGTTGGAGCCAACAGCATAGATATGGCGGCCAAGTACTGAGCGGTTGAGCATCAGAGATACGGCAATACCGATGACGACCATCAGAATGACCGGGTAGGGAATGCCCGGGAATACAACATTCGGGAAGCCGTCTTCGCCGATGTTGACGACACGGAACAGCGCGCCGTTACCCAGAACGCCAAAGGATTCACCGAGGCCGGACACTGCGCGGGCACCGGTAATCTGCAGGGCTACGCCACGTGCAATCAACATCATGCCAAGCGTTGCAATGAACGGCGGCAGCTTGAAGCGTGTGACCAGAAGGCCGTTGATGTAACCACAGATCGAACCGGTCAAAATGCCGAGAAGCATCGCAAACGGCACGGGGATACCAAGTTCCTTCACCGCAAGCGCGGCAACAACACCGGCAAGCGCCAAAACCGAGCCAACCGAAAGGTCGATACCGCCGGTGATGATGACGCAGGTTGCACCAATACCGAGAAGAGCGATCGACGTGACCTGCAAGGCGATGGTCATGGCATTGCTAACGGTGAAGAAAGCACTGCTGGTGAGCGAAAACACGATGGTCAACGCAACAAGGCTGCCCAGCGCCGCAAACTTCTGGATGATATCCTTCTGGCGGTCACTCAAAGACATGTTCTTTTGTTCAGGATTATTGCTGCTCATTGCATTCCTCACTGCGCCGCCGGTACATAGCCGGATGCGTATCGCATGATTTCTTCCTGGTTCGTTTCGGCCGTCTTCAAGACACCGGTGATCTTGCCTTCATGGAAGACGGCAATACGATCGGTCAGACCCAGCACTTCCGGCAATTCGGAACTGATGAGAATGACGCCAATGCCCTGTGCGGCCAATTCGTCCATGATTTTGTAGATGGCAAATTTCGCACCCACATCGATACCGCGGGTCGGTTCATCGAAGAACAGGATGCGGGATTCGCGGAACAACCATTTGCCGATGATGATTTTCTGCTGGTTACCACCGGATAGCAGACGAACGGTCTGCTCGATCGACGGCGTCTTGACGTTGAGAAGATCGACATATTTGCGGGCAATCTCATTATGCTTGGCAAAATCAATCACGCCAAACTTGCTGGAAACTGCTTCCATGTTGGCAAGCGTTGTATTGGCTGCCACCGACATCTTCACCGCAAGACCATCACTTTTGCGGTCTTCGGAGAGATAGGCGATCCCTTCGCGGATAGCATCCTGTGGGGAGCGAATATCAAGAACGCGGCTTTCAAAGGTGATCTCGCCGGAATCTAGCGGATCAGCACCAAAAATCGCACGCGCGACTTCGGTACGACCGGCGCCCATCAGCCCGGCAAAGCCGAGAATTTCACCACGCTTCAACTCAAAACTGACATCCTCGAATACGCCCTTGCGGGTCAGCCCCTTGACGGCAAAGATAACCTCGTCGGTCGGCGTGGATGTGCGCTCAGGGAATTTTTCCTCCAGTGACCGGCCAACCATCTGGGCAACGATATTATCAACCGTTGTTTCAGCAAATTTGGCAGTGGAGATATAACGACCGTCACGCAAGATGGTGACGCGGTCAACGATCTGCGCCATCTCGTCCAGACGGTGAGAAATATAAACGATGCCGACACCGGACTGTTTAAGGTCATGAATGACCTTGAACAGCAGGGTGGTTTCCTGCTCGGTCAGCGACGAGGTAGGCTCGTCCATGATCAGCACTTCGGCATCCAGAGACAGGGCCTTGGCAATTTCCACCATCTGGCACTGCGCAACGGAAAGGCCACGCACCGTCTGGTCGGGATCAATATCGACACCCAGACGATCAAGACAGCGCTTGGCATCGGCGCGCAGTTTTTTGCGATCGACCCAGAACCCACGGCGCGGCTCGCGTGCCAGATAGATGTTTTCCGCCACACTGAGATGCGGAATGAGGTTCAGTTCCTGATGGATGATGGCAATGCCGGCCGCTTCGGATTCGAGCGGCGAGGAATACTGAACCTTGTTGCCCTTGTGAATGATTGTACCTTCAGTCGGCTGATAAACGCCGCTGACAATTTTCATCAATGTTGATTTTCCGGCACCGTTTTCACCACAGACCGCATGCACTTCACCGCGCACGAGATCAAAATGTACGCCCGACAAGGCCCGAACACCGGGGAATTCCTTGGTGATATTTTCGAGGCGCAGTAGGGTTTCGGCAGCACCGGCAAAGCTATCGCCAGGCGTATTTGCGCCTACGATATTGAGTTCGCCTTGTGACATTTGAGATCCTCCATGCGCAACCACGCTCCACCCGGTTGCCTTCAATCGGAGGCAATGGTTAGGCCGCATTTTTTTATTGGTCAAGCCAATTATCGCAAAACTTCGAAACCGGCCTTATAGCATAAAATTATGAACCGCAATAAATCTATATAATTCAATATTTTAAACTTATTCTTGCCTATTGTCACACTTATAGATACGGTAAGGCCAAATTTCGCAAACTTAAAATGCTCATACTCAACGAGATAATTGGCCTGACCAAACACATGGAAACACGCCGCCTTTACCAGCAGATTGCCGATCAAATCCGTGAGTTGATCGATCAGGGCGAATTTCAGCCCGGATCGCGCCTGCCAGCGGAGCGGGAACTGGCCCAGAAACTGGGTGTTTCACGGCCATCCCTACGCGAAGCACTGATTGCACTTGAAATCGACGGCAGCGTTGAAATTCGTATGGGGTCTGGCGTCTATGTGTCTGCGGAGCCCGCGACCACCACATGGCAGACCAAGTCGATGGGCGACAGCCCGACCGAGCTGATGCAGGCGCGTGCCGCCATTGAGGGTGCAACCATCGTTTTGGCCGCAAGCCGTATTACGCAGGAAGCACTCGTTACGCTTCGCCAGTTACTGGACAGCATGAAAAAGGAAATCGATCTCGGCAAAAAGCCGCTCGATCAGGATCGACTGTTTCACATTACCATTGCTGAACAATCGCAAAACAGTGTGTTGGCCCGTATGGTGGCTGAGCTTTTTGACGAACGCCACAGTCCTATTTCAGCCCAGTTTCGCGTCCGTTTTGAGGACCGTGAAACATGGACACGCGCCCTGAATGAGCATGAAGCCATTCTGGCCGCCCTTGAAATGCGCGATCCACTGCTTGCGCAAGCTGCGATGCATAGCCATCTCGAAAGCTCAAAGCAGCGCTGGATCGAGAATTGAGTAGCGCTTTTGCGCAGACATAGACCGGGAGGAGGAAAATCCCCGTGACAGTGCATGATAAAGCATTAAATTCTGAGCCAACCATCCTGCTGAACATCAACGATAACGTTGCTGTGGCCCGCAGATCCATTCCTGCAGGAAACCCGACCGGCAGGGGAGATCTTGTCGCACTTGACCTGATCGGCCGCGGACACAAGGTTGCGCTGAAGACCATCAAGTCTGGCGAAGAAGTCCGTAAATACGGTCAGGTGATCGGTATTGCCACCCAGGACATTGAGCCCGGTCGTCATGTCCACCTGCACAACCTTGCCATGGTACCCTCCGAGCATGCGCACCAGTTCAGCGTCGATATCGAGGAAACCGGCATGCTGCCGGAAGCCGAACGCCGTACATTCATGGGCTACGATCGTGGCCTTGGTGGCGCTGGTACCCGCAATTACATCGGCGTCATCGCGTCCGTGAACTGTTCCGCCACCGTCTCCCGCTACATTGCCGACTACTTCAACAAGCAGGGCGGCCTAGACGGTTTTGACAATGTCGACGGTGTCGTTGCGCTGACCCATGGTGGGGGGTGTGCTCTCAACACCAAGTCGGAAGGGTACCGACTGCTGATCCGCACCATTCAAGGTTATGCACGTCATCCCAATTTTGGCGGCATTCTGCTGATCGGCCTCGGCTGTGAAACAAACCAGATTGCACCCATTCTCGAACACTACCGGATGGAGGAGGGTGAGCGTCTGCGCACCATGACCATCCAGCAGCATGGCGGCACCCGCAAGACCATTGAGGCAGCGATTGCCCAGATCAAGGACATGCTGCCACTCGTGAATCAGGCCAAACGCACCCCGCAGCCACTGTCCAAACTGAAACTGGCACTGGAATGTGGTGGTTCGGACGGTTATTCCGGCATTTCTGCAAATCCGGCACTTGGTTACGCATCCGACCTGATCGTGCGCAATGGTGGCACCACGGTGCTTTCGGAAACGCCGGAAATCTATGGTGCCGAACATCTTCTGACACGCCGTGCCGTAACGCCAGCGGTTGCCGAAAAGCTTCTTGAGCGCATTGACTGGTGGCGCGACTATACCGCGCGTAACGGAGACGAACTGAATAACAACCCGTCGCACGGCAACAAGCTCGGCGGCTTGACCACCATTCTTGAGAAATCTCTGGGTGCCGTGGCCAAGGGTGGTTCGATGCCGCTGAAGGCGGTGTATGAATTTGCAGAAACCGTTACCGAACCAGGTTTCGTGTTTATGGACACACCCGGCTATGACCCCGTTGCTGTAACCGGCCAGGTTGCCGGCGGCTGCAACGTCATCTGTTTCACGACAGGACGTGGATCCGTATCCGGCTTCAAGCCCTCACCTTGCATTAAAATCGCGACCAACACTGAAATGTTCGAACACATGCAGGAAGACATGGATCTGAACTGCGGTGAAATCGTCACCGGTGTCGAAAGCATTGAGGAAGCAGGGGAACGGATTTTCGAGCGGATTCTTGCTGTTGCCTCTGGCGACAAGACAGTCAGCGAAATCTACGACTATGGTGATAACGAGTTTGTGCCGTGGCAGGTCGGCGCTGTGACCTGATAGGCGTGAAACATTGAAATCGCCACGAAATGGAAAAAGGCCCGGATATCTCCGGGCCTTTTGATTATTGCTGTGCTGGGACATCTCCCAATAAAGGCAGGGAGAAGCCGCGCTATGCTTAGTGACGGAAGTGGCGCATGCCAGTGAAGACCATCGCAACGTTATGTTCGTTGGCAGCGTCGATCACTTCCTGGTCACGCATAGAACCACCCGGCTGGATGACGGCTGTTGCGCCGGCAGCAATCGCGGCCAGCAAACCATCTGCGAACGGGTAAAATGCCTCAGAAGCAACCGCAGAGCCTTTTGTCAGCGGTTCGGCAAGGCCAAGCGCCTTGGCCGCATCTTCAGCCTTCAGGGCTGCAATACGTGCGGAATCCACGCGGCTCATCTGGCCTGCGCCAATACCCGCTGTCTGACCATCCTTGGCGTAGATAACGGCGTTGGATTTAACATGTTTTGCGACCTTGAACGCAAACTTCATGTCTTCCAACTCTTGGGCAGTCGGCGCACGTTTTGTCACAACCTTGAGGTCGAGGTCTTCGACCATGCCATTGTCGCGGCTCTGAACCAGAAGGCCACCGGAGACGGTCTTGGCTGCGAGGCCACGCGAACGCGGATCTGGCAGACCACCGGCCGACAGCAGGCGCAGGTTTGGCTTGCGCGCGACGATGGCCTTTGCTTCTTCCGTAACGTCAGGAGCAATGATCACTTCCGTGAACAGCTTGACGATTTCTTCGGCCGTCTGCGCATCCAGCGTCTGGTTAAGCGCGATCACACCACCAAATGCCGATACAGAATCGCAGGCGAGGGCCTTTTTATAGGCCTCAAGCATGGTTTCACCGGTTGCAACGCCACATGGATTGGCGTGCTTGATAATGGCACAGGCCGGACCGTTGGACGCCGGGAACTCACCCACCAGCTCGAAAGCAGCATCCGTGTCATTGATGTTGTTGTAGGAAAGCTGCTTGCCCTGCAACAGCGTTGCCGTGGCAACGCCGGGACGCTTCTCCCCGGTCAGGTAGAAGCCCGCGCTCTGGTGTGGGTTTTCACCATAACGCATCTTTTCTTTCAGGACGCCACCAATTGCGCGGTAATCAGGTGCTTCAATTTCCAGCGCATCCGCGAACCAGTTGGATATCATCGCGTCATAGGCAGCTGTGCGAGCATAGGCCTTGGCAGCAAATTTCTGGCGCAGCGCGTAGGTTGTCTGGCCGTCATCAGCCTTCAGTGCATCCAGCAAAGCGCCGTAGTCGGACGGGTCAGTGATAACTGTGACATAGGCATGGTTCTTGGCTGAAGCGCGGATCATGGCCGGGCCACCAATATCGATATTCTCAACCGTTGTCGGGTAATCACCGCCCTTGGCGCGAACTTCCTCGAACGGGTAGAGATTGATGACGGAAAGATCGATACCTTCGATACCGTGCTTTTCCATGGCAGCGACGTGATCGGCATCATCACGGATCGCCAGAAGACCGCCATGCACATTCGGATGCAGGGTCTTGACGCGGCCATCCATGATTTCCGGAAACTTCGTGACGTCAGAAACGTCGGTAACCGGCAAGCCAGCATCGGCAATAGCCTTCGCGGTTCCACCTGTCGACAGCAGTTTCACACCCATTGAAGCCAGTGTGGTGGCGAGTTCGATGATGCCGGTCTTGTCCGATACGGACAAAAGTGCGGTGCGAATTTTGACTTTATCCGGGGCGGGGATTTTCTTGGAAACAACAGCCATCGGCTTACTCCGTATAGGCAGGAAAATCAGCCGGAAGCAGAGACCGGCGGTTGGGGTCGCGTTAGCACACCTTCCCACGGGAATAAACACGAATCAGGCAGTCATTCAGGCCTTACGGTCTAAAAACCAGCGTATTTCGCGTACTTCGGGAACGTCGAAAGCCACTTCAATCTGTTGCGACCGGCGTAGGCCGGACACATTTGCCATGAAGATATCATCGGTAATGGCAAGGGCTCGGCCGGGAACTGAGAACTGCCAGCGGGTACCATCAGGTGCAGTCAGCACTACAGTTTCTTCATTGAGCAGGCTAAGTTCGATGATGGGATGAACATGGAAGCGCGCAACAGCCATCAGGCTTTCAGGAATATGTTTGTTGTTCTTGCCAGCCACAGAGACGATGTCACGACCCCGGATACGCGTTCCGGCCTCATTCATATCCACTTCGCGCTCATGCAGATAACCAAAATCGGCAACATAACCGTCATGCGTAGCGGAAACGATGTCGTTTCGATTGGGTCCGGTCGTACGGTTGACCGTCACCTCGCGGGCACCTTGCACCAAGATTGGTCCAAGAAATGCTGAGCGGGAAAACCGGCATGAAGACGTATCGGCCAAGGTCACAGTTGAATGGGCGGCCGTGGAGCGCGCCAATTCTTTCAGTTCGGCACTGCCATTTTCCGGAGAACCGGAATTGACGATAAAGCGATACCGTCCTGCAGACATTTCAAAAGACAGACAACCGGCATGGGCGGTTGATGACAGCTCAACAGACAAAGCCCGACCAGTGTCAATCAGCACAGTTGTGTCTCCGGCTACCAAGCGCTGATAGGCCATATCAGGCAGTTCACGCGTCGTTAGCCCAGCGGTGTCGTCATACCGCAGTACAGCCGCCAGTTCGTTGGCCAACGTGCTCGTGGCGCCGTTAAACAGACCTAGATCACCATCTTGATGCCTGAAAAACCGCAATGCCGGAAATATTCGGTCAATTGCGGAAACAAGCCCGGACGGAACAGTGTGTCCGAGATTAATGTAGCTGTGACGCAGCGGCAGTAAATCCAGCAAAAGATCGAGAAGAACCCGCGGATTGCGTGAAACATGGCCACCATCCGGCAGGACCTGACGTTCCATTTCACGACTTAATTTTCTGGCCTGACGCGACACCCAGGATTGTTTGCCAGACATACAGATTGAGGCGACAGCCAGTGCAATATGTATTCGCAGGCGAGTTTCACCATCGGGCGCAAAGCGGGCGATCATGCCGAGATAACGCACGTGAAAACCCAGTGTCTTCATGAAGCGGCGATAGAAACCACTCTCGGCGTCATTCAGTACAACAGGAGAATGCGACAGGAGCGCAATCAACCGTCTGGCTGCAATGTCCGGCTCCCACGCCAGACCACGCGCTTTTCGCCCGTGCAGCGCCATCCATTCCGCCACCAGTTGGCGGGCCTTTGCGCAGCATTCATTTGTACGGTGAGCACGAATATGACGCAACCATTCAAAGGAATAGAGGCTCTCCGCAAATGCCAGACTTGGCAATTCATCCGCAAAAACCGAAACACCATCCAGCTCGTAGACCCGGCCAGCCAAAACGATACGACCATTCAGCAATTCTTCCGCAACGAACGGATCAACGGCATGTAAATCTGTCGGTGCTGCAACCAGCCCATCAGGCGCAGACACCCCGGGTATCAGGACCATACGCAAGCCGGCAACCCGTATACGCGCACGACGGTATAGGGTTTTCATAAAAAACCCTGCACTTCCGTAACCGTTGGAGTTAGACCCTGCCAAACCGTTTTTCCCGTCTATACGGTCTCATGCCTGATTTTAAGGAATTGCACACGAAACAAATAATTTAGCAATCAATCACATGATTCGTGATTGATTGCATAATCTTTTTAAGGCACGGAATTTCAAGAAAAAAATCCGACATCAGTTTTTCAGACGTGGAAATCCGTCGGGCTTTGCTTATTTTCTACGCAGCACGGTGGCAAAAAATCCATCGGTTCCGCCAAGCATATCAGGCGTTGTGCGCAAATCGCCGTCGCCGTTGACGGCAGCTTCCAAACCTGGCCAATTTTTTTTGTCCACAGGCACACGTTCCACATCGGTGCTGTCTTGCAGCACGCGGGAAATCATGTGCTCACCCTCAAGAGGGTCAAGCGAGCAGTTGGAAAACACCAGAATGCCACCTGGCTTCACCAGTGAAATGGCGTGGCGCAGCATTCTCTCCTGGAGTCCGGCGAGCTTTTCAATGTCTTCCGGTCCCTTTGTCCACGGAACATCAGGATGTTTACGCAGGGTTCCTGTTGAAGAGCAGGGCGCGTCAAGCAGCACCACATCAAAAGGTTCATCTGTGGTGAACGTCAACAGGTTGCTTTCAACCGTGTTGGCTGCAAAACCGAGACGCTCCAGATTGCCGCGAAGTCGCTTCAAACGGTTGCCCGATTGATCAAGGGCCGTCACATCAGCTCCAGCCAAAACAAGCTGTGCTGTCTTGCCACCAGGAGCCGCACACAGGTCAACCACCCGTTTGCCCTTGATGTCTCCCATCAATCTGACTGGAAGGCTGGCAGCTGCGTCCTGCACCCACCACTCGCCCTGCGTGAAACCCTCAAGATCAGGGATCTGCCCTTCAAAGGCGCCTAGACGTACAGATCCCGTAGCCAGTACCTGACCGCCAAATTTCTCTGCCCAAACTTCTGGATTAGATTTCACCGTAACGTCTATGGTCGAAGGCCAAAGTTGCGCCTCCGCAATCCGTTCGGCTTTTTCTCGACCATAGGCAGAGACCAACCGGTCAAAGAACCATTCAGGCAGCACCGGCACATTGGAGATTCTTTCCTTGATCTCCTCCTTTTCCCGGCCGAGACGACGCAAAAGGGCGTTGACCAATTTTACGAAACGCCGATTACGAGGATCGCGATGAGCTTGCTCTACGGCAAGATCGACAGCAGAATGGTCGGGCACATCAAGGTAGAGCATCTGCGTCACACCAACCACCAGAACGTGATGCAGCGACCGCGCGCCTGATGGCAAGGGATTATCCAGTAACATGGATATCGCCGCATCGATACGCGGCAGGTGACGAAGGGCTGTGTTGATGATGGCGCGCACCAAGCCACGGTCAGCCGCATTTAGCGCCCTATAGGCCGGATTGCCTGTTTCAGCATCCAGCATACCATCAAGCGATGTTTTCTTATCGATGACAGCAGACAGGATTTTGACAGCAGCATTGCGGGTTTCTAGACCCGGCTTGTTGTCAAACTGCTGTCCATCGTCCTGATCGCTACCTGCTCTTGGATTGTCACGCCGTTTGTTGCGGTGAGGTGTTTTTTTGGCGTGTTCTGCCGTCAAGACCATGGTCCTTTGCGTTCATTGTTTCCGCCCCGTCCCCAGCCGGTGGAGGGTACAGAACGTGTCTTACGCTCGGCATTAGCATTTGTGGCGGGTGGCGTCGATGGCTGGGAAAATTCGTTTGCCATTGCCTGCAGCGCAGCGACACGATTTTCCGTATTCGGGTGCGTGGAAAACAGGTTGTCCATTCTCTCACCGGATAGCGGGTTGATGATGAACATATGCGCAGTCGCCGGGTTACGTTCGGCATCCTCATTGTGCAGACGCTGTGCAGCGCCAGAGATTTTCTGAAGCGCTGAGGCCAACCATAGTGGATTACCACAAATCTCGGCACCACGACGGTCAGCGGAATATTCGCGCGTCCGGCTGATCGCCATCTGAACAAGCATGGCCGCCAGCGGCGCAACAATCATGGCAACCAGCACGCCAATGAAACCGAGCGGATTGTTGTTGTTGCGATTGCCACCAAACAGAAACGCAAAGTTTCCAAGCATCGAAATAGCACCGGCAAGGGTTGCCGTAATCGTCATGGTCAAGGTGTCACGGTTTTGGATATGGGCAAGCTCATGGGCCATGACCCCTGCAACCTCTTGCGGACTCAATCTTTGCAGAAGGCCCGTAGAGGCGGCCACAGCTGCGTTTTCAGGATTGCGGCCCGTAGCGAAGGCGTTTGGTTGCTCGCTCTCGTAGATATAGACCTTCGGCATTGGCAGGCCGGCATTCTGCGATAGATCGCGGATCATCGTAAAAAACTCTGGCGCGTTGCGCTCATCAACCTCCTGGGCGTGATAAGCCGACAACACCATCTTGTCCGAGTTCCAGTAAGAAAACAGGTTCATACCCGCCGCGATGACAAGTGCGATCATCATGCCGCCCTGTCCGCCAATCAGAAAGCCGACCCCCATGAACAAGGCTGTCATGAAGGCAAGAAGCATGGCAGTGCGCGCAAGATTCATCCGTTGTCTCCATTTTACGATGTGTTCGATACGGCCATTTGCCGTTCGATTGTTCCTCGTGTAATTTGGTTATGATAATCCGCTTTTCAATATCAGACTGCCAAAGGCGCGAAACCATGCAGAATGCAGATAACGACAACTTGTTCGACGAGAACGAAAAGAACCTCGCAACACGTAAATTGTCGCCAGCCGCCAAACGAGCCCTGCAGGAAGCAGAAGAGCGCAGAAAAGCGCAACAGGAACTGGAGCTGCCGGCGGAGACCGGCGGGCGAGGCGGCGCTGAGCCCGTGCGATTTGGCGATTATGAAATCAACGGCCGTGCAATTGATTTTTAATTCGGCGTTTCACGTCGATCAAAATAGCGTGAAAACAAAGACTTAAACGACTCTCGCTACGTAGCACATCTCATTAAGACGTCATTAACCATATAAAACCCGCACCAACGTCGATGCGGGTTTGCAATGAAATCATTTCATTTTCGAAACAATATCAGGCGCGTTCCAGAAGCTTGCAGACAGCCTCAAGCTGCTCCAACGTTTTATAGCTGATACGGATCTGGCCGCCAGACGCTTTGTGATTGATCTTTACATCCAACCCAAGTGCATCCGTCAGTGAACGCTCCAAAGCCAGAGTATCTGAATCCTTGGTTTCCGGTACGGACTGCCGCTGAGGTTCACTCTGTCCCTTGATGTCATTTTGCGCCAAACGCTCAGCGTCACGAACGGACAAACCCTTTGACACGATAGTTTTTGCCAGGCCCGATGGATCAGAGGTCGAAACCAACGCACGTGCGTGACCGGCAGACAGGGAACCCTGTGCCAACATGTCACGAACAGGATCTGGCAGTTTCAACAAGCGCAGGCTGTTGGCAACATGGCTTCGGCTTTTACCGATAATTTCGCCAAGATCGTTTTGTGTATAACCATGCTCAGCAATAAGCTGATCGTAACCTAAAGCTTCTTCAAGCGGATTAAGGTCTGAGCGCTGGACGTTTTCAACAATCGCCAATTCAAGCGCTGTTCGATCGTCCACGTCACGAATAATAACTGGGATTTCTGTAAAGCCCGCTAGCTGCGCAGCACGCCAGCGACGTTCACCAGCGATGATCTCATAACGGCTGGGTTCAACGGTACGCACCACAACCGGCTGCACGATGCCATGTTGACGAATAGAAGCAGCCAAATCCTGCAGTTCGCTTTCATCGAAATGCCGGCGCGGGTTACGCGCGCTGCGGGCTATGAATTCGATGGGAACATTTCGATCGGGATTGACCGTACGCTGCGTATCTCCCGAGGGCAGGGGCTGATCCATCTCACCGATCAGGGCTGCCAAACCGCGGCCAAGCCGACGTTTTGAAATATCGTCACTCATGCATGTCACTCCGTACTATAAACTTGTCCGTCACGCCGCCTTACGCAACCGCTCGCGCTGGATAACTTCCGACGCAAGCTGAAGATAGGCCTGACTACCCGCGCATTTCAGATCGTAGAGAATTGCAGGCTTACCATGAGATGGCGCTTCCGAAACCCGAACATTGCGAGGAATAAGCGTATGATAGACTTTTTCCCCAAGGTGGGTACGCACATCGTTAACAACCTGCTGGGCCAGATTGTTTCTCGCATCAAACATCGTCAATACGATACCCTGGATATCGAGAGTAGGATTGACAGTCTGCCGAACCTGATTGACGGTATCGAGCAACTGACTCAACCCTTCCAACGCAAAGAACTCGCACTGAAGTGGCACCAATACCGAATGTGCGGCGGCCATAGCATTCATGGTCAGTAGATTGAAGGATGGCGGGCAGTCCAATAGAATATAGGAATAGGTTTTCGCCTGTTCGCTCGACAGGGCGGCCTTCAATCGAAAAGCACGGTTGGGCAGATTCGCAGCTTCCATTTCGAAGCCCAGCAAGTCCATTGTGGATGGCACAATATCAAGATTGGGAACAGCTGTTGGGACGACAGTCTCACCAATCGTATTGCTACCAATCAGCAAGTCATAAGACGAAAGTTTGCGGTCGCGGCGATCGATACCCAAGCCAGTACTGGCATTACCCTGCGGATCGAGGTCAACAATAAGAACACGTTCCCCAATTGCCGCGAGTGCCGTTGCAAGATTGATGGCTGTCGTTGTTTTACCAACGCCGCCTTTCTGATTTGCAATGGTGATAATTCGGTTTTTTTCAAACATAATGCCGCACACCCAGAGAATACATCATTATTGAGATGTAAGACGGCTGATTTCCAGAACAACGGAATCTGCCTCAACAACACTGGAATGTTTTATCAGATCAAACTGCCAACGACCACGGGCTTTCGTGATCTCACTTTGGTAATCCCGGCCTTTATTAAAAAAAGCCCTCACTTTTTCGGAATCTTTGGCCCAAGGATGCATATATTCGAGCAAAAGATCGAGGTCAGCGAGCGCGCGTGCTGAAATCACATCGCAATGCGGAATGATTTCAGGCGCTTTCTCGATGCGAATGGGGTGAACACTGCCCCTTGCACCGGTCTCAGCCAGAGCAACACGCAAGAAAGCCGCTTTCTTATTGTTGCTTTCAACCAGATGAACCCAGCCATCATTGAGTTCAGCCAGGAAAATCGCTGTGACAACGCCAGGAAGTCCGCCGCCACTGCCCAAATCAACCCACGTCTGCGGTTGTGGGCTTAGCTGAAAAATCTGCGCGCTATCGGCAATGTGCCGACTCCAGATTTCCGATATGGTGGACGGCGCTGCGAGATTTGTTGTTTTATTCCACTTTTTAAACAGCTCAACATAATGTGTGAGTCGTTCATGTGTTTCACGTGAAACACTTTGGCCGTTTATCTGCATATAAAGACTCGCTATGAGTGCGATTTTACCTGCGGTTGAATCGCTACGTTGTGCTTTTTTACCAACGCCAGAATAAGCGATACAGCGGCCGGTGTCATGCCATCGACACGGGATGCCTGTGCGATATTCAGAGGTTTTGCAGCAATAAGTTTCTGCTTCAACTCATTCGACAGGCCGGAAAGCAAGCTGTAGTCAAAATCAGCCGGTATCTTACGATCCTCGTCACGACGAATTTCGATAATATCAGCGCTCTGACGCTGCATATATACAGCATAGCCAGCTTCAATCTCCAGCACTTCGCCAACCTTATTGTTGATCACGCTCAACTCGCTCCAATGTCCACGGAGCTGATCGAGCGAAATATCAGGATAGGACAGCAACTCATAGGCAGAACGGCGCTGCCCATCCTGATTCAACTTCAAGCCAATTTTTGCCCCTTCGTTGGGGCTGATCTGAATTGACTGCAGCAGAGCACGACCGTCTTCGATCGCATCCGTGAATTCAGAAAAGCGCCCAGCGCGGGCCGAACCAATAATTCCCGCTTTCAAACCAATAGGGGTCAGACGCAAATCGGCATTATCAACTCGTAGAGAAAGCCGATATTCGGCACGTGATGTAAACATGCGGTACGGTTCACTGACGCCCTTCGACGTCAGATCGTCAATCATCACACCGATATAGGATTCAGTGCGGCTGAAATGCAGGGCGTTAGCACCGGAAGCATAAAGCGATGCATTAAGACCGGCGACCAGGCCTTGAGCGCCCGCTTCTTCGTAACCAGTCGTGCCATTGATTTGTCCTGCAAGAAACAGACCTTGCACCTTCTTGACCTGCAAAGAAGGGTAGAGCTCGCGAGGATCTACGTAATCATATTCAATTGCATAACCTGGTTGGAAAATTTCAACTTTTTCCAACCCGGGAATACTATGAATGAAAGCTTCCTGAACGGACGCCGGTAACGACGTCGAAATACCGTTCGGGTAAATCGTGTCGTCATCCAGTCCCTCGGGCTCCAGGAATATCTGGTGGCCGTCACGGTCTCCAAAACGAACGATCTTGTCTTCGATGGAAGGGCAGTAACGTGGCCCAACACCTTCAATCTGTCCGGAATACATCGCGGAGAGATGGATATTGTCGCGGATGATCTTGTGACTGTATTCGGTGGTACGGGTCACACCACAATCAATTTGCGGATTAACAATCGCGTCCGTCATGAAAGAGAAGGGGACCGGGTCTTCGTCTGCGGACTGGCGCTCCACCGAATCCCAATCAATTGTTTTGCCATTCAAACGGGCTGGTGTGCCAGTTTTCAAACGACCCAGTTTCAACCCCAACCGCGCCAGTGTATCCGACAGTCCAACAGATGGCTTTTCACCAACACGCCCTGCAGGAATCTTTTCGGAACCGATATGAATGAGGCCTCGGAGAAAGGTGCCGCTGGTCAGAACAACTGATGCGCAAGGAAACACACGCCCATCCGCCATGACAACTTTTTTGACGATTTTATCTTCAATTTCAATATCATAGGCATCACCTTCGATAACTGTAAGATTATCGATTGTGGCAATTTCCTTAGCCATAGCGAGACGATAAAGCTTGCGGTCAGCCTGCGTACGAGGACCGCGGACAGCCGGCCCTTTTTTACGATTGAGCATACGGAACTGAATTCCGCCCGCATCGGCAACACGGCCCATCAAACCATCGAGAGCGTCAATCTCGCGAACAAGGTGACCTTTTCCCAAACCACCAATCGCAGGATTACAGGACATGACGCCAATGGTGTCAGCTTTGTGGGTAATCAAAGCTGTCTTTGCGCCATGACGTGCCGCTGCCGCCGCGGCTTCGCAGCCCGCATGTCCACCACCGATAACAATTACATCGTAGTGCATCTTTATGCCCTTGTATTACTCTGCGGAAACGGAGAGGCACTCATTAGCCCGAATGTTTCACGTGAATCATTTGCCAATGCAGAATTCGGAGAAAATCACACCCAATAAATCTTCGACATCTACTCGTCCGGTTATTCTACCAAGAGAACTTGCAGCGAGACGAAGATATTCCGATCGTATGGCCAAATCCTGACCTTCGGATTGCAGCGCATCACTAACATAATTTCGTGTCTCTTCAAGACGTTTCTGATGTCTCTGTCGCGCGGGCGCCAACATCGATGCAGAACCAAGGCGGTTCTCTATATAGTCTCGAATAAATGATTTGAGTTTTTCCAAACCCTGTCCGCTTTCGACGGACAGTTCCAGTGCAAATTCACATGGCAAAGGTGAGGGACCGCGCTTGTCGCTTTTGCTGCGCACGAGGACGTGGTTACCGTTATTGATAGTAGGGCTAGTTTGTTTCGGAATCGAATCGGTATCAACAAGATGCAAAACCAAGTCGGCCGTTTCGGCTTTTGCAACCGCTCTTTTAACGCCTTCCTGCTCGACGGCATCAGCCGTCTCTCTTATGCCGGCGGTATCGGAGACGGTGACGAGATAACCACCAAGGTTAAGATCGACGTTCAGGACATCCCTGGTCGTGCCAGCAATATCGGTAACGATCGCCACGTCACGACCGCTGAGAGCGTTCAGCAGGCTGGACTTGCCGACGTTAGGTTCGCCAACCAGCGCAATCTTGAGGCCGTCTCGGATGATTTCTGCTGACGATGCGGCGGTAAGATGATTGTTAATTTCATCCAGCAGCGCCTTCATCTGTATCCAAACCTGATTGGCGACAGAGTCAGGTACATCTTCTTCATCGGCAAAATCGAGTTCGGCCTCGATAAACGCACGCGCTCGCGTCAACCTGTCGGCCCAGCCATCGTAAAGAGCAGAGAGTTTGCCAGAACTTTGCTCAACGGCAAGACGACGCTGCATCTCCGTTTCCGCATGTAATAGATCTGCGAGACCTTCAACCTCGACAAGATCCATCTTCCCATTCTCAAAAGCACGTTGGGAGAATTCGCCAGCTTCCGCCGGCCTTCCCCCTTCATGCCCTGCCAATTCCTCAAATATAGCATTTACCACAGCCCGGCTGCCGTGGATCTGCAATTCCACGCAATCTTCACCGGTAAAGGAGTGTGGAGCTGGAAATGGAAGTACCAGCGCCTGGTCAATCACTAGACCATTACGGTTACGAATCGTTCTTAAGCTTGCTTTTCTGGAATCCGGCAAAGGACCTTTGATCAGACCTTGCAACATAGGAAATGCCTGTGGTCCGCTGAGTCTGATGACCGCGACACCAGCAGGCAGCGCGCCGCTGGACAATGCGTAAATCGTGTCTGAGGTTTTTGTCATCGCTGTCACTTGGTCCTGTTTAGGCCCGAACATACAATTATTATCTTCAATAAAAAATGGCCGTGCTGGCATTACACCACACGGCCACTTTATTACTGAATTCGGCTAACCGTCAGGTATTCATCGAATCGAAGAAATCACCGTTGTTCTTGGTTTGCTTCAATTTGTCGATTAGGAATTCGATGGCGTCCATCGTTCCCATCGGAGCAAGGATACGGCGTAGAACAAAGATCTTCTGAAGATCTTGGCGTGGCACAAGCAGGTCTTCCTTACGTGTGCCGGACTTGAGAATATCCAGAGCAGGGAAGATACGCTTGTCAGCAACCTTGCGGTCAAGCACGATTTCCGAGTTACCGGTACCCTTGAATTCTTCAAAGATAACTTCGTCCATGCGGCTGCCTGTATCGATCAGCGCCGTTGCGATGATTGTCAATGAGCCGCCTTCTTCGATGTTACGGGCAGCACCGAAGAAACGCTTAGGACGCTGCAGGGCGTTGGCATCGACACCACCGGTCAGAACCTTACCAGAAGAAGGAACAACGGTGTTGTAAGCACGGCCGAGGCGGGTGATCGAATCGAGCAGGATAACAACGTCGCGACCATGCTCGACAAGGCGCTTCGCCTTCTCAATGACCATTTCAGCGACCTGAACGTGGCGAACTGCTGGCTCGTCGAAGGTAGAGGAAACAACTTCACCCTTCACAGAACGCTGCATGTCCGTCACTTCTTCAGGACGCTCATCGATCAGTAGAACGATGAGATAGCATTCCGGATGGTTGGCAGTGATCGAATGTGCGATATTCTGCAGCAGAACCGTTTTACCGGTACGTGGCGGTGCAACGATCAGACCACGCTGGCCTTTGCCGAGTGGGGCAACCAGATCGATAACACGAGACGACAAATCCTTCGAGGTTGGAACATCAAGTTCCATCTTGAAACGCTCATTCGGATAGAGCGGTGTCAGGTTATCGAAGTGAACCTTGTGGCGAATCTTTTCAGGATCGTCGAAGTTGATCGAGTTGACCTTCAGAAGCGCAAAATACCGTTCGCCTTCCTTCGGCCCACGGATTGGTCCTTCAACCGTATCGCCAGTCTTCAGCGAGAAGCGGCGGATCTGCGAGGGAGATATGTAGATATCATCAGGACCAGGCAGATAGTTGGCATTGGCGGAACGCAGAAAGCCGAAACCGTCCTGCAGAACTTCCACCACACCTTCACCGATAATCTCGATATCCTGGCTGGCGAGAACCTTGAGGATAGCAAACATCAGCTCCTGCTTGCGCATGGTGCTGGCGTTTTCGACCTCGAGCGATTCCGCAAATGTCAGCAAATCGGTTGGAGATTTGCTTTTTAGTTCTTGAAGCTTCATTTCAGCCATGAAGAGAAGACCGTTTCAGATATTAAGAAATGATAGGGGAGGGGCGTGCTGAAAAATTCGGTACTGGGTGAATGACCCGCATACGACTGAACAAGACACATGCCGCGAAGATGAGTAGCGGGAAAATAGCGACTGAATTGGCAGCCTGCAAGAGAAAAGCAACAATTCCGCGAAATTTATAAAAATATGAACCGATCAAAACGGTTTCACAACCACAAGTATGACGATGATGATCATCAAGACGGTTGGAACCTCGTTTAACAACCGCCAGTGTCGGGCGCTGTGTTTGTTTTCATCACGCGCAAAAACCCGAACTGCACGGCTGAAATACATATGCGCACCGGTTAGAAACACCACTGCGAGAATTTTGGCATGGAGCCATCCACCCGAAAAGCCATAAACGCTCCAGGCGAGGTAAAGCCCCAGTACCCATGAAATCATCATGGCTGGGTTCATGATCAGCTTGAGAAGACGCCGTTCCATCACCTTGAAGGTTTCGGATTGCACGGAACCGACCGGTGCATCTGTGTGGTAGATGAACAGCCGCGGCATATAAAGCAGCCCCGCCATCCACGAAATCACAGCAATGATATGCAGCGCCTTTACCCAGAGATAGGCCTGATCAGGACCTATACAGTAGAGCAGGCCACCGAAGCAAACAAATGCGCTGAGCGCCACAGCTACGCGCAGCCGGGTTTTCCGTCCAGCAGATTCCGAAGTCTGCAGCTCATCACTCATCGTTTAAAACCACGCACGCGGTTCACCAGTTTCGTTACATTCTCAGGATCGGCCTGTGGCGTGATACCATGGCCAAGATTGAAAATCAGTGGACCGTTGCCCAGTGCCTGCAGAATGGCATCGATGCCCTCATCCAGTGCCTTGCCACCGGCGACCATACGCATAGGGTCCAGATTGCCCTGTACGGGGCCGTCCTTCTGCAACTCCTGTGCAAAGGAAAGCGGAACAGACCAATCGAGCCCAATGGCATCTGCGCCGGTCTTTTGACGGTAATCCTTCAACAGAAGTCCCGCACCTTTGGCAAAAGCGATGATCTTGGCACCGGGGCGACGGCTACGAACGGACGCAATGATGCGCTGAACCGGCTTCACCGCAAATTTTTCAAACTCACTCTCACCAAGCACGCCAGCCCAGGAGTCGAAAATCTGAACGGCATCTGCGCCGGCGTCAATCTGCGCCACGAGATAATCAGCGGATATGTCAGCGAGAGTAGCCAGCAGTTCTTCCATTGCTTGAGGATGATTATAACCGAACAGACGCGCGGGTGCCTGATCGGGTGTTCCGTGGCCGGCAATCATATAGGTCGCAACTGTCCAGGGCGCCCCACAGAAGCCAAGCAGCGTCGTTTCCTGAGGCAGTTCCGCGCGCAACCGCTTTACGGTTTCAAACACGGGACAGAGATGGGGAAGAACATCGACTTTGGAAAAGGATGCAATGTCTGAAACCTCAATTGGATCCATAGCCGGACCCTTGCCCTCGCTGAAGGTAACATTGCGCTTCAAAGCATCTGGAATAACCAGTATGTCTGAGAACAGGATTGCAGCATCCAGACCAAAGCGGCGAATAGGCTGCAAGGTCACTTCGGTGGCCAATTCCGGATTATAACAGAGGTCCAGGAAACTTCCGGCTTGCTGACGCGTTTGTCTATATTCTGGAAGGTAACGACCAGCCTGTCTCATAAGCCAGATTGGTGGAGGAGTGAGTGTTTCTCCATCAAGCACTTTTAGCAGACGGCGTACAGCCATGAATTCACACCTTTCCAAAATATAAAAATAGAGATTCTTAGAATCTTCTTATTCTTAGAGTCAGTGAGTATCAGGAATTAAAAACACCTCAAGCCTCACCCACAAAAACATGACAGACAGCAATTGGGGGGACACAGCTTCAGCCAAACAGCTTGGTACTGTGAATAATTCAAAAAATAGCGAAAAATCATTGACTTGAACGCTAAAAAATTTCTCTCAAATTGTGGATAACTGTTGCATGGATTTGGACTGCGGCATTTTTTCCCACCTATCCACAAGCTCCTCTCAACGAAGTCCGCTGAAGTGCTTTTTGTGGAAAACTCGACACTTTTCCCGTTCCCGGATCTGTCTCTCGCCAGTAGGATGAAGTCATCCCCACTTATCAACAGGCAGGCAAAAACAACGTGGAGAACCAGAAAAGTTTCTTTCATCTGCATCTGATTTCTGACTCAACAGGAGAGACTCTCAGATCTGCAGGCCGTGCTGCCTCCGCGCAGTTTCATGCCGCAACACCAATTGTGCATGTCTATCCAATGGTCAGAAACCAGAAGCAGCTTGGCCAGATCCTCGATGCAATCGATAACGAACCCGGCATTCTCCTTTACACAATGGTGGACGAGAACCTTTGCGAGTTCCTGTCGCAACGTTGCCAGGCTATGGATATCCCTTGCGTGAATGTGCTCGAACCGATCTTGACGACCTTTCAGACCTATCTCGGAAAAAAATCAAAACAGCAGGTCGGTGCACAATATGCTCTGAACGCCGACTATTTTGGCCGCATTGAAGCATTGACCTTTGCCATGGATCATGACGATGGCCAGATGTCGGAGAACTATGATGAGGCTGATGTGGTTATCGTCGGCATCAGCCGTACCTCCAAAACTCCCACCAGCATCTATCTCGCTAACAGAGGTATAAAGGCTGCCAATATACCTGTTGTTCCCGGTGTTCCCTTGCCGGACAGTCTTTATGCAGCCACCAAACCTTTGATCGTCGGATTGATCGCCACATCAGATCGCATTTCGCAAATTCGGGAGAATCGCGAACTCGGTTCAACAAGCGGTTTTGACCCTGGCGGATACACTGACAGGGCGACAATTATGGAAGAGCTTAAATATGCGCGTTCGTTGTGTGCCCATAACAATTGGCCGGTGATAGATGTGACGCGCAGATCGATTGAAGAAACGGCCGCTGCGATCATTGCCCTGCGTCCACAGCTACGCTAAGCCGCGACACGCTGCTTAACCGCCGCTGATATAAGTGTTGGAGAGAGATATGAAACCGGCCTTGATTCTGGCTTCTTCCAGTTCATCCCGCCAGGCCTTGATGAGAAATGCCGGCCTGGAGTTTACTGCGCAAGCCGCTGATATCGACGAGCGTTTGATTGAAGAGCCGTTGCAGGCGGCCGGTAGCACGCCGGATGAAACAGCGCTTGAACTTGCCAAGGCGAAAGCACTGGCTGTTTCCGCCCTTCATCCTCAGACCATTATTATTGGCTGTGACCAGACAATGTCGCTGGGTTCAAGAATCTACCACAAACCGAAGGATATGGCTGAGGCGCATCAGCATCTGATGTCGCTCTCGGGGCAGACACATCGATTGAACTCGGCCGCGGTCATGGTGCGTGACGGTAAGGTGCTCTGGCAGACGGTAACCCATGCCGATATGACTGTTCGGAAATTGAGTGAAGTTTTCGTCGACGGACACCTGCGGAAGGTCGGCGAAAAAGCCTTGACCAGCGTCGGAGCCTATCAACTTGAAGGAGAGGGAATCCAGCTATTTACTTCAATTGAAGGCGATTATTTTACCGTGCTTGGCCTGCCGCTACTGCCGCTTTTGGAAGCGTTAAGAAAATTGGGGGTCATAAATGCGTGATTCACGTGAAACATTAACCATCAATGCTTTCGTTGCCGGCTATCCAATCAAGCATTCGCGATCACCGCTGATCCACGGTCACTGGTTGAAACAGTTTGGAATTGATGGTTCCTATAATGCCGTTGAGGTGCATCCCGATAGTTTCAGAGAATTTCTGAGCAAGGTCAAATCGGGTGAGGGCAGATTTGCCGGTGGCAATGTGACAATCCCTCATAAGGAAATCGCTTTTCAATGCGCCGACAAACCTGATGAATTGGCCACTGAACTTGGTGCCGCCAACACGATCTGGGTTGAGGAAGGAAAACTCTGCGCCAGCAACACAGACGGCCATGGTTTCATTGCCAATCTCGATCAACGTCATCCCGGATGGGATAAAGCTGGCAAGGCTGTTGTTCTTGGAGCAGGGGGGGCAAGCCGGGCCATTATCCAGGCGCTGCGCAATCGCGGCCTGAGCGAAATCCATGTTCTCAACAGAACGGTAGAACGCGCTCAGGAACTTTCAGATCGCTTTGGTGAGAAAGTGCATGCGCATGCAATAGACGCTTTGCAGGAAACCATGTCGGGCGCTGGGCTTTTTGTGAACACTACGTCGCTTGGAATGGATGGAAGTGAAATACCGGATTTCGACTTCTCGCCATTGGTAACCGACGCAGTGGTAACTGACATCGTGTATGTGCCGCTGAAAACGCCGATCCTGAAAATTGCCGAGCGACAGGGCTTTGCGATTGTTGACGGTCTTGGCATGTTACTGCATCAGGCAGCACCAGGTTTTGAGAAATGGTTTGGGGTTCGCCCGAAGGTCGATGAGACATTGCGGTCTCTGATCATCGCCGACATGGAGAAACATGCATGATTGTGATCGGGCTGACCGGGTCGATAGGCATGGGCAAGTCGACGACAGCCGCCATGTTTGCCGATGCTGGAATCCCGGTCAATGACTCTGATCGGCATGTGCATAGTCTCTATTCGGGTAAAGCAGTTTCTACCATTGAAGAGGCCTTTCCTGGCGTCACGTCCAATGGAACAGTCGATCGTCAAAAACTGTCGCAAGAACTCAAGAAGAATCCGGCTAATTTTAAAATGCTGGAAGGCATTGTTCATCCGCTTGTGCGCGAAATGGAAAAGGATTTTTTGGCAAACCAGAAAGCCTTGGGGCAAGACATCGTCATTCTCGATATACCTTTGCTGTTTGAAACGGGAGCTGACAAAAGGGTCGACAAGATAGTTGTCGTCACTTGTGATCCTGAAATTCAGAAAGAACGGGTTTTGAAACGCCCTGACATGACGGCAGAAAAATTTGCAATGATCCTGTCACGGCAGACACCGGATGCGGTAAAACGGGCGAGGGCGGATTTTATAATTGATACCGGAAACGGTATGGAGGCGGCCAGACAACAGGTTGATGAGATCATTCACAATCTGCGTGGGCAGATGAATAAGGATAATGCAGATGCGTGAGATTATTTTCGATACGGAAACGACCGGACTTGAATCAAAGAATGATCGCATCATCGAAATTGGCGGCATTGAGCTTATCAATCATTTTCCTACGGGTCGTACGATCCATTTGTATATCAATCCGCAGGGTCGCAAAGTTCATCCAGACGCTTTGGCGGTGCATGGCATTACCGACGAATCTTTGGTCGATAAGCCAAAATTCTCTGAGGTCGTTGACCAGATACGGGAGTTCTTTGAAGGCGCGAAGTGGGTCGCTCATAACGCGACCTTCGATATGGGCTTCATCAATGCGGAATTTGCGCGTCTGGGTATAGAGCCCGTGGCACCTGATATGGTGCTGGATACCCTGGCGATGGCTCGCCGCAAACATCCGATGGGGCCAAACTCTCTCGATGCTCTTTGCCGTCGTTATGGCATCGACAACTCCCGCCGCGAAAAACACGGCGCGCTTCTCGACTCCGAACTTTTGGCTGAAGTCTATATCGAGATGATTGGCGGACGCCAGACAGCGCTTGGTTTCGGATCGGCGCAGAAGGTGGCAGAACAGATAGATGTCGGCGATGACAGCCAGGTCGACGAGCCATTGTCGCGACCACACGCATTGCCTTCACGATTGTCCCAACTTGAAGCTGAATCACATGCGAAGCTGGTTGCCTCAATGGGCGAAAAAGCGATTTGGGGACGTTACAACTAAATCAGCTGTCGGTGGTCTCCGAGACGAGACCTCAGATAAAAGAGAAAGATTTTTCTTCGAACAAACAAAAAGCCCGCTGCGGGGTATTCGCTGCGGGCTTTTTAGTTTCATAAAAGCGAACCAACTATCAGTTGGTAACCTGAACCTTGGAGCGGGCCTGCTCTTCAGCAACGCGCTGTGCAAACATCTGCGCAAAGTCGATCGGGTCGATCATCAGTGGCGGGAAGCCACCATTGCGCGTCACGTCAGCAATGATCTGGCGTGCAAACGGGAACAGAAGGCGTGGGCACTCGATGAAGAGAACCGGCAGCATATGTTCCTGTGGGAAACCAGTGATGCGGAAAACACCGCCGTAAACCAGTTCCGCTGCAAACAGAACCTTGTCGCCATCCTTGGCTTCAGCGTTCAGCGTCAGAACAACGTCGAAGTCAGAACCGGTGATCGGGTTCGCATTGACGTTGACATTGATGTTGATCGAGGGAGCACCCTCACGCGCCTGCAAGGAACGGGGAGCGCCGGGATTTTCGAACGACAGATCCTTGATGTACTGGGTCAGAATATTCAGGGAGGGGCTGGCTCCGCCCTGCGCGCCATTTTCGGTGGTCATGCTTTTTCCTCGCGGATTGAATGTGTTTGGCCATCTATCATTTCAAAACAGGGCTTACAAGCCTTCAGCCACGGGGACCGTTGTTTCCGGGTCCGTCAAGATGGTCGATATCAGGTCCTTTTCGCCAAGGACTTTGTTCATTCGGGTCTTGCCGGTGAAAGTCAGTGTCATCGAGATCAACGACATCAGGGCGCGAAGACTGGCTTCGGGCACCACCACTCCACTGGCGACTTTGGCTGAAATTGCTGGCCACAACAATATTGGCTGCGAATTTCGACCAGATCGCTTTGCGTACAAAAGGCAGTAACAGCAGTAGACCGATCACATCGGTAATGAAGCCGGGTAGGAACAGGAGGACACCGGCTAGGCCAAGCATAACGCCCTGGACGATCTCTTCGGCAGGCGCCACGCCGCTTTGACGGCTGGCCGAAAGTTTGCGGAACATGCCAAGTCCTATCGCTCGCAAAATTATCAGACCTGCGAAAGCGCTGAGAATGACAAGTGCCAGCGTTGCCCAAACACCTATTGCCTTGCCCACAACAATGAAGCCAGCAATTTCCAAGATCGGCATCAGTATGACGAAGAAGGATAGGAGTGGAAAACGCATTATTCTCGCCTTGCGTGTGAGTTATCTCGTTGCCAACGGTATGACGCCCATACCGGCGATTGCATCTGTCTATTTGAATGAGTGACAGTTCAGACTATATGATGTTTCATGATGTGGATTTAAATGGTGGTTTTGGCTAAACATGGGTTCAAGCGATTTCATAACATTATTCTTTCTTGTTGCGGCTGTACTGATTTTTCTTCAGTTGCGCAGCGTCCTTGGTCGCCGCACAGGAAATGAAAAACCGCCCTTTGATCCCTATAGCGCAAAGGACGCTGCGAGGGGTCCCGGTAGTGATGACGGCAAGGTTGTTACCCTGCCCAAACGCGATGGAAGGGATGAGGATGAGCGTTTTGCTGAAATCGATTCTTTTGCAAAACCAGGCACAGAACTGAACGAATCACTTCGTGAACTCCTCAAGAGTGATCCGTCTTTCCGGCCCAAGGAATTCCTCAACGGTGCCCGTATGGCCTACGAAATGATCGTCATGGCCTTTGCTGATGGCGATCGCAAGACCCTCAAAAACCTGTTGTCACGAGAAGTTTATGATGGCTTCAATTCAGCCATTACGGAACGTGAGGCACAGGGCGAAGTCGTGAAGTCCACTTTTGTCGGTATCGAAAAGGCGGATATTCTTCAGGCCAGCATTCGTGATGAAGAAGAACAGATCACAGTGCGCATAGCCAGCCAGCTGATTTCGGCCACCTATAACAAGGATGGTGAACTGGTAGACGGCGATGCCGAGGGTGTTTCCGAGGTCAACGATATCTGGACCTTTGCCCGCGACGTGCGGTCAAAAGATCCAAACTGGAAACTGGTTGCTACAGAATCCGAACAATGAGCGCCGAAGGCCAGAATTTCTCGTTACGAGAACTGAAATTTTTGGATCTACCGGGCTGGCGTGGGGATGACCCACGCCCGTTGTTGCATGCTATGCAGGCCTGTCTTCGGCATCTGCGCTCCATAAAACCCTATCGGACCGGTTCCCTTGGACTGTCGAGTGATGATTTGCTGCCGCTTCTTGAAGCGGCAGAAACATTTCAGCCATCCAGTGCAGCAGATGCCCGCGAGTTTTTTGAACAACACTGTTCGCCATTTGCCATTCTTCCTCAGGAAACAGCGCAAGGTTTCGTAACAGGCTTTTATGAACCAGAAGTCGAAGTATCTGCCGTCCCTGACGATGTCTGGAAATATCCCTTCTACAATCGCCCAACTGATTTGATTGATCTGGACGCGCAAAATCGCCCAGTTCATATCGATGCATCCTATGCATTTGGACTTTCTGGCGACAACGGTGTCGATTTCTATCCGGACCGCAAAGTGATTGATCAGGGTTATCTCCAGGGTAGGAATCTGGAAATTGCCTGGGCCAAATCAAAGATTGATGTGTTCTTCGCTCATGTTCAGGGTGCCGCAAGGCTGAAATTTGCCGATGGAAGCGTGACCCGCATCACCTATGCGGCAAAAGCTGGTCATCCATTTTCAGGCATCGGTCGGTTGCTGATTGATCGTGGCTGCATCGATCCGGCCACTGTTTCCATGCAGTCCATTCGTAAATGGCTCGGTGAAAATCCTGCCTTGGTGGACGAAGTGCTGTGGCACAATCCGTCTTATATCTTTTTCAAGGTCGCGGATGTTTCGGATGAAACTCTGGGGCCGGTGGCGGCTGCAAAGGTTCCACTGATCGCCGGCCGCTCGCTGGCTGTCGATCGTTCTGTTCACACATTTGGCTACCCATTTTTTATTCACGCTGCGGAGCTGACACCTCTCGACGAGGGAAAACCTTTTGCCAGATTGATGCTGGCGCTTGATACCGGTTCGGCGATTATCGGTCCGGCACGCGGTGATATTTTCACGGGCTCCGGTTATCTGGCTGGAGAGCAGGCAGGCACGATCCGCAACAACGCTGATTTTTACATTCTGCTACCCAACCATGCCGCCCAAAGGTACCGGCCATGAAGGGTGGTCGAAAGCTGAATCGGGACGAACGCATTTTGTGGGGCAAGGTCGCCAGAACGACACGGCCTGTGTCCGGTCGTCTTGAAGACCTGGAGTTTGAAGATGTAACGGAAGCAGCGCCCGTTGCCGCAGAACCGGAGAAGCCCAAAGCGCAATTCCCGAAAATGATTGTTGAGGAAGTGCCGCTTGATCCCGGTATTAAGACTAAGGCTGGTCGCATTCACCATCCGCTTGAGAAACCGGTCAAACGAAAACTGACCCGCGGCCATCTGCCACTTGAAGGCCGTATTGATTTGCACGGCATGGTCCAGAGCGAAGCGCATTCTATTCTGCTGGATTTTTTGATCCGCGCCCATGAACGGGGTATGCGGCATGTATTGGTCATCACCGGCAAAGGCAGGTCGCTCGGCAGCGATGGTGCCCTGAAACGAGCAGTGCCAATGTGGTTTTCCAAACCGGAGTTCCGTTACCTGATATCGTCTTATGAAGATGCTTCGCGTAATCACGGTGGTGATGGCGCGCTTTATGTCAGGCTGTCGCGGGCGAGGGGAGATCGATCATGACACCCTTTGCAGAAGCTGTGCGTCTGTTGAGAGAACGTAAGGGCGTGACGCAAAAGCAAATGGCCTATGCCATCGGTGTGTCGCCCGCCTACCTCTCAGCGCTGGAGCATGGAAAGCGTGGCAAACCCAGCTTCGATTTTCTCCAGCGGGTTGCCGGATATTTCAATATTATCTGGGACGAGGCAGAGGAGCTGTTTTCTCTCGCCGGTGTATCCGATCCAAGGGTGGTTATTGACACGTCTGGTATGGCGCCGGAATACACCGCCTTTGCCAACGCGCTTGCGAAGGATATTCGCCATTTGCCATCATCCGTGCTAAATGAACTGTCAGATGTTCTGCAACGCAGCCGGACGACCGGATAAATGCCTCTATCCCCTGAATTATGGGGGTTAGAACAGTTCCCGGACTTTGGATGTTGCCCTAAAATTTCTATAGTCGCGGGTCAGGAATCTGGTGATTCGCAGAGACCCCTTCTGCCACCGACAAATTTGGAAAGACAATTCATGACCGAAACACCGTCTGGCGAAGTTGGCGCAACCCCTGAATATGGCGCCGATTCGATCAAGGTTCTCAAGGGTCTCGATGCGGTACGCAAGCGCCCTGGCATGTATATTGGCGATACGGATGATGGCTCCGGCCTGCACCACATGGTGTACGAAGTTGTCGATAACGCAATCGACGAAGCGCTGGCCGGCCACGCCGATATTGTAACTGTTACGCTCAATGCTGATGGCTCGGTCACTGTGACCGACAACGGCCGTGGTATTCCAACAGACATCCACACCGGTGAGGGTGTTTCTGCCGCTGAAGTTATCATGACCCAGCTGCACGCAGGTGGTAAGTTTGACCAGAACTCCTACAAGGTATCTGGTGGTCTGCACGGCGTGGGTGTGTCGGTGGTGAACGCGCTGTCCGTTTGGCTTAAGCTGCGTATCCGCCGCAATGGTAAGCTGCATGAAATCGCTTTCACCCACGGCGTGGCTGATGCGCCGCTGAAAGTAATTGGTGATTATGAAGGTCGTTCCGGCACGGAAGTTACCTTCCAGCCAAGCACGGAAACCTTCACTCATATCGAATTTGATTACGGCACGCTGGAACACCGTCTGCGGGAGCTCGCTTTCCTTAACTCGGGTGTGCGCATTCTGTTAACTGACAAGCGTCGCCCGGAAATCAAGCAGGAAGAGATGCTTTATGAGGGCGGTCTGGAAGCCTATGTGCGCTACCTTGACCGTTCCAAGAAATCTCTGGTCGACAAGCCGATCTTTATCAAAAGCGAAAAAGACGGGATCACCGTTGAAGTGTCCATGTGGTGGAACGACAGCTACCATGAAAATGTTCTTTGCTTCACAAACAACATTCCACAGCGCGATGGCGGCACGCATATGGCCGGTTTCCGTGGTGCGCTGACACGTCAGATCACCTCCTATGCGGACACGTCAGGTATCACCAAGAAGGAGAAGGTCAGCCTGACCGGTGACGATTGCCGTGAAGGTCTGACTGCAGTTCTGTCTGTTAAGGTTCCTGATCCAAAGTTCTCGTCGCAGACCAAGGATAAGCTGGTTTCGTCGGAAGTGCGGCCAGTTGTTGAAGGTTTGGTCAACGAAGCCCTTTCGACCTGGTTGGAAGAACATCCGACAGAAGCCAAGGTTCTGGTTGGCAAAGTGGTTGAAGCTGCGGTTGCCCGTGAAGCTGCGCGCAAGGCTCGCGAACTGACCCGTCGTAAGGGCGCACTGGATATCGCGTCTCTACCTGGCAAGCTTGCTGACTGCTCTGAACGTGATCCTGCCAAGTCTGAACTTTTCCTCGTCGAGGGTGACTCGGCTGGTGGTTCTGCCAAGCAGGGTCGTTCACGTGAATCACAGGCCATTTTGCCGCTGCGCGGTAAAATCCTCAACGTAGAGCGCGCCCGCTTCGACAAGATGTTGTCCAGCCAGGAAATCGGTACGTTGATTACCGCGCTTGGTACGTCGATCGGTAAGGACGAGTTTAATCCAGATAAACTGCGCTACCACAAGATCATCATCATGACCGATGCTGACGTGGACGGGGCACATATTCGTACACTGCTGCTGACATTCTTCTTCCGTCAGATGCCGGAACTGATCGAACGCGGTCATCTCTATATCGCGCAGCCGCCGCTTTATAAGGTGACGCGTGGCAAGTCCGTTCAATATCTGAAGGATGAAAAGGCGCTGGAAGATTATCTGGTGACCATGGGTCTCGAAGACGCGACATTGACATTGGGTTCAGGCGAAGTACGCGCCGGCCAGGATTTGCGTGAGATAATTGTTGACACGTCCAAGCTGCGTTCGCTGATTGATGGTCTCCATTCGCGTTATAATCGCGGTGTTGTCGAGCAGGCGGCAATTGCTGGCCTTCTTAATGTCGAGCTTGCTGCTGACAAGAGCCGTGGCGAAGAAATCGCCGCCGAAGTGGCACGGCGCCTGGATATGATTGCTGAAGAAACCGAACGCGGTTGGAGTGGTCACGTGACGGACGAGGGTGGTTTCCGTTTCGAACGTATGGTGCGTGGCGTCAAGGAAGTGGCGTGGCTCGATATGAACCTGATCGGTTCGGCTGATGCACGTTACATTGACCAGTTGTCCGTTCGCTTGGCAGACATCTACCGTGTTCCGCCGGTCTTGACCCGCAAGGAAGGCAACATCACCCTTTCCGGCCCGCGTGAATTGCTGGATGCGATCTTTGCATCCGGCCGCAAGGGTCTGTCCATGCAGCGTTATAAAGGTCTTGGCGAAATGAATGCCGAGCAGCTTTGGGAAACCACGCTGGATCCAAACGTTCGCTCGCTGCTGCAGGTCAAGGTCAATGATGCGACCGATGCGGATGGCTTGTTCTCGCGCCTGATGGGCGATGAAGTTGAGCCGCGCCGTGACTTTATCCAGGAAAACGCCTTGAGCGTTGCCAACCTCGATATCTGATCAGGCACCGTCCCAGACGGTGAATGGTTGAGGATTCACGTGAAACTTTTAATCCCCGAGCTAAACCTCGGGGATTTTTATTTTGTGCTGTTGCGCCAATTAAAGATGTCTTTGCGGCAAGACAGCCCGTTGGTGCCAGACTGCCGAAAGCGGAAACTGCCCTTAATCAATCTTGCCGGTAAATTTGCCTTCGAAGGCAACGTCTGCCAGTGGCAGTCTGCCGCTTGGCACTTCACGTTCTCTCAGATCATCGGGCAGGGTGTCCTTGTCGGCTATCTTGCCGATCGCTACTGCTGCCTCAACCTGATACCCCTCGGGGATATCCAAAGCCTCAAGTACCTTGTCACGGTAAATGCCACCCATGCCATGGGCATGGTAACCGAGCAACTGCGACTGCATGGCCATTGAAAACCAAGCAGCACCAGCATCGAAGGAATGAGTCGCCGATGGCTTTTTCTCGCCTTCGCGTGAAACATTGTAGGTGCGAGATACCACAAACAGCAGTACAGACGCTTTGTCGACCCAACGTTTGTTACCGTCCATCAGCAAATCGAAAAGTGTCTGCCACTGTTCGCTGCCATTATGGGCGTAGATAAAACGCCATGGCTGGAAATTTGAAGCAGATGGTGCCCAGTGGGCTGCATCCAGAATAGTCAGAAGATCATCCGCCGGCATTGCCTCACCGGTGAAGGCTCGCGGTGACCAGCGTTCCAGAAACAACGGATCAACGGGATATTCAGATTGGCGGGAATTGGCTTTGGTCATCTTTGCGCCTTTCATTGGTAAAAAGATGTCAGCATTCCGCATGCTATTTTTCAGGTCCATATGCGGTCAAGGGGTGACAAGGATAAATAGATCGTTCATATATGATCTATCTTGTCTGACAACCGGGAGGATCCCTATGAAATTGATGCGTGTTGGCCCAGCGGGTCAGGAAAAACCAGCCATTCTTGACAACGACGGTAAGGTCCGTGATCTTTCCGCTCATGTAAGGGATATTGGCGGCGAGGCGATTTCGCCTGAAGGCCTCAAAAAGATTGCTGCACTGGACCTGTCCAGCCTGCCAGTTCTCGATGACAGCCGTATTGGCGCCTGCGTTGCCGGCACCGGCAAATTCATCTGCATCGGCCTGAACTTCTCGGACCACGCTGCTGAAACCGGCGCAGCCGTTCCTCCTGAGCCAGTTATCTTCATGAAGGCAACATCTGCTATCGTTGGTCCTAACGACAATGTCGTTATTCCACGCGGCTCTGAAAAGACCGACTGGGAAGTTGAGCTGGGTGTGGTTATCGGCAAGACAGCGAAATACGTTTCCGAAGCCGACGCACTGGACTATGTTGCAGGTTACTGCGTAAGCCATGACGTATCCGAGCGTGCGTTCCAGACCGAGCGTCAGGGACAGTGGACGAAGGGCAAGTCCTGCGACACCTTCGGCCCGATCGGCCCGTGGCTGGTGACGAAGGAAGAGATCACTGATCCACAGAACCTTGGAATGTGGTTGAAGGTCAACGGCGAAACTGTACAGAACGGCTCCAGCAAGACCATGGTTTATGGCGTTGCCAATGTTGTTTCCTACCTCAGCCAGTTCATGTCTCTGCACCCGGGCGATGTTATCTCCACCGGCACACCTCCAGGCGTTGGCCTCGGCATGAAGCCACCACGCTTCCTCAAGGCAGGTGACGTTGTTGAGCTCGGCATCGAAGGCCTTGGCACGCAGAAGCAGACTTTCGTCGCTGACGTCTAAGATTTGAATTGACGGTGCGTTCTGCGATGTTTTTATCGCAAGACATGCTGGAAGTTACACAAAAGCCCGAAGGTACCTTCGGGCTTTTGTTTGTTTCATAGTCCGCGACATACCCGCAGGATTGACAGGATGCAGTTTTCCTTGGCGTGAATGGCCTCGAATCGGTTATGAAACAGCATGTTTTCCTTACTGAGAAAATCTCGAACACCAGCAAAACCCAAAGCCCCGCTTCAGCGTGTGCATGAAGTGGCTGGCAGAAGCTTGCCGTTGGTTATCAAGGAAAACCTGCGCGCCACCCGTATTACCCTGCGTATCGAACCAGGCGGAAAGGGTCTGAAACTCACCATTCCCTATGGTCTACACCATCGCGAGGTCGATGATTTTCTTGATCGGCATCACGGCTGGCTGAAAAACAGGCTCGAAAAACTTGGCCCGGAGCAACATCTGCGCCATGGCGGTACCATCAGCATTCGCGGTATTTCCCACCGTATCGAACATACCGGAACGTTGCGCGGGGTGACGCAGGTTCTGCGTACTCCGGAAGGGGAGGCGATCTTGCGGGTCAGTGGCCTGCCGGAACATACCGGTCGACGCATTTCAACGTACCTTAAAAAGGAAGCCCGTGCTGATCTAGAGCGGCTGGTGGCCATGCATGCAAAAACCGTGGGCCGGCCGGTGCGCTCCCTCACCATGAAAGATACGCGCAGCCGTTGGGGATCATGCTCCTACGAAGGCAATCTCAGTTTTTCATGGCGTATCGTTATGGCCCCGGACAGTGTCATTGATTATCTGGCCGCTCATGAGGTGGCGCATTTGCGTGAAATGAACCACGGACCAAAATTCTGGGCACTGTGCAAAGCACTGTGCCCACATATGGAAGAATCCAAGGCCTGGCTGAAGCGGCATGGTTCACAGCTGCATGCATTGGATTTCAGCTAGACGTCATTGGCATAAAATGATGGCCACTCTGTTATGTTTTCCATCATTTGGCCCATTTTGTCGCGCGTATAACAGGTAACACTACAACTTGGATTCACGTGAAACATATTCTCTCATCGGGAGGTCGCGTTTTGGCTCGACTCTTGGATAAAATCATGTCACGTCGCGGCTATGAAACCTGATATCAAGATCTGCGGATTGAAGACCTCGGAAGCGGTGGAAAAAGCCGTTGCCCGTGGTGCAAGCCATATTGGCTTCATTTTCTTTGAAAAAAGCCCCCGCAATATTGAACCTGATATTGCTGGAAAACTGGCGGATGCGGTGCGGGGACGGGCAAAAATCGTTGCTGTCACCGTCAATGCCGACAATGATGATCTGGACGAGATCATTGCGCTTCTCAAACCGGATATTCTGCAGCTTCATGGCACGGAAACCCCTGAACGGGTTTTGAACGTCAAGGCGATCTACGGATTGCCAGTCATGAAGGCACTTTCCATCCGTGAAGCTGATGATCTTATCAGGGTAGAACCCTATATAGGAATAGCAGATCGTTTCCTGTTCGATGCCAAGCCTCCAAAGGGTTCGGATCTGCCGGGTGGCAATGGTGTAAGCTTTGACTGGTCGTTGTTGGCTGGCCTTGACGCAGATATCGATTACATGCTTTCCGGTGGATTGAACAAAGATAATGTCGCAGAGGCGCTGTCACGCACCGGGGCGAGGGGAATAGATTTATCGTCGGGCGTGGAAAGTGCGCCGGGCGTGAAGGATCTCGGACTGATCGATGCACTTTTTGATGCCATCGAGACAGCCGGAAACAAACCGCAGGGAGTTTGAAAGTGAACGAGACGCCAAAACCGAATTCGTTTCGTGCCGGTCCCGACCAGGATGGGCGCTTCGGCATTTACGGGGGGCGCTTTGTTGCCGAAACCCTGATGCCTCTGATCCTCGATCTTCAGGCGGAATGGGACAAGGCCAAGAATGATCCTGAATTCCAGGCGGAATTGAAGCATCTCGGCGCCCACTATACCGGCCGTCCAAGCCCGCTCTATTTCGCGGAACGCCTGACCGAGGAACTCGGCGGTGCCAAGATCTATTTCAAACGCGAAGAGCTGAACCACACCGGTTCGCACAAGATCAACAATTGCCTTGGCCAGATCTTGCTTGCCAAACGCATGGGCAAGACTCGTATCATCGCTGAAACCGGTGCCGGCCAGCACGGCGTGGCTTCTGCCACCGTGGCCGCACGGTTTGGTCTGCCTTGTGTTGTCTACATGGGTGCAACGGATGTTGAGCGTCAGGCTCCAAACGTGTTCCGCATGAAACTCCTCGGTGCTGAAGTTAAGCCGGTCACGGCTGGCCACGGCACGTTGAAGGACGCCATGAATGAGGCGCTGCGCGACTGGGTTACCAATGTCGACGACACCTACTATTTGATCGGTACCGCTGCCGGACCTCATCCGTATCCGGAGATGGTGCGCGATTTTCAGGCTGTGATTGGTGAAGAAGCCAAACAGCAGATGATGGAGGCCGAAGGCCGTCTGCCGGATATGGTTATTGCAGCTGTTGGCGGCGGTTCCAACGCTATCGGTATTTTCCATCCGTTCCTGGATGATGAAAGTGTGAAGATTGTCGGTGTCGAGGCTGGCGGCAAGGGTCTGTCGGGTGATGAGCACTGCGCATCCATCACGGCCGGTTCTCCAGGTGTTTTGCATGGCAACCGTACCTATCTGCTTCAGGATGAAGATGGCCAGATCAAGGAAGGTCACTCCGTGTCTGCCGGTCTAGACTATCCGGGTATCGGGCCTGAGCATTCCTGGCTGAATGATATTGGTCGCGTTGAATACGTTCCGATCATGGACCATGAAGCTCTGGAAGCATTCCAGACACTGACACGTCTTGAAGGCATCATTCCCGCACTGGAGCCAAGCCATGCTTTGGCCGAAGTTATCAAGCGCGCGCCGACAATGGGCAAGGACGAAATCATTCTCATGAATCTGTCCGGTCGCGGCGACAAGGATATCTTCACTGTGGCGAAACTTCTGGGAATGGGTGCGTAATCATGACTGCTCGTATGGAAAAACGTTTCGCGGATCTGCGTGCAGAAAATCGCCCGGCGCTCATTACATATTTCATGGGTGGCGATCCTGATTTCGAAACATCGCTTGGCATCATGAAGGCGCTGCCGGAAGCCGGTTCAGATGTGATCGAACTCGGCATGCCGTTTTCTGATCCGATGGCCGACGGCCCGGCCATTCAGTTGGCTGGCCAGCGCGCGCTAAAGAACGGCCAGTCGCTAAAAACCACGATTGATCTGGCCCGTGAATTCCGCAAGGTTGATAACGATACGCCAATTGTCCTGATGGGCTACTATAACCCCATCTACATCTATGGGGTCGAAAAGTTCATCGACGATGCATTGGCCTCCGGTATAGACGGCCTGATCATCGTTGATCTGCCGCCGGAAATGGATGACGAACTCTGCATTCCAGCATTGCAGAAAGGTCTCAATTTCATTCGTCTCGCAACACCGACCACGGATGAGAAGCGTCTGCCTGCGGTTCTCAACAACACGTCCGGTTTTGTTTACTACGTTTCGATGAACGGTATCACCGGTTCGGCGCTGCCGGATCCGTCGTTGATCTCCGGGGCCGTCGGGCGTATCAAGGCGCACACGAACCTGCCGGTTTGTGTCGGTTTCGGCGTCAAGACAGCCGAACATGCCAAGGCCATAGGCGCAGTTGCCGATGGTGTGGTGGTCGGTACTGCGATTGTCGCGCAGATTGCCGGAAGTCTGACAAAGGACGGTAAGGCGTCAGCGGACACTGTTCATGCCGTCACGACACTGGTAAAGGGACTTTCCACGGGCGTCAGAGCATCACGCCTTGCTGCTGCCGAGTAGTATTCGGTACGGTCAGCAGAAAAAGTCAGGAGTTTTCAAGTGAACTGGATCACCAATTACGTTCGGCCGCGCATCAATTCCATGCTGGGCCGCCGCGATGTGCCGGAGAACCTCTGGATCAAGTGCCCGGAAACGGGCGAGATGGTTTTCCATAAGGATCTGGAAGACAACAAGTGGGTTATTCCTGCTTCCGGCTATCATATGAAGATGCCGGGCAAGGCCCGACTTGCTGATCTGTTTGATGACGGCGTTTACGAAGCACTGCAGCAGCCAAAGGTCGCGCAGGATCCGCTGAAGTTCCGCGATTCAAAGAAATACACCGATCGCCTGCGTGACAGCCGCATCAAGACCGACCAGGAAGATACCATTCTGGCCGGCGTTGGTTTGCTGAAGGGCCTAAAGATTGTGGCCGTCGTGCATGAATTCCAGTTCATGGGCGGTTCGCTGGGTATTGCGGCCGGTGAGGCCATCGTCAAGGCATTTGAGCGCGCTATTTCCGAACGGTGCCCGCTCGTGATGTTCCCGGCTTCCGGTGGCGCACGTATGCAGGAGGGCATTCTGTCTCTCATGCAGCTGCCGCGCACCACTGTTGCCGTCAACATGCTCAAAGAAGCAGGCATGCCGTATATTGTCGTGCTCACTAACCCGACCACGGGCGGTGTGACCGCGTCTTATGCAATGCTGGGCGATGTTCACATTGCCGAGCCAGGTGCCGAAATCTGCTTTGCTGGCAAGCGCGTTATCGAGCAGACAATTCGCGAAAAGCTGCCGGAAGGCTTCCAGACGGCGGAATACCTGCTGGATCACGGCATGGTCGACATGGTGGTGGATCGCCATGAGATTCCCGATACGCTGGCAAACCTTCTCAAGATCATGACGAAATCGAACATCGCGGCGCCTGAAAAAAAGCAGGTTACCGTGGTTGATGCCGTTTCCGCCTGATTGCGCTTTTTCAAGATCCATGCGCAGCCTGCATTTTCGTCAGGCTGCGCATTTGTATTTTCCGGATGTGTGCGGAACAGGCTTTGTCCTCTAGACACACGCTTTAGACGCCTGAGGGGCGAATGACCGACATGACGCACTTGCCCATGAGTGAAGCCGAACTGGAAATTGAAAAGCTGATGCAGCTTCATCCGAAGGGCTTTGACCTTTCGCTGGAGCGTATTACCGCTCTTCTTGAGAAGCTGGGCAATCCACATCGCCGCCTGCCGCCTGTCATTCATGTGGCCGGCACCAATGGCAAAGGCTCTGTCACGGCGTTCAGCCGCGCGCTTCTCGAAGCAGCCGGTCTTTCTGTTCATGTTCATACCTCGCCGCATCTGGTGCGCTGGCACGAACGATACCGCCTCGGCGTCCCCGGAGGCCGTGGTCGTTTCGTGGAAGATGCCGTATTTGCCAACGCATTGCGCCGCGTGGCTGATGCCAATGGCGGACAAAAAATCACAGTTTTTGAAATTCTGACGGCGGTGACGTTCTTGTTGTTTTCGGAACATCCGGCAGATGTTGCGATTATCGAAGTGGGACTTGGCGGTAGGTTTGATGCCACCAATGTCATCAACAGCCCGGCTGTCTCCGTCATCATGCCGATTTCGCTGGATCACCAGCCTTATCTCGGTGACAGGGTGGAACTGATTGCGGCCGAAAAGGCCGGTATTATGAAAAAGGGCTTTCCGGTCGTCATCGGCCATCAGCAGTTTGATGCGGCTCTTGAGGTTCTGGTCGGAACGGCCGAGCGGCTGTCCTGTCCCACCACTGTCTTTGGACAGGATTACGGTGCCCATGAGGAATTTGGCCGCATGATCTACCAGGACGAATTTGGCCTGTCCGATCTACCAATGCCGCGGCTTCCGGGCCGCCATCAGCTTGCCAATGCCGCTGCTGCCATTCGCGCCGTCAAGGCTGCAGGCTTCGAAGTCAGTGAACGCATGATGGAAAAAGCCATGCAGTCGGTAGAATGGCCGGGTCGTTTGCAGAGACTGATGGATGGCAAACTGTTTCAACTGGCGCCAAAGGGTGCTGAATTGTGGGTCGATGGCGGGCATAATCCCGGTGCAGGTGAAGTGATTGCCGAAGCGATGGCTGGTTTCGAGGAAAAGCAGCCGCGCCCGCTGTTCATCATCGCCGGTATGATCAATACCAAGGATCCGGTTGGCTACTTCAAGGCATTTGCCGATATCGCCGAATATGTCTTTACCGTGCCGATTGGCGGAACCGATGCTGCAATTGATCCTGTCGTTCTGGCACATGCCGCCTTTGACGCCGGATTGACGGCAGAGCCATCCTCGTCAATCGAGGAAGCGCTGCAGGAGATTCACGGCAGGCTGATGCTCGACGCACCGGCTCCACGTATTCTGATTGGTGGATCGCTCTACCTAGCTGGCAACGCGCTTTCTGCCAACGGCACACTTCCAGACTGACATCATTCAGGCTGGCTTTGCGGTCAAACTAGCATTCAGAAGCTGCCGGAATGACTTGCATTGTATATGCGACGGTGCAGGGCACTCGGCGACGTGGCGCAACGTGTCACGCAACGTCGTCAGTTCGCGGATCTGTGCATCGATCTGATCCGCCTTTTGATGGAAAACATCGCGCGATATCTGAGGCAGTCCATTCTGACCAAACATTCCGGCAATGTCCTGCAGTGAAAATCCTGCTGACTTGGCCATCGCAATCAATTTGAGTTGCAGCAGGACCTCGGGCGGAAACTGTCGACGCAAACCTTTGCGTGACACCGAGCCGATCAGCCCGGCTTCTTCGTAATATCGAAGTGCCGACGGTTTGAACCCGCTACGCGCCGAAACTTCGCCGATATCCAGAAATTTCATACTTGACCTCAAGTTGGCTTGAAGTGGCAGCATGCTCCTCGTTCGTTATTCAAACAAGAGGCAAAGATATGCAGCAAACGAAAGTAAGTGAACAACAGCGAATGACGAAAGGGGTAGTTTTTACCCTCTCATTATCGATGTTGCTGGCATCGCTCGGCACCAGCATTGTCAACATTGCCTTGCCAGCACTGGCTGAGGCGTTTTCGGCACCGTTTGCAGAAGTGCAAGCGGTCGTGGTCATCTATCTTGCTGCCATGACAGTATCCGTCGTCATCGCTGGCAGGCTCGGTGACCGGTTCGGTTTAAAGCCCATGTTACAAACTGGCCTTGGCTTATTTTGCCTTGCCTCATTTGCCAGTGCATTTGCGCAAAATCTCTGGTGGCTGATTGCTGCACGAGCACTTCAAGGTATCGGCGCAGCTTTTCTAATGACGCTCTCCATGGCCCTGATGCGCCAAATGGCAAGCCAATCGCGGATTGGACGGGCCATGGGACTGCTCGGAACCGTTTCCGCTGTTGGTACCGCTCTTGGCCCCTCGCTTGGTGGCCTGTTAATCCCGGTGGCGGGATGGCAGGGTATCTTCTGGCTGCAGATCCCTGTCACCGCAATCGCCTTGCTGCTGGCAGTTGTAATCCTGCCTGATGACGTCGCGAGAAAACAAACAGTAGCTGCTAGCATGCGATCGGTGTTCAACGCCGCCTTGGTCGCCAGTCTTGTCATCAATCTTCTGGTCGCCGCAGTGATGATGACGACATTGGTTGTCGGCCCATTTTATCTCGGCCTCAGGCTGGAGTTGCAGATTAATCAGATCGGCTTTGTCATGGCGATTGGGCCGCTCCTGTCGATCATCAGCGGTGTGCCATCGGGTCGACTTGTTGATGTCTGGGGAAGCAGGAGAGTGTTGTCCCTCGGGCTGATCTTGTTGGCTGCCGGCGCTTTTCTTCTGGCTTTTCTGCCTAACACGATTGGGCTGGTTGGATATATTGCGTCCATCATTCTGCTGACGCCGGGATATCAATTGTTCCAGGCGGCCAATAACACCGCAGCTTTGGCAGATGTGCCGAGAGAACAGCGCGGTACAGCATCCGGTGTCCTGACCATGTCACGCAATATCGGCTTGATTACCGGTGCATCGATTATGGGAGTTGTTTTCAGCGCCGGTGTCGGCACCGAAAATTTAGCAGATGCCACAAGTGAGGCCATAGGGCAGGGCATGCAGCTGGTTTTTCTATTCTCCGGCGCCATGATGATTGCTGCAATCGCTGCGAATATCGCGGCAGGCAGGCGTAGATGGGAAAGTCTGACTCGCGAGCAGCCATAAAAAAAGCCCGGCATGGCCGGGCTTTTAATCTGTATTCTGATTGGAAAATCAGGCTGCGCCAGCAATCCAGGCAGAGAGCGCGCTCTTGGGGGCAGCGCCTACCTTGATGTCAGCCACTTCGCCACCCTTGAAAACGGCAAGTGTCGGGATAGAGCGAACGCCGAACTGAGCAGCAAGCTCAGGGTTTTCATCGATGTTCAGCTTGGCAACCTTGACCTTGCCAGCCAGTTCATTGGAAATCTCTTCAAGGCTTGGTGCAATCATCTTGCACGGGCCGCACCATTCCGCCCAAAAATCAACAACGACAGGTTCGGAGGATTCGAGAACTTCCGACTGGAAGTTGGCGGTATCGACTTTAACGGTAGCCATCGCGGCTCTCCTTTCAGTGAAGCTTGTTGGCAAGCATGTGATGCGGCGGGGGCAGAATTTCAATGCCCTGTGTGCGGTTTTCCCGGTATCTCACTTTGTCTTGATTGCGGCAAGGGCCAGCGCGAGTTCTTTCTCATCCAGCGTCACAAGCTTTGCCGTTTCCGTGTAAACCAACGCGCAGACGAAGGTTTTACCCGGATAGAGCGGCTCAAGAATGCGTTTATAGATAGCGAGCTGCGCCTTATGGGAATGAGGCGTGTCAACATTGCCCTTTGGCGGAACACGGTTGGTTTTGTAATCGATGAGGATAACGTGATCGCCATCCACCGCCAACCTGTCGATACGGCCGGAGACTGCATAGTCGGTTCTGCCGAGGGTGAGCGTTCCCATGATAGAGACTTCCGCACGGCTATTGGCTGAGAAAGCAGCTTTCAACTCCGGATTGGCAAAGACAGAAAGCGTGGTTTCGATCAGATTGTCGCGTTCGCGCTGGGGCCAGAAGCGGGCGGCACGCTCCACGTAACGCAAGGCAGCATCGCGGCGTTCTTCTTCTGTAAAATCTGGCAGCATCTGCATCATGCGGTGAATCAACCGCCCACGTTGCAGTGCTATGCCCGAAGACGATGCTTTTTCCGTCGCAAACAATCGCGATGTTACGATCAGATCATCCGCACCATCATCGATGATTGTACCGGCACCGGAGGGGCTGAGAGGTCGCGGCAGATAGATCTGTGGTGGCAGCGGCTCGCCAAGTGCTGCCGGCAGCATGGGACTGTCATGATGTTGAACCTCTAGCGTGTCTTTTATTTCAGCAGATGCCCCGCCTGTACTTGCCCGCCATAAGAGACCACCCCATTCCTCGGCACCGCTTTTCAGCGTAATCGACTGGCAGCGTGTTTCATCCGAAGCAAGGCTTGCTGAAATCATTGCATGCCAGCAATCCGGATTTTCTTTCGGCCCGCGATATCCGCAGACAATCAAATGATCGGCAGCGCGGGTCATCGCCACATAAAGCAGGCGACGATATTCCTCTTCCGCCGACATTTTCAGCCGCGCTTCGTCGGCTTCGGTCAGCGTATTGCTGAAACCTTTGCCGGGTAGCCAGACCGGGAATGAATTTTCTGCGGCTTCGATAAAACGAAGTTTCGGCAGATGACTGTGGTTGAAAGCCTTTGATGCGCCATCCACCAGGAAAACCACTGGCGCTTCCAGACCTTTGGATGCGTGCACGGTCATGATGCGTACTTCATTACGCTCGTTGTCCTGCTCACGTTTGACTTCCGGGGAGTCGGTTTCCAGCACGGAGATAAAAGATTGCAGACCCGGCAGGCCGGCTCGCTCATGGTCGAGTGCAAAAGACAGGAATTCGTCCAGAACGTCACTCGCCTCATTGCCAAGCCGCGCAAGGAACAGCCTGCGTCCTTCATAGAGCGCAAGAATGGCGGCAAAGAAGTCATGCACCGTTGCGGTTTTGGAAAGCGTTATAAAGCCCTGCAGACGTTCCATTGCTGCTTGATACGGCGAGCGGCTTTCACCGCTGCATAACCGCTGCAGGTGCTGCCAGACGCTTTCATTGTCCTCCCGCTTGGCTGCTAAGGTAAAAATATCGTCTTCCGACAGGTTGAACAGCGGGCTTTTCAGAAGTGCAGACAGGGAAAGGTCATCCTGCGGCAAAAGCACAAAACGCCCCAGCGCCAGTAGATCCTGAATGGCGATGTGGTCGGTCAGCCGCAGGCGGTCGGCACCGGCAACAGGAATGTCGCGTCGTTTTTTCAGTTCGCGGGTCAGGGCGTTAACGAAGGCGTGGCGTTTGCGGACCAGAACGAGAATGTCCCCCGCTTCAATCGGCCGGGTCACGCCTTTCTCGGTAATGGTCTGATTGCCAATCATCTCACCGATCCGTGCGGCAATTCGACGGGCTAGAACGGCAGGCGGTGCACTTTCTGGTAGCGAATCGAACGGTGCCGTCCAATCGTCTTCGGTGTCAGCTTGCTCGGCGGCAATCATCTCCCACACTTCAACAGTACCAGCCTGGCCGATGCGGTTGGAGCGATGTTCGACCGGCTCTCCCGTAAAGCTCAGGCCTTTGGCATTTTCCTCATTGGAAAACACCTGATCGACAGCCGACAACACGTCTTCGGTGGAGCGGAAGGAAAGCGGTAGGCGCACCGGATGGAATACCTGCTCGACCGCCGTCACGCGTCGATGTGTGTCGCGGCGCTCCTGCGCAAATCGCTCAGGCCTGGCTCCCTGGAAGGAGTAGATGGATTGTTTTTCGTCGCCCACGGCAAACATTGTGCGGCGTGTTTCACGCGCCGTGCGACCATTGAAAAAATCGGCTGCCAGAGACTGGATGATGGACCACTGCACCGGGCTGGTGTCCTGCGCCTCATCGACCAGAATGTGGTCAATGCCCTGGTCCAGCTTGTAATGAACCCATGCACCGGCTGTATCGCGGTTGAGAAGTGTTGCAGCACGTTCGATCAGATCTTCAAAGTCCAACTGGCTACGTTGCTTCTTCAGATCCTCAAATTCGGCAATCAGCCTTTCTGCCAGTACAAGTGCAGCGCGGGTTGCAGATAGCATGCGAAGCGTGCGGTAGGTATTGCGGCAGGCCGCCACATGCTCCTTTGCCGCGGCAAAAGCGTCACCCAGTTCCGGTGCTGCTTTCGACATCGCCTTGTTGAACAGGAAGGCATCGGTTTTGGGCGTGCCTTTTTCGGTCAGAATGGCCGCCTCGACAAAATCCATTCGTTTGACTGGGTCGCTTTCCTTGATCGCCAGCCGCAGCTGATAGGCAACCACTTCTGCCCGCGCACCGCCAACCTCGTCGGCAAGCGTCAGATAGGCGTCCAGCAATGCACCACTGAGATAAGGTAGGGGCCAGTACGCGCTCGCGGCATCCTGTTCGCTCATGCCGTCAGGAATAGCAAACTCACGTCGCAGTGCCGTATCAATGCCACCGCTTTTGCGGGCCAGTGCCAGAAAGGCGTGAATAGGGTTGCGGCTGGCGACAATGGCGCTCAACAGACTTTCCAGCCCTGTCTCATCACCAATATCCAGAACGTAAGCCAAAGCCTGTGAAAGCTCGCTGTCGCGATCACTGGAAACACTCGTCAACAGTGTTCGCCTTGCTTCGGCAAGAAGCGTCGAAGCGGCACGATCGTCAAGCACCGAGAAGTGTCCGGCGACATTTGCTTCCAGCGGAAATTGGTGCAGAAGCGCTTCGCAAAAGGCGTGAATGGTCTGAATTTTAAGACCGCCCGGCGTCTCCAGGGCGCGTGCAAACAACCGTCTTGCCTCGGCAAGCTTCAACCGATCCGGCTGCTTTCCCTCAATTGTCGCGATGCGGCGCGCCAGATCCTCATCCGGCAAGGTTGCCCATTCCGCCAGCCGGTCAAACACACGGCTCGACATTTCAGACGCTGCAGCCTTTGTATAAGTCAGACAAAGGATCGCCGATGGGCGGCAGCCAGCCAATAGCAGGCGAATAACGCGTTGTGTCAGAACGTGGGTTTTACCGGAACCGGCATTGGCAGACACCCAGGCAGAACCGAGGGGATCCGACGCACGTGTCTGCTGGCTGACTGTCCAGTCGATCCAGCTTTTCGGATCGTCATTGGCCGGATTATCGATGTCTGTTTCGTAATGCATGGTATCACTCGCCATCGCCGTCTCCCGCCTCTGCGGTAGACCACTCGGAAACCCGGGCCAGATGGTCGTATTCGCCGCCATAGGTCTGCTGCTGCTCGGGAATGAGGCGTGAGGCGAAACCACGTTCGCCGCGTTGCAGAAGTCCTACGAATTTTTCAAGCTGCTCAACCGATTCGATGGCCAGTTCCAGCGCCGACTTCGGCTGCTTTTTGGTCGAGCGGGTCGAGTGTTCGTTGTTGACCTGTTCGGACAGGAAACGTTCGCCGGGTCTCAGGCGCACGTAAACGAGGTTTTCCGGCTCCTGATTGCCAACATTGCGAAACGCGCCGCCTCGCAGTGCAGCGGCTTCCAGCGCCAATTGCGGGTCGAGCAGGGCGCGTGCCTGTTGTACGGAAGGCGACAGTCCGGTCTTGTAGTCGACAATGTCGGCCAAGCCATTTTTTTTCAGATCGATCCGGTCGGCGATGCCGGTGAGGCGAATACCGGCAAGTGGCATTTCCATACCTGCGGGAACCTCGGTGAAAGTACGCCGGATATCATGATGGCGTGCCTTTTCCCATTCGATGAAAGAGTTGGCGACGGCTGCAAACCGCTGCCGCCATACGACATCAATATGTGCAGGTAGATTTTCCGCATCAAAACATGCGTTCAGAATCTGGTGCATGGCCTCATATGAAGCCGGTGTGCCGGGAACATGTTCGGCTGCTGTGTAGCGCTCAATAATGCGGTGATACAACGTACCGCGATCAGCGGCGCCGGGATCTCGGTTAAATTCATCGACTGGATCAAGTCTCAGAATACGGCGTGCGTAAATGGAATAGGGGTCACGCCGTAATTTGCCCACTTCACTGAAAGAATAGCTTTTTGGTTGCAGTTCGGCAGGCGCAATTGGCGAGGGGCGTCTGGCCGGATCTTGCGACAGACCGCTATCCAGCATGGCTGCCCATTGTCGGTAGGGTTCGCCACGCTCTTTCAGTTGTTTTGCGAAATTCGGCCCACCCAGCGCCAGCAGGCGCTGCAGCCAGCGGGAAGCCACAGATGGTGCCGAGCCCTGCCGCAGCGAGCGGGTATAGAATATGTCGCGTGTTCCATTGGCCATGTCGAAATCATGCGCTAATTGACCAATACGGCGCTCCGGTGGTTCCAGCCCAATGGCGGTTTTCATACTGCGTGAAAGGAAAGGATTGTTGGTGGTCTGGCCTGGCCAGACGCCCTCATTCAGGCCCCCAAGGATCATTGTATCCATGGTCTGCAAACGGGCTTCCAGTGCACCGAAAATAAACACGCGAGGATGGCTCATGGCGCGCGGCTTGGTCGATTCTCCCGCCACCAGCGCCATGACAATATCAATCCATTGCGGACCGTCAGCATCCAGAATGTCGCCACTTTCCATCAACTCGCCCAACAGGTTGGCAAGTTTATCACCGGCCTCTCCAGACCACAGGGCGGCCAGATCTCCGTTTTCATCAACGCAGATCGCTTCCAGCACGCGGCCCGTTCTTTCCGCCCATTGTGACAGGGGCAGACGATCCGTCCGCGGCCTGCCATTTTTGCCTTCGGACAGGAAAGTAGAGGTCAATGGTTCTATCGCTGGCAGGATTTTTTCTGCCAGCAGCGCTGCTTCTGTCGCAATCTCCTCCGGCAAAGCGCTGCGCCATTTTGGCGGATGGCGGTCTGTGCTGTGCTGCAGAAGCTGGTCGGCAAGCATGCCGCTGATTGTGGCAATGTCGACTTCCTCGGTACCGCCACGCAAAGCCAGAAGCTCGAGGCCGGTCATGCCCCGATCGTGTTCTTCAACCGTCGCACCGAACCGTGCAAGTGGATGTTTGAGAAGCGAGACTATCGCGACAGGATCACCCGGCCGCAAAATGGCCTCTAGTGCCAGCTGCAGGATGGTTGATTGTGATGTCGCTGTCAGTGGGGTACCGGCGGAATCGTCCGCCTCAATGCCAAATCGCGCAAGTTCGGTTGCCACCCGACGGGCAAGTGCGCGGTCGGGGGTAATGAGTGCTGCCTGAGACTGACCGCCTTGGCGACCGGGTTTTTCCAGTGCAAGACGTAAAGCAATGGCAATTGCCGTGGCTTCTTCGCGCTCATTTGCCGTTTCAATAAGGCAGGCGTTTTCAAACGCCTCTTCGAAAATTGAGTGAGGATTTTCATCCCGCCAACGACCCCAGTCGTCGGTGACCTGCGCAGGTGCCATGGCGGCAGAAAACACGGCGGCCCGTTTTTGAAGTGCTGGCGTTGGCGTTGAAAGGGCTTCCACGTCACGACGCAGCACGCCAAGCTTTTGCAACAGGACGAACAATCCATATTGTGGATGTGTACGGCTGGAAGGATCGTCCGGTTCGGTGGCAATCGCCAGCCAGTTCTCTTCGGGCATGGTGGTGTCAAGACCCGGAAGTACGACAACACCTTGCGGCAGTCGGGACACGGACACGATCAGATCAGCCGCTGCCGGAATAGAGCCTGTGGAACCGGCAACAATAACCGGGCCGCTATCGTTAAGTTTTGAAAGACGCTGTGCCTCAGCTCGCAAAACTGAATTCATGTGCCGTCCAGACGAAGAACGGTTTAGCTCGTTCAGCCGGGCTGGCCAGAACTGACTGGCAATTCTGAGAAAGTCGGCTGTCAGTTGCCACCACTGCGCATGTTCGCTGGTGTCCAGTTCGCCCAGCCGTTCCCAATCCAGTTCCTCGGTGTCCATGGCATCAATCACCTCGGCCAGTGACCGGGCAAGCCAAATAGCGTCGGCAGGGCTGGCGGGTGCGACAAGTGGCGAATCGGAATGCACTGCGCGGATCGCATCAGGCAGGCTGTTTCGCCAGGCTAGGATCAAACGGGCCAGTTCCAGAAGTCTTGCCGTGCCCGAAATTGGTGGAGCAAGATCAAGAAGCGCAGGTGTTTCGGCATCAAAAAAACCGCTATCGTCATCCGTTTCACCCAGTGGGCGAATAACCGGAAGAATGGCTGATTTACCGCCGAGAAGATCAACAAATTCGGAGCGAAGATTACGGGCCGAACGACGGGTCGGCACGTAAATCGTCACCCGTGCCAGTGACAGGGGATCGGTTGGATCGTAACGGTAATCCGGCGTTAGTTGGCCATTGCAGAGTGTTTCCGCAAGCGTCTTCAGAAACGGGCTACCAGCGGCGATAGTAACGATGCGCTGATGATGAGCGGAGCCGCTCATGCCGCAACCTCGCGGTTAAAACGGCGGATCGTCATTTCTGCAGCTTCAATAGCATCCGGCGTACCAACCGTTATCCATTCACCATCTAGCATGGTGCCAAAAAGGCGGCCTGCTGCGATCGCCCGGTCGAAATAGATATTCAGATTAAAGGGTTCGTCAGGCGCATCGGCAAGCAACCGCGAATCCATCGCGATTGCACCGGCGTAGACGACAGGATTGTCATCTCCATCACGGTAACGTGCCAGGCGACCGTCGTCGTTGAGGTTGAAGTCCTTTTTGCCATTGTGGCCCGTTGTATGCTCCAGCGTGACGCAAAGCATGGCCATATCCATCCGATTGCTGTCAAAGAATCCGGCTAATTTTTCGAGCGCCGTCTGTTCGAGGTCAGGGCGTTCGAGCCAGAACAGATCCGCGTTCATCACCATAACCGGGCCGGCTGGCAACAATTTCAATCCTTTGGCCAATCCACCACCTGAATCCATCAACCTGTCGCGTTCATCCGAAATCAGGATATTTGCACGATCATAGCGTGCCAGATGCTGTTCCATTTGCCCGGCATGGTGATGCACATTGATGGCAATGGTATCGATGCCAGCCTGTGTCAGGGCATCCAGGGCATAATCGATCATCGGTTTACCACTGATTGCCACCAGTGGTTTCGGGGTCGTGTCAGTTATAGGACGCAACCGGGTGCCAAGACCTGCTGCCAGAACCATTGCATTGCGAATTGTCATGTTGCCTGTTCGGTTCGAGACGTCATTTGTTCAAGCATGAGATGATCCGCAGACCACTCCACCGTTTTCGGTAGGATGCTTTAGAGAATGCCGATATCAGCCTTGATTAACCAGTCCCGCAAGGGGGAAAGCCGATCATTTTTTAATACGGCTTTAAGGTACTCCATCGTGCGCGGCATGTGGCGCATATATCCCGGTTTGCCATCCCGTTGCATCAAACGTACCCAGATGCCGGCGAGCTTGCAATTACGCTGTGTCGCCATAATGGCAAAGGTGTCGCGGAACTTCGTTTCATCAAACGTCGTGTCCTGCTGACGGCGCAACACAAGGTAACGTTCGAGAAGCGCGTCTGACAGATCAGGACGTATGGTCACACGTGCATCTTGCACCAACGACGCTACGTCATAGGCGGTTGGCCCGATCATCGCGTCCTGAAAATCAATGATACCGACCTTGCCCGCACCGGTTCTGTCATCACGCCAGATAATGTTTGGAGAATGAAAATCGCGTAGCAGCAAGTTTGTCTCGCTGTCGGCAAGCTGGTCGATCAGATCGTCCCAGATTGCAAAATATTCGTCACGCTCATCCTGGGATGCGGCAGACCCACGTTTCCACGGCAGATACCAGTCGATCAAAAGCGACACTTCCACTTTCATGGCGGCGCGATCGAAGCCGGGTATCGAATAGGTTTCGCTGTCATCAACCGGCAAAATGTCGGGTGTTTTCAACGCATGTATTCGGGCAAGACAGGCGACGCTTTCCAGATAACGTTCCGCTATCGGGTTGCCCGCTTCATCGAGAACCCCTTCGCGACCGAGATCTTCCAGCAGCAACAGCCCCTTGCCTATATCGGCGGCGTAAATGGCCGGTGCCGACAATCCATTGCGGGAGAGATAATTGCCTATAGCGATAAAGGCCGGTGGCGTTTGTGCAATATGGGCAATTTCCGCATAGGTCTTACCGTCCTGAATAACAGCACCTTTGGGCGGTGTCGGCCAGTCCATCAGGATTAGGTTAGGTCCGTCTTGAGGCAGAATGGTTTCATAGGCACGAGTAGACGCGTCACCTGTCAGAAAACGGCGTTTAGCCGTTCCATGACCAGCTTTTCCGAGAAAATCCGCGATATCCAAAACACGCTGCAGACGGTCAAGAATACGGGTTGGGCATTCCAGTTGCGCAATACGCCCGGTGCCGGAATGCTCCAGCTGCAACGTAAGCAGGCTGTCGCGCGGTAAATCCTCTGCTGCAATATCCGGCCACTCTATAAGGCAAATGCCATCTTTCAGCATTTCGTCCAGCCCGAGTTCGTCCAGTTCACTGACGTCCGACAGGCGGTAAAGGTCGAGATGGTGGACAGGTATGCGCAGATTGTAGCTTTGTACGATGGTGAAGGTCGGGCTTGGAACTTCAAGCTCTTCGTCTTCTGCCATGGCGCGGATGAATGCCCGCGCCAATGTCGACTTACCGGCTCCGAGATCTCCGACCAGAGCAATACAATCGCCGGGTTTCAAGGTCAGGGCAAGTTGCTCGCCCAGCCGCATCGTGTCCGCTTCTCCTGCCAGTTGGATATGCATGGTCGCGGACACGGGTTTGCTCACTCTGCAGCGATAGAGTGCGGGTTGATGTAGGACGGGATACGGCAGGTCACGACCGTGCCTTCGCCCGGCTTGCTGTCGATATGCACTTCACCCTTATGCAGGCTGACAAAGCTCTCGACGATCGAGAGACCAAGACCGGCACCACTGCGACGGCCGCCATTGCCACGGCTTGAGAAACGATCAAACACCGTCTTCAAAACGTCTTCTGGAATGCCCGGACCCTTGTCGGAAACCGAGAAGACAAAATCGCTGCCATTGCGGTTGCAGCTCAGCAGGATTGTCGAACCTTCCGGGGCAAAATTGGCTGCATTGGTCAGAAGCTTGATCAGGATCTGCTTCAGCCGCTGATGGTCGGCAACCAATGTACCGAGCTTCACCGGTGCGGCAATTTCCAGCTCGACATTGCTTTCATGCAGCTTGTCGGTGATCTGTTCAGCCACGTCGTCCAGCAAAGAGTTCAAGTCATTTTCGCTGTATTGCAGCTGCATGATACCGGCGTCCACGGTCGCCAGATCGAGAATGTCGTTCACGATGGTCAACAGCACGGACGACGATGTCGATATATGATCGATATATTCACCCTGCCGATCGTTCAGCGTGCCGATGCCCGGCGTCTTGAGCAGATCGGTAAAGCCAATAATATTGGTCAGCGGTGAACGAAGTTCGTAGGAGACGTGCTGGACGAAATCGTTCTTGAGTTCATCGGCTTTCAACAGCGCGTCGTTCTTTTCTTTCAAAGCCCGCTCTGCTCTTACGCTGTCAGTCATGTTGACGAAGGTCAGCATGGTCTGTGCGTCTGGCAATGGAATGATTGCATAGTCGAGCACCAGCCCGGAAAGCAGTTCCAGCGTACCCTGTTTGGAGCGCCGTTCATCATCAAAGCTGGTGATAAACTGGCTGAATTCCCGCCAGCCATCTGGCTTTTCATAGGATGCAGAGCAAGCCTTTTCGATGGCCTTGATGTGAGTGCCCGGTTCTGCCTGTTCAGCAGTAACGCCCCATAGCGCACGGAATGCCGGGTTGCACAGGCGGATACGCCCATCCGCACCAAACACCGCAACACCTTCGGCCAGATGGTCGATGGTCTCGCCCTGCACCTTGACCAACGTGTTGTAACGGGTTTGCAGGTCCACCTGTTCAGTAAGGTTTTCAAACACCCAGGTTGCGCCGCCCTGCGGATGCGCAGTTGCGATAACCCGCAGTGTCTGGCCGTTTGGCAGGTGCCAGAGATCGGTCTGTGTATCCAGCGAACGATAAACCGAGAGGGCAGATTCTTTCCAGCTCTTCCAGTTCAGTTCTTCCGGCAGCTTGCCTGCTAGTCGCAAACGGTCAAACAGTTCGGAATTGTCAGGATGGCCCTCAAGGAAAACGATATCCAGTTCCCAGAGACGCGCAAATGCCTGATTGTAGAACTGAAGTCGTTGCTGGCCGTCGAAAATCGCCACCGGCGTTGCCAGATGATCGAGCGTTTCGGCATGGCTTTTCAGCGTACGTTTCAGCTCTTCACGAATGGCCTCGGCCTGCGATGTATCAATCGCAATACCGGCAGATCCGCCCGGTGTCTTGACATCGACCACGTCAAAGAAGGTGCGATTGCCGTTCACGACGGTGGAAATTCGGTCGGAGAACGGCGATTCCGGCGTGGTGACGGCGCGGATTTTTTGGCGTGTCACGGTGGTCAGAAGTTCACGCTGTTCCTTGACGGCATCGGCGGCATTGCTGGAATCGACTGACTTGCCATAGGCGTGGTTAACCCAAAGCAATTGACCTTCGCTGTTGCGACGCCAGACAGGCTGTTCCAGCGCGTCGAGCAGTTCTTCAAAAGCATTGATGGAAGACAGCAATCTTTCGCGCTCGATCCGCAGTTCCGCCAGTTCGGCGCGCAGATTGCTAAGCGCAATAAAACGGGCAAATGCCTTGCCACCGGAAACGCGACCCTGAACCTCGATAACTTCATCGCGGTGGGTTTCAATGGTCAGGTCAAAACTCTGTGCATGGCTGCGCAGCTTTTCAATTGCCTTCTCAAGCTGGCTGGCTGAGCCGGATTTCAACCAGCGGCCAAATGCCAAGAAATCGGCATCATTTTGCGGAGCACCGGTCTCAATAGGAAGCTGCCCGATAAAATCTGGGCGCTTGCCGGTATTTTCCCAAACCACGATTCGGCGGCTCTTGTCGGAAATCAGTGCCTGATAGGTATCAATCTTCTGGTTGGCATCGGCAAGCGCTGTGCGGTAATCGCGGCTTTCCGCCTCGATATTGCCGCGCTGACGCACCAGCCAAACAACCGACAGCAGACTTGCTGCCAAAACGCCAATCACCAGCGAGAAGCCGATGGTCTCGCTGGAGGAGAACAGCCGCTCTCCGCTGGTAATGATTTTTGCTTCCTGTGCCTGCGCAACACCTGCCAGCGTCGTGCCGGACAGGAATGCAACAAAGCGACCACCAAAAACAGAAACCCGGTTGCGAGCAGTGCGATAGAACCGCACATGCGCGCCGGATTTTGGTGTGGGGCTTGTTTCGCCCACGTTTTTTTGCACCCGCTGAAGCGAGTTTTTTATCTCTACCGACATTTCCGGTCTGTCTCCGTCCGTTGTGCCGCTCATCGACAAGACATCCCATTTTCGCGTGACGTCCGATCGGAAGCCTCACGAATCAAGAGCTTAAACAATACTGCCTTAGGGAATCTGCGGGAAGGGACTGGGCCAAAAAAGAAATGGCCCGCTTTGTCAAGCGGGCCAGCACTATATATTGTGGATAATTTTGATATGGTTAATATCTGTAGTGCTCAGCCTTGAACGGACCCACTTTCGATACACCGATATAGTCGGCCTGAACGTCAGAAAGTTCTGTCAGCTTCACGCCAAGCTTCTCGAGGTGAAGGCGGGCAACCTTTTCATCGAGGTGCTTCGGCAGCACATAGACGTCGTTTTTGTATTCGCCTGGCTTGGTGTACAGCTCGATCTGGCCCAACACCTGGTTGGTGAAGGACGCCGACATCACGAAGGATGGGTGACCTGTGGCATTGCCAAGGTTCAGCAGACGACCTTCCGAAAGAAGGATCATGCGGTTGCCCTTGGCAAACTCGATCATGTCGACCTGTGGCTTGATGTTGGTCCACTTCAGGTTCTTCAGTGCAGCAACCTGGATTTCGTTGTCGAAGTGGCCGATGTTGCCAACAATCGCCATATCCTTCATCTCGCGCATATGCTCGATGCGAATAACGTCCTTGTTGCCGGTTGTGGTGATGAAGATGTCAGCGGAAGAAACAACATCCTCCAGACGGACAACTTCAAAACCATCCATAGCGGCCTGCAAAGCGCAGATAGGGTCGATTTCGGTAACCTTGACGCGGGCGCCAGCACCCTGAAGCGAAGCAGCCGAACCCTTGCCGACGTCGCCGTAACCGCACACGACAGCAACCTTACCAGCCATCATCACGTCGGTAGCGCGGCGAATACCATCAACCAGCGATTCCTTGCAGCCGTACTTGTTGTCGAACTTCGACTTGGTAACGCTGTCGTTGACGTTAATTGCCGGGAAGGGGAGAAGACCCTTTTTAGCCAGGTCGTACAGGCGGTGAACACCTGTGGTGGTCTCTTCGGTCACGCCCTTGATTGCGTCGCGCTGCTTGGTGAACCAGCCTGGCGATGCCTTGAGGCGCTTCTTGATCTGTGCAACGAGAATTTCTTCTTCTTCAGAGCCCGGGTTGGACAGAACGTCTTCGCCAGCTTCTGCGCGTGCGCCGAGCAGGATGTACATGGTAGCATCGCCGCCATCATCCAGGATCATGTTGGATGGCTCGCCATCGGTCCACTGGAAGATTTTGTCGGTGTATTCCCAGTATTCTGTCAGGCTTTCGCCCTTGATCGCAAAAACAGGAATGCCAGCAGCGGCAATAGCGGCGGCCGCATGGTCTTGCGTGGAGAAAATGTTGCAGGATGCCCAACGAACATCAGCGCCGAGTTCCTTCAACGTCTCGATCAGAACAGCAGTCTGGATCGTCATGTGCAGCGAACCGGAAATGCGTGCGCCCTTGAGCGGCTTGGAAGCACCGAATTCGCTGCGGCACGCCATCAGACCCGGCATTTCGGTTTCGGCGATATCAAGTTCCTTGCGGCCAAATGCGGCAAGATTGATATCAGCTACGACATAATCTTTGGTTTCAGTGCTCATGCGTTTCTCCAGATCAGTGAGGTGCGATCCGCACCCCTTGGTGGCAACTGTTGGCCAAGGGGTGTATCAGGCTTAAACCAATCTGGCAATAATGATATAAAGAAGTCTTTATGTCTTTATATGACTTTACGCTTCTTCACCGAAACGGTTGGCAACCAGCGCGTCGAGAGCGGCAAGCGCCTCTTCAGCCTGATTGCCACTTGCTTCCACAAGCACCGTGCAGCCAGGGCTGGCTGCCAGCATCATAAGACCCATTATCGAGGTTCCGCCAACCGTCATTCCGTCTTTTGAAACGGTGATCTCGGCGTCAAATCCGTCAACCATCTGCACGAATTTTGCCGAGGCACGCGCATGCAGGCCGCGTTTATTGATAATCAGCAATTCGCGCGATAATGGCGACATGGGTGTGAAATGTCCGTTATTTTCCGCTCAAGACGCGGCTGGCAACATTGATGTACTTGCGGCCCGCATCAGATGCTTCCTGCAGCGCCTTGTCCATATTGTTCTCGCCGCGCACGCCGGCCAGCTTGATAAGCATAGGCAGGTTTACACCGGCAATCACCTCGATTGGACCATTATGCATCACGGAAATAGCGAGATTTGACGGTGTACCGCCGAACATGTCGGTCAGGATGATAACGCCGTTTCCATCATCTGCACGCGCAACGGAATCAAGAATATCCTGCCGGCGCTGATCCATGTCATCTTCCGGGCCGATTGAAACCGCTTCGATCAACTTCTGCGGACCTACGACATGCTCTACTGCATGACGAAATTCTTCAGCCAGCTTGCCATGAGTGACAAGCACAAGTCCGATCATGAAATGCTCCCTTGCACACGCATTCTAATTGCCGACTACCGCAATGCCGCAATTCTGTCCACCGGTGGGTAGCCATCTTGGTGATGAAAACAGGAATCGCAAGTCCAAAAATGAGGCAATCGACGCATTTGTCTTATGCATAAAGCGAATTGCTTACCAATGTCCTGAACCTGGCAAGCGGATTATGGCATTGCAGCGGAATTCGTATGACGGGCAATTGCCCGCCACAGGGCAACGCATACATCTCGTTTTCCGGCGGCAGTCGCTCATGCGTGTCGTTTGGCGCCAGAACCATCACCGCATAATGCAATGTCGCCTTTTCAATGCTGTCCAGCCGAACAATACCGCTGCCGCGCAACTCCAGCAGCCCTGCAATTGACACAGGGCGTTCAGCGATGATTGTGCCGTCCTGCTGCTGCGAGACAAAAATCTGGTCATCGGCAATCAGTGCCGAGGATTGCCCAGCATAACGGGCTTCCGTCAGAAAAGCGAAGGCGAGAGAAGATTTTCCGCTGCCGGATGGTCCAACGAACAAAATGCCGATTTCATCGACTGTGATGGCGGTCGCATGAAGATTGATGCGATCAGCGCTCATGATGCTGTTCAGCGCTCGGCAGGCTCAGGGTAAAGCGTGCACCGGTTATCAAGCCGTGCTGGTCGAGCATGTTTTCTGCCTTCAGAGTGCCACCATGGGCTTCGGCAATTTGGCGGCTAATTGAGAGACCAAGGCCAGAATTCTGACCAAAGTCTTCCGTCGATGGCCGGTCGGTGTAAAAACGCTCGAAAATGCGGTCGATATTTTCTGCCTGAATACCCGGACCATTGTCTTCGACGCGGATCACACAACGATCCCGGTGCCGGTAAAGATGCACGAAGATCCGACCATTGTCTTCCGGTACGAAAGAGCGCGCATTCTCGATCAGATTGGTGACGATCTGGCCAAGACGCAGGTCATGGCCGTTGACGACAAAGTTGGTTTTGACCCCAGCCTTGTGATCCGCCTTGTATTCGATTTTGACGGCTTTTTTCTTGGCACTGATTTGCTGGGAAATCTCGACAAGGCTTTTGACGAGCACTTCCATATCAACGGGATTGGCATCGGCGCGGGCAAGTTCGGCATCAAGACGCGAGGCGTCGGAAATGTCGCTGATCAAGCGGTCAAGTCTACGCACATCGTGGAAAATGACTTCCGTAAGGCGCTGTTTAGATTGTTCCGTCTTGGCCAGTGGCAGGGTCTCAACCGCACTGCGCAATGAGGTCAGCGGATTTTTCAATTCGTGGCTGACGTCGGCAGCAAAGCTTTCGATGGCATCAATCCGGTCATACAGCGCCGTCGTCATTTCACGCAAGGCAATGGAAAGGTTACCAATTTCGTCCTGACGGGCAGAGAAGTCAGGGATTTCCTCGCGGGTGCGGGCACCGCGACGCACACGAATTGCGGCAGCTGACAAACGGCGCAAAGGTGTGGCGATGGTCGAAGACAACAGCAATGACAGCACAATGTTGACCAGTGTCGCGATACCGAACACGCGCATGATCGCCAGACGCTCGGCGTGCACGATCTTGTCGATGTCACCCGCCTGTGTCGACAACAGCAGAACACCAAGAACTGCGCGGAAGCGCTGTACTGGCACCGCAACCGACACGATCAGTTCACCCTTATCCGTCACGCGCACCACCGCGCCACGAACACCGGTCAATGCGTTCATGACCTCGGGGTAGATCGAGCCATCACCACCAGGCGCTTCTTTGTATTGAGGAAGACTGCCGGATTGCAGCATGCGGTTAAACAGGCTGGCGAACCAGTCGCCCCAGCTTGTCGTTTCATTGGAAACTGGCGGCAAATCAAAACGCAGGACCTGGCCGCGCGAATAAAGGTGGCGCGAATCAAGCAGCAGGTTTGCATCCGCATCAAACAGGCGGGCGCGTGTGCGGGTAGGGGAAATCAATCGACGTAGAACCGGGGCAACCCGTTCCGGATTGATCGGGAAGCTCAGGTCCTCATCATTGGGAACAGGCGTAATGCTCTGGCCCGCTTGTAGTTCAAGCAACTTTTCCGGATTGATGGTGATCGAGTTGGTATCAACGGACGCCGATGCGGAAATCGCACCGGCAATGATTTCTCCCTGCGTCAGCAGACTTTCGACGCGGGCGTCGATCAGACCTTCACGGAACTGATTGAGGTAGAGAATACCGCCAACCAGAACGACGGTCGCTGCCACGTTGAAAAACAGGATACGGCGAGTAAGGCTGGAAAACACCGCATTGCCGAAGATCCGTCGAATGAGCGTCAACGGGTGAATACGGTGGGGGCGATCCTGCAAACGGTCGTCCGCATCCATATTCTGCGCGTTGTTCTCAAAGGTTTGCTTCAGCAATTCCTGTTCCTTTTCACCGCCCAAGTGAAGAAGGCCAAAACCGCCAGGGTTTTCAGCCTTTTCTTCATCAGACCCTGAAACCAGTCGCTTTGGACTGGCCATAACAGGGCGGTAACCGTCTCAAACCGGACGTTCTTATAGCCCGTTTAGGCCGCTTCGCGGAAGCGGTAGCCTACACCATAGAGCGTTTCGATCATATCGAAGTCAGTGTCAACGACCTTGAACTTTTTGCGGAGGCGCTTGATGTGGCTGTCGATGGTACGATCGTCGACGTAAACCTGCTCATCATAGGCAGCGTCCATCAGCGCATCACGGCTTTTGACCACGCCGGGACGCTGTGCAAGCGAATGCAGAATGAGGAACTCGGTTACTGTCAGTGTCACCGGCTCACCCTTCCATGTGCAGGTGTGACGTTCCTGATCCATGGCAAGCTGGCCGCGTTCCAGAGTACGGGCCTGCTGGTCAGCGGCGGATTTGGTGCCGAGTACACCACTTGCGGCGGCTTCACGGCTGCTGGCGCGGCGCAGAATAGCCTTTACGCGCTCCACCAGGAGGCGCTGCGAAAACGGCTTGGTGATAAAGTCGTCCGCACCCATTTTAAGGCCGAACAATTCGTCGATCTCTTCGTCTTTCGAGGTGAGAAAGATAACAGGGATATCAGACTTCTGGCGAAGGCGACGCAGCAGTTCCATGCCATCCATGCGTGGCATCTTGATGTCGAAGATGGCCAACTGCGGCGGACGGGCTAGAAGTCCATCCAGTGCCGATGCGCCATCGGTATAGGTCTCGACCTTGTAACCCTCGGCTTCGAGGGCGATGGAAACGGATGTCAGAATATTCCTGTCGTCGTCCACAAGGGCAATTGTCTGCATAGTGTTTATCTCCATCGTCATCTTCTCTCTCGACATCATACCCAGCCAGGTTGGAGCGCCGTGAGCGTGTTCATGAGTATAAAGGTGGAACAAATTGTGGCAAAGAAAAAGGATGCGACATCCTGCAATCTTCCAAACAGTCGTTTGCACCCGTCCTCAACGCGAAAATCTGCGATTGTTTAAACGATTTAAAATGAAATAAAATATTCTAAATCGATTAATATATTGAATTTATTGATGTATTTTAAAAGAGGCTCTTGCGTTTCCGAAAAACGGGTCATACGCTTGCGAAAATTTCAATGGTTATGCCTGCAACAAAAGGAAATTGCTCATGGAGGAGCTTGGAATTCGTAATCCTGCTAATGGAGTATCCGAGCTTGGTCTGGCTGGTGCGTCCAACGTCAAGTACAATCTCATCGAGAGCGAACTTTACGAAGAAGCAATCCGCAATGGTGAAGCCGATGTCACCGCTGATGGCGCATTGCGTGCAGTGACCGGCCAACACACAGGTCGTTCGCCAAAGGACAAGTTTGTTGTCCGCGACGCGGCGACGGAAAACACCATCTGGTGGGATAACAACAAGCCACTGTCTCCTGAAAAGTTCGAAATCCTGCACAAGGACATGCTGGCCCACGCTGCCGGCAAGACACTTTATGTACAGGATCTGCTGGGCGGTGCCGACGAAGACAACGTCCTTCCGGTTCGTGTTGTGACCGAACTGGCCTGGCATGCGCTTTTCATCCGCAACCTTCTGATCCGCCCGCTGCGTGAAAAGCTGGGTTCTTTCAAGCAGAAGCTGACCATCATCAACCTGCCAAGCTTCAAGGCTGATCCGGAGCGTCACGGCGTGCGCACCGAAACGGTGATTGCTTGCGATCTGACCAACGGTCTGGTGTTGATCGGCGGCACGTCCTATGCCGGTGAAAACAAGAAGTCGGTGTTCACTGTTCTCAACTACCTGCTGCCTGCCAAGGGCGTTATGCCAATGCACTGCTCGGCCAACGTTGGCCCTGCTGGTGATTCGGCCGTCTTCTTCGGCCTGTCTGGTACCGGCAAGACCACGCTGTCTGCAGATCCGTCGCGTACGCTGATCGGTGATGACGAGCATGGTTGGGGTGAAGATGGCATCTTCAACTTCGAAGGCGGTTGCTACGCCAAGGCAATCAAGCTTTCTGCAGAAGCAGAGCCGGAAATCTACGCGGCGACCCGTCGTTTCGGCACGGTTCTGGAAAATGTCGTACTGGACGAAAACCGCGTTCCGGATTTCAACGACAATTCGCTGACCGAGAACACCCGTAGCGCTTACCCGCTGCACTTTATCCCAAATGCGTCGGAAACCGGTATTGCCGGCCACCCGAAAACTATCATCATGCTGACAGCAGATGCCTTTGGCGTTCTGCCGCCAATTGCTCGTCTGACACCTGAGCAGGCCATGTACCACTTCCTGTCCGGTTACACCGCCAAGGTCGCCGGTACGGAAAAGGGCGTGACTGAGCCGGAAGCAACATTCTCGACCTGCTTCGGCGCACCATTCATGCCACGTCATCCGGCGGAATACGGTAACCTGCTGCGTGACCTGATCAGCCGCCACCAGGTGGATTGCTGGCTCGTCAACACCGGCTGGACCGGTGGTGCTTACGGCATTGGCAAGCGTATGCCGATCAAGGCAACCCGCGCACTGCTGACAGCGGCTTTGACAGGTGAGCTGAAAAACGCCCAGTTCCGCACGGACGCAAACTTCGGTTTCGCTGTGCCGACTTCGCTGGAAGGCGTCGACAGTGCCATTCTCGACCCGCGCTCGACTTGGGCTGATGGCGTTGCTTACGACGCACAGGCCAAGAAGCTGGTTTCGATGTTCGTGACCAACTTCACAAAGTTCGAGGATCACGTCGACAGCAAGGTGCGCGATGCCGCTCCTGGCCTGAAGATCGCTGCAGAATAAAAATGGATGCGGTGTTGCGTCATAAAGGACGCGGCACACTGTAGTTTGGATTCACGTGAAACCCCCGCGATATCTCGCTGGGGTTTCTTTATGCGAAGGCCTTTCACTCGGCTCTCCCGGTTTTCATTTCTGTCGATCTGTGGCATGACGCGCACCGGAGAAAACCGCTCATGGCCAGTGAACCACTTTTTGTCAGCAATCGAATAACGATTTCCGGATGGGAACTGACGGAACAATTCGTGCTGGCGGGTGGGCCGGGTGGCCAGAACGTCAACAAGGTTTCCACCGCCGTTCAACTGTTTTTCAGCGTTGAAACCTCTCCCGCCCTGACTGATCGTGTCAAGACAAACCTCAAGCAATTAGCGGGCCGTCGTCTCTCAAAAGAAGGCGTGTTGATGATTGAAGCCAGCCGCTTCCGCAGCCAGGAGCGCAATCGGGAAGATGCACGTGAGCGGTTGAAGGAGTTGATTCTTGAGGCTGCCAAACCACCACCGCCAGTGCGCAAAGCCACCAAACCCACAAAAGGTTCGGTTGAGCGTCGTCTGAAAGAGAAATCCGGACGCTCTGAAGTCAAGAAGATGCGCGGCCGCCCAATCGGTGATTGAAACTGCCACCACAAAACATGCTTGTATTTTGATCAGGCTTACAGTTCTTTAGTGTTTCCGAACATGAGAGGAAATCACCATGGGATTGTTCAGCTTTATCAAGAATGCCGGGAAGAAACTGGGCCTTGGAGGAGATGAAGAGGCTCCGGATGCCGAAGCTGTTAAAAAGGAGCTGGCGTCGCACAATCTCGGTACGGACAAGGTGCAGGTAGATGTGGTTGACGACAAGATCGTACTGAAGGGCGAAGTGGCCGATCAGTCCGCCTTTGAAAAAGCCGTTATCGCGGTTGGTAATACACTTGGCGTGTCCAAAGTGGAGGCTGGTGAACTGAAAGTGGCTGCGGCACCTGCAAAGGAGCCAGTTTTCTACACGGTCAAAAAAGGCGATAATCTCTGGAAGATTGCCGAAGCCCAGTACGGTAAAGGCAAGGGCGCCAAGAACAATATTATTTTCGAAGCCAACAAGCCGATGCTGACCCATCCGGATAAGATCTATCCGGGTCAGGTGCTGCGCATTCCGGCCCTGGACGAATAAACGCATTTCAAAAAATGGATACAAAAACGCCGCAGATTTCCAGTCTGCGGCGTATTTGATGTGTGCGGTGATCAAAGCTTTCTTAGCGCCACCGTATCGATCAGATGATTATTGCCCTTGCGCAGAATGAGGTCCGCACGTGGCCGGGTCGGCACGATATTCTGGCGCAGGTTCTTCAGATTGATATTGGCCCAAAGTCCCTCGGCAATCTGCAAGGCCTCTTCTTCACTAATTGAGGCATAACGATTGAAGAAGGAGTTGGGGTCACGGAACGCGGTTTTGCGCAGGTTCATGAACCGGTTGACGTACCAGTTATGGATCTGGTGTTCGTCTGCATCGATATAGATCGAGAAGTCGAAGAAATCCGAAACGATGGGCACGATACGACCGCCAGCGGGCAGATCCCGCGACTGCAGCACATTGATGCCTTCGAAAATCAAAATGTCCGGCTGGTCGATGACCGAATATTCATTTGGCAGGACATCATAGACCAGGTGCGAATAACGTGGCGCCTTGACCTCTGCCTGTCCCGCCTTGATGGCAGAGAGGAACCGCAACAATGCACCGATGTCGTAGCTTTCGGGAAATCCCTTGCGCTCCATCAGGCCTTCGCGTTTCAAGACAGCGTTTGGATAGAGAAAACCGTCCGTGGTGATCAGATCCACCTTCGGGCTGGAAGGCCAGCGTGCCAGCAGTTCTTTCAAGATACGGGCGGTGGTGGATTTTCCGACCGCAACCGAACCGGCAATGCCGATGACAAAAGGCGTCTTGTTGACATCGGACATGTTGAGGAAGCGGTTGCGCTGTTCGAACAGCAGTTGCGATGCTTCAACATGGGATGACAGAAGGCGCGATAACGAAAGATAGATACGCCGCACCTCGTCGAGATCGATCGGGTCATCGAGTGAACGTAATCGGCTGACCTCGTCGGCCGTCAGTGTCATCGGCGTATCGGCGCGGAACTTCGCCCATTCTTCCGAAGAGAAGAAATGGTAAGGCGAATAATCATCGGCTCGGAAATGATCGAGTGTACTGGTCGTCGGCATGCGCCTCTCCTCTGCGTGCCCGGCTTGATCAAGCCGTGGGACGCGACGCCTTTTCCTGAAGACCGGTCTGTGCCGTGCGGCGCTCCAGTTCCTCCATCACTTCCGTGAGCGGAATATCGGCAATCTTCAACACCACAAGCAGGTGGTAGAGAAGATCGGCGCTTTCCTTGGTCAGTTCAGTGCGGTCATTGGAAATGGCGGCAATCACGGTTTCAACCGCTTCTTCGCCCAGTTTCTTGGCTGCACGCGGCTGGCCTGCCGCAAAAAGTTTGGCCGTCCATGATTCGTCCGGTGACGCCGCAGCGCGCGCAGCGACGATACGTTCCAGATCGGCAAGGGAAAAACCGCTCATGATGTGTTCCTGAGGCTTATATCAGTCCAGACGCATGGCAATGCCATGGTTGGCCATATACTGTTTGGCTTCGCTAATGGAATAGAGACCAAAGTGGAAGATGGAAGCGGCGAGAACGGCAGTTGCGTGACCGTCACGGACACCAGCTACCAGATCATCGAGGTTTCCAACGCCACCGGACGCGATAACCGGTACGCGAACCGCGTCGGCAATCGTGCGTGTCAGCGCAATGTCGTAACCGCTCTTGGTGCCATCCCGGTCCATGGACGTGATGAGCAGCTCGCCAGCGCCGCGTTCCACCATCTTGATGGCGAATTCAACGGCATCGATGCCGGTCGTCTGGCGACCGCCATGGGTGAAAATTTCCCAACGGTCAGTTTCACCCGGAGCCGAAACCTTCTTGGCGTCAATCGAAACGACGATGCACTGGTTGCCGAATTTGTCTGCAGCCTGTGCCACAAAATCCGGATCCTTCACTGCTGCGGAATTGATCGACACCTTATCGGCGCCACACAACAGCAGCTTACGGATGTCGGCAACCGCACGAACGCCACCACCCACGGTTAACGGCATGAAACAGTGATCGGCAGTACGGGAGACAACGTCAAAAATGGTGTCGCGATTGTCCGATGAGGCGGTAATGTCGAGGAAACAAAGTTCATCGGCACCGGCGGCGTCATAAGCTTTTGCCGCTTCGACAGGATCGCCAGCATCGATCAGATCAACAAAGTTGACGCCTTTGACAACGCGACCGTCTTTTACATCAAGGCAGGGGATGACACGGGCTTTGAGGCTCATGCGCGTGCCTCCTTGATCAGCGCCAATGCTTGCGCAGGATCGATGCGGCCATCATAAAGCGCGCGACCAGAAATCGCGCCCTCCAGTTTGGCTGCGTCCGGTTCCAGCATGCGTTTGACATCATCGATCGAAGCGAGACCACCCGATGCGATCACCGGAATGGAGACGGCACCGGCCAGCTCCAACGTAGATGGCCAGTTGATACCGGTCAGAATGCCGTCACGGTCAATGTCGGTATAGATGATTGCGGCAACGCCAGCGCCCTCAAAACGCTTGGCAAGTTCAATCACACCAAGTTCTGAGGCTTCCGCCCAGCCTTCGACAGCCACCTTGCCACCCTTGGCATCAATGCCAACGGCAACCTGTCCCGGAAATCGTTTGCAGGCCTCGATGACAAGCATTGGATCACGCACGGCGACGGTGCCGAGAATAACGCGAGCCAGCCCGCGCGACAGCCACGCTTCAATATGGTCCAGCGTACGGATGCCGCCACCAAGCTGCACAGGGTTCGTGGTCGCCTTCAAGATGGCGTCGACCGCAGCACCATTGACGCTTTCACCGGCAAAGGCGCCGTTCAGATCCACCACATGCAGCCATTCAAAACCTTGATCTTCAAAGGCCTTAGCCTGAGCGGCAGGGTCTGGATTGTAAACGGTGGCCTTGTCCATATCGCCGAGTTTCAGGCGTACGCACTGGCCGTCTTTAAGGTCGATTGCGGGAAAAAGGATCATGTCAGGGCTTCCAGCGCAGGAAATTGGAAATAAGGGCGAGGCCAAGCGTCTGGCTTTTTTCAGGATGGAACTGTGCTCCGGCCATGTTGTCGCGGCCAACAAATGCAGTCATCGCCCCGCCGTAATTGGTGGTGGCGATAACGTCATCATGGTTCGTCGCTGCCAGATGGTAGGAATGCACGAAATAGGCGTGCAGACCGTCTCTTCCGGTTTTGATGTCGTTGAACAACGGGTGAGGGTGTTTCACATCCAGCGTATTCCAGCCGATCTGCGGAATTTTCAGGGTCTTGTCGTCAGGTGTCATTTCAACGACGTCGCCCTTGATCCAGCCAAGCCCTTCAGAGGTGGTTTTCTCAAGGCCGCGCGAGGACATCAGCTGCATGCCAACACAGATGCCAAGAAACGGCCGTGCCTTGTGTTCGACAACGTCCTTCAATGCCTCCAACATGCCAGGAACGGCGTTGAGGCCGGCGCGACAATCTGCGTAGGCGCCGACGCCGGGCAGCACAACACGGTCAGCTTTCGCCACAACGTCTGCCTTGTCAGTCAGTTCGATCGTGGCGGCAATGCCAGCTTCAGTTGCGGCCCGTTCAAAAGCCTTGGTGGCCGAGCGCAGATTGCCCGAACCGTAGTCGATGATTGCCACACGCATGTCAGCGCCTTCCACTGAAATCGAACTGGAACAGTCCGGCTGCATCACTGTCTGCAAGACGCGACACGCCCTGCGATGAGGTTTTCCATTCCGGTTTTACAACAACCGTCTCTGGCGGCGGTTCGTCTGCGGCCATGGAAAAATGAATGGTTTCGGCAGTTGCCAGATCGGGAGCGACGATAATGTCTTTCGTTTCCCAACCCTTGGCGGTCAGATGTCGAATAAGCAGGTTTCGCCCCTCAAAACCGGTCAGCAGAGCAAGGGTCAGCGCGCAGAGAGCACCTGCGACCTCAAATCCGCTGACTGTAGACAGGGCTCCGGCGAGGATCTGGACCACAATGGCAAGGACCGCAAACAGCCACAGGCGGTTCGCACCAAGCCATATCCACGGCACGATAAAACCAAGCCAGGAAAAGCGGTCGGCAACGAACCGGGTCGAAAGCCCTTGTGGATCGGCTCCATCGGGCGCTTCAAGAACGAGATAGCTTGTCATGGCTTTCCTGAAAAATTTCAGAGCGGCTGAAAGGCGTCTTGCCTTCCTGCCTGCTCAGACATTCAGGCCAGCATGCCCTTGGTAGAGGGTACGCGACCTGCCTGCCGTGGATCGATTTCCGTTGCGGTGCGCAGCACGCGGGCAACGGCCTTGAAGCATGTTTCGGCGATATGATGGTTGTTAGCGCCGTAGTGGTTGAGAATATGCAGGGTTATACCGGCGTTCTGTGCCAGTGCCTGGAAGAACTCACGCACCAACTCGGTGTCGAACGTGCCTATTTTCGGCGCGGAAAAATTGACGTTCCACACGAGGAATGGCCGCCCGGAGATATCGACAGCCGCTTTGGTCATGGTTTCATCCATGGCAAGGTCAAGCGAGGCATAGCGCGTGATACCGCGGCGATCTCCCAGTGCCTTGGCAATGGCCTGGCCAATGGCAATGCCGGTGTCCTCGACCGTATGGTGATCGTCGATATGCAGGTCACCCTGTACCTCGATTTCCATATCGATCAGCGAATGGCGGGCAAGCTGGTCCAGCATGTGGTCAAAAAAGCCGACGCCAGTCGAAATTTTTGATTGTCCGGTCCCGTCGACATTTACGCGCACCGATACCGATGTCTCGTTGGTCTTGCGGGAAATCTCACCCTTACGCTCTGCCATTCTGGCTGCTCCATGCAAATGATGGCCGTTCCTTATCAGCAAGAACGGCAAATATCCAGAAGTTACATCACCTTGTCATATAGTGGCCTGTGTTGACATTGTCAGCATGATTGCAATCGCCAAAAGCCTCCTTACATAGACGCTTGGAAAGGGCCACGTCGGTCCGATTGTAACGTGCCCATCGAGGGTAGACAGGTGTTTGATGACAACGATTATAACGGTTCGTAAGGGCGGTAAGGTCGTAATCGCCGGTGACGGCCAGGTCAGTCTCGGCCAAACGGTTATGAAGGGCAATGCCCGCAAGGTCCGCCGCATCGGTAAGGGTGAAGTTGTAGCCGGATTTGCCGGTGCGACGGCCGATGCCTTTACGCTGCTCGACCGACTTGAAAAGAAACTGGAACAATATCCAGGCCAGTTGATGCGTGCTGCGGTTGAGCTTGCCAAAGACTGGCGCACGGATAAGTATCTGCGTAATCTCGAAGCCATGATGATTGTCGCTGACAAGACCATAACACTGGCCATCACCGGCAATGGTGATGTGCTGGAACCGGAACATGGCACCATGGCCATCGGTTCCGGTGGAAACTTTGCGTTTGCAGCGGCTCGCGCCATGATGGATTCTGACAAGAGTGCGGAAGACATTGCTCGTCGCGCGCTCGATATTGCTGCTGATATTTGCGTTTATACCAACCATAGTTTTGTGATCGAGACTCTCGATTCCGATAACTGAATCCGGCTACGAAGGCCGTGAGGTAAAATTCATGACAACTTTTTCTCCCCGCGAAATCGTCTCGGAACTTGACCGTTACATCATTGGCCAACACGAGGCGAAACGCGCTGTAGCGATTGCCTTGCGCAACCGGTGGCGTCGTCAGCAGCTTGATGAGAGCCTGCGCGACGAAGTCATGCCGAAGAACATTCTGATGATTGGACCGACCGGTGTCGGCAAGACGGAAATCTCCCGACGTCTTGCAAAGCTGGCCGGTGCTCCGTTCATCAAGGTCGAAGCAACCAAATTTACCGAAGTGGGTTATGTTGGCCGCGATGTCGAACAGATCATTCGCGATCTGGTTGAGATCGGCATCGGTCTGGTTCGCGAAAAGAAACGCGCCGAGGTGCAGGCCAAGGCGCATGACAGTGCTGAAGAGCGCGTTCTCGATGCGCTGGTCGGAACCACAGCGTCGCCTGCCACGCGTGAAAGCTTCCGCAAGAAGCTGCGTGATGGTGAACTGGACGACAAGGAAATCGATATCGAGATTGCCGATAGCGGAGCGGGCATGCCCGGCTTCGACATTCCCGGCATGCCAGGCGCTAATATCGGCGTTCTGAACCTGTCGGAAATGTTCGGCAAGGCTATGGGCGGCAAGTCTAAGAAAGTCCGCACCACGGTTTCGAAATCCTATCCTGAGTTGATCCGTGACGAATCTGACAAGCTGATCGACAACGAAGTCATCCAGCGTGAAGCTGTACGATCTGTTGAAAATGACGGTATCGTCTTCCTCGACGAAATCGATAAGATCGCGGCGCGTGATGGCGGCATGGGTGCCGGTGTGTCGCGCGAAGGCGTGCAGCGAGACCTTCTGCCATTGGTGGAAGGCACCACGGTGTCGACCAAATATGGTCCGGTAAAAACCGACCATATCCTGTTCATCGCGTCGGGCGCATTCCATGTGGCCAAACCTTCGGATCTTCTTCCGGAACTTCAGGGCCGTCTGCCGATCCGCGTGGAATTGAAGGCGCTGTCCAAGGACGATTTCCGTCGTATCCTGACGGAGCCGGAAGCAAGCCTCATCCGCCAGTACAAGGCTCTGATGAAGACTGAAGAGCTTGATCTCGATTTCTCCGAAGACGCGATTGATGCACTGGCCGATGTGGCGGTCCACCTCAACTCAACCGTGGAGAATATCGGCGCACGTCGTCTGCAAACGGTGATGGAGCGGGTTCTAGACGACATCTCCTATAATGCACCGGACCGTGGCGGCTCCGCAGTCAACATCGACAGCGAATATGTTCGCAAGCATGTTGGCGACATTGCCGCTGACACCGATCTGTCCCGCTATATTCTGTAAAAAGAACCATCGTTACTGCAATATTCGGTGATACGGTCTGCTTTTCCTCGACATCCAGCCTCTCTTTTCTGTAAGGGGAGGCTGGAATTTGTTTGGGAACTCCTTTTACGGAGCAGCGTGCAGATGTAACCACTCTGGAGGAGAGGGAAGCATCTCAGGGAAGAATGAGGCATCCGGTCTTGCGCCATACAATTGTGACACTCGCCGCCGCACTGCTGATGACGGCTTTTTCGACTGCAGCAGCTGATGCTGCCACGCTTGTTCCTGCGGGTAACCGCAATGCGGAACAGCCGGGTGTACCAGGTGCATCGGCGCGACGCACGAAAGCCAGCAATTCAAGTTACGAGAGAAAATACCAGAAGGTCATCGATCTCCTGTCCAGCGACAAGCAGCTTATCGGTAAGATCAAGTCGACAGCCGGTCGCTACGGCATCGACCCCATTCACATGATCGGTGCGATTGTCGGCGAACATACCTATAATGTCGACGCCTACGACCGCTTGCAGTCCTATTACGTCAAGGCGGCATCCTACGCTGGCAGCAGTTTCCGCTTCGGTTATGAAGACGAAACCATTGCCCAGTTCATTGCAAAACCTGAATTTGCCAACTGTTCGCCAAACTCGGATGCTTACCGTCTGTGGTCGTGCCGGGAAAATGTCTGGGAAAAAAGCTTCCGTGGCCGCAAGGTTGGTGGAAAATCCTATCCGGACAATCGTTTTAGTGCCGTATTTTTCCAGCCCTTTTATGCAGGTCAGACCTTTGGTTTGGGCCAGATGAACCCGCTGACAGCTCTGATGCTGACTGACATGGTTTCCAAAACATCGGGCTATGAAAAGCTGGATGAAAACGACGCTGCGGCGGTTTACAAGGCGATTATGGATCCTGATCGCTCGCTTGCCTTCATGGCTGCGTCGATCCGCAAATCAATTGACGATTACAAGTCCATTGCAAACATGGATATTTCTGACAATCCCGGTCTGACATCGACGCTCTATAATGTCGGTGGCTCCACACAGCGTGCCGGAGCTTTGGCCGCGCGCAATCGCGCCCGTGCTGCCGCAGGTGATGGGCCAGCCTGGCCGGAAGAAAACTATTACGGCTGGTTGGTCAACGACCGCATCGAAGACCTCAAAAAATTGCTGTAAGCCATCAGGCTTGGATCTGCCCAAGGCCTATTTTGTTATTGATCTTGAAGGATTTGTTCCCAGACGGAACAGATCCTTCTTACTTTTGTGTGATTGACTAAAAATATCCTGCTGGCAATGTGGCACCCAAACACCAGAAGTTTTGGAGAGCCCTGTATGACCTTCGTTGAAAAGCATGGACTATCTGTAGACGCAAAGCTGCACGACTTTCTGACCACAGAAGTCCTGCCTGAAACCGGACTTGATGCCGATGCGTTTTTTGCCGGTTTTTCCGAAATCGTGCACGACCTTTCGCCGAAGAATCGCGCTCTGTTGGAAAAGCGTGACGCGTTTCAGGCTAAACTTGATGACTGGTACCGGCAGAACGGTGCACCTGTAGATCTTGCTGTCTACGAGCAATTTCTCCGCGATATCGGTTACATCCAGCCGGAGGGCGGTGCCTTCACCATTTCGACTCATAATGTCGATCCGGAAATCGCGCAGATCGCTGGCCCGCAGCTTGTCGTTCCGGTCATGAATGCCCGTTACGCGCTGAATGCTGCCAATGCCCGCTGGGGTTCGCTGTACGACGCGCTTTATGGCACGGATGCCATTCCTGAAACCGACGGTGCCGAAAAGACCGAAGGCTACAATCCCAAGCGCGGTGACAAGGTCATTGCGTGGGTACGAGCATTTCTCAATGACGCGTTTCCGCTTGTTGATGGTGACTGGACCGCTATCAACGCCTTGCGGGTCAACAACGGAACATTGGAAATCGCCTCATCCAGTGGCGTGACAGGCCTCAAAAATCCTGCGCAGTTTGCCGGCTACAAAGGGGAGGCGACGCAGGCTTCCGCTATTCTGCTGGCCAATCATGGTCTGCATATCGAAATTGTCATCGACCCAACAACCGCGATTGGCAAAAGCGATGCTGCCGGCATCTCGGATGTGATTGCCGAATCGGCGCTGACAACCATCATGGACTGCGAAGATTCCATCGCCGCTGTGGATGCTGCTGACAAGGTTGAAGTCTATCGGAACTGGCTTGGCCTGATGCGCGGTGATCTCAAGGAAAGCGTGACCAAGGCGGGCAAGACATTTACCCGCACGCTGAACACCGATCGTGACTACACGGCCCCTGATGGTTCAGCACTGACGCTACCCGGTCGTTCGCTGATGTTGATTCGCAATGTCGGCCACCTAATGACTAACCCGGCTATTCTTGACCGTAACGGTAACGAGGTGCCCGAAGGCATCATGGATGGTGTCATCACCGCTTTGATTGCGCTTTATGATATTGGCCCCGGTGGTCGCTACAAGAACTCGCGTGCCGGTTCGATGTATGTCGTGAAGCCCAAGATGCATGGCCCGGAAGAAGTGGCCTTCGCATGCGAAATCTTCTCGCGTGTTGAGGTTTTGGTTGGCATGAAACCCAACACCATGAAAATGGGCATTATGGATGAGGAGCGCCGCACCACGGTCAATCTCAAGGAGTGCATTCGCGCGGCAAAGGACCGTGTTGTGTTCATCAATACCGGTTTTCTTGATCGCACCGGTGACGAAATGCACACATCCATGGAAGCGGGTCCAATGATCCGCAAGGGCGACATGAAGCAGGCGGCTTGGATTGCAGCCTACGAAAACTGGAATGTCGACATCGGTCTGGAATGTGGATTGTCCGGTCATGCGCAGATCGGCAAGGGCATGTGGGCCATGCCGGACCTGATGGCAGCGATGCTGGAGCAGAAGATCGCCCATCCAAAGGCTGGCGCAAACACGGCTTGGGTACCTTCACCGACTGCGGCGACACTGCACGCGACCCATTACCACAAGATCGATGTTGCCGCCGTCCAGCAGGGGCTTAAAAGCCGCCCGCGCGCCAAGCTGGGCGATATTCTCTCGGTACCTGTCGCCAACCGTCCAAACTGGTCTGCTGAAGACATCCAGCGCGAACTGGATAACAACGCCCAGGGAATTTTGGGCTACGTCGTGCGTTGGGTTGATCAGGGTGTTGGTTGTTCCAAGGTTCCTGACATCAACAATGTTGGCCTGATGGAAGATCGTGCGACCCTGCGCATCTCTGCGCAACACATGGCCAACTGGCTACATCACGGTATCGCCAGTCGTCAGCAGATCGTTGAAACAATGCAGCGAATGGCAGCTGTGGTCGATGGTCAGAATGCCGGCGATGCTGCGTACACACCGATGGCCGGAAATTTTGACGATTCCGTTGCTTTCCAGGCAGCACTGGAACTGGTGCTGGAGGGCCGTATGCAGCCAAACGGTTATACTGAACCGGTTCTGCACCGCCGTCGCCAGGAGTTGAAGGCAAAGCTGGCAGGCTGATATATCCCCGCAGGTCTGTCACGAGGCGAGACAGCGTCGTGACAGACATTGTCATGAACTGCGGCGCTGGGCTGCAACGATCCGGGTTTCTTCCCAGGCAAGCTTTTTCCCGGATAAAGAGGACAATTCCAGCCGCGAAACCGGATGATTTGTATTGGTCTCCACCAGTGTGGAGCGAGGTTCGTCGGCTTGGTAGAGGTGGTCTTCACCCCATTGTCGCAACGAGACAATAACTAGAAAAAGTCGTCTCCCTTTTTCAGTCAGCACATATTCCTGATAGGCACTGCCATCAGAGGCTGGGGCCAGCGCTAGTACGCCCGCCTCAACAAGATCGCGCAACCGCGTTGTCAGCATACCCTTGGCAATACCGAGGTTCTGCTGAAACTGGCTGAATCGACTGATGCCATCAAATGCATCGCGAATGATAAGCAAGGACCACCAGTCACCGATCGCGTCCAGCGTCCGCGCGACTGGACACTCCGCTTCCCGAAAACTCTTCCGTTTCATCTGCTTTGTTCCACGTTAACGCGCTTCTTGGCGGCTATCTGCCAAATCTGGTTCTAAAATAGAACTGGAATGCGAATGTGACAAGTGGTCTTGTTATAAGACTAGAAAGGAAACATGTTATGGAAACGCCAGTCAATCTTGCCCCATTCCACCCCGATGCATCACACGTCCAAAGCCTTCCACCCGCCAGCCTGTCTGGCTGGATCATTCTGATCTTTGCTTTGACCTGTGGTCTCAGTGTCGCGAATATCTATTATGCCCAGCCATTGCTCGATGTCATGGCGGCTGACTTTGGTATTGAGCCCGCATCAATTGGACTTGTCGTCACGCTGACGCATGTCGGTTACGTCGCAGGGCTTCTGCTCATCGTGCCGGCTGGTGATCTGATCGACCGCCGTAAGCTTATCATCCGCCAAATCCTTCTGTCCGCGGTGGCGTTGATGATTGTTGCAACAGCCCAGCATGTCGCCATTCTCTTCGTCGGAATGATCTGTGTCGGACTTCTTGCTGTTGTCGTGCAGGTCATCGTGGCTTTTACCGCGACGTTGACGGCTCCCAGACAACAGGGACACGCCATTGGCCTTGTGACGGGCGGGGTAGTGATAGGCATTCTTGCTGCCCGGTTTGTCTCCGGTGTACTCGCTGATTTCGGCGGCTGGCGCACCGTTTATATGGTGTCCGCATTTTTGATGCTGATCATGGGTCTGGTGCTTGCCCGTGTCCTGCCGGGCGGAGCGCCGTCCACCGCACGGACAGGCAGCTATTGGGCAATCGTAAAATCCATACCAGCATTGTTTCTGCGAGAGCGCATTCTGCGCGAGCGAGGCATCCTGGCTTTTCTCATTTTTGCAAGTTTTAGCACCTTGTGGACGGCAATGGTGTTGCCACTGAGTACTACTCCTTTTTCGCTTTCACACACCAGTATAGGGCTGTTTGGTATTGCCGGCCTAGCGGGTGCACTTGCTGCCAGTGGAGCCGGACATCTTGCCGATCGTGGTCATGCTAACCGGGTAACGGGCCTGTCGCTCCTTTTGCTCAGCCTTTCATGGTTGCTGGTCGGCCTTTTGCCCGCGTCTTTGCTGCTTTTTGTCGTAGGTGTGGTGTTGCTTGATTTCGCAATTCAGGCAGTCCATGTGACCAATCAGAGTGTGATCTTTACGGCTCGCCCAGATGCGCGCAGTCGTCTGGTTGGCGGTTACATGGTGTTCTATTCGACAGGAAGTGCAGTAGGAGCCATCTCGTCAACCACCGCCTATGCCCAATTTGGCTGGACGGGCGTATCGATGCTCGGTGCAACATTCAGCCTGTCCGCCGTGTTATTCTGGATTTCTTCAAGCGTCATGCGACAGCACAACATCTGAGCAAACAAAAAAGCCGCCAGGACGTTCTCCGGCGGCTTTTGTGATTTTGGTCGTTTGCGTGACCTTACTGGATCACGATAACCTTGGAGGTACGGCCTGGACGAACACGGCTGTAAAGATCGATCACATCCTGATTGATCATACGGATGCAGCCGGAGGACGCAGCTGTGCCGATCGAAGCCCATTCTGGCGAACCATGGATACGGAACAGTGTGTCCTGACCCTTTTCGTTAAACAGGTACATGGCGCGTGCGCCGAGCGGGTTTCTGAGACCAGGACCCATGCCCTTTTCAACGTACTGGGCAATATCCGGCTTGCGTACAGCCATTTCCTTTGGCGGGTGCCACATTGGCCATTCCTGCTTCCAGGCAACATAGGCTTCGCCCGCCCATGCAAAACCCTGCTTGCCAACGCCGATGCCGTAACGAACGGCGCGGTTGCCGGACATGACGTAATACAGGAAACGCTCGCGGGTGTTGACGATGATCGTGCCCGGCTTTTCCTGTGTCTGGAACTCAACGATCTGGCGGCGGAACTTCTCGTTCACACGCTCGATCGGAATTGCTGGCAGTGCGTAACCGGCGTCGGTGACCGGACCATAAACATCGTTGAAAATCTGAACAGTTTCAACGCGGGCAGGGGCTGCTATCGGAGCAGCCTCGTTCTTCGAAACTTCAGAACTCGTAGAAGCACAACCGGTTATGGCAAGCGTTGCTGTCAGACCGAATGCAGTCAAAATAGTGCGAATGCGCATGATGTTCTCGCGGAAAATGACGCTGGTGATGGGGAAGGTTGAACCACCTTTGTCAGCAGCTTATTTTCCATTAGACTGGGCTTTGCAAGGCATTGCGTTGCAGCATCACGCTATGCAGCGATTAATTGTGACGGGATGGCCTTTTTGCAACATTTCACAGGGCTTTGATATGACCATCGTTTCATTTGGTGCCGGTAACCCGCTGGTCGACGGGCGGCAATCTGAAAAGGCCATGCTGGTGCGACGTGGCGTGCAGCGTTTGTTGCATGAGATGCGCCATGCTGTGTTGCCAGAATTGCCGCTTGCCAATGGCCGACGCGCGGACTTGATCAGCCTGTCCATGAAAGGCGAGATCTGGATCATCGAGATCAAATCATCGATTGAAGATTTTCGTGTCGATCGCAAATGGCCGGAATATCGCTTGTTTTGCGACAGGCTGTTTTTTGCAACCCATAATGAAGTGCCGCTTGATATCTTTCCGCCGGACTTTGGTCTGATTGTTTCGGACGGGTACTCGGCGCATATGTTGCGCGAGGCACCGGAACACAAGCTGGTACCGGCGCGGCGTAAGGCGATCACTCTCGACTTCTCACGAACGGCGGCGCGCCGCTTGATGCTCGCCGAATGGCAAACCGGCCAAACCTTTGGGGAGTGACCGGTCAGCGTCCTTACTTAGGGGCTCTTTTGGCCAGAATGCGCTGCAGGGTGCGGCGGTGCATATTCAAACGACGAGCTGTTTCCGACACGTTGCGTTCACACATCTCGTAGACGCGCTGAATGTGCTCCCAGCGTACTCGGTCCGCAGACATCGGGTTTTCCGGTAGTTCCTTTTTCTCACCGGCGCGCTGCGTCAACGCATTGAAGACGTCATCAGCATCGGCAGGTTTTGCCAGGTAATCCAGTGCACCCAGCTTAACGGCGGTAACAGCGGTGGCAATGTTGCCATAACCTGTCAGCACGACGATCTGCGTGTCGTCGCGGTTCTGACGAATGGCTTCGATGACTTCCAGACCATTGCCATCCGTCAGGCGCAAATCGACCACCGCGTATTTCGGTGGCATGATCTTCGACTTGGCAATGCCTTCACTGACCGTCTCGGCCGTGTCGACAACAAATCCTCTTGTTTCCATGGCGCGTGCCAGACGGCGCAAAAACGGACCGTCATCATCAACGATCAGCAGGGTCTTGTCAGGCCCGATATGGTCTTCTGTTGGTTGGTCTGCGCCACTTAACGCTGTGGTTTGGGTTTCGTTGCTCATGCCCCGGCCTCCCGGCTATTTCTGTCTTTATAGGTGATAATTGTTATGGCCCTTAGCGGCCTTGGCGTAAAGTCATTTCGCCCTGATGTCGTCCATGATGCTGCGCGGCCAGACCACTTTGACGCGTGCGCCTGTCGTGTCGGATCGGTTCTCGAATGTCAGCGTAGCGCCGGAACGTTCCAGCAGGGTTTTGGCAATAAAAAGCCCGAGGCCCAATCCGCCGGCGCGCGCCATGTTCTGGCGTTTGGTCACGTAGGGATCACCGATACGCACCAGAATGTCCGGGGCGTAACCCTCGCCGTCATCTTCAATGGTAATGCGCACCTGCTGGGCGTTGTGTTCAACAGTGATGATCACCGATTTGCTGGCGTAGTCGACGGCGTTTTCGATCAGGTTGCCCAGACCGTACAGTATGCCAGCGTTACGGGATCCGACAGGCTCTCCATCCCGTCCATTGATGTCGACCAGATTGATCTTGATGCCAAACTCGCGGTGCGGCGCGATCACCTCCTCCATTAACGAGGAGAGAGGCAGACGACGCATATGTTCTTCGCCGTCAGCAGAAAGGGAAGTCAGCCGCTTCAGAATGTCACGGCAACGTTCGCTCTGGCTGCGCAGCAGCGAGACATCCTCGCCAAACCGCTCATCCTTACCAAGCTCGCGTTCCATTTCCTTCGCGACCACACTAATCGTGGCAAGTGGTGTGCCCAATTCATGGGCTGCGGCCGCAGCAAGGCCATCAAGCTGCGACAGATGTTTTTCGCGTTCCAGCACCAGTTCCGTGGCCGCCAGTGCATTGGCAAGCTGATTGGCTTCATTGGAAACCCGGTAGGCGTAGAAGGCGGTAAACAGCATCATAGCAATGATCGAGCACCACATGCCGACCTGCATGATCGGTTGGATCGGCAATGGCTCACCCGGATACCAAGGTACGGGATAGGGGGAGAATGCAATAATTGCCGAGCAGACAAGTGCAATACCCAACAGCACTTGCGAATAACGCAGCGGCTGCGAGGCAAATGCAATGATAACCGGAACGGAAATTAGTGGGCTGAACGGGTTGGAGAGACCGCCGGTGATGTAAAGAAGCGCTGTCAGCTGCAGAAGGTCAAATGCAAGTAGCAAAGTGGCCGAACGCGGCTCAAGTCGGTGTGTCGATGGGAAGCGGGCAGTCAGAACAAGATTGGCGGCCGCCAATGCTGCGACGAGAAGGATGCACGGCACCAAAGGCAGTGGGAACTTCAGCACCAATTCCACCAGCAGCAGTGTTGCACTCTGCCCGGCTACTGCTAGCCAGCGTAAACGCACAATTGTTTGCAAACGTATCTGGCGGCTGAACCGGTCAAGCTGGGTATTTTCGATTGGCTGAACGGCCATGCCAGTCTCCTTCATGCTATTCACGTCAGACTTTATTGTCTTGTCGCGGGCATAGCGGTCAAAACTCTTGGTACCGACCGGGAGGGACACAGGTCTTGCGACACGTGATCAGGTGCCGCGTGGCTTTGCACGGTTGGTCGGCGCGGCATCTGCGGGATTTTCTGGCCAAGGGTGTCGCGGGTAACGGCCACGCATGTCAGCGCGTACATCTCTCCACGAACCGGACCAGAACCCTGGTAGGTCGCGTGTCGTCTGTATGGGGCGATGCGCAGGCGAGGTCAATTCCAACAGGAGCGGTAATTTGCCGCCTGCAACAGCAGGATGTGTCTTGAGGCCAAACAATTCCTGCACCCGTATGACCAGCAATGGCTCTTCACCGTCATAATGTACCTGATGTCGTTGACCCGTAGGAGCTTCGAAATGGGTTGGCGCAAGTCGGGGAAGATCGCGGTCCAACCCATGCGGTAGAAGTGACATCAACCCGTCAAACAACGTCCCGGGTTTGACGTCGGAAAGACCTTTGCAGTCGCTCTGAAAGGGTACAAACCAGTCTTCAAGCCTCGACAGTAGAGCGTCATCGCTCATATCCGGCCATGGTTCACCCAATGTACGGTGCAGGAACCCGATACGGTGGCGCAATTGCTGTGCTTCTTTGCTGAAGCCAAGCAGCGACAATCCACGCTCCCGAATGCCTTGCGCCATTGCCATGGCAGCTTTCTCCCCGGTGGGGCGCGGT
>NZ_AP026438.1:3492500-3497500 GCF_055381905.1 Agrobacterium sp. 5Ca50
GGTTGTAAAAGGTAACCGGGTCTTGCCTCCTTTGGAGGCTATGTGATGGGCATAGACAATGAGAACGAACAAGTGTTTTAAGGGCATTTGGTGGATGCCTTGGCATGCACAGGCGAAGAAGGACGTGATACGCTGCGATAAGCCGTGGGGAGCTGCGAATAAGCTTTGATCCATGGATCTCCGAATGGGGCAACCCACCTTAAATACTTGGAGAATCCAAGCTGTTCTTATGAACGGTTTGGGTTTCCAAGTATTGATATAAGGTATCTTACCTTCGAATACATAGGGGTAAGAAGCGAACGCAGGGAACTGAAACATCTAAGTACCTGCAGGAAAGGACATCAACCGAGACTCCGTAAGTAGTGGCGAGCGAACGCGGACCAGGCCAGTGGCAATGATGAATAAAGTGGAACGATCTGGAAAGTTCGGCCGTAGCGGGTGATAGCCCCGTACACGTAGAACAATCATTGTCCTTGAGTAAGGCGGGGCACGTGAAATCCTGTCTGAACATGGGGAGACCACTCTCCAAGCCTAAGTACTCGTGCATGACCGATAGCGAACAAGTACCGTGAGGGAAAGGTGAAAAGCACCCCGACGAGGGGAGTGAAATAGAACCTGAAACCGGATGCCTACAAACAGTCGGAGCCCGCAAGGGTGACGGCGTACCTTTTGTATAATGGGTCAACGACTTAGTGTAACTAGCAAGCTTAAGCCGGTAGGTGTAGGCGCAGCGAAAGCGAGTCTGAATAGGGCGATTTAGTTAGTTGCATTAGACCCGAAACCGAGTGATCTAGCCATGAGCAGGCTGAAGGTTGGGTAACACCAACTGGAGGGCCGAACCCATATCTGTTGCAATAGATTGGGATGACTTGTGGCTAGGGGTGAAAGGCCAATCAAACTCGGAAATAGCTGGTTCTCCGCGAAATCTATTTAGGTAGAGCGTCGACCGAATACCCTCGGGGGTAGAGCACTGGATGGGCTATGGGGACTCACCGTCTTACTGATCCTAACCAAACTCCGAATACCGAGGAGTACTAGTCGGCAGACACACGGCGGGTGCTAACGTCCGTCGTGAAGAGGGCAACAACCCTGACCTCCAGCTAAGGTCCCCAAGTCATGGCTAAGTGGGAAAGGATGTGAGGATCCCAAAACAACCAGGATGTTGGCTTAGAAGCAGCCATCATTTAAAGAAAGCGTAACAGCTCACTGGTCTAAATAAGGGTCTTTGCGCCGAAAATGTAACGGGGCTAAAGCCATGCACCGAAGCTGAGGATACGATCTTATGATCGTGTGGTAGCGGAGCGTTCCGTAAGTCTGTGAAGGCGGACCCGTGAGGGCTGCTGGAGATATCGGAAGTGCGAATGTTGACATGAGTAACGATAAAGGGAGTGAGAGACTCCCTCGCCGAAAGACCAAGGGTTCCTGCTTAAAGTTAATCTGAGCAGGGTTAGCCGGCCCCTAAGACGAGGCGGACACGCGTAGTCGATGGGAACCACGTTAATATTCGTGGGCCTGGTGGTAGTGACGGATCTCGTGTGTTGTACACCCTTATTGGATTGGTTGTGCAGCGAAGAGGTTCCAGGAAATAGCTCCACCGTATAGACCGTACCCGAAACCGACACAGGTGGTCAGGTAGAGTATACCAAGGCGCTTGAGAGAACTATGTTGAAGGAACTCGGCAAATTGCACGCGTAACTTCGGAAGAAGCGTGACCCCATTGTACGCAAGTATAGTGGGGTGGCACAGACCAGGGGGTAGCGACTGTTTATCAAAAACACAGGGCTCTGCGAAGTAGCAATACGACGTATAGGGTCTGACGCCTGCCCGGTGCTGGAAGGTTAAAGGGAGGGGTGCAAGCTCTGAACTGAAGCCCCAGTAAACGGCGGCCGTAACTATAACGGTCCTAAGGTAGCGAAATTCCTTGTCGGGTAAGTTCCGACCTGCACGAATGGCGTAACGACTTCCCCGCTGTCTCCAACATAGACTCAGTGAAATTGAATTCCCCGTGAAGATGCGGGGTTCCTGCGGTCAGACGGAAAGACCCCGTGCACCTTTACTATAGCTTTACACTGGCATTCGCCAAGGCATGTGTAGGATAGGTGGTAGGCTTTGAAGCAGGGACGCCAGTTCTTGTGGAGCCATCCTTGAAATACCACCCTTATCTTCGTGGATGTCTAACCGCGGTCCGTTATCCGGATCCGGGACAGTGTATGGTGGGTAGTTTGACTGGGGCGGTCGCCTCCGAAAGAGTAACGGAGGCGCGCGATGGTTAGCTCAGACCGGTCGGAAATCGGTCGTCGAGTGCAATGGCATAAGCTAGCCTGACTGCGAGACTGACAAGTCGAGCAGAGACGAAAGTCGGTCATAGTGATCCGGTGGTCCCGTGTGGAAGGGCCATCGCTCAACGGATAAAAGGTACGCCGGGGATAACAGGCTGATGACCCCCAAGAGTCCATATCGACGGGGTTGTTTGGCACCTCGATGTCGACTCATCGCATCCTGGGGCTGGAGCAGGTCCCAAGGGTATGGCTGTTCGCCATTTAAAGCGGTACGTGAGTTGGGTTCAGAACGTCGTGAGACAGTTCGGTCCCTATCTGCCGTGGGTGTAGGAATATTGACAGGATCTGTCCCTAGTACGAGAGGACCGGGATGGACGTATCTCTGGTGGATCTGTTGTCCTGCCAAGGGCATAGCAGAGTAGCTATATACGGAATGGATAACCGCTGAAGGCATCTAAGCGGGAAACCAACCTGAAAACGAGTATTCCCTATCAGAGCCGTGGAAGACGACCACGTTGATAGGACGGGTGTGGAAGTACAGTAATGTATGAAGCTTACCGTTACTAATAGCTCGATCGACTTCTTCGTTCTCATTGTTCATGTCCATCAAGACGTGTTAAATTAAAGTGAGCTTCAAGCTCTCCAGCTTCTCGAAAACAACGTAAGTTGTTGCGTTTTGCCGACCTGGTGGTTATTGCGGGGCGGCTGCACCCGTTCCCATTCCGAACACGGCCGTGAAACGCCCCAGCGCCAATGGTACTTCGTCTTAAGACGCGGGAGAGTAGGTCGCTGCCAGGTCTGCTAAACGCAACTCAAAGCTTACAAAACATCTTCTCATCACAAAAAGGGCCTCGATGCCCAACACGAGGCCGCTATCAAAGCGGCCTTTTGCGTTTAAGGCCAATTCTTGGACTCATGCCGTCCCGCATTCCGAAAAGCTAACTCTTTGAGGGCTGATAGATCGGGAAAACTGGCAAGTTCAGGAAACGCGAGACAAATTGCAACGCAATTTGCTCGGCACAGATCCGTCAATCGCTAGAGCGATCGACGTCGTCGCGACAAATCCTCTGGATTTGCGCTGGTTCGGACAAACTGCCATGCAGTTTACCGAGTACGGACAAACTGTTTTACAGTTTGCCGAGGGGTATTTTGCCTTTGGCAAAAACCTGGTAACGCGGGGTGGAGCAGCCCGGTAGCTCGTCAGGCTCATAACCTGAAGGCCGCAGGTTCAAATCCTGCCCCCGCAACCAATAAAACAAGCCCGCAGCAAGCGGGCTTTTTTGTTGCTAACGCGTCGAGGAGTTAACGCCTCCTCAGGGGCCCGCAAGGAGGCACAGCCGACGCAACGGGACAGAAAAATCCTAAATCCTGCCCCGCAACCAAATCACCAAAACATCCCCCAAAAAATCAAAATCTCAAAGCTAAAAGAAACCGCAGACCATTGCCGGCACCTACGCGCCCGCGAAAATAACCCTGCTCAAAGCACAACGACCAAGGCACACCAAAGCTGCCCAATGCGAAAGTCAAAGCCACGAAAAACCGCCGGCGACAAAACGCTCAATAACCAATGGTAGACGTCCCACCAGAAAATCATGGCCACGCTCGCACAACATGCTCGCTCAGAAAATCCAAATAGGCGCGTACCCGGCCAGACAATGGTCCCGAACCACCATAGACCCACCAGATAACCTCGGCATCACGTGGATTATAATCGTCCAGAACAGACACAAGTCTGCCCGCCTCAATATCCTCCTCCACATGAAAACCGCCAACACGCCCCAAGCCTAAACCATCAAGGCACAATCGCCGCATCGCCTTGACGAAATCATTGAAGGCACGCAGCGGAGACCGAACAACACGACGGCCGGCGCCGAAAGTCGGCGTAATGTGCTGCACCACTTCTTATGATCAGCCCGGCGCGAAAGGCAGGGCGGAATAGAGCTGATCGATCGACTTGCTTGCACCTCAGAGGGCGACAATGACCGCAATGTAAGCGCCGCCTCTCAACCAGGTCGCAGAATAACTCTGCGCGCGCGGCCTCCGGAGGCGAACTGGAAGGCGCAAACCTACGTCACGGGGCAAACCTCAATCACCTAAAAGCAAAAGTCGGACGGGCCACAGAGGCATAGGAACCGCTGCGCAACGAGCCAGCTCCTATGTCATAGTGGACGAACGAAACGCTCAGAGAGAGGCGTACAAATCGCAATGAAGCAAAAGCAGAAAGCAGGCGGCCAGCGTATCAGAATAGGTCCCGGTTTAATGGGGTAAAAAAAAATACAGCCGGAATCTAAAAGGCGGGAGCCACCTGCTTTGAAAAAGCACCGTTTGAAGATGGCAAGGAACGACACTTCAAAGAAGAAGTGTCGACTGGAGTGAATAGGGTGAGCCGAAAAAAAGGCGTCGAGCAACACGAAGTTAAAGGATCAATGCAATAGCCCCATGCCATAGCAGCATCCTGAAAGCAGAACGCCGAGCGAAGAAATTACGCGGTCATGCATTAGTCCGAGAGCAGCACGCCAGGTAACAGTGCGCGTCAAGAAATGGAAAAAGTAATACTGCATCTCAAATTAAAAAACGCATCCCAAGTTCTAATTCATTATGACCATGGCCAGATTTCAGGCATGTATTTTGGGGTGCAAACAAAAATTGATTTATGGTTCTGCGCCGCCTTGAAGTCGAAATAGGACCGTTATTGAGCGATAATGACGAGTACTGATCGTG